>DATKST010000072.1:0-16182 GCA_035531475.1 Terriglobia bacterium
AAGTTCCCCTGAGTAACCTTGTCCGCATCAACATCCCGGAAGAAAAGTTGAACGCGCGCGGCATCAGCGGAACCGTCGTCGCCGTTGACCGCCCGTTCGGCAGCCTGATCTCCAACATCGAAGGCCGGGACTTTTTGAAGCTCGGCTACCGGCACGGCAACGAAGTGCCGGTGATTCTGGGCGCCAAGCGGATTGTGGTTCCCTTCGTGAAGACTTTCAGCGATGTCGAGCTGGGCAAGCCCCTACTTTACATTGATTCGCGCGGGCACGTTGGCTTGGCCGTGAATCAGGGCAGCTATTCCGCCATCTACCACGTGGCCCCCGCCACGGGCATCTCCATTCCGCGCAAAGGCCAGTGAGGATGGTTCGCATGGCAACAGGGCGCGAGACCATCGTAGACCGAATCCCCGCGTCTTTGGCGGGGTTGAATTAGAGCCCCTCACCCATCGCTGCGCGGTTCCCGGCTCTCCCCGCAAACGGTGAGAGGGTGCGAATGACGGCCACGTGGCAATTGCCGCTTTTGTTCTCTCCCCGCAAGGCGGGAATCGTCATTGTCTCTCGCAGGCTGGATTGCCCTCAATACGGCAGGCTGCGGAGATTCTCTCGTTCTTGTTGTTCGGGCATGTTTGGCTTTTGAGAGGTTGCATGCTTAAAGAGGGCTTGCGAAGATCCGATGGGTCGGCCCGCTGCGGGCCACGGTGATTTTCTCGCAGCGAGTTGTTGAATGAAAGCCTGGCCTGGCAGGTCCAAAGGCTTCAGATAACCAAGATTGAGCCACGGCAGGACCGACTGCCCCACCGCCGCCCGTAAGCGCGCATTGAGTGACGCTCGAAGGTCGAGCAGACCCGCCACATCGGCCTGGTTCAGGCGCTCCTCCGGATCCTGTTGCCAATTAAACAAGGAAGCACTTCCCCGCGAATCCAGGATCAAGTGCCAGTCTTGATTGCGCAGGCTGATCTCCGCAGGGCGATTGGCGCTGTGAGTTCTCACTTCCAGTTCTGAGATCACATCCTGCCGCTGCGGTGCCCCAGTACCCTGCCAGTAGCCTTGCAAGCTGGCTTCACTCAGCGGTAGCTTGCCGCCGGCTGCCAAGTCCAAAACCGTAGCAAACAGGCGGCGTGTACCTACCAAGTCTGGAATACGCCGCCCGGCGGGAACGCCGGGACCTTGAACGATCAATGGAACGTGAAGGACCTCGCTATAGAGGTTGTAGCCGTGATCGTAAGTACCATGGTCGCCAAAACCTTCACCGTGGTCGGCGGTGATGATGACGAAAGTGTTGGCTCCGCCGGGCGATTCGAGGAGCGTTTGAACTAATCGTCCCATCTGCGTGTCGAGATAGGCGAGACTATTGTCATAAGCGTCGATCAACTGCTGATTTTCAGTGGCGGAAAAAAGCGTGGCCGGGTGGCCAGCGGGAAACGAGGCTGAAATACGGGCCAGCAGGCTCTTGGAGATTCGCCCGAAGCGATGGTCGTAAGACGCGGGCGGGAGATAAGGCCGGTGGGCGTCCATATAGTTAATAAAGAGAAAATAGGGGCGGTTGGAGCGGTGCTGGTACCAGCGCAGCACGTCGCTGTTCACATCTTCGGCGTCGCGGTGGTTGAACTGGTTGTAACGCAGCAGCGAGCGGTAAAGAAAGCGATAGAGCGTCTGCCCGGTGAAAGTCACAGCAAGGTTATGGCGGACGGAGTAGCTATCATCCATGTATTCGTCAAACCCGTGATCCAGGCCCCAGGCGCCCAGCCCGTAAAAAGGATTGGCGCTGAATCCCGACGTCTCATAGCCCATGGCCCGCAGTATTTTCGCCAGCGTCCAGGGTTGCTGCGACATGGCCGCGGCCCAACCGGCGCCGTGCTGGTGGGGCAAGAGTCCCGTGAAGATTGAGGCCAGCGCCGGGAGCGTCCAGGATGTCGGGGCGACGGCATCCTGAAACATCACGCCGCGAGCTGCCAAGCTGTCAATGAAGGGTGTCGTGGGGCGGCGGTAGCCGTAACAGGAAAGGTGATCGGCGCGAACCGTGTCCATGACGATCAGGACGATGTTGGGCCGGCCCCGCAAAGCTACAGGCGTGGAGGGCGGAGAAGAAGGGTAAGGCCGATTCATCGCATAAAGCACAATTCCAGCAACACAGAGAGTGGCGAAGGCTGAAGTGACCTGAAAAATTCGGAGCGCGACGTGGCGACGGGAGCTGCAGCGTAGTACGCCGAGCTTTTCCCGAATGAACCACAACACGGCCCAAGCTCCGGCAGTAAAGAGAGCGAAGGCCACAACCGGAGTTCTAACCTCCAACCGGCTTGGGAAGATGAGGCCGAGTCCGATGCGGAACCAGTCAAGCGTCCAGGCAAGATAAGCTCCAGCAGCGCCGATTCCAATCGAGCCCAGCATTCTCGAAAGGGCGGGTCGAGGCCGGACAAGAAAGACTGCGGGCAGACCGAGCAGGAAACCAAGCGTGGCAAAGGGAATCGCATCGGCGAGAGGCGCAAGAAACAAAACCACGTAGCGTGTATCCGGCTTGAGCAGCCCCGAAGCGCGCGGAGTGGTGAAGAGAAGAACTCCCTCAATGATTCCCAGGGCGAAACCCACCAATCCGCCTGCGCTGGCAAACAGCATGGCAACGGAGAACCGGCCTCGGGGTGCCTGGCTGTCGTGAGCCGAAATTGGGAGTCTTGGGTCTGCGCTCATGGCGTTTCCGGATTTACTTGCGGTGTTGTAGGGGCAGGCCGTGTGCCTGCCTGCGGGCGGCCACAAGGGTCGCCCCTACAATTTCGTTCAGGAGCTGAGCGCCATGCTGCTTCGAACTTCCTCGAGTGTGAAGCCCACAAGCTCCGGCTCAAGGGGAAGAACCATGCCGGTGCGTTGGTGGACCGTCTGTCGAATGTGCCGCGCCAAGCTCAGGACATCATCCGCCGTCGCCCCGCCTTGATTCAAGATTACTAGGGGCTGCGACTCATTCACACGAGCGCCGCCAACGCCAAATCCCTTGAGACCGCAAATTTCGATCAGGAACGCCGAAGGGATCTTGATGGCGGAACCCGAAGTCAATCGCTGGCGGAGCGCATGAAGTTGGTTCAGCGTGGCCGCATCAAAATTCTTGGTCACGGCAAGTTGGAGCTTCCGGTATTGAACGTCATTCAGCATCAGATTCTTGAAGAATGATCCGGCGTTGCCACCTTTCTCCCCGCACGGGTAGGGGAACTTGCGGTCGCGGATGGTGATGACCGCGGCGCGAATATCTTCAAGTGATGGTTTAGGATTACCCTCGAACCAACTCGCAAGGTCAGGGTACTTCAGATTAGGCTCACCGTGCTTCTTGAGGCGGAGTGTTAGTGCCCAGATCAGGCATTCGCCCTTTTCCGTGGTGTTGAAGATGCTCGAGCGATAGCCCAACCGGCAGTTTTTTGCACCGAGGATTTTGGCCTCGCCGGTCTCCAGACTGATTACATGGGAGCTTTCAAGAACGTCGCTTATTTGCTGGCCATAGGCCCCAATGTTCTGTACCAGCGCCGCACCCACCTGGCCGGGAATGTGAGAGAGATTCTCGATTCCCCAATAGCCATTTTCGGTTGCCCAAGCCACCACCCCATCCCAGCTTTCGCCGGCCTCGACACGGACCAGAACTTGGCCGGGAGCATCCTCGGCCATTCTGATACCGGAATTCCTGGGGTGAAGAACCATTGCTTCCACGCCACGATCGCTCACCAGCACATTGCTGCCGCCAGCAAGGACGAACAGGGGAAAATGTTGCGTAGAAGCAAACTGGATCGCCTCTTGCACGGCAGCGGCGGATTGCACTTCAGCGAAGCAGCGCGCCGGACCGCCGATCTTGAAAGTAGTATAAGGCTTGAGCGGGACGTTGGCCTGGACAGAGAAGGGCATGACTTGTGCTTCGAGATGACGCATAGAGATTTCAGTTTAGCAGAGGAAGGAGTCGGGGACTCGGGCGTGAAGGGCCACCCAGCGTCCATTGGGTGAAAACGTCACCCATCGTACTTCCAGCCTGTTGAGGTAGGGCACCAATTCCTGTTCGCCCGCGTCATATCGCTTCAGCTCGCCGCGCGGCTCCGCGCCGATCCCGAAAAGCCTGCGGCCATCGCGGCTGGTCCGATGCTTCGGCTGTTTGCGTTGCCCTGGGGTTGAGCGTCCTATCGCAAAGGCAAAAGGGGATGCCATCATCTCTATCCGGGCAGGTGGAGGGGCCGCTCTGTCCACGCCACATCCCAATAGCGTCCAAATTTCCGGCCATTCTCGCTAAAGGTCCCGACTCGTTTGAACCCGAAACGCCCGTGGAGCGCCGCCGAAGCCGGATTCGGTACGGTGTATCCCGCCACGATTCGGTGGATGTCCTCGCCGGAAATGGCCGCGAACAGCGCCGAATAGAGGCTCCTGCCAATTCCCTTGCCAACCGCCTCGGGAGCGCAATAGATCGTCGTCTCCACCGTCGTTTCATAAGCGGGCTTGGGGCGGAACCGTGTGGCCCCGGCGTAGCCAAGGACGATGCCGTTTTCCTCCGCCACCAATAGGCGGTACCGGCCTTTCAGGTCAAACTGTTCGAACCATGCCGCGCGGCGTTCGACCGAATAGGGCTCAACATCAAAGGTAACGGCCGTATGGACCACATAATGGTTGTAGATCTCGGTCAAGCGTGCGAGGTCGGTCTTGGCCGCCGCACGGATTATGATCCCAGCCATAGGCCGGCAGGCTCCTTTCGCAAGTGGTGGAGATGGGCGAAGTATTCAAAGATGGCCGGCAGCATGAAGTGGGAGCACGCCGGACTCTTGCAAAAGGGCGAAACACCGCGATCCAGAATCATGCTGGGAAAGCAGACCTTTATTGACTGCCGTTGGTGGAGCTACCGCTTTGATCCCTGCACGCCCCTCTATCGATCCAGTTCAGTCCATTGGCTCCAACCCGCAGAATGGCAATGGGGTTTCCGACGCCAGGAGCGTGACTGTGAATCTCAAGCTGCACAAGCTCCTTTGCGATTTGGAGCGGCGGCGTTACGTCGATCCATTGGGGGTTCGCAGCCAGAAAGCTCTTGATGGCAGCGTATTCCCCGGCATAGGCAACGGCGATGGCCTTCCGAATGCGCGGATTGATGGCCAGAGCTTCGACCGGGGGTTCTTCAACCTGGTTTGACGCATTCACCTGATACCGCTTGATAATGGCGGTGGGCTGGTGGTCCCGGTCATAACCAGCGAATACAATTTCGATGGCCGCCTGGTTCCATACATTGCGGCGGTAGGATTCCGGCTCATCGACCCGCACCGCTCCCAAACCCTTCAGAACTGGATCCCTGGCAATCCTCGAAAAATTGGCAACGACGTCTGGCAAATTGTCCGCACTTTGGCAGGCTCGCCGGCCTAGACTCTGCAAATTGAAGTGCGCCGCAGTTTGGAGAAGCACTCCGCGGGCTGCGAATGCACAATTTAAGGTCTTGACGATCTTGCATCCCTTCCCGGTCGATTCTTTGTTCCCCACATAATAGGTAATGCGCCCGTCAGAAGCCAGAAGAACCTGCCCTTGGGTGTGAACGGCCACAATCGTGGTCGCCGCGCACGGCGAAGCGCCAAGAATCAGAACAATGCTAATCCCCAGTGTTTTCCGGATTTTCCCCATGTCGCGCCTCCCTGTTTTCTAAAGTAAAGCCTGGTTCAAACCTGAGAATACCATGCTTTAATCTTGCGCCAATGGGATGTGGAGCGCGCGTATCCCGTGAAGGGCGCTGGATTCCCCACGGCGAAGGCGGTGCTGGCGCAGCCTTGCCCCGTTCAAATCTACTCGACGGCTTCGGACCGCACATGCTACCATCAACCGAGTTGGCTTTAGGGGAAGTTCTACCCTCAATGCAACTTGGAATTGGGGCAGGAACGCACCCCATAGGAATTGTCCTGATTTTTGCTTGCCTTTTTTGGTTTGCGGCAATGGATTGCGAATCCAGTTTTCAGACTTCGGGCTCTGCGCAACGGATACTCGGGAACCCCGCCAGGTCCGGAAGGAAGCAACGGTACTGAGCCTCTCTGTGTGCCGCGGTTGGCCCGAAGTCTGGCCAGAAAATGAGTTGGCTGGCTGAGTTCAAGACGTGAATTTTGCGGCGGGCACAACGGACGATTGTCATGTCTGCATTGCCTGGAAAGGCCGCGACGCGCAAAACCGCCAATCCCCTTCATGTCCTACCAGGTGATAGCCCGGAAATACCGGCCCAGCAGCTTTGATGACGTCGTTGGCCAGCGGCTGGTGACGGATACCCTGAAGAACGCCATTGTGCATGACCGCGTGGCGCACGGTTATATCTTTTCCGGCGCGCGCGGCGTAGGCAAGACGACCACCGCCCGGCTTTTGGCCCGCGCCCTGAACTGCATCCACGGTCCCACCGTGGCGCCTTGCGGCGTGTGCGACTCTTGCCTGGAGATTGCCGCCGGGAATTCGGTGGACGTGCTGGAAATTGACGCCGCTTCCAACCGGGGCATCGATGAAATTCGCGAGCTCAAGGAAAACGTCCGTTACTTGCCGGCGCGCGACCGCTATAAGATTTTCATCATTGACGAAGCGCACATGCTGACCCCGGAAGCATTCAACGCCTTGTTAAAGACGTTGGAAGAACCGCCGCCCCGCTCCGTCTTCATTCTGGCCACCACAGAGTCTCACAAGCTTCCCGCTACGATTCACTCCCGCTGCCAGCATTTTGCGTTCCGCCTGCTCGACGAATCGGAGATTCAGGAACGGCTGGTGGAAGTTTGCGGGCTTGAAAAGGTTCAAGCACCGGAAGAATCTCTTGCCGCGATTGCCCAGGCTGCCGAAGGCAGCATGAGGGATGCTCTCTCCTTTCTCGATGAAGCGATTGCCGCCAGCGGCAATGCGTTGGATGAGGAGGTCACGCGGCGAATGTTGGGCGTGGTTCCTTCCAAGTTGCTGCGGGAAATGGTGGAGTCGATTCTGGCGGGCGACAGCCGCCGGGTTCTGGAGCAGGTCCATCAGCTCTCGGCTGAAGGCTACGACTTGGCCCACTTTTGTGGCGAATTTGTCCGCTACATTCGGAACTTGATGATTGCTCGAAGCTGCGGCGGCGAGAGCCCGCTGATTCAAGGTCCGAAACAGGAGCGGGAAGAAGTGGCGAAGCTCGCCGCGCAATTTCGTGAAGAAGACCTTGCCCGCTGGTTCCAGGTTCTGCTGCGCACCCAGGGTGAACTGCGATATTCCCTCCATCCGCGTTTTCATTTGGAGATGGGATTGATCAAGTTGGTTCATGCCAGGAAGTTGGTGGCGATTGAAAGCTTGCTGGCGGCGTTTGAATCGGGAAATGTGCCGGCTCGTCCGCGAACGGGCGGGCCAGCGGCCGCAGCGCCTCCCGGAGTTCAACCCACGGCGTCCGGCAAGCCTTCGCCCCGGCCCGGATCATCGGCTCCGCCTGGAATGCCCAGAGCGCACCGAGACATCGCCCCGGCTGTTGAGCGCGAAGCCGCGCCACCCGCACCTCCTCGAAGCACTCCGGAATCCACAAGGGCGGCGTCGCCGGCCGCAGTTCGTGCCGCGCCGGCTTTGCCGGCGGAATCGAACGCTGCCCGCTCCGGCGGAGATGCGCGCCTTGAGGCCATTAAAGCCGAATTGTTTTCTCAATCCAAGTTTCTTGGAAGTTGCCTGAATCCGCTTGCGGGCTGGCGCTACGAAAACGGCGAAGTTCACTTCTTCTTTTCGCGTGAAGGAGCGTGGGCGGTCGATCTGATTAAAAGCCGCGAGCATCTGGAGAAGCTGGGGGCGGCTTGCCAGAAGGTGCTGGGCCAGCCTGTCCGCATTTATGTTAAACTTGGACAAGAAGGAGCAACCAGTACGGCAATCCCTAGCGCCCAGGAACGCGCCAAGAGTGACGCAGCGGTTGAAGCATTCCGGAGAAGGTTTGAGGGCTCTTTGATGGACGTAACAGACTTAACCCGGGAGTAAACCATGAAAAATCTGCAACAAATGCAGCAGATTATGAAGCAGGTCCAGCAGTTGCAGGAACAATTGCAAAAGCAACTGGATGATCTGGTGTTGGAGTCGTCGGCGGGCGGGGGAATGGTGACGGTGAAAATGAACGGCCAGAAGAATTTGGTGGCCGTGCAGATTGATCCGGAAGTCTTCAATGCCAAAGACGCCGAAATGCTTCAGGATTTGATTCAGGCCGCCGTGAATGAAGCCGCCCGCCGCGTGGATGAGCAACTGGCAAGCCGCGTCGGCAACCTCGCCGGTGGCCTGAATATTCCCGGGTTGACGTAGGCTTTCGATTCGCAGTTACGCTGACACATTCTGTCTTTGGGCGGGTTACCCCCAAGCGGCTCGCCGACCCACAGGTTAACGGGTCCGCGATCGGTAAGTTCGGGAATAATTCGTGTTAATGCGCGCTTGACCTGCCGGTTGGCGTTGAAATCCCCTCGCCTTTTCCTGATCACACAAAAGGGACGATTTGCATGAAGGACCTTGCCGCGCCTCTGGCCAACTTGATCGATGAATTGAAACGGCTTCCCGGCATTGGTCAGAAGTCCGCGCAGCGAATCGCCTTTTACATTGAGCGCACGCCGCGCGAAGACGCCGGGCGGCTGGCCCAAGCCATCCTCGAAGCCAAGGACAAGATTCGCCTCTGCAGCGTCTGCAACAACCTGACCGAGCAAGACCCGTGCGAGTATTGCGCCAACACTTCCCGCGACCGTTCCGTGATCTGCGTGGTGGAAACACCTTACAACGTGCTGGTGGTCGAGAAGACGCGCGAGTTTCACGGACTCTATCACGTGCTGCACGGCGCCCTGTCACCGATACAAGGCATCGGGCCTGAGCAACTGAAGGTAAAAAGCCTGCTGGAGCGCCTGAAGAACGGTGAAGTGAAGGAGATCATCGTTGCCACCAACCCCAATGTCGAAGGCGAGGCAACCGCCATCTACCTTTCCAAGCTCATCAAGCCCCTCGGTGTGCGAGTAACGCGGATTGCCATGGGCATTCCGGTGGGATCGGAACTGGAGTTTGCGGATGAAGTGACGATGGTCAAAGCGATGGAAGGCCGCCGGGAGATCTAGCGGCGGCCCCAAGGTGTACTCCCAAACAGGCGGAAGTTCCGGTAGTGGTACAGCTCGAAATCCCGAGAGCTTGTCCACCGGTCGCCCACGTGCCGCGCTGGGATCATGCCAAAGAAACCAACTCCAAAGCCCAAGCGCAAGCCACCTAAACGCCAGCCTAAAGAGGACATTAATCAGATCGCCCTTCGGATTGTAAACGAGGCTGCAGAAAGAAGTCTTAGGCCAAGGGTCTGATTCGGCGTCGGCGTCTAAGGTAGGAGACTGACTCCCCGTAAAGCTGGCTGTTCAAGCATTCCAGCGTTTTGTGCTCGATGTCCTCAAAACCTCCGAGCTTGCTCGTCCAATTGCCATTAGCCAGTTGCAGGGCTGCGTGGGTAGGAATTCCTCCAGAATCAACATAAAGGGCGACTTTCTCGAAATCCAGTTCCAAGGTAGGACTCAAGCAAGGTTCGTAGCCTAATGTCTGGTATGCCTCAACGAAAGCATCCAGGCTTACCTCTCTCTTTACGCCTGGAGGCCAGTAGCCGTATCCGACTTTGGGGTCGTCAGGCCACCACCACCTTCGGGTATCTCCGGCAGCCCAAGCAATGCAGTTGTACTCTTGCGTCGGAACGCTTTGGATTTCGTGGTTGTCGTCGTTCAGGTTGGGAAATTGGATTGACGGCCAGTTACCGGACATAGCCTCGTTTTTTTCCCCATTCCAGCCACATCTCAGCCATTTCTTTCATTTTGCCACGACTCTTAGGTGGTACTGGGTCTTCGCCTGTAATTGCCTTGAGCGCCCAAAACCAGTGGTCTAATTCCCGTCCAAGTTCGCATAGGATCAGCGGAATAGCCGGCAAGCCAAGTCCTATGATTCGCTGATAAGCTGGGTGCATTGAGATCAGAGCTGATGATGACGTTGCGCTCCTCTCCGTTTTCCAAGCTTTCATAAGCTCACTGAACTTATCTCTGACACGCTTTTCGTATTGGTTCCTCAGTATGAACAGGCGGAGTATAGGCTGATCCAGGTAAGTTTGAAAGGATGTCGTCATCATTCCTGAGCCTGTGGACATAGGCTCAATTCTGGAATTGATAATACTAATTCCGACCCCTTCAACGCTTACAGTGACCCTTGTTTGGAGAAGCGTTTTGGGAACCCCTAGTGAAGCGATGTTCCCCCTGAACGCGCTCGCGAGTGCGGAGGCGTTGATCTGATAAACGTCGTTAGTCTGTAAAGCTTGCGCTCCCATCTCAGTGAACTTTCTGTCGCAGGTTAGCTGAGGCGTCGACGACGTTGATGACCGGGGCGCTCAGCACGATGTATATAGGGGTCCCGTCCTGGTTGTATTGTCCCTCAAGCCGCAAGATAGAAGTCGCCACGCTCTTGAACCTCACGGTGGAGCCATCCTCAAGCTGATATTCACTCCAGGGTTCGCTTGCCTTGGTTATCGGGACTTCAGATGCTGCTACCTCTTGGCCCAGCAGTGGTATCATCTTTTTTACCTCTGGCATTGCGCCACCTCATGTTTTCGTGGTCTGCTTCAAAGCTCTCTCCTTGGACCACCGCGCCAGCACAGCATTACGAGCGCTAGCACTACGCTCTTCTTGTGTCATGTTGGCGGCTCTGGCTGGTCCGCCTTTTAAGCCCCCTTTGCGACCCAGGGCTATAGCATAAGGGTTTTTCCGTTTCTTTGCCATAACAGAATTGTATACGTGAGCGGTCAGGAAAGTCAAGAAAACTAATTTGACCCTTCCCTCGCATTGTTGGGGTTTTTCTTCACAACGCTTGGTTTCCTGCTGCAATATCTTTGCTTTCCCGGCCGCAAGACAGTAGCACAAGTTTGAAAGGAACCTAAGGAGGCGCAGTTAAAAGAAAAATCCGCAAAGCCGAAATGACCGTATTTACTTGTGATTTAATATATCATTATATTATTACTTACTAGTATATGTCAATTCATAAAACAGGCCCGTCAACCACTTAATCTCCAGCATTTTTATTGCCAAAGATTGTCCAAACTTTACCACTACCGAAGTTCCGGGAAACATCCCCCGACTGCAATTCAAAAGTGCTTAAACAGGTGAGCCACCGCCTGCCCGGCCTCCTGTGAGTAGTGGACGGTGACCCGCTCGCCCTTCTTTGCGGAGGTTTCAGAAAAGTTCTCGACTTTTTTGCCAGTATCCACCATGGCCCGGTCGGCAACGTGGTAAGTGTGCAGTGTTCCATCTTTACTCTTAACCACGATGGTGTGGGAGGTGGTATCAACTTTCTGGATGGTTCCGTCCAAGGTTTTCATGGAAGTATTGCCGAGGTGCTCGACGTCCGTGGCCGTGGCATGTTCGCCCTCACCGGCGTAGCGGACCACCACATGGTCACCCTGGTGAGCAATGTGGTCCGTGGCGTGTGCGGCATCCTGAAGATCATGGACCGTGGTCTTATCCGTGTACTTAATGGTGTGCTCGGTGCCGTCTTCGGCTTTGATGACCATGGTTTTGGTCTTAGAATCAATTTTCTCAACCTCGCCTGCCACGGCGTGGTCGGCGGCCTGGAGGTGTGAGTTCTTGAGCAAAGCATGAGTCTTGGGAGCAGACGCTGTGGCCAAGACTGTTGCAAACAGAATCAGTGCTGAACCTCGAGCGATATTATTCAACATAGATAAATCTCCATTCCTGCCCGGTTCCCGGGCGAGTGCGATGACAAGATTCATTCTAACTTCGCGTTCGTGTTTTGTCACATGGAAGGTATGGCAAGAGGCAGGAAAGTTACCGATGGGCGTTCCTGTGGCCGGCTGGAAACAACCGGCGGCGGGGAGGCCGTCCGGTGAAACCAAGTAATTTAGATACCCGCGAAGCGAAGGTGATTCTTCAAATCGGCCGCTAGCGTTTGCCCGCCTGGTAGCAGCCGAGGACGCGCAGAAAATTGGTGACTTCACCAAGATGGTTCAAGGCATTTTGGCACTTCTTGTCTTGGGTGTTGCCGGCGAAATCCAGATGGAAGAAGTACTCCCACGGGCGTCCGCGCAACGGCCGCGATTCCATCTTGGTCAAGTCAATATCGCGAAGGGCGAAAACGCTGAGGCACTTGAATAGAGCGCCGGGAACATTCGCCGTGGAGAAGACAATCGAGACTTTGTTCGCGCCCGGTGGGACGGCGGCGCGGCGTGAGAGCAGAAGGAAGCGCGTGTAATTCTGGCGATGATCTTCGAGCCCGCGCTGCAAGATTCTTCCGCCGTAGACACGGGCGGCAATCCTTGATGCGATGGCCGCAGCCCCAGGAATCTTCCGCTCTCCGAGCATTTTCACGCTACCCGCCGTGTCGTAATAACGGATTCTCTCCACGCGGGGATGGAGCTCAAAAAACTTTGTACACTGCGCCAGAGCCACCGGATGCGAGTAGACTTGACGCAGGTTGGTGAGTGACGTGCCGGGAAAGGCAATCAGGTTGTGGACGATTCGCAAGTTGACTTCGGCAATGATGGACAACTGATGGGCAACGAGCAAGTCGTAGTTTTCGTAGACCGATCCCGCCAACGTATTCTCAACCGGCGCCAGGCAATATTTGGCCTTCCCTTTGGCCACGGCCTCAAAGATGGCGGGGAAGGTCTCACGCGGCAGGACCTTGACCTTCTTGCCGAGGAGTTTATAAACCGCTTCTTCGCTGAACGCGCCGCGTTCGCCTTGAATCGCCACAACCGGGTCAGACATGTTCTTGTGATTAATCTCCCTTGGGTCGAGGGTGAAAAGCGTATACACGGTAACACTGAGCTTGAAAAGCCGCGTTCATGCCGGTTTGCCGGCGGACTCAGCGCCGCCCCGGTCCAACAAACCTCTGAAGAAGAAATCGGCATAATTGCCAGCCAACTCATCCTGCACCACGCCGCCGCCCGGCCTGTACCATTGGTAGAGCCAGTTCACCATGCCGAGAAGCGCGAAAGCCGCCAGCCGGGAGGAAACCAGCGGCGGCACGCCGGCTTGGCGTTGCACTTCCTCGATTAGCTTTTCCAAAAACTGGATGTACTGCCTTTTCCTGGCATTGATCTTCTCCCGGAGGTCTCCTTTTACGGAGCGATTTTCGTGCAGGATGACGGTGATCTCCATATCGCGCGCGCGCACAATCAAGTCAATATGCCCAATGATGAGCTGGCGGAGCTTTTCGCGGGGGTCTGTGATGGCCTCGATGCGGTTGAGCACCATTTCCTGCAAAATGTCCATGCCATAATTCATAATCTCGAACAGAAGCCGGTCCTTACTGCCGACGTGGTGATACAGACCCGCCTTGGTCAAACCCACGGCATTGGCAATATCCTGCATGGAGGCGCCGTCGAAACCCTTTTCGTAGAAGACCCGCGCCGCAATGCGGCAGATCTCGCGCAACCGGTGCTGGGATTCGGCAGTCTGGTTCATTCCAGCGAGGTTATCACAAACCCCACGGCGGGAACACTGGGGAACAAGATAGAAGCAAACCGGTTCCTCACCCCCGGTTGGGGACTAGCCCCAATACGGTTGAGGTTCGTTCGGGAATAAATGTACATACTTGAACTTGTGCCCCTCACCCGCCGCTTCGCGGCACCCTCTCCCCGCTTGCGGGGAGAGGGCTGTGCGGGCATGGGCGCGGACCCTCGCTGGCATGGGCGCGGACTCCCGCTGGCATGGGCGCGGACCATTGCTGGCACGGCGGGAAAGGGCAGGGCAGGACACTGGCCAGGCTCGCCGGCCGGGGCCGGGTCACCATTCAACAATGGCCTTTCGGAAATCGGAGCTCTGGGCGAGCCAGACCGGATAATGTTCCGCGACCTCGCTGTAGGCGACGCGGTGCGTGATCCACCGCTCCGCGTCAATCACTCCAGCTTCGAGCAAGCGGATCGCCCGCCGGAAATTTACGGCCGTGGCGTTGCGGCTGGAAAGCAAGGTGGTTTCGCGCAGATGAAAAGCAGGATCGTTGAATTTGATTTCGCCGGGGAACAATCCGACAAAAACCAGTTTTCCGCCGTGTGCCATGTAATCCAGCGCGCCCAGCATCGACTTGGGATTGCCGGTACAGTCAAACACCACGGTGGGCAATTCACCGTGCTTCAACTCGCGGAGGGCGGCGAGCGGCTCTTGCCGGGCGTCGATGCAGTTTCGAATGTTCAGGGTTCTGCGGCAATAATCGAGCCGTGCTTCGTTGACATCCAGAACGGAGACTTCCAGTCCCGCCAGCCTCACGAATTCAAGCACCGCCAGGCCGATCGGTCCCACACCCAGGATAAGGACATCATCATTCTGCGAAAGCGAGGCCCGTTCGACGGCATGGGCGCCAATCGAAAGCATTTCTACCAAGGCCAATTGATCGAATGACAGCGACTTGGACGGGTGCAGCTTGCGTAGAGGCAGGACGAACCGCTCCCTCATGCCGCCGTCGGCTGAAACGCCGAGCACCTTCAAATTCACGCAGCAGTTGGTGAGTCCGCGCCGGCAGGATTTACAATGGCCGCAATGGAGGTATGGTTCGACGGAACAGCGATCTCCTGCGGCAATTTCAAAGTCGTTTTCGCCGGCTTCGAGGACTTCGACGCACAATTCGTGTCCCAAAATCCTCGGGTAATTGAAGAACGGCTGTTTCCCTTCGTAGGCGTGCAAATCCGTTCCGCAAACGCCCACGCGGCGGGTTGCCACCAGCGCCTCGCCGGGTCCGGGCGGAGCGGGCGGGTCCACCTCCGACACGCGAAACTGGCCGGGTTGATCCAGAAAAACTGCCTTCATTCCTGTCCTCCTATTTCGATGTGTGGTGTTCCCAATAGGAACGCCAAAGCGCGCCATGCCCGCTCAAGCCGTGGGATCGGCAAGCAGCTTCAGCTTCCTCATCAATTGAGAGAGTTGGCGCGAGGGACGAAAAGGTGCTTTTGTTGGATGACGTTTAGCCGCCAGGCTCGTTTCAGGCACCCTTCAGTTTGTGCTTGCCGTTCGGTGAAAGGCAAGAGATGTCTGAGGTTTTTTGTCCTTTACGCCTGCCAGCTCACCCCGCCGGAGCTGAGGGACTTACAACGGGCCCGGGACGCATGTCAAGAAGCAGGGTTGGTGGCTGCTGTGCTGTCTTGCTTGTGAAAGACAAGATGCAAAGTTTTGGAGCCGCCCGGAGTCTTCACGGTGCGGTCAACTTTGAGGGTCTGGCCATCTTTGGACATCTTCCAGTCGTCTTTCAGTTGAAGCTGGCGGCCCCTCCGGTCGGAATTATCGTCGCCGGTCAACGCCAGTCTCAACTCCTTGCCACCCTTTTCCCAATTGGCTCTCAAGGTAGCGTTGTTCTGGCCAGCGCCGCCCATTTTCGCAGCCGATTCACTTCCATCCAGGTTGTAGACAGCACGGCTCGGATAAAGCATGAAGGCCGTGGCGCCCTGGGGTTTTCTGCCGTGGCGTTGGCGGCCTATTCCGCCACCGCCTCCAGGCATTCCGCCGCCGGGCATTCCTTCGCCCATGGGTCCTCTGCCCATGCCGCCAGGCATCCCCATCCCTCCGATTCGAGGCACGCCCATGCCGCCGCCCATTCCACCCGGATAGCCGCCTGGCGTCGTGCCTGGATAGGGGCCCGTCGTTCCTGGTCCCTGATTTCCACCTGCGTTGGGCCCATTTCGTCCGTTAGGTCCATTGGGGACACTTGCCATCGGCCGCAGATCGCCCTTGAGGGTGGTTTGAACGGCAAGCCGCTGCTCGCTTTGCTTAATATTCATGCTGTAGCTGTCAAGGCCTTGAGGCAGATTCTTGGTCTGGCTGGTATCCAGAACCCAGGCACCAGAAAAGTCCACAGCTCTGGGCGGGGATTTTGCCGCGACAAGCGCCGCACTGGAAGCCAATGCCAAACCCAATAGAAAGATTTTCCTCATTTTAAGCCTCCGCTCTTGAAGGGACTGAGCCATTGTATCCTTCCGGGCTGCCACTTAGAATACAACGCTCTTGAACCATTCGATGGGTGAAACGACCGGGGGTTTGCCTCAGACAAGTAAATTCCCGGTAAATATTTCTCCCGGCGCGAATCCACTCTACCGCCACTAAGACATTGCGGGTAGTGTCTCAATTTGTTCGTTCATCGTCATTCCCGCGAATGCGGGAATCCACTCCGAATATCGCAGTGGCATTCCGAACTCGTGCAGATAAAGGGGTTGTCCGGAGCATGGATCCCCGC
>DATKST010000073.1:0-4107 GCA_035531475.1 Terriglobia bacterium
GGAATGTATGTATTTGAACAAGTCTCGAGCCTTTCGCGCTTTGTTGCTTTGCAGATGGCCGATCAGATGCCAAGTGATGTCCAGACCGGCAAGGTGCGGCCTCTTCTGTGCGGCCTCTTGGACGCGGTTTTCGCCGAAATCCCGCAGGCCGGCCTCAAACGCTTCGCGGATACTCTCGACGGGAAACGTTTTGGAAACTGCCACCAGCCGCACTTCCTCGGGCTGACGCCCGGCGCGGCGACAGGCAGCTTCAATGCGTTCTCGAATCCGCGCGATGTTGTCCGCCAATCCCAACGGTGAAACGACCTCCATTACTTTGCCGAAGCTATTGAGAATTACAAATTATAGTGACGGCTTTTTTGGTGCGCCGGTGTCCCCACCGGCGTCTTTCGGCGCTGAGGACAGCGCCGAACCAGCGGATGTTGTCACTATAATTTGTAAACCTCAATAGGCAATTCGCCCGGCTCGAACGAGGCGTATTGTAGCATCACGAAGCCGGTAGCCACGTCACGAATTGTGTGACGCGGGTTCGTGTTTTGCGGAGTTGAGGAATTTGAAGCTCGTGCGCCGGTGTCCCCACCGGCGTCTCCCGGCGCTGAGGACAGCGCCGCTACAAAACCGGCAGGAACGTCACGATTTGTGTGACGTGGCATTTCTCTCAACTATCAAGCCCTCGCCCGCCACGGCGGGAGAGGGTGTTTCGCGGAGCGGAACGGGTGAGGGTGGGGTGGCGCAGACGCGGCCCGCTTAGCCGTGTCTGCGAGCGTCCGTACTCACCCCGAAGGGGTGAAAGCTGAATAGCCGTGGGTGAAACCCACGGTGCGAGTCAGGCCCGATCTATTCTTCGACCCTGCAGGGGCCGCACAATCCCCGTTCCCAATCCATGTTCAACCCCGTTCGGGGTTGTTAAATTCATCCTTGCCTCACCCCTTTCCGTGCGTTCCACGCACGGCTATTCACATCACACCGCTTCGCGGTGGTTATTTCCTTGCATCTGTTGTGGCGCCATCAATCAACTTGCAATTCTACGCAGTCCGCCGGGTGGCGGCCCGCTGGTGTGGATTCCTGAGCGAATTGCGGACCCACAAATCATGTCCGCGCTAACTCGGCTCCCATAACAGCAGGAAGGCCGCAAAGCAGAAGCCCGCCGATCCACCCGCGCGTCGTGTGGCATTCCCGATCCAGATCGAGCACGTACTGCTGCCGGATTCTTACCAGGGCTGAACAGGAGCCCCCGGCGAGAAAAGACGCTTGCCACGGCTACCTTCCCCACGGGGGCATCCCGGAAAGGTGGCCAGTGATATATAATCGGGCGCGTGAAGTCATTTTTGGATGCAGTCGTCGAAGTGCTTCAAGAGCAGGGATCGCTGGATGTTCTCAGGCTCGCCGGTGCGGCGCGCGAGATGAAGCCAGTGAAAGGCCGACCGCTCGTACTTTTGGAGGGTCGTAGACCGAAACCAGTGGAAGCAGTTGACCTCGCGCTCGCACGTGAGATCCTCGAAGCCGCCAAACAAGGCGAACATGGTCTGGAAGTTGTGGAATACCCGGTGTACCGGCTCAAAGGCTCCGCTCCTAAAATTCTCCCGCGAGGGCGCTATCTCCGCTGCGCAGTAGAGGCCCTGCTTGAAGGCCATCGGCCGCTCAGTCTCAAGGAACTGACTGCACATTACTCGCAGAAATATCGCCACGCTGCCATCGTCCCCCACTTTTGGATGTTTGCCATGCTTCACCTTGAGGGCGGGAGGCTTGTGATCCAGACGGGGGAGCTTCGGATTGGATTGAGGCCCGAGGCTGAGACGCACGGATTCGCCAGACGCCGTCCGCTCAGAGTTCCCGTCGTGGAACCAAGTGTAATCGAGCCGGTTCACGCAAAAATGTACGAGGAAAATCTTGAGTCTCTCATTGCGGAGCGAGTGGAGGAAATCGAGGCTGGCCTCACCCTGGTCCAGCGTCAATACGAGACACCCATAGGTCGCATCGATCTTCTCTGCCAGGACCCTAAGGGAAACTTCGTCGTGGTCGAATTGAAGCGGTTTCGAGCTTCGACCGACTCCGTTATTGACCAAGTCACCCGCTACATGGGCTGGGTGCAGGAACACTTGGCAAAGCGCCGAGGGACCGTCCGAGCCTGTATTGTAGTCGGCAAGGTCGATAGGAATCTGGAGTATTCCGTCCGCGCGATTCCGAACCTGTGGGTCAAATGCTTCCGGGTCTCACTCAGCGATCCTGACTAAGCCAGCTTGAGCAAGGGTTAGGAAAATATGGTAGAACCTAAGGTGCCGGGTCCTCCTCCACGGTACGCATCCACGGAAGAGCTTGAAAAGATTTCCATGGGGGCAATCCCTGCACTCGCCACACAGTTTCTATCGCTCTTCGGTAAGCGCACTCCCAGGATCACACGGAAGCAGAAGGCGCGACTACGCCTGCACCTGTCTGCTTCGCGTCCTTACCTGCTCGGGCTGGGTGCGCTCGAGGGTCAGTTGGACGCCAAGCAATCTCAATACGCTCTGCGTGAGGGGCTGCTGCGAGAGCAGTTCAAAGTTGGGGGCAAGACGGTTCCCAAGAGCACCGACGCTTTCGCATTTCTTTTGGGGCAGGCTGAGAGGTTTGCACGCCCAAACAGGTATCTACAGAACATCCCGGCTTACTCTGCCGTCCGTGGAGATCTTGAGAAGTTCGCCGCCCGCCTTGTTCAGGCGTTGCCGCGGCCTACATTGGAGCAAGCCCTAAACGAGTGGCATAGGTCCGCGGGGGCCAAAAGATTTGTGCACTTCATAGGCCAGTGGCCAACGCTGTCCCGGAAGTTCCTTGGTCGCCCGCCCAATCGGCTAACGACAAAGGCTGCGAGTGAGCTGGCAAACGAATACAAAGTCAGCGGCGCCTTCTTCGAGCAGTGTCTGCGTCTGCTCGCTTATCTCGCCTCAGTTACGCCGAGCGAACCCTCCTCCTGGCCTGCATTTGAGAAGAAGAACCTGAGTGAATTAATGGAACTAGCCAAGCTTAACGATCAGATCAACTTCGTCGGGAGGCTGATCGACCGGCATGTACGCAACGCCCTGGCTCATGGCGTGCCCCAATTGGTTCCCGATTCGCAGCAAGCGCTTTTCGATGACCGGGGCAAGGGCGTGACTTGGACGCTACAGGAATTCTTCGAGAATACAAGACGGCTTACCTTGGCGGTGTGCGCCATGACAGAATTCTACCCTATCCTTCATTTGCAACTGACTCGCTGCCGGGTAATGTCTCTCTGGGCGGCGGCGCAAACGTCTTGTTAATGGCTAATGCAATAGGTCACCGGGTGGCGCATACATTGCGCTGTTTGCAATATGTGCAAGTCAAGGCGTGCCGAGATAAACTCGCCTCACCAAAGGCCAAACGGAGACACTGCCAGGGGGCGCGCGCCTCTTGACACCGGCCATGATAGCTTAGTATACTAAGCTATGCCTTCGAGAGCCTCAAACATGACTCCCCAGCCCCACGTTTTTGCCCCGCAAGAACCTGCCCCAAAAATCGCGCCTAGAAGCCTCCATTTTCGCCGCGTTTTCGCCCACTGGAAAACGCTCTCGGGAGAGGGAACGGAAGCAAGAAAAGGGATTCCTTAACCCAACGAACCCATAAGTGTTTGAAAACAAACAGAAAGCTTGGGAACGAACCCAAACGAACCCACTCAGCGAACCCAACCGATGGGCGTAAGTTGTTGAATATAAAACAGAAACCTGGCATCTTGGGGCCTTGTCAAATATCCGGCTTAGATTCAACAGCATACAAGGATCTTGCGGTGGGTTCGCCCAAATCCGGCGCAAAAATGGGCGAGAAAAGCCATTGGCCAACGTGCGGTCTAGCCTCCTGCTTTCCGGCTACCCGCCTTGCCCCAAACGTTGGCCTGTTCCTCCGCTTCGGAGGGCGAGGCCGACTTCTGCATGACAACGGCGATGGGGACATCGCCGCTACAAATGGGTGCAACCGCCAAACCGTATCATTGCCGGTTCTCCTGAAGACTTTGACGGGCGCTGTTCTTGTCCTGCCAAGCGCTCTCCGCTAAACTGGGACGCATACTTGCGGGAGCGGAGATGCTTTGAAGCGAAATGGCTTACTGATCACGCTGGA
>DATKST010000074.1:0-11287 GCA_035531475.1 Terriglobia bacterium
GGAGCAAATTCTGGCGGAGATGCCGGACCTTGAGATGGAAGATATTAAGGCCGCGCTTCAATACGCCACGCTTCGCCTGGACCATCCGGTCCTGGCGACATGAATCTCTGGCTGGACGCACACTTGCCGCCTGCCGTCGCGCCCTGGATTAGTGCGCGATTCGCCGTCGCTGCGGTTCCGGTGCGCGACTTGGGTCCCCTGAGCAGAGCCAAGGGGCCGAACCACGGGCCGTGCGCCAACGCATCAAGCTCGGCCTCGAACTGCTCCAGGCTCATCGCGCGCGCGGGACGTTCTGTTGCAGCCTGCTGCTTTAGCAACCCTCCACATGGCATCGAGCCGGAGGCCACGGGCTCGGGCCTGAGCCGCCAGACTGGCTTCGATGTCAGGCGGTAGTTCCAAGGTGATTGCCATTGCGTTCCTCCCTCCTTATCTGTCGGAGCAAGAGGACATTCTAGCGCAATTCCCAACAGATCGCATACATCACGAAACAATGGACGCGCCACCCGCGAGATCACATGCTTTCCACAATGCGGAACTTACCCGCGACACCTGAGTCGGAACCTTGGTGGAAAAAACGTGATATTCTGCAACCTGTTAAGGAGTTCGACGCACGATATATGAGTAAGCATCCGTTGGCTGAAGTTTTTGGGTTCCCCATAAACAACCATTCCGCAGAAGCAGTGCGTCAAAGAGAGAAGCGACTGTGCCCATTTAACAATAAAGTTCCAAATTGCACCAAGGATAAAGCCAATAACCCTCTGGGCGTATGCAGCGTCTTTGAAGGGGATAGCGTAGCAATTACCTGCCCGATCAGATTCCGGGAGGACTGGCTCATCGCTGAGCATGCCGCTGAATTCTTCTTCCCGCCAGAAGCAAAATGGACCTCGCTGGTCGAAGTCCGGCTAAACGACAAGCACGGGAATTCTGCCGGCAATATTGACATCGTGCTCGTGGCTTACGACGAAAAAGGCAAGGTCATAGATTTTGGCTCGTGTGAGGTTCAGGCCGTCTACATTTCTGGGAATATCCGCGAACCCTTCGAGCACTACATGGAAAGCCCAGCCACGAATTCAAAAATGGATTGGGTGGGCCAACCCAATTATCCTCGTCCAGACTACCTGTCTTCTTCGAGAAAGCGATTGGCGCCGCAACTCCTCTTCAAGGGCGGAATCTTCAAGGCGTGGGGGAAGAAGCAGGCGGTTGCCATCCACCGAGGATTTTATGAAACGTTGCCAAAGATGGCTGAGGTGGATGAGGCAAAAGCAGAGATAGCTTGGATGGTTTACGACCTTAAGCACGACAATGGCAAGAACGTTTACCAATTGACGCGAAGTCAAATCGTTTATACCAGCTTCCAGGCGGCTCTTCAGCAGCTCACAACGTCAGAGGCGGGACCGGTCGAGAAATTTGTTGAGCGACTGCAGTCCAAGTTGAATGAGAAACTGGAAAGCCCTCCTGATGCACCGTCTCTTGCCGACAACATAGTTACGGAGTAAGTTGAGGGAGGCTCATGTACCAGCAGACGCTATTCGAGGATGACGGACTTAAGCGAGTGGTCAACGTTGCGTCTGTTCCTCAGCGCAGCCCCTTTAGATACCCCGGTGGGAAGACGTGGCTTATCCCCCAGATTCGCCGCTGGCTATCGAGCAAGAAAGAAAAACCAGCCGAATTCATTGAACCATTTGCGGGCGGCGGCATCGTCGGCCTTACGGTGGCCGCGGAAAAGCTGGCCGGGCACGTAACCCTGGTGGAACTCGATGGCGAAATAGCCGCAGTGTGGCGAACAGTCCTCCAGGACGAGGCAGAGTGGCTGGCGGAAAAAATACTGAATTTTAAGCTTTCGCGGGAAAGCGCGGAGAAAGAACTGAATAAGCAATCACTTTCCACTCGGGAAAAGGCGTTTCAGACCATACTTAAGAACCGAACTTACCATGGGGGAATTTTGGCTCCCGGCTCTCGCCCCATAAGGCATGGGGAAAACGGCAAGGGAATTCTCTCTCGATGGTATCCGGAGACGCTTGCCAGGCGAATTCGCAATATCGCCACAATTCGAGACCGAATCTCTTTTAAGAATGGAGATGGAATTCAGGTAATTTGTGAAGCTGCAAACAATCCCAATTCGGCGTTTTTCATTGATCCCCCCTACACAGCGAGCGGAAAGAAAGCAGGTCGGCGGTTGTACAATTGTTTTGACATCGACCACGAGAACCTATTCCGGGAAGTCAGTAAGGTCTCTGGCGATTTCTTAATGACCTATGATGATGCGCCCGGAGTTAGGGAACTTGCCCTAAAGCATCACTTCGACGTAGCACTAGTCGCGATGAAGAACACTCACCATGCCAAGATGAGTGAACTTTTGATAGGGCGCAACCTCGATTGGGCCGGGTCCAAGAAAGACTTAATGTAGAGTAAAGCGGGCACACGCGGATGGCGCCTTCGACACGTTTCTTGCGCTATATGCGATCGCGGGTGGCGCCTACATTGCGGTGTATGTATGCGCCCCGCTAAACACACACAACTTCACCGCCCGCCTGTGCTCTCTCTCGCTGCTCATGGCATCCTATCCATCACCAGAACAGACCCATCCCCCAGATAATAAAACCTCCAACGCGACCAAGGCCAGTCCCGAGGTTCTTTCACGGCGTCCTCTTGCAATCTCGATCTCGCCCCTCCATACCCGCAAAGAGCCCACGGCATCCAAGTCATGCCGGGGCTATTCCATGGCGGCCAGCACTTCGTCGAGCGAAACGGTTGCGAAGGTTGTGGCGTAGTCGGACATGCCATAGGGAATAATGAGCTGGCGCCCGTGCAGGAGAGCGCCGCAGGAGTAAACAACATTGGGGACGTAGCCTTCGCGCTCCTCTTCGTTTGGCTTGATCAGCGGCTCGCGCAACCGGCCGATGACTTTCGCCGGGTCATCGAGCGAGAGCAGGAAGGCGCCGATACAATATTTCCGCATGGCCCCCACGCCATGGCTGAGCACCAGCCACCCGGCTTCGGTTTCGATCGGAGACCCACAGTTGCCCAACTGGATGAATTCCCAAGGGAACGCCGGCTTCAGGATAAGTTGCTTAGTGTGCCAGAAATGCAGATGATCGGAGAACATCACGTAGATGTTCTCCGCGTCCTGCCGGCCCAGCATCGCGTACCGGCCTTTGATTTTTCGCGGGAAGAGCGCCATGCCTTTGTCCTGGACGGCCGGTCCGCTCAGCGTGATGAATTTGAAATGAAGAAAGTCGGACGTTTCGAGAAACTGCGGCTGGATCCGTCTGCCGCCGTAGGCCGTATAGGTCGCGTAATAAGTTTGCCTGCCATCCTCATCCTGAAAGAGAACGAAGCGCGCGTCCTCGATTCCGTTGCTCTGCGAAGGTGTGACAGGGAACAGCACGCGTTCGGACAAACCTGAGTCCGGCTCGAACCTCACTTCGTAGTTGGATTGGGCCAGGATCAAGATCTTTCTGGCCACGGCTTCGGTTTCCCGGCTCTGCGCCCTCAGTTGCTTCAGGGCGAGACTGACGCTGGTTCGCAGTTCGTTGAGCGTGAACGCTTTTCCCAAGGCCTTGAGAACCTGCCGGCTGAAGCCGCCCGCCAGACCGATCTCACCCAGCTTTCGTTCGAAGAGAGGTCTCTCGGTGGTCGCGTTGGGCACGAGTGCGGGCTCGAGGCTGTAACGGCTGGCCGCGTCGATTGTGATATGGGCGCCGGCGTCGAGAACTCCGGTGCGAAAGGTGATTGAGGAAATGTGCCCTTCACCTGTGGCCCGCAGGCTTAGAACGAAACGCAGTGAATCCGGGGGCAGGCCCGATTGATCGGGGTACGGCACCATGGAGGGATTGAACGACGCAGCGGCTTCGAGCGAATACTCGCGGCTGAAATACGCGCCCAGCAATAACGCGCGTTCTTCGGAGGGCTGCTGGCCCGCGGGCAAATAGGGTTGAACTTCCTCAAACCTTTGTCTGAAGAACTCGCTCATCTTAAGGTGGCGTGCACCGAATTCGGCCGAGAGCTGCTCCAGCAGGGTATGGACTTCGCCTTCGGGGAGAGCCATGACCTGTGTGCAGATTGTCATGGCGCGCTGGTCGCTCATAAAATGGAACGGGCGCAGCAGCACGCGCGTAGGGTCCTGATACAACGTAATGCCGGTGCGTTTGACTTGGATGGTTTTCATGGGGTGGTTGAAGCTAAGGACTTGGCTCGTTGAAGGCCGTGACGGCGTTTTGCATGAGACGCATTTCCGCCAGGGACAGCAGGAAGGCCAGTGTTGATTCCGCTCCCTGGTTCCCGTTGACCCGGTCCACGTGCAGTGCATCGCGGCAGCCGCCGGTGCTGGGCGAGTACAGTTCCCGCCCAAGATCGTTCCATCCGAGAAACCAGTCGAAGGCGCGTTGGGCCTGTTTGTACCACCAGGAGTCCGAGGTGACGCGGTACGCATCGAGGCAGGCCGACACCATCGCCTGCGCCTCGATGGGTTGCTGGTCAAAATTTGCGCGCGGGCCGCCGCGCGGATAGAATCCGTTACTGCCGATGGGCCGCAGATGCCCATTCTCGGAGGTTTGCACTTCCGCCAGCCAGCGCAATGCCTGCAGGCCTCGTTCCAACACCGATTGTTCTCCGGTGGCGCGCCCGCTCAGAATCAAGGCGTGCGCGAGCTTGGCATTATCGTAAGTCAAGCTCTCTTCAAACCAGGGCCAGTCCGGCCGCTCAGCCTTGTCGAAAAGCTCCATCAACTTCGCAGTGAGCGCTTGGCGGGTTTGGTTGACCACGCTATCGCCGCTCAGCCGGCGCAGGTAGTCGTGAATACCCATGAGGCTGAACGCCCATGCCCGCGGCGAAGTGAACTCCGTCACTGCCGGGAGTGCCTGGGCGAAGAGCTGGCCGGCCATGATCTGGAAGTCTCGATGCGGCGAACGTCCCACGCCCGAACCCAGGGCCCAGAGTGCCCGGGCGTGACAATCTTCAGACCCCTGGTCATCGAGCCAGCGACGGTCGAAACTAAGGTGGTTGTGGAACCGTTTTGATTTGGGGTCGAAGGCGTGATTCAAGAAGGCCGCGTAGGTTGTGGCTAGGGTGCGCGCGCACTCCGGTTCTTCTCCCAACTCGTCAAGCAAGACCGCGAGGATGAAAGCGCGGGCATTGTCATCCGTGGAGTAGCCTTCGGAGAAATTCGGTACCGTGAGAATGGCGTGCTCGAACATGCCGGTCGAATCGGTCATCCGCGTAAGATGATCGAGCTTTAAAAGGGGCAAGGCCTGCGGCTGCTGGTCGAGCGTCTTGGTGGCAAAAGACTTTCGGGACACCACCGCTCCCTGGAGCCGCGCCAGCTCGAAGGAGCGCATGTAGAGCCGCGCCACATTGCCCCAGACCATCTCGCGGCCCAGTTTGTATGCGTTTTTGCGCATGGCGTGGCGGCGCGTTGCGTCGCGCAGCAAGCCGGTCACCTCGCAGGCAATGGCTTTGGCATCTCCGAAGGGCACCAGCACGCCGCGCTCTTCAGCCAGTAATTCGACGGCGTGCCAGTACGGGGTCGAAACCACGGCTTTGCCCGCGCCAAACGCGTAGGCTAGTGTGCCCGACGTGATCTGCGCCTCGTTGAGATAAGGCGTAATGTAAAGGTCTGCCGCGCCGATGAACTCTTTCAATTCTTCGAGTTCGACGAACCGATTGTAGAAGATGACATTTTTCTCGATTTTGTTCTTTTTGGCGAGGATTTCGAGGCTGAGACGGTAGGCTTCGCCTTGCTCCCGCAGCTCGTTCGGGTGCGTGGCGCCCAGGACGATATAAACAACATCGGGGAACTCCGCCAGAATGGCAGGCAGGGCGTTGAGCACATTTTCAATGCCCTTGTTGGGCGAAAGCAGTCCGAACGTGAGCAACACCACTCTCCCTTCCACGCCAAACTGGTCCTTGTAATAGTTCGGATCAACAAACGGCATGTCGGGAATGCCATGCGGGATGAGATCAATTTTGGGCGCTGGCGCCTGGTAAACCTCCTGCAACATCTGCTGTGCCCGCTGGGTCATGACCACCAGCCGGGTTGAGCGCGCGATCAGCTCCTGCATCACGCGCCGCTGGTCGAAGTTCGGCTCGCGCAGGAGGGTATGGAGAGTAGTGACAACGGGCGTTTTCAGTTCGCGCATCAGCGCCAGCACGTGGCTCCCTGCCGTCCCGCCGAAAATCCCAAACTCGTGCTGGACCGAGACCATGTCAACGTTGCTGATGTTGATGAAGTCCGCGGCGCGCTGATAGGACGTTAAATCCTGCTCCTCGATCTCGAAGCGAACTACGTCCGGATAATCGTAGCCGCCCTCGATGTCATTGACCGCCACCGCGAAACACTGGCTCACAGGGTGTTCCGCGGCAACGGCCGTAAGCAGGTCGGACGTAAACGTGGCGATGCCACACTTGCGCGGCAAGTAATCACCCAGAAACGCGATCTTTCGAATCCTAGATTCTGTTCCCACAGGTTTGTCTGCCTTATACCCTGCCCGGAAGCGAAGGGCTGCAAGGGCGTGCTCACCCCAGCAGCCAAACGATGGCGGCCAAGGAGTTACGTAGGGCCAGCTCAGTCGTCCCAGGTAGCCGATGCTTTCGGAATGGTGCGTTTACAGCGACGCTCCCCGGGTCGCGTCGCAGAGTACCCAGAAATTTAGTATAGCAGTTCGTCTGCCTGCCCGGGGTATTGTTTGAGTTGCCGATAGTGGGTCAGTTTGTTGTAGAGGCGATCTCTGACCGCCGGAGACTGTTGAAAAATAAAGGCCGGCGGTCAGAGACCGCCTCTACAACGGCGAAAATGTACCACTACCGAGTCGCCAAAAGACCCCTTGGCCACCAGCGAATTTGCCCCTACCCGTTTTTAGCTTCGACCTCGGATCACAGGTTCAACCGGGCCGGCCGAGGCAAGACCAGACCGAGAGGAATAAGCAACCACTGCTCCATAGCGTCTGGCGCGCTCGGAAGCGCTTCGCGGCCAGCGAATAACCCAGCCGTGGCAGGTCGTAGTGCAGCGCTCAGCGAAAGGGCCCCTTCTTGAACGTTTCGTCCTGAACCACAGAGAAAGTGGCCGGAGAGGGCACAGGCCTTTTCAAGCCGACCCTTTGAAAATACACCATCGTCTGATCGTGGTCGCTCTCGGGCGGGCACGGGCCCCGCACCTACTCGACAGGTTGAACCCTCGCTCGGGCGGCAAGTTCTCCCCAAACCTAATCTATCGAAAAAAATGTGACGGACCGCTTGACGTTCGCTTTTTATTCGTCTATGCCACAAGGGTTATGGAGAAGGGATGGAGCGCGGCAAGCCGGGTGCCGATGGCGCACAGCAGGCTGACGTCCTTGGAGCAGCGGGACGCCGTCCCGGCGCCGGAAACTCCTAACCAGCCGCCCTTGCACAGACAGGTGCGGCTGGTGGCGGTGACCGACCGCCAGTTTGAAAAAATGGCTCCGCGCAGGAATCTGGCAGCGCGCCCATTTCACGCGGACTTCCTGAACGCGACGAATTCGGTCTTGGTCACCGCCATCCGCTGCGCCTTCAACAATAAGTAGCGGAAGTTCTTGTAGCCCCGCCCACGCCGCAACAGTGACTTGATGTTTCCGTTTACGGCCTCCACCACACCCAGCGGCTCAGCAACAACCAGCGATTCCCCTTCACCAACTCCCGCTTCCATCCCTCTTGGCGGAAGAACTCCGCTCGCCGCACCTCGTCGATGGCCTGCTGCGCATGCTGCAGAACGTGAAATTTGTCATACACGATGCGACCTTGCGGCGCCCATTGCTCCAGGCTTAGCCTGGATTTCTCACCCGATTTTCCGTTGCGGCAGCAAACCGAGTGAGAAATGGGTTCTTAGGGTTCGTTCCAAACCTCGATCCTTTGTTTTCATACACTCTTAGGGTTCGTTCCGTAAATTTCGGTTGCGCTCGCCACTCCGACCACTTCAGGGGAGCCTTCTGCGGGTTCCAAACCGTCATGGACTCCATACCATTTTAACCAAGGGCAGGGTGCATGGATGGGAAAAGTGCTTTGTATGGAAGCGATACACTGTATACAAGGGACAGGTGGCCACTGCTTGGCATGGCAAGGCATGTGCCTCTTGGTTGGGGTGGGAATGCGCCACCGCCATTTCCCCCTCACCCCAGCCCTCTCCCCGCTTGCGGGGAGAGGGAGGACCGCGCAGCGGTGGGTGAGGGGCTGACATTCAAACGGTTCTCCGCCATACTCGGTACTCATAAGGCTGGCTCCGCTCTCTGGAGCAAGTTCTTATCAACAAAAGGCTTATGCCAGAAAAGACAGCCTTTTTCAATTTGTTAATGAGAAATGCGGCTTAGCCAGCCGGATTATTCACGAACTTCCGGTAAGGGACCGTCTCCAGGTTGCTCACCACCGTCATAAACTTCTGCTTCTTCCCCACATAAATCTCATCCACGCCCATCTGGCGCAGGGCCGGCTTCCCTCTCCCTGCCGCCTACCGTTCCAGATAGAGCCGGTCGATGGCGCGCACCGTGCTCGCCGCCAAGCCCCGATGCTGGGCCACCTGCCGTGCCGCCGCACTTTCGCACGCCTGCCCCACCGCCTCTTCGAACCGCTTGCTGAAGGGCGACTTGCTCGGAGGCTGCTCCACCTTCTCCACTTTCACCCCTCAGTCCGGACACCGTACCCGATACAGTTCCAGTACCACCGTGGTCTGGTACTCAAAGCAGGCCAAGTCTCGCACTTCTCGCTCATAGACCTCACGGATCTCTCTCACCCTTAGCCCGCAGCCTGAGCACACCCTCCTCCGGTTGCCCGGCTTGCGCCGCACCCACAGCTTCAGCGTCTTGGCGGCCTCACGATCTCCGCTCGCTCCACTCGGACCCCGGCCACCCCAGAATCTTCGTCCAGTCGTTGTCTCTCAAACTGCTTAGTGTATCGAGAAACCGGGCTCCCTGAAAACCCCGTCAATCGCACAATCTGCCAGATTTCTGCGCAGAGCCGCTTTTTGAAGAGTTCGGTTAGAAACTGAGGTCTGTGCATGTCCCTTGAGGATTCACGGCGGTACGCCGCCAAAGGGGACCCATTCAGGAAAGACAGCGAGCCTTAAGTATCATCAATGAGCCGGCAACCTAAAGGGCTCTCCAGGTAGCATACGAGGTCTCCGAGGAACAGAGGAGTCAATCATCTGGGTGCTGCGGCGGAGGTCGTCCGAATCCAGCTTTGAAACAACCGCTGATTCGTGGTCGCCCAAGTCTTTCTTCCCTTCGCGGTAGTAAACTCGCGCCAGCACGCGATGTGCCGAAACGAGTCCGGCTTGCTCCTGTACCACGTCGATTAGAAGGCGCTCAGCCTCGGAGTACATCCCTTTTTTCTCGTAACAAAGGGCCGCATCTTGTCTACTTCGCGTATCGGAGGGATCCAGCCGCATGGCCTTCCGCAGATACCCGATAGCCTCGTCAGTCCTTTCGTCGTTGTCCCTTCTCAGGACGTGCCCGAGGGCGGCATAATAGGATGCATCTTGTGGATTCAGCGCGAGGGCTTTTCGATAGTGGCTCTCGGCCTTGCTCAGATCCCCGAGCGCAGCGTATGAATGTCCCAAGTAGTATTGGGCTCGGTCAAGGCTGGGGTTTTTCCCCACAAGTCCTTTGAGCTCGTGAATCGCCAAGATATATTCGGACAACCCATAATAGGCCAGACCCAGTTTATATCGATATTCGGGAAGCTTCCCGAACCTGGCCTTGACAGACTTCAGGAACTCCAAAGCCGCGGAGTATTGCTTCGACAAAAGGAGGGCCTCTGCGAATCGCATGGAGTATTCGGCTGAATCAGGCGAGATCTGAACAGCTCGCTCCAGCTCCTTCGCGGCTTCTCTGTATCGGCCCAGATCCGTCAACACGATGCCAAGTCCGGCACGCGCATCAGCGAGATCAGGTGCTGCCTGGACGGCGTGCTCAAGAACCCACCGGGCTGCGTCTGGCTGCTTGTTTTCGACGAGCAGCTTCGCCAGGTCAAGCTGGTCATTGAGCGAGCAGTTTGAAGCCTGCACGAATTGCAGGATTTCCTTCTCTCCTTGTTCGTTCTGCCCCGTTTTCAGGTAAGACTCGATCAGGGGAAGACGCATGGAGAGGCTGGAGGGTGAGTTTCTCTTCAGCTTCTTCAGAGGCACGATGGCGTCGCGGTACCGGTTAGCTTGCATGAGCAGCCGGGCATAACTCTCGTTGGCCGCCGGATCATCAGGCGCTAGAGCCAATCCCTGCCTGTAATCTTCAAGAGCCTTGGCAATCTCGCCCCGCTGGTGGTGCAGCATACCAAGATTGAAATAATTGAGGGGGTTGCGAGGGTCGAGGGCGCGAGCCTTCTCGAAATCAGCGACCGCCGCATCGCCATCGTTGAGCTTATAATCGCTCATGCCCAAGTAGCTCCAGAGTATGGGGTCTTGAGGAGCAAGCTTTACCGCCTGGCGGAGCTCGGCACGCGCTTCGGAATAGCTTCCGGACTTGAAATCCTGCTGGGCACGCCGGAGCAGTCGCGCCAGGGGATTAGTGCCCTGCAAGAGCACCAAAATTAGAACAGCCTGGGTGAACACTGCTGAAGCCCTTTGCCTTCCAAGATTGTCAAATACTTGTCAATGGGCGGATTCGTGAAACGATCGATACGTCTGCCGGGCCCCGGCTATCGAACCTCGACCCAGTCTACGCGGGTCTCCCTCCCGATCACCAATATCTCGCGAGGGTCATGGCTGCACATAAAACTTCCGCCCGCGCTCTTCAATCTGGAGTGAACTACCCCACGCACGCTCCACTCGATTAGCCCCCGACGGCGTCCGGGTTAGGCGTGGTGTCCCAACCCGTGAAGGCCGATCCAGTGGTTCAGGCTCTCACCGTCGTCAAGGAGAATCATCGGCGCGCCGCCGTTGATCCCGACGACCGCGTCGGGGTAACCGTCATTGTTGAGGTCGCCAGCCGCCAGACCGCGCCGGACTCCTTTTCTCAAACACCGCGCCGCTGGATTTGCTGACGTTCGTCATTTTCCCACCCCCGGCATTGTAGAACAGAAGGAGTGGCCCGGGGTAGGTGACGCTCCTTATGCGCCGATCCACGCTGTCGTCCGGGTGGCCGTCGGCCAGGACCAGATCCGGGAGGCCGTCGTTGTCGTAATCGAAGAAGGGCACCCCCTAGCCCGCATTTCTCACCAGCTTTTTTGAACGCTGACAGCGAGGCCGGAGGGTGGCTATTCGAGGGTCTTGGGCAGGGCCGTGTCGCCGAAAAAAGGAGTGCGACTTCGCCTCGAGACCACAGCCCCCTTTCGAGAGGTCGTGCCACCT
>DATKST010000075.1:0-14007 GCA_035531475.1 Terriglobia bacterium
GAGCCGTCAACGATGCCTTGCGCTTGGTGATCGAGTTGCGCAAGGTTGGCAATGGCAGCGGCCGCACGAGCAAGGGCAGATCTGCTTCGTAGGTCTGCGGCTTCTGCCCTCCGATGCGGGTGTTCTCATCGGCTGGCCGTCGCACGGGATCAATCTTCGTAGGGCCGACCCTTGGGCCGGCCTCAGGCCGGGGCCCCCGCCTGAAAAACGGCCACGGCCCTACCGGTCCCCGCCCTTTCCATTCCTCCCCACGCTTCACCAAGCCACGCCGCACTGGATTCCTGGGGATATATTCTACCGTCGCCAAGACTTCCCAACGGGAGGGGACGTAGGGGTAGGGCTTGCCCCACCCTATTGGCACTTCGGAAACAGTGAGGCCCTACAGATCCCGACGCTTTCCATTCCTCCCCACGCTTCACCACGCCACGCCGCACTGGATTCCTGAGGATGTATTCTACCGTCGCCCGGACTTCCCAACGGGAGGGGACGTAGGGGTAGGGCTTGCCCTACCCTATGGGCCATTCGGAATCATTGAGGGTACGGCTTGCCCTACCCTATTGGTACTTTGGAAATGGTGAAGGTACGGCAAGCCGTACCCCTACCGTTGGCAACGCACGATCGAAGCAGCGCCCTGGCCAGAACTCTCCTGCTTCCCGGCGGCCAGAGTCCGTCGCTACAGCAAACAGACTCGCTACACAGGCAGGAGCCCTGCCCGGCTGAAGCCGGTCTCTACATTCCATAGGTCCGCGAGGTGGAGGCAATTGTCGAGTAACTTAAAGACCGGCACGGATGTCGGTTCCTATTTGAAATGCAGGTAGCGCTGGTGCAGCGCTTGCAGGGTCATCGGTCCCTTGCGGACACGCCTAGCAACGGGAACGCCCTTGGGTCCGCTGGAGAAGGTGACGTAGACGGTGTTCCCGGCGTGCAAATCGCTGAACGCGATCTTCTTGCCGTTCTCATCCTGGAACTCGGTGCGCGTGGTGACATCCATGACCGTGGTCACGTCGGTGGGGTGTCGAAGGAACAGCACGTGCTTGCGCAAATCGACCGAGGAGATGATGAAGAAATGCTCTTTTTGGCCGGCGCGCGGAGCTGACGCCGTTGCGGCGAGGAGAGGTATCGCCGCAGCGCCGATGAAGCAAGCTACAGAGATCACGGCCCGCAGGCGTTGGGTAATTGATTTGTTCATGGTTTTCATAGACCTCATGATCCTATTTCTTTCAGCCGGTCTTTCCCGGAAGCACCCAGCCAAATTCCAAGCTGGAGCCGGTTGGGGCGGTGGCTATTCATAGCGCAAGGCCTCAATCGGGTCAAGGTGCGCCGCCTTACGCGCCGGATAGTAGCCGAAGAACACGCCAACACCCGCCGAGAAAAGAACGGCAATCACGATGGCTTCCGGTGGAACCATCGTGGGCCAGCGAAGCATGCTGGAAACCAGAATCGAACCAATCACCCCCATCACCACTCCCATGGCGCCGCCCAACATGCTCAAAACCACGGCCTCACTCAGGAATTGGAGCTGCACGTCCTCTTCAGTAGCACCCACCGCCATACGCACCCCAATCTCCCGCGTGCGCTCCGTGACTGAGACCAGCATGATATTCATGATGCCGATGCCGCCGACCAGCAAGGAGACGGAGGCGATGCTGGCCAGCAACAGCGTCAAGATGCGTCCCGATTGGGCCTGGGCGTTGGCAAGATCGTTGGGGCTGCGAATGATAAAATCATCGTCCTCATCCGGGCGAAGGTGGTGCCGCTGGCGAAGCAAGCCCTCGATCTGCTGTTCCGAAGGCTGGATGGCGGGGGTTGATATTGCGGAGGCCATCACGAACTGGATCCAACTGATGCCCGCGAGTTTCTTCTGGACCGTCGTATAGGGAGCAATAATCGTATCGTCTTCGTCCTGGCCGAACGGCGATTGCCCTTTCGATTGCAGGACGCCAATCACGCGGAAGGGCAGACTTTGAATGCGGATCATCTTGCCCACCGGATCTTCATTGGCGGGGAAAAGATTTTGCATCACCGTGGTCCCAATCAGCGCCACATTCGCCGCCGCCGCCACGTCGTGGTCCGAAAAAGGACTGCCCTGGGTCACGGGCCAGCGCCGGATATCGAGGTAGGCAGGGGATACGCCCCGGATGTGCGTGAACCAGTTCTGGTCTCCGTACACCACCTGCGCGCCCGTTCCGACTCCCGGTGATTCTTCCTTGATGAAAGGAATCTGGCCAATGGCCCTGGCGTCACTCGCCGTCAATGATTTGGTGGCGGCGCTGCCCATGTGAACGCCGTGCGAATTAACGCTTCCTGCGGAGATAAACACAATGTTATCGCCCAGGCTGCGGATTTGCTCCTGCACCTGGTTGGAGGCGCCTTCGCCGATGGCGACCGTGCAGATAACGGCGCCCACTCCGATGATGATGCCGAGCATGGTCAGGGCGGTCCGCATCTTGTTGCGAGTGAGCGCCTTCAGGGCCACCCGAAATACTGCCGAGTAATCCATCAGGACTCCCCTCCTTCGTCCTCATCCTCGCCAACCGCCGGCATGGAAACCAACACTTGCGCCGCATCCACGCGGCCCTCCACCAAACTGTCACGGCGGATCTTGCCGTCGCGAAACAACACGATGCGCTTCGCAAACCGGGCAATGTCTGATTCGTGTGTAACCAGAAGAATGGTGATCCCTTTTTCCGCGTTCAGTCTTTGAAAAATCTCCATGATTTCCACGCTGGTCCGGCTGTCCAGATTCCCGGTGGGTTCGTCCGCGACCACAATGGAGGGATTGTTCACCAAAGCCCGGGCGATGGCCACGCGTTGTTGTTGGCCGCCGGAAAGCTGGGAAGGATGGTGCTCCTCGCGCCCCTCCAGTCCCACCGAACGCAGGGAGGCCATGGCGCGCTCAATCCTCGCCGCATGAGGAATCGAAGAATAGATCAAGGGCAACTCCACATTCTCCACAGCCGAGGTGCGCGGCAACAGGTTGAAGCCCTGAAAGACGAAACCGATCCGGCGGTTCCTGATTCTCGCCAAGTCCACTTTGGTCAGTTCTGAGACATCCTGCCCTTCCAGCAGATAACGTCCGCGGGTGGGGCGGTCCAGGCAGCCGAGCAGGTTCATAAACGTTGACTTGCCGGATCCCGAGGCTCCCATGATGGCCACGAACTCGCCCGAATAAATAGACAAAGAAACTCCGCGCAGGGCGTGAACCTGGACTTCACCGAGGTCATAGGTTTTGTGGAGATTTTCAACCTGGATGACCGGCGTGCACGTATCGGGACGGTCTTCCGTGGCCACACCCGAGGATGCAAATTCTTCAGCCATTCTGAAAACTCCTCATGTTGCAATCAACAAATCACGCTCTTCCGGCTTTTTAGTGGGATGGTCCCGCCCCCCATTACGGTAGCATGGGGCCGAATACCCCCGCTCCAAACCCGGAATACCCCCCTCGGAAGTTCGTGAATAATCCAGGCTAAACACAATGCTGTTCACTTAGCCAACGATCCCATTGGAGCCTGATTCCCACGCGCTGCAGGGGCGGGCCTTGTGCCCGCCCGTGGGCGACCACCAGGGTCGCCCCTACGAGACATCCCCTTATCTGAACCGTATTGGGGTTAAACACCCGTAGTTCAGTGGTGATGGGGCCCACCAAACCTCGGTCCTCCGGAAACCGCATTGCGGAACTGGCCTGATCCGGTCATTTCCTCACCCGTCACCAGTGTGTCCCCGTGTTTGAGGCCGCCCGAAAGCAATTGGGTGTTACTGTAATCGGTAATCCCCACCTTGACCGCAACGGGAATCAGATTCTTGTTGGCACCGAGCCTCCAAACCACCTGGGAACCACCCAGGTGCGGCGTTGTCGCGGCGCGGGGAATCTTGTACTGGCGGTAAAGATTCTGAAATTGTAGCGGAGACAGCGTGGGAGTAAACCGCAGGGCCGCGTTCGGGATCATCAATGAGTTTATGGCCTCGCCGGTTGGGATGGTGACATAGGCAGTCTCACCGGGGAGCAATTGTTCGTCCGGATTTTCGAAATTGACGACCGTGTCATAAGTGACGACATTCTGGACAATCGTAGCATTTAGCCGGATGGCGCTGACCCGGCCACGGAAAGTCTCGGTTGGAAAAGCATCCACTTGGAACGTTGCCTCAGCACTGATTTTGATATTGCCGGTGTCGGATTCGTCAGTGGCCGTGTCGACTTGCATGTGGCCCAAATCCTGGGCGATGGTGAACACATTGGGGGCCTGGAAGCTGGCGGCCACGGACTGGCCCACGTCGATGTTACGGGCCACGATGGTTCCATCGAGGGGTGAAATGATGGTGGTATCCGACAGATTCTTTTCCGCCTGTTGCAGGGCCCCGGTCATCACCATCACTTGCGCCCTCGCTTCCTCAAGCTGAGCCTTGGTCTGGTCCAATTGAGCAATGGATTGGTTGGTTTGGGCCTCCTGGGCCCGCACCTGGGCAATGGACTGATCCAGGGTGGAAACAGCCAGGTCGCTCTGATCCTTGGAGACGATCTGCTGGTCGGCCAGATCGACGATGCGCTTTTCATTCACCTGCGAATATCTCAGCGCCGCTTCGAGGCGCACCACGTTGGCCTTGTTGGTTTGGATGGCAGCGTCCTGCGCTGCTACGTTAGCCTGCAGATTTTGAACGTTGGCTTCCGCATTCTGCAGATTGCCTCGCGCCTGGATGACCTGAGCTTCATAATCGGTTGGATCAAGCTGCGCCAGGACCTGGCCAGCATGGACGCGAGTGTTGAAATCTGCGAACACGTATTTTACCGTCCCGGAAACGTCCGACCCTACCGGAACGGTTGTAAGCGCATTGATCGTTCCGGTCGCCTGAACCACGGCCGTAATGTTGCCCCGGCCCACCGTGGATGTCAGATACTTCGGGTCCTGGGATTTGGAGCGCATCACCATGCCGATCGTCACCAGAACCGCCAGGCCAATGATGGAAAGAGTCAGGATTTTTTTCTTGCTGGGGTTCAATGAATTGGCTGGCATGTTCGACAGACCTTTCTATGGGGTTTGATGCAGTCCGGGCTCCCGGAGGGTGGACAGGGCGGCGCCGAAATTAAGAAAATCAATTTGCTTTTTTCTTCGCCTCGTATCGCCGGATCATCTCATTGAATTTTTGAACCTGCGCAGGTGTCAGAATTTGGCGTATCCTTTGCTGCGTCTGGTGGTGAAGAGCCACAAACTGGGGCTCAACCTGTTTGTGAAGCGCATCGTATTTCTGATCTGCGTCATCCATGATCGATCGAAGTTGCTGGACCTGGGCCGGATTGAGGCGCAGATCGTGAGTCAGGTTCTTCACCACCGTCTCTTTGCTGAACGGGTTGTGCCAGTGGCCGCTCGACCAGGCATAATAATAGAGTCCCACCCCGCCACAAACGGCGCCGAGAAGGAACGTCAGCACGAAATAGATGTAAACCCGCCGGGGCTGCATTTATTTTTGACCGCCCGAGACTTCGGAATCAGAGATCAACGAAAGGCCGACTCCCGGCAATTCGCCGGGAGGAATCGGGTAATCCCGCGTCGCCACGATTTCCGGCCGCGGCCAGGAAACGTCGCGGCCTCGATGTCCGCGCAATGGACCTGTGGAGGGCAACGCAATCGCCAGGAGCAGGAGCATGGCCAGCAAAAAAGTGAAATAGACAACTCGCCGGCCCGCCGTCTCGAAGAAATCATCCATCAATCGCAAGGGAGGTAGGACTTCATCGAGCCGCCGCAAGACCCGGGAGGCGAACCCCCAGGAGGGCTCTGGCCCGGCTTCCTGCGCCAACGCCACCATCCCGCTTCGAACCCATCGCCAGTCGCGCTCATAGGACGCACACGGGGGGCACTGACGAAGGTGATCCAATACTAGGACAGGATATGCTTCGCCGCCATCCTCAAGGTTCTGGCGGACTTGGTCACATCGCATGACCGCTCCTTTTGCGCCAACGCTGCAGGTCTTCGAGCATCCGCTTGCGGGCGCGGTGCAAACGGACTTTCACGGTGCTGGGGTTCAACTTCAAAATGCCGGCGATTTCCTCGATCGATCTTCCCTCGATTTCTCTCAAGGTCAAGACCACCCGGTCCTTCGCCGGAGCCCGCTCCAGCAACCTTCCAGCCAGCTCCCGAGCGGCGGTCTGCTCTTCAAGACTTTCCTGCCCCTTGACCCCGGCATTGGCTTCAATCGCCCGTTGTGCGTCCTCGGAAATCTGCCAATAATAACTAACCTTTGAAGATCGCTCCCGCCGCAGGTAGTCATAACAGTGGTTGACGGCGATCCGCGAAATCCAGGCGGCAAAAGAAGCCTTGAAATTGTACGAGCGAATGGCGCGGTAGGCTTTGATGAAAATTTCCTGGACCAAGTCTTCCACGTCAGTGGGACGCCGGACCAGGTTAAAAACCAGCGAGAAAACGCGCCTCTGGTGCTGTTGGACAAGCAGACCAAATGATTCACGATCTCCCCCCTGAGCGCTCTTGATCCACTCAACCTCCTGCCCTTCTTGTCCGGAACTTGCCATCCACCATCCATTGTAATTCGTCCCACAGGATAAAGACGAACTATCCCTCCCCAGGGTTACAGGTTATCAGCGGGAGCCTTGTTGCTCGACTTCGGCATTACCCTATTTTCTAGTTGACTAACTTTGGACGTTATGACATGATAGAGCCATGGTTATAGGACGTAGGCTTCGCAAGCTAAGGGAAGAACGGACTCTGTCCCAAGGTGACATAGAAAAGCGCACAGGGTTGCTGCGCTGCTATATCTCCCGGGTCGAGAACGGCCATACGGTTCCGTCGCTCGAAACGCTGGAGAGGCTTGCAGCGGCATTGGAAGTCCCTCTGTATCAGCTTTTCTATGAGGGTGATGACCCACCGGCCCTGCCCAATCTGAGCAGCCGTCAGACGCCAGAGGAGTTGGTCCTCAGCGAGGAGCAGGAAAAGCAAGTGCGGTTCTTCGAGAAGGTCAAGCGCGTTCTCGACAAGATCGAAGATAAGGACCGCCAACTGCTGCTCTACATGGCCCAGAAACTGGCCAGCCGGTAATTCCTTTGGATTGTATTGGGTACGCGGTGCGCGAGACTCACTCGCGGCCGCATTTGTGTGTCTACTCCCATTCAATGGTGCTGGGCGGCTTCGACGTGATGTCCAGGACCACTCGATTGACCCCTCGCACCTCGTTCACTACTCGCGTTGCGATCCTCGAAAGCAAGTCACTGGGCAGCTTGGCCCAATCCGCCGTCATTCCATCTTCGGACTCGACCGCCCTCACGGCAATGGTATTGGCGTAACTCCTTGCGTCTCCCATCACACCCACGCTCATGACCGGAAGCAACACCGCAAAGGACTGCCAAAGACGGGTGTAGAGGCCGGCTTGCCGGACTTCCTCAACCACGATGGCATCCGCCTCACGAACCATGCGCAGGCGGTCGCCAGTGATTTCACCCAGGATTCGCACCGCAAGTCCCGGGCCCGGAAAGGGTTGCCGGTTGATAAATTCCTCCGCCAGCCCCAACTCCCTGCCCACGGCTCGTACTTCATCCTTGAAAAGCTCCCGCAGGGGTTCAATCAATTTGAAATTCAAGTCCGCCGGAAGGCCGCCCACGTTGTGGTGGCTCTTGATGGTGGCCGCGGGACCCTTCACTGAAATTGACTCGATAACGTCCGGATAAAGCGTGCCCTGAACCAGATAGCGGACATCACCCAGCTCGCGAGCCTCCTCTTCAAAGACTCGAATAAACTCCTCGCCAATGATCTTCCGCTTCCTTTCGGGATCGGTTACGCCGCCAAGCCGTTTCAGGAAGCGTTCGGAGCGGTCAATGGCGCGGATATTCAGATGTGCGTGGCGGCGCATCATCTCCGCCACCTTCCCAAATTCATCTTTGCGCAACAGGCCATTGTCCACGAAGACACAAACCAGCCGGTCCCCAAGAGCTTTCGCCACAAGCGTGGCGGCCACCGCCGAATCCACTCCGCCAGAAATCGCGCAGAGAGCCCTTCCGCCGCCCACTTGTTCACGGACGTGCTCGACGGTTCTTTCAATGAATGAGGCCGGAAACCAGTTGGGCTTGATTCCGCAGATTTCAAAGACAAAGTTGCGAAGTATCTCCGCGCCTCGCTCCGTGTGGCGGACCTCCGGGTGAAATTCCACGGCAAACATCCGATTCTCTGGATCCTCAATGGCCGAGATCGCATTCTCCGTGCGGCCGGTGACGCGAAAGCCCGGCGGCAACTCAACCACATGATCGCCGTGACTGTTCCAAACCCGCAAAGGCGAGGGCAAACCCTCAAAAATTTGGCTGGGCCGCTCAATCTCTAAGCTTGCAAACCCGTACTCCCGCCTCGAAGCCGGTTCTACTTTGCCCCCCAGCCGGTCGGACATCCATTGCAGGCCGTAGCAAATCCCCAGCACCGGAACATTCAGCTTCAAAACCCTCTCGTCACATTGCGGAGAGGTTGGGTCATAGACCGATGAGGGGCCGCCGGAGAGGATGATGGCTTCGGGATTTAAGGCCGTAAATTCCTCAAGAGGCCGGTTGCAAGGCAGGATAAAGGCGCTCACCTGCAATTCCCGGATGCGGCGAGCGATAAGCTGCGTGTACTGGGAGCCAAAGTCCAATATAAGAATGGGGCGGGGCTGAGTCATGAATTGGTATCCAGAGGAAATTGGCTGTTGTCTTAGGTCACGCCAACGGCCGGAAGCGCCGGTATCAGCTTCCGGCAAGCATTACTATGTTAGGTAGAATCAGGCACCGTCAGGGCACGCCTTCAGCCGTGGCGCCCCAATAAGCGTTTCCGCCCCCCGAGCCGCGCTAGCGGCGATAGCATGTGGCCCACGGCAATTAGCCGTGGGCCACATGATGACGCCCGCCAAGGCGGGCTTTGCCGTATTCCAAAGCCCTTATTTTAATGCCTATGGGGGTGAGGGGCGATGTAAAACTTGACTCAAACGCAACAAGTTTGCCGCATCAAGGAGTCTAGCGCCAGGGAAATGCAGGCGGGCGAACCGCCTGCCCTCACTTCGCCACGATATTCACAAGCTTCTTCGGAACCGTAATCACTTTCACCACCTGTTTGCCGTCCAGATGTTGGCGGATTTTTTCATCGGCCAGGGCGCGCGCGCGAATCTCATCGTCGTTGGTTTCCACAGCTACCCGGATGAGCGCGCGCAGCTTGCCGTTAATCTGCACGGGCAGCTCAATCTCCTCTTCCGCAGCCAACTTTGCATCGAAATCCGGCCACGGCGTCCGTAAGGCAGGCTGGTTGTTTCCCAGGCTCTCCCAAAGCTCATCGGCCAGATGCGGAGCAAACAGCGAGAGCATCAAAACCAACCGCTCCAATGCGTGTTTCAAAATTTCTGGCCGGACTTGCCCGGTCTCAACGGCGGGTTCGAGGTCTGTCAGCTCGTTAACCAATTCCATAGTCAGTGCGATATCGGTGTTAAAGTGCCAGCGCTCCTGCATGTCTTCGGAGATGTGCCGTAGCACCTGATGAGTTTTGCGGAGCAGACGCCGCTCTTCCGGACTCGGCAAATCTGGAAGCTTCGCCCCCGCGCCTTCACCCACGGTGGTGGCAAGCGGCTGAAGCTTTTCCTGATGCCTCGCCACCAACCGGTAAACCTTGTTGACGAAGCGGAAGGAGCCTTCAATGGCGGCGTCGTTCCAGTCCAGGTCGCGCTCCGGCGGGGCCGCAAAGAGCATGTAGAGCCGTACCGTATCGGCGCCGTAGCGGGCACACATCTCGGTGGGATCCACCACGTTACCTTTGGACTTTGACATCTTGGCGCCTTCGCGGATCACCATACCCTGAGTGAAGAGGCGCGCCACCGGCTCTGGAAAATCGACCAAACCGATATCCTGGAAGACCTTCGTGAAAAACCGCATGTAAATCAGGTGCAAGATGGCGTGTTCGATGCCCCCAATGTATTGATCCACCGGAAACCAATACTTCACGGCCTCACGGTTAAGGGGTGAAGTATCAATGTGGGGATCAGTGTAGCGGTAAAAGTACCAGGACGAATCCACGAACGTGTCCATAGTATCCGTCTCGCGCCGCGCCGCGCCTCCGCACTGTGGGCACTTGACGTTGACGAACTCCGGCGCATTCGCCAGAGGCGACTGGCCCTGTCCTGTTAGCTTTACGTTAGGCGGCAGCACAACGGGCAAGTCCTCTTCCGGAACCGGGACGGCACCGCATCGCTCGCAATACAGAATCGGAATCGGCGTCCCCCAATATCGCTGGCGGGAAACACCCCAATCTTTAATGCGAAATTGCACCGAGCCTTTGCCAAAGCCCTTGGCCTCGGCGTCTTGAATCATGCGCGGAATGGCTTCGGAGGATTCAAACCCGCTGAAGGGACCCGAATTGATTAAGCGGCCGTACCCGGTGAACGCTTCGCCGGGAGCGGCGTCCGGCGCATTCGCGGCGCTATCGGCGGGCACGATCACGGTGCGAACTGGCAGCCCATAAGTCTTGGAAAATCCATAGTCTCGCTCGTCATGGCCCGGCACCGCCATCACCGCGCCCGTGCCATATTCCATCAGAACGAAGTTCGCAAGCCACACGGGCACTCTATCCCCCGTGAAGGGATTGATGGCTTTGAAGCCCGTATCGAGTCCCGCCTTCGGTTGGTTCACTTCCACTCGCGCCCGCACCGCAGAAGCCTTGAGGCGGTCCACCTCTTCACGCAGGGAAGCGGGCGAGGCGGAGCGGGCGATCATCTGCTTTACCAGCGGATGTTCCGGCGCCAGATATACCGCCGTGCAACCGTAAATCGTGTCAATACGCGTTGTAAAGACACGGACGGGCTGGCCCAGTTCAGGAACCTGAAAATCCAACTCCGCACCCAGGGATTTGCCGATCCAATTCTGCTGCATGGTCAGCACCCGCTCCGGCCAGCGCGTGAGTGTTTTCATGTCCGCGAGCAGGCGGTCCGCGTAGGCCGTGGTCTTCAGGAACCACTGTTCCAGTTCCTCCTCGATGACGGGCGTATCTTCGTGACGCCAGCAGCAGCCGTCCACCACCTGTTCATTGGCCAGGACGGTTTCGCAAATTGGGCACCAGTTGACGCGGCTCTTCTTGCGATAAGCCAGGCCGCGCTTGAACATTTGGATAAAGAACCACTGATTCCAGCGGTAATACTCCGGCACGCAGGTGGCCACCTCGCGCCGCCAGTCGTAGCTCAAGCCCAGGCGCTTCAATTGCCCTCTCATGCGGTCAATGTAAGCGAAAGTGAACTCAGAGGGATGACGCTGTTGCTTGATGGCGGCGTTTTCCGCAGGCAGGCCGAAGGCGTCCCAGCCGATGGGATGGAGCACGTTATAACCCTTCATCCACATGTAGCGGGCCAGCGCGTCGCCAATCGAATAATTCCGCACGTGGCCCATGTGAATGTCGCCGGAAGGATAGGGCAGCATTTCCAGCACGTAGTATTTCTTGCGGTCCGGCGCAAGCTCCGCCTCAAACAGCTTCTGAGCTTCCCAGCGCTCCTGCCATTTCGCTTCGATTTTCTGCGAGTCGTAGTTAGGGTTCATCATCTCTTTCAAGCGGTGCGCGTGGCGGGTTTTTTCGCAGCGGGCTTGGGTTTTTCTCCAGCCAGCCGACGGACCACCGCCAGGTTCTTCTTATCATCTCCCGGTTTGTCCACCGGCGTCTCACAGATAAAAGGAAGCTTGCGCAGTTTCGGATGGCTCAGGATGCGGCGAAACGCTTCCGCCCCGATCTTGCCTTTGCCGATGTGTTCGTGCCGGTCCACATGCGATTCAAAAGCCGCCTTTGAATCGTTGCAATGGATCACCCGCACGTTTTTGATTCCAATTGTTTGGTCGAGCTTCTTGACCATTTCCGCAAGGCCGCGAGGCGTGTGGATGGCATAGCCCGCCGCGAAGCAATGCGCCGTATCCACGCAAGCCCCCATCGGCAAATCCGCGCCCGCCCCGGCGATGATTTCCGCCACTTCCTCGAAGGTCCGGCCAATGGCCGAGCCTTGCCCGGCGGTGTTCTCAATCAGAATGGTCAAACCGTCCAGATTGAGGCCGGCGCCAGCTTGCCGCAAGCCTGCAATGCAGTTCTGAATGGCCTGCGCGGGCGTCCCGCCTTTGGCGCTCCCCGGATGCGTCACCAGGAAGTCCGCGCCCAAGCTCACCGCCCGCTCCAGTTCCTTGCGAAACGCCGCCACGGACCCTTGGTGAATCCGGGCATCGCCGGAAGCAAGATTGATCAGGTAATTATCGTGAATCACCACCGGAGAAAGGCCGGATGCGGTCCGCGCCGCCCGGAACTCTTCGCAATCCGCCGGCGCAGGTTCCAGCGCCCGCCAGCCGCGTGGATTCGCCGAAAACATCTGAAAAGTGTTGCAGCCAATCTTCTCGGCGTGGTGGATGGCGTTGGTGACACCTCCCGCGATTGATGTGTGCACACCCACTCTCACTTTATTGGCTCCGCCTGATTGAATTCCCATTTTAGCAAACCCGTCAATCTGCCGTTGAGTGGATTCCCGTTGCGCGGGAATAGCTGATTCCTAGTATTACTGTGTTAAGTCGTTGGCAGCACCGTCAAGGCATGGCTTGAGGCCATGCCGTTGGCGGTGGTCCCGAGATTCGGGCTTTAGCCCCTGAGGCCCTCAGCGGCTAAAGCCGCTTCTCCTTGCCTTGGGGTTTAGCATGGCTGAAGCCATGCTCTGACGGTGCCTGATTCAACCTAACAAAGTAATCCTAACCCGCATTTCTCACCAGTTTTTTGAAAATCGCTCAGGAGGTCTGATTTTCGGTCCTCGTCCGGGTTTTCGACCCCGCTGTCGTCAAAAGTAGGGAGTCTGGCTTCTCCTCGAGACCCTGACCCGCGTTCGATGACCCGTACGCTCTGCATGACGAAGGACTCGCCACGCGATCCGGCACACTTCCCCCGGTGGATATTTCTCAGTGACCGTTAGCACCCTTCGCACTCCACGTTTCAGCTTCGCAGGGGAATCTGCTGAAGCTGATCCCAAATCCGCGTACCCCAGCGCCAACCCGTACACCCGCTGCGCCACCAGCTCCTGCACCGTGTGCTCGATCCGTTCCCCGTCCCGATGGTCCGTAAAGCAGGCCGCGAACCGCTCGATGATCCCCGTCCGCTTCTCCACCTCACGCAGCAGCAACCCTCCCCCATCGCTGGTGATCGTCCCCCCATCAAAACTCGCCCGCACTTGCCGCTTCCCCAGGGGCTGACATTCAAAAGGTTTTCCGTTACACTCTGTAGTCATAAAGGCTATCTCCTTTTCTGGCGCAAGTTTTTCTCAATAAAATGCTTATGCCAGAAGAGACAGCCTTTTTCAATTGTTTAGTGAGAAATCCGGGCTAGCATCGGCAACAGAAAGCAGGAGGCAGTAAGCAGCAGTGCCTCCAGTCCGGATTATTCACGAGCCTCCGATGGGGGACCGTCAGAGCACGGTTTTAACCGTGCCGAAGAACGGCGTTTTGATCATTTTTTGTCTCGCATCGCGAACGGTCCGTTACAACGGACCTTCGGGATGCGAGACAAGAGAGAGAAGTTTCGGTGGTGATACGGCACGGTTAAAACCGTGCCCTGACGGTCATCAAGCAAAACATCGGTAGAGTCGAGGACGGGCGCGATGGCAGCAGAGGCTGCTCCGTTTCCCCTCCCCGCTCATCGAACCGGACGTGCGGATTTCCCGCATCCGGCTCTCCGACAGGTTTCACGATGAAGCACACGTAATCATCCTTCGCCTCACCGTATAGTTCGCTCGGGAGCTTCCGGTCCACAACGGTGTTTTCAGGCTGTGCGCCAATCACCGGACCTCGGCTCCGTCCCAAGCACCCTGAAGTGAGGACCCTTCCCTCCGCCGGCATTACCCGGCTTCGACGGTACGATGACCCTCTCCGAGTCCCAGCCGGGCCGCTCTCCTTGCCGAGAGCGTTGGAGCTTGCCTCCACCCGATCTGGGGTTCCCCCAATGACCCAGACCACCTTCCTTGCATGCCGTGCTCACTACCCCGGTGGACCCGAACCGG
>DATKST010000076.1:0-5366 GCA_035531475.1 Terriglobia bacterium
GCCGGGTCTGCGGAGGTTGGGCAGATTGAGAATCTTTCCTTCCAGGATGCTGAGCAGCACGTTGTTGGCCTCGGGCCTGGATCGGTTGAATTCATCGTAAATGAGCGTGTATCCGTTGAGGCATGCGGTGGTAAGCCGGTGATCCTCCCAGAGCGTGCTCATGCTCTCTTCGGTCTTCACCACGGAATGGATGTAATTATCGATGAGCTTCGACTTGCGATAGCCGGAATCCTTGCCAATCAGGTCGGAGCTGCCGAACTCGTCGTCACCGTGGATGAGAACAACCGGCCGGCCGAGCCGGGCGGCAACGTGCAGGGCGAAGGTGGTCTTTCCTGTTCCTGCCGGGCCGGAAAAATGGACGGCGTATCCAACATCAAGATAGCTCAGCGCCCGGCCTGTCAGCGCCTCAATCTGCGGGGTCAAGACGAATTCCTCGCTGGGCTCGGGTACAACGTTGTGCCCTTCCGGCTCGATGATTTCGCTGGTTAATGAGACAGCCTTCGCATCGTCACCATTCATGGGTGTCTTTTTCCTTTCATTGAACTCTTCTGTCCAGTCGGCGCTTTGCCTGAAGTCTGGCAGTGGGCTTAGTGTTTCCGGCGCTTGTGTGCGGGCTTCGCATCTTTGGCACGTACGAACGGGCGCTTCCTGCCTGTTTCGCTCCGGCTTCCTTCCGCCTTGGCTCCCGCTTTCAGTCGCGTGCGTTTTTCCAATGTCGCGAAGGCCGCGGGCGATGCCACGCCCAGGGCCAGCCACGCCTTTCGAACTCCGCTGAGGTCCGTGCGAACTCCTGTCAGGAGGTCATTGACGGTACGCTTGAGGCCCGAGATGGAGCCCAAACGATCAGCTTTCGTTCTCCTGGCGACGCTACCCAAGTCTTTGGAAAAGTCGGCAAGCATCCGGGACACATCATTCCGTCGATCCTCCGTCTCTCGTTCCAAATCATGGATCAGGCCCTGGCGCGCGCCTCGCAAAGCCAGGACCTCATTCCGCAATCGAGTTAGGTCATCGGTTAGCACACCCATGGTCATTCTCCTTTTGATTTTGAACGTTACTGCCGGTTTCTTCCGTTTGAGAGCGCGCCCGATGGATGCCACCGGACGGACCCCGCTGAGTGGCCGCCCGCCGCTCAGCACGACGCCGGGCTCAACCGGCAACGGTCCACTCCCCCGAGGGCTTGTGGATCGCCAGGGCTGTTAGCCGTCCCCGCCGGCCCAGGCATGTCGTGCGGCAGCCATGTCAGCTCTCATTTCCAGTCGCCGCCCATCGACGGTTCGTTTCAGGATTTTTAAGGTGGCGAGGCGGGCCTCTTTGCCCCTCTTCGCCGCCCGAGCCTGTGTGTCCGAAAAATCCAGACACAATTCAAAAACATCCATCTGGCGCTCCTTATTGCCTTCCACCAACTCTTTTCGGAACTCCTGACGGTTTCCGCGCAACGCGTGGATCTCTTCGGACAATCGAGTCATGTCCTCCAGCAATCTGCCCATCCTGCTCCTCCTCTTGGTTTCCCAGCCGTCCACCTCTTGCTGTTCTGCCAAGAAGAGGGCCACACGATGGCCCTCCACTTAGCGGTGGCCACTCTCCAACCTGGCTTTAGGCAGGAGCCGCGGCATTGGCTGTCAGACCGATAGCCTCGGCATACTTCAGGTATGTTTCGACCGATGCGATTACGACACGCGCCTCGACCGACAACAGCTCGATCCCGACCAGCGACACCTTCGCCCAGGCATCGATCACGATTCCCTTGTCAAGAATCCGATCGACTACTTCTGCCAGGCTTGAGGAGTCAGTCGACTTTTGAACCTTCGCCATGGTCAAACTCCTTCCGGGTAATAAGTCACCCAAGTTCGATTAGGGTACACCTCGCGTTCACGAGACCTTCCCTCGTTAACCCTCTGTGCAGAACAGATGCCATACTCGAAAGAATCAGCCAATTTCTCAATCGCCTTGATTCAGGGCAGAAGCGCGCCATCGAAGCAAGAACGGTTGCGCCGGGAAGAGGGCATCAGGGAATTCAATCCATAGAGCGCAGGCGCGAGTAGCGAGGCAGGCCATCCCTAAAGACAACGTTGAGCGACGGGTTCTTTCGGTGTTCGCGCGCGGCGGCATTCGGCGCTTGATCAGCCCACTCTAATCCAAGGCGCCGCTCTCTTCTTTGTGTTCTCGGTTGAACTCCACAGCCCCAAATTGAGCGAGGGTCAAGTAAGCGCTGTGGATTGCAGCCCTTGATCATTCGCGGCCGATCGTTTGCTCCTTCACAACTCTCCGGAGCGAGGCCCTCTCGGCGCAGCAGTCGCAGTCCTTCGTTGCGCCTGGGCCCAAGTTTGGAGCATGTCCGGCTACCTTCCGAGGGAATCGACAAAGTTGTAGGGTGGCCAGGGGCCACTTAAGAGCAACTTAATGGACTCCCTGGAACGGAGGTGATGTGCGGTGTGGCGGAAGGGTTCGACCGAAGCGCGCGGCACCAGGAAATAGAGGGATAGAAGACGGCCCCGGTTCGAATCAGGGGGTTCCATCTTGCGGCGAACGTAGAGGCCCGCCAGGGAAGTCCAAAGTTCCTCCACCAGGGAGCGCTCGTGCAGGGCTGCCCGGTCCAGGCCCAGGTAATGTTGCCGCTGGGCCGCAAGGTAGGCAGCGCCGGATTCGCAGAGAGGGCAAACGGGTGGGGGAGCGGCAGGCTCTGTCTGGCTCTCCGTTCCAGGTCTGGAACGGTCGAGCAGGACATGGATGCCCATTTCCGTCAGGCCCTCGAGTCCGGCGAGAAGCGCGGCGTATTCATCGCGGTGTCTTTCGAGCAATTGGAGAGCCTCGGAGGTGTCTTTAAGCTGGCATCCATACCGCACGGGAATGACGGTCAGGGCGCGATGGAAATGTTCGATGACCGCTTCGTAGGCGAGAATCTGTGAGATGCCGGGAACCAGATCCGATTCCGTCATCTCAGAAAGCCCGGCGCTCAGGCCATTCTGAGAAAGCACGAATACCGGCTTCCCGCCGACCCCCGGAGGCATTCCGGGGCTGGGTTGCGCCTGGCCGCTAAAGATGCAATAAAGCAGGTGACTCACGTTCCCACCGAGAGAGGAGGAACAAAGCGATAGGGGGGCCAGGGCCCTGACAGTTCGAAGGCCAGCCCCCGGGTTGCATGCCTCTCATTGACCGCATCGATTCGCGAGCGGAAGGCTGCGGTGGCGCCTTTCCGTAGCAGAAAGGCCCAATTCAGCACCACCTCGCTTCCGCTTTCCAGGGGTTCGCAGGGCACGATCGGGCATTCGCGAAAATCCGAAGCCACCTCCTGCAGTTCGCTGGCGACTTGCCGGCAGGCTTCGTTCAGCCAGAGGCTCAATGCTTTCGCCGCAGCCGACCGGATCCGCTGTGCCTGGAAATAACGGGTTCCCGGAGGCAGCGCGGCAAGCTGCTCTTGCTGTGCCCCCAGGCTTGTGGACACAAAATCCTGTCCGGCTTGCTTTCTGTCGAGCAGGCCCTTGATGGACCATTCTTCCTGATCGGCCACCCGCTCAAAAAACTGCGAAATGGCGTCGCGATGGAGATCGAGAAATTCCGCCAGACTTTCCTGCGATGAGAAGAGAGTCCCGAAGCGGACAGGCAGCACGGGAGAATGACGCATCACCTGTTCGACGACTGCCTCGTGGCGCAAGGCGCGTGGCCCCACCCAGGCCAGATCTTGCATTCGGAGTTCTGCCGCCGGACCGCAGAAATCTTCCAGGGGCACCTCGCTTGTAACGGCACAGAGGTCCGGAAAGCGTCGAAGCAGGGAAATCGCCGGGCGGCCGTCCACACCCTCCCCCTCGATCCCGCCGACCAGGTCCGAGCGGGCAAAGCAAAAAAGATAGACTGCCGCCTGGCTCTTTTCCATCTAGGGTTCACCCCTGTGGTTGACCGCCTGCTGACGAATTTCTTCGAGCGCCCCCGCAAGGTCGCCGGCCTCGATCGTCACCCGCGCCTTGCCGGGGAGCGCTTTTTCCCCCGCTTCCACGGCTCTGCGGACAGCGCGCCGCGCCGCCCGGGTGCAAACCGAACTGATGTCGGCGCCGCTAAACCCTTCCGTTTGCCCGGCCAGTTTCTTGAAACTGATCCCCGCGCCGAGAGGCTTCGCCTGCAAATGGATGGCAAAAATTTCGCAGCGTCCGCTCTCGTCGGGAATCGGGATGTCCACCACCTCATCGAACCGGCCCGGCCGGAGAATGGCGGCGTCAAGCATGTCCGGCCGGTTGGTCGCGCCAAGGACCAGGACGCCTTTCAGCTCTTCCACTCCATCCAGCTCCGCGAGAAACTGGCTCAAAACGCGCTCGGCGACGTGCGAATCCGAGGCACCCGCGCTTCGGCTGGGCACCAGGGCGTCGATCTCATCGAAGAAGACGATGCAGGGTGCGGCCTGGCGCGCTTTGCGAAAGATCTCCCGCACGCCTCTCTCCGATTCCCCCACATACTTGGAGAGCAACTCCGGCCCTTTGACCGAGATGAAGTTCACTTCGGTTTCGCTGGCAATGGCTTTGGCAAGCAGGGTCTTTCCGCAGCCGGGAGAGCCCGTAAGCAGGATTCCCTTGGGGGGGCGGATTCCCGCCTGGGTGAACAGGTCGGGGTGCTGAAGAGGCCACTCAACGGCTTCCACGAGGCGCTGCTTGATCTCTGCCAGACCTCCGACGTCCTGCCAGCGCACGTCGGGAACTTCCACAAACACCTCGCGCATCGCCGAAGGCTCTATGTCCCGCAGAGCCTCCAGGAAATCGTCCATTTTCACCTCGAGCTTGGCCAGTTGGTCGTAGGGAATCCGCGCCAGGCCGAAGTCCACGTCGGGCATGATGCGCCGCAGGCAGATCATCGCACCTTCCCGGCAAAGGGCCTCCAGGTCGGCTCCCACAAATCCGTGGGTGATTCCAGCCAAATGATTCAAGTCGACGGTTTCGGCCAGAGGCATGCCCCGGCTGTGGATTTCCAGGATTTCTTTGCGTCCGTTGCGGTCGGGAATGGGGATGCTGATCTCCCGATCAAACCGTCCCGGCCGCCGCAGGGCCGGATCGAGCATATTGGGCAGGTTGGTCGCCGCGATGACGATGACCTTGCGCCGCTTGGCGAGCCCGTCCATGAGCGCCAGCAACTGGGCGACGACCCGCTTTTCGACTTCGCCCACCACTTGCTCGCGCCGCGGGGCAATGGCGTCAATCTCATCCAGGAAGATGATGCTGGGGGCCTTGCGACTGCCCTCATCAAAGATCTTCCGCAAATGGGCCTCGCTTTCCCCGTAAAACTTGTGGATGATTTCGGGCCCGCTGACCGCATAGAAGTTCGCCTGGGTCTCATGGGCAATCGCCCGGGCAATCAGCGTCTTCCCGCATCCCGGAGGTCCGTGC
>DATKST010000077.1:0-18146 GCA_035531475.1 Terriglobia bacterium
TGCCGTGAACTTGCGGGCGAAGCCCGCCGTGGACTGCGGTAGCGGCAGCTACCGCCTTCTCTCGTAAGCGGCGAACAAAGAGTAGACATCACCCACCCGAGCACTGAGCGCCTGTAAAGAATTAAGTGGGACAGGTCACTACCCACTTCCTATATACGAAGTATCAATTCGATACGTCGCTCTTTTTCTACACCTGTCCCCGGCCTTTGGCTAAAATGGCATGATCTCCAAAACGGTTTTGATCCGGCAAACGATTTCCCGGGGGTTGGAGACGGCGCGACACACCCAAAATTTACGGAACGAACCCTCAATGTGTATGAAAACACATGATGTATGTTTTTGGGATGACAAAGGGACACTACCATTCCCGCACCGGCGGCAATCCGCCTTGCGTCCAATGGAACAATTTGGGCTCCCACTTTGGCGGGGGTGACAGCGATGGGGATCGTCCCTTATTGGGGTGGTACTTGTTTTCGGACTGATGTGGCACTCCCACAGACACCGTCATTCCCGCGAAAGCAGGAATCTATCATTGGGCTGGAATTGCAGGGTCGCAAGAACCCTGCCAGCCCGGTTTCGCGGCCGGGATGCGAATGCGCGACAAGAAGTTATTTTCGGAACGAACCCTAAGAGTCATTGAAAACAAAGGATCGAGTATTGGAACGAACCCTAAGAAGTTCGTCAACTCAACCATACATAAAGGTCAAGATTAAATAACCGATGTATTATGGGTAAGTTGTGTATATCTCTGGATAAAACAACATCAACTGATTAAGAATCAACGAGTTATAAATGGCGCGAGAAATACAATGCGCTCCTTCCAGTAGTTTTCCACAGGTAGGGGCGGGCCTGGTGCCCGCCGGTGGGCGACCACCAGGGTCGCCCCTACGTCATCGTCATTCGCGCAAAGGCGGGAGTCCAAATCCAGCCGGTGCGCGGGCCGGGGTCTCAAATAATGGCTCGTGACCAGACATTAGCCCCCTCAGAGGCAGCTATCAACCTTGGCAATCGTCAGACGGCGCGAGCAGCACACTAACAAGCCGGAATAGCCTGATATAGAATCAACTTAGGAACCTTGTAGAATTTGGGGAAACGGGAAATGCAGTTATCCGCAAGAAAGCAAGAGAGTCGAAATCGTGCTATCCAGAGTGCCGCGAAGTCTCACGTCAGCGTGTGCCCAGGCATTGGACCTTCGGGACCACGGCGGCTGCGGACTGTCTGGCTGATCCCGATAGTTTCCGCCCTTTGCATCACTTTGCTCGGCGGAACAGTTTCCGGGACAAGTCTTCTGGAGGCGATGCGCCCGAGGGGGGCTGCAACGGGTGTGGTGCCTTCTTCAGACTCATTGCCGCCGCTACCGGCAGGAACGATTCTCTATCTGCGCTTAAAGACCGCGGCCAGCACCACCGCTTCCCGTCTTGACGCTCCGGCTGAGGCCGTGGCGGCTCGTGACATCGATGGCAAGGGTGGTGTGGCGGTGCCCCTGGGAGCCATCGTGCGCGGCAAAATCACAACCCTGATTCCCAGCTCCAACCCGAGCGAGCGGGCTGCGATGGGATTCCGATTTGACACCATTCAAATGCCGGATCTTTCGCCCCAAAAGATTTCCTGCCGCCTCACTAAAGTGGAAAATGCCCGGGAAGCAGTTCTGGCCAACGGAACGATTCAGGGAGTTCTGGCCAGCGAGCTCCCTGGTTCTTACGTGCGGGGTAAACTGGCGAAGCTGGCCCAATCGAGCTCTGCCATCGGCGCGGAGATTGGCAAGTTGGGTGACAAAGAATTGGGACAGACGGACACCTCCATCAGTTACGCGGTGGGGACTGATATTCAGGTGGTCCTCACGGCGCCGCTCGAAGTCCAACGGTGGTTTGCGCCGGCCGTGGCCCAGATGCTTCCCAGGGGCGACCTCACAGCCGTTGAGAAGTTGCTTGCGAACAGCGCCAACCGCGTCAAGACCAAGGATGGTAAGCCCGGCGATCCCATTAACCTGGTGGTGATTGCCACCGGGAGTGAAATTCGCCAGGCTTTCGCCAAAGCCGCATGGACGATTCCCAAGGAGAAGAATACTTCGTCCATTTGGCGGACCGTCACTGCCATGACCGGGAATGTGGGCTACGGCGCCGCGCCGCTCTCCGACCTTTACCTTTTCGGGCGTGCCCAGGATATGGCCTACGAAAAAACTTTGAATACGTTCACCATGCGCCACCATCTGCGCCTTTGGCGCTCTCCAGTCTCCACGCCGGATGGAACTCCCATCTGGTTGGGAGCGGCCACCCATGATATTGGCTTTGATATTCGTCCGGGTGTCGTCTCCCACGCCACCAGCCCCCATCTGGATAACGAGCGGACCAAGGTAGGGGCCGACCTGATTCCCACGGGCATGGTTTCCGCCGAACAGCTTGTGACGCGGCCCAACCCCTTGTCGAGCGGCATCACCGGGACGGGCGGCGCCTGGCACACGGACGGACGCCTGAACGCCATCGACTTCAAGCGGAACTGACAGAGCGACGGGTGAACTATTTAATCCGGCATCCTGGAGATTGGGTAGTGGGTCGGTTTGCTGGTGCAGCGGTCTCTGACCGCCGGAACTTATGGTTAAATAAAATTCGGCGGTCAGAGACCGCCGCACCAGCAGCGAAAATAGTCCACTTCCGGAGATTGCTGCGCCTTGCCAAACCGGGCGGGGTGAGTCATTATACATAGGTTGCATAATTATTCATGGACAATCTCTACCGCCGCAACCAGATTCTGGATCTTCTGCGCAATGAGGCCATTGCCACTCAAGGGGCGCTGCGCCGCAAGCTCGCTCATCGCGGCATCCGCGTGACCCAGGCCACCGTCTCACGGGATATGGAGGAGTTGGGAGTCATCAAGACCCGCGATGGTTACCGGCTGCCGGGTCCAGCGCCGGGCCAGGATGCGGCGGCCCCCCAACCTACTCTGGTGATCATCCTGAAGGAGTTTTTGCGGGACGCCCGGCAGGCGGCGAGCCTGGTCATACTCAAAACTTATCCGGGCAATGCCCACACCATTGCCGCGGCGCTTGACACTGCCGGCTGGAAGGAAGTGGTGGGTACCGTCGCCGGTGATGACACCATCTTCCTTGCCACCCGGAGCGCCAAGGACGCCGCGCTCGTGCAGAAGAGGATTATGCAAGCTGTCGCAGAATGAAACCGCGGACGTGCAATAAGAAAGCAGTCAGCCGTCAGTATTCAGCGATCAGCGAGAGCTTGTCTATTGAATGGCGAATTGCCCCGGTTGGATAGGTGTGGTGAGTTGTTTTCTGACCACGGCTTTTGCTGAAAGCTGAAAGCCGGGTGCTGATAGCAGACTTCTCCTATCATTCGAAAGGATCATGAATGAGTTTAAATCCATTAACTTCATCAAGAAAGATTAAGCGGGTTGTCCTAGCCTATTCCGGCGGCCTGGATACTTCCATTATCATCCCCTGGCTGAAGGAGAATTATGGTTGCGAAGTGATCGCCATGGTGGGCGACGTGGGCCAGGGTGACGACTATCATGCCGTGCGCCAGAAGGCCCTCCGCACCGGTGCTTCCAAAGTCTTCGTTGAGGACCTGCGCCAGGAATTCATCACGGGTTATCTTTGGAAGGCATTACAAGCCGGGGCCATTTACGAAGGAAAGTATCTGCTCGGAACTTCCCTGGCGCGCCCGGTGCTTGCCAAGGCGCAGGTTGAAGTGGCGCTCAAAACCGGGGCGGACGCTGTGGCCCACGGATGTACCGGGAAGGGAAATGACCAGGTACGCTTCGAAATGGGCTATAAGGCGCTCGCGCCACAACTGAAGGTGATCGCGCCCTGGCGCGAATGGTCCATCAATTCCCGCGAGGACGCTCTGGAATATGCTCGCGTCCATCGAGTGCCTGTCCCCGTGACCAAGAAAGATCTCTACAGCCGTGATGAGAACATCTGGCACCTTAGCCACGAGGGCGGCCCGCTCGAAACCAAGTTGGGCGATCCTCCGGAAGATGCCTGGAAGATCTCGGTGAGCCCGATGCAGGCGCCGGACCGCGAGATTCAAGTGGCCATCGGCTTCCAGGCGGGGATTCCGGTTTCTGTGGACGGGAGGAAATTGGGCGGCGTGAAGTTGATTCAAAAACTCAATCAAATTGCCGGCGCCAACGGCATTGGCCGGATTGACTTTGTGGAGAACCGGCTGGTGGGGATGAAGTCTCACGGCGCCTATGAGACGCCCGGCGGAACCTTGTTGCACGTTGCCCATCATGAGCTGGAGGCGCTCTGCCTGGACCGCGAAACGTCCCACACCAAGCAGCAGGTCGCCCTGCGTTACGCCGAGCTGGTTTACTACGGGCAGTGGTTTACTCCGCTGCGCGAGGCGCTGGACGGTTTTGTGGCGGTCACCCAGCGCAACGTAACGGGCAGCGTCACCCTCGGCCTTTACAAGGGCAATGTTCGAATTCTGGATCGCAAGTCGCCCTATTCCCTGTATGACACGAGCATCGCCGCGTTCACCATGGGCGCTGATTACGACCAGAAAGATGCGGCGGGATTCATCAACATTCTGGGTTTGCCGGTCAAGATTTCCGCGCTCAAGAGTCGCGCCCGGCCGGTGAATGGCCAGAAGCCGGGGAAGCGGTGATGAAGCTTTGGGGTGGGCGGTTCTCCAAGCGGCGGCGCGACCCGGATTTTGAGAAGTTCGCGGAGTCCTTCTCCCTCGACCAACGCCTGGTGCTCTATGACCTCCGCGTGAACCGGGCTTTTGTCCGGGCCCTCCGCGCCGCGGCCGTTCTAAAACCCGCGGAGAGCCGTAAGTTAACGCTAGGCTTAGACGCAATCCACCGCGATGTTTCAAGCCGCGCCGAGTGGGCCGCCCGCGAGACCGGCGAGGACATTCACACCTGGGTTGAAGCGCGCCTGGCCCGCGAAGTTGGCGAACTGGCCGGCAAGCTTCGCACCGGACGCAGTCGCAATGACCTGGTAGCCACGGAGATGCGCCTGTTCGTCACGGACGCGGTTCGGGAGTTGCAACAGGCGATGGGTGCCTTGTTGGACGCCCTGGTGGCGCGAGCCGCGCAACATTCGGACACCGTCCTGCCGGGGTTCACGCATTTGCAGCCGGCGCAGCCCATCCTCTTCGGCCATTACCTGCTGGCCTACTTTGAGATGCTGCGGCGCGACTTCGCCCGGCTTGAGGATTGCCGGAACCGCGCCAACGAATTGCCCCTGGGCGCGGGTGCGCTTTCCGGGACGGCGTTTCCAATCGACCGGGAGGCGCTGGCTCGCGAGCTGGGGTTTGCCACGGTTTCCCGCAACAGTTTGGATGCGACGGCGGACCGCGACTTCGTTTGTGAAATGCTCTTCGATTGCGCGCTGACCATGACCCACCTCAGCCGCCTGGCGGAGGACCTGCTGATTTACTCCACGCCCGCCTTTGGCTTTGTGGAAATCGATGAAGCCTATTCCACCGGCAGCAGCCTGATGCCGCAGAAGCGCAACGCGGACGCGCTGGAGCTGATCCGGGGCAAGGCAGCGCGAGTTCAGGGAAAACTCTCCAGCGTGCTGACCCTGCTCAAAGGGCTGCCCCTGGGGTATGACCGGGATCTCCAGGAGGACAAGCACGCGCTCTTCGATGGTTTCGACACGACGCGCGACTCGGTGGTGATAGCGGCGCGCATCATCAGGACGCTCCGTGTGAATCCCGACCGGATGCAAGCCGCCACGCAGCTTGGATTCTTGACGGCCACGGACATCGCCGATGAACTGGTGCATCGCGGCGTGCCGTTCGCCGCTGCCCATGAGCGGGTGGGATCTCTGGTCAGATATTGCGCTGAACACGGCAAGTCATTCGCTGATCTAACGGATTCGGAAGCGGCGCGGATTCTTCCCGAGTGGGATCAGGCGATGGCTCGCCTTGCATCTTCACCGCTCCAGGCCGTCCGGTCCCGGCGAGTCCAGGGCGGGACGGCGCCGGAACAAGTGGCCCGTCAGATCCGGCTTGCGAAAGCCACGGTTGAAAAACTCAAGCGTGGCTTATCGAACCTCGAGTCGTAGTGGCTGGCTGAGTGCTGGGTAGTGGCGTCATTCGAAAAATCCCACAGATCACATCCTGCTAGAGTACTGAAATACCCCAGCGTGGGGAACAAGTCAATCTCGATCTTGGGCAACAAATCACTTTACTCACATTATTGGCTAGGGGATGATGAACGGTCATGTGGGTTCACTTCCTTAACCTGCTCGGTCGCTCATGGGAAAATATGGTGAAAGCGACCGGGACCACAACACTTGGCTTCATCGTTTGGACTCTTGCAATTGCTGTCGTTGGATGGAGTGCAACTGTTGCGTCGCGCTGGCTTGATCTCAGGAAAGAAAGGCCTCTGAATCCGTTTCGCACAGCGTTACGAAGCTCTGTCCGTCCTGGAACTATCCCTGCTTTAGGGTTCGGATTTCTTGTGCTTTTAACATTGTCCATGTTCGTCGTGAATACAACGTATGACGACCACCAATCTTTGGTAGCCGAGAGAGACAATCTCGCATGTGAGAGCGCAGACTTAGCATCGCAATTGGACAATGAAAAACACACGCTTGTGAATGCTTTTCAGTTAGAGGGAGCATTCGTGTCTTACCGAAGAGCAATCGGATTCTCGACTCCCTGTCACATTAAGTTCACAGCGCCACCAGAAAGCATGCAATTCGCTATCACAGTGGCGGGGCTAGCGACCCAAGGGTCACAGTGTCAACCCTTCGGGCCTGAGTCTTCCGATATGAACCCCGATGCTGAGCGAGAGGCGATGAACGGGATGGTTCCGGGCGTAGTTGTCTTTCACATTGCCAGGGGAGACAAAGAAGCGACCCAACTATTTGTCAGTCTCGAAAACTCCATGCGCCTGAAACTAAGTTACAAGATTCCTGCGGGAAGTCCGGCACATTTCATATGGCTCCAGTTCGGAACGAACACTAAATGGAACAGCCAGCTGCGTTCAGGTGGCCCGTTCTGATCCTTATTGAGAGGCTAGGCGATGGCATTGCCAGCTAGAGTTTTTAGACCGTTTGCAAAGGAGGCGATTTACCCGGCTGACAAACGCCTTCAGCAAGAGGCTGCCTAACCTCAAGGCGGCGGTGGCCTTGCACTTTGCTTGGTACAATTTCTGCCGGGTTCACAGTACCTTGCGAGTGACGCCTGCAATGGAAGCCTGGCTGACGGATCACGTGCGGGTGATTGAAGAATTACTTAGGCCAACCGCTGACCGCAGGGCCGCGTAAGGGGGTTGCGATGCACACAGAGGGGCGGTACAATCCCACTCCATCGGAGAGGAGACATATCATGTTTGATAGTCCCGAAGATCAGGATAAAGTTCTAAAACAGTTCAGAAACGACGTGGTCTCGGTATTGGCCGATATCATGGTTCGGCTGACGGCGCTTGAAGAGGCACTTCAGGATGGAGTATCCATATCTCAATCAGAATTAGAGGAACTCCGCAACTCTGCCAAGAAGCAGCGATCTCATTTTTTGGAGCACTTCTACCGGAAGATTTCTCTGCTGCATGAGAGTCGATAATACAAGTTACGATCCTGTCCAATTCTTCGTCATATTCGCGAGGTAAATTATTTGCGGAACAATGCGGCCCTGTACGACAGTCCATCTCGATTGGCTCTTGCACTGGGCATACTCCTATGCAAAATTAGGTGTGCGCACTTCAAGAATTTTGGAAGCCGCCTGGCATCGGTTTCTAAATCCCACCTAATAAGTGTCCCTAAATCTGAAATTAAAATAGCGCAGATTTTGGCAAACGGATATCAGAATCGTACCCATTGCTCTAGAATAATCGCCCGGTGACGCATATGTGGCCGATCATAAACCGTATTGCCATGGACTGGAGCGTGGTGATGCATGCGCCCTTCGCGTTTGGCCTTACGCTCGCACTGGGAGGGATTTTGGGATGGAAGATACACGCTTACTTGCACCGCCGAGACCAATCTCAAGCACAGGGGAGGGTTGCCTTTAGCGAAGACAGAATCAAAGGCTACCAAGAAGAAATAGCGCGCATGAAGACCTCAACAGCGAGCCACCTATCCCGCGAGCAGCGTGCACTGATCATCAAATACGTCCATGACAACGCGGGAGATGTAACCTCGCGGAAACGCCTTTTCGTTTACCCAGCTCTTGGCGGAGGAAGCTCCGGCTACGCAGAGCAAATCTGCGCAGTCATAAGCGAAGCGGGGATTATCGCTAGCCTAGGTCCAACCTTCTCCCCAAAATCCGGCCCCAATGTTTACCGGGATGGAATATGGATTCGCGGCTCTGACTCCTCTGATCCACCGACTAACGAACTGCTCTATAAAGCTCTTGCCAAGGCCGGAATAAAGGCAACTGCCGTGGAACCGGAGAGAACACACGTCGTAGAACTCATTATTGGCTCAGACCCGAACTCTTAGCACTTTCCCTTCCACTCCAAGATCAAATGACGCCACTACCGAGAATCGGGGCTTTTCCATTTGTGCTACCATGCCAATATCTCGGCAAGGAGGGGAAAATGCGTCGAAATTGCTTGGGATTCGTGAGCATCGCCTTCAGTGTCGTCTTAACTTGGGCTGGATGCGGGATCGCGAAGGCTCAGCAGCAGAGTGCCGTGGAGGATATGCCGACTAGAGAGATAGCCAAACTTGACGCTAAGTGTTCAATCAACAATTATTCCTCCGAGCCTTTCAATCAATTCGTGTGTGACGTTTATAACGGCTCTTCTGCGTGGGAACTGCGAGCTATTAAGGTCTTGATCGTGGTCCACGACAAGAAGGGACAAGAGACGCTAAGACGTGAATATTGGCTGGTGGGACGTGTAAACCCTCTATCCGATTATACCCTGCTTGCAGATATTGGGTTCACGGTTTCGCGGCACGAAAAGTGGAGTTTTACCATAACCGGGGCCAAGGGAAGAAGGGTCAGTTAATTTAGAAGGACATCCCGGTTTGCATTTCCCCACCGACCAAAACCGTACATATGTCCGTGTTCGGCTCGACCGATGACTTCAAAAATGCTTTGAAAAACTCTGCACCTTTCCTGTACCATGGGCGAAGGAAGGGTTAAATATGGCAAGCTGGATTGAGCAAAGGGAGCAACTACGGTCGCGCCTCCTGTCGGACAGGCAGGTCAAGGAAGAGAACCAACGCCTGCGCGCCGAAAAGGTTAGGGCTGAATCGCCGAAAGCTTGGAAGTCTCTATCGGTCGAGATACTATCGCAGGTTGCGACTCATAACCGGATCATAGCATCGGCTCCTCAAGCGCAAATCCTCGAGTGTTCAGAGGAAAATTACATCCAGTTGACCGGCAGGGTAACAGAAATGCTTCCAGGGTTCTGTATTTCCTCCCCGGCCCCAATCATTCTCCATATACAATTCATACCTCACAACTGCGTCGTGTCCTTCGCCATCCCCGACCGCAACATTCAAAACAGTTTATACTTCGATTTGACTCCATCCGGGGATATTGGGCTCTACAGAGGACCCCACCGGATTACCACTGAAAAGGGAGCAGAGATCATACTCTGTGCTTTCCTAGACATAACTAATCCCAGTCCATCGGCCCAAGCAACGTAACCCCTCAGCACTTCCCCTTCCACTCCAAAACCAAATGGCGTCACTACCGGGTGCTGGCTCGTGTTGATGTAAGGTCGGGCCCAGCGCCCGCCGCGTGCGGCCGCAAGGGTCACCCCTACGGGACTTCGCGATGGAATGTTGTGAATGATGAATCCAGCCGGCCGAAGCTCGCGACCTTTCGATAGAAAGAGGGCGCGCCCGGGGCGGGGACACTTTCAAAGAGAAAGTAGCCGGAAACGTCGAACCAACCCAGCGTGACATCGTGCAATTCCCGAAGCGCCGTTTCGATGGCCGGTTCCGGCGTCGGCGTGCCGAACCGGGCAAGGGTCAGGTGCGGAGTGAAAGGCCGTTCTTCTTTGGCAAAACCCTGGTGCTCCAGGATTGCCCCGATTTCAGCGGCCAGGGAACCCAGCGTGGCAGGAGCGTTAACGCCCAGCCAGAGCACTCGCGGCCGGTGCTTGTTTGGGAAAAAGCCAAAACCTTTCATCTCGATGCGAAAGGTCCCAGGCGGGGGAAGCGATTGCAAGCTTGCGGTCACCATCGTGGCTTGCTCCTCCGTAATTTCACCCAGGAACTTGAGCGTCAGATGCACACCTTCGGGACGCGCCCAACGAATGTCCCGGGAGTTCCTGGCTTCCGGAGGCAGTGCAGCCCTCAACCTGGATTGAATTTGGGCGATGGCCTGTTTGACGGATTGAGGAAGATCAATAGCGATGAAGGCTCTCATCGAGATCGGGCAATCGGCTGCCGCTCATCTGGAATTTAGCTGCGAATGCGCCGCCGGATCATTTCAAGCGCGGCTTGGGAAGCCCAGAACCGGACTCGTCCGCGGTTTCCGGGGAAGCGAAACTCGCGGATGGTGGTCCCCTTGGCATCCGCCAATGCAACGAAGACAAGACCCACGGGCTTTTCCGGTGTCCCGCCGCCCGGCCCCGCGATCCCGGTGATGCCAATTCCGATGGAGGCTTCAGTGCGGCGCCGGATCCCCTCGGCCAGCGCCTGAGCCACGACCTTGGAAACGGCGCCGTTCTTCTCGATCAACTCCGCCGGAACTCCCACCAACCGCGTTTTCAGCTCATTGCTGTAGCAGACGATCCCGCCCAGAAAAAAGCTGGAGCTTCCGGGCGTATGGGTCAACCTTTCACTCAACAGCCCGCCGGTGCAACTCTCTGCCACGGAAACGGTGACCTGCTTCATCACCAGGTACATTCCCACCACTTCCTCAATCGACTCGCCGTGCGTGGAGAAGACGTGGTCGCCCAGCGCCAGCTCGATCTTGTCACCGACTTCACCAATCAACGCGTCGGCTTCCTGGTCCGACGCGGCGCGGGAGCGCAGGTGGACTTCAATCACGCCCAGCGTAGCCAGGATGGTGGTGGTGGGATTCTGGACATTGCGATAGAGCGGCGCAATGCGATGGTCAACCTCGGATTCGGGAAGACCTACGATCCGGTAGACGCGAGTGCGGATGCGTTCTTTGCCGGCAAATCGGTTGAGGCGGGGCATGCAGGCGGTTTCAAAAATGCCTTTCAGTTCGCCGGGCGGTCCGGGCAGCAGAACCACCAGATTGCCGCTTTGTTCCATCCAAATGCCGGGCGCTGTGCCGTTGGGATTCTCCAGCCAATCGGCTCCTTCGGGGACTTGCGCCTGGCGAAGGTTGTTGGCGGGCATCTCCCGGCCAAGCCGCGCGAACCGCGCTTCAATGTGTTTGCGAAGCACTTCCAATTCGCGCAAGGGACGGCCCAGCACTTCGGAAACAACGTCGCGGTTGATGTCATCTTCGGTGGGGCCGAGTCCTCCGGTGAGAATGACAAGGTTGGACCGCTTCAGAGCTACTTGCAACACGCCGGCCAATCGCTCGCGGTCATCACCGACAATCGTCTTGAACCGGACTTCGATGCCGAGGCTATTCAGCTTTTCGGTGAGGTAGAGGGAGTTCGTATCCTGATGCAGCGGGGTCAGCAACTCAGAGCCGACGGCGATAATTTCAGCGTCCATACGCGAACCGGAAAATCAGGAGAACCTGGGATCGTCAGAACTTTCAAGCCCGATGAGCAATCGAACGATCTCCCGCTATCTTTTACGCCGCCCTCGATCCCCGCTTATTTGCCGCCGGCCAAGGGACGGCCCTCAACATCGATGAAGACTTCGTAAAGAGCGTTGTGGGATGCCAGCACCAACGACCGGCGTGGGGTGAAGGCCAGACCCACCAGTTCGGTTCCTGAGACCGTGACCTCGGCAAGAGAGTCCGGGGTAATGCGAACCACGCCCCGGCGTCCAGCCAGCGATGCAACCACGTAGAGATTACCCCTGGCGTCGAATGCCATACCTTGCGGCCGCCCCAGCCCCCGGTAGAAAGTGGAGACCTCACCCGCCGGTGATATGCGGAAGACGTGGTCAAAGCTGGAGGTGGTGGGACCCGTCACGTAGAGCGCGCGGTCCGGCCCGAAAGCCAGATGATAAGCGGCCACGCTGGGCTCGAGGGTTGCAAAGACGAAGATCTTCCGGTCGTGATTGATCTTGAAGATCGTGCCGCTGCGGTCTCCCACGTAAAGGTTCCCTTCGTGATCGAAAGCAATACCGGTGGCGATGCCCATGCCTTCGGCGAACGGTGTCCTTTCCCCGTCGGGAGCGATCTGGTAAATCGTGCCTTCGGCGCGGCTTGAAATGTAAAGCAGCCCGGCGCGATCGAATGCCAAACCGGTAGGGTTCATCAGGTCCGTCTGAAAGGAGCGGATGTTGTGATTACGGTCGATCTTAAAGACTGAGATGGGAACCTTCTGGCCGCGGCTGCCGCTGAAAGTGGTGAAGATGTTGCCCGCCGCATCGACGGCCGGATTGGCAACAGAATGAAGGTTATCCGCGATGGTCATTCCTACGGCCACGGAAGCCGGAGCACTTACGGACTTGCCGTTATCAACGGTCAATTCGCCGCTCACCACGCCTTCTGGAACACGAACAATCAAGCGGTCGGTCGAGCTCATCATGAGGGTTGCGGACAGGTCCCCAAAGCGGACTTGCGGCCGGCTGGATCCGTTTTGCACGAAGCCGCTGCCCCGTATGGCGATCTCTCCACCGGAAATTGCGGCCCGAGGCGCCACCTGTTCGATTTGCGGTTTGCCCGTTTGCGAACCCGGCTTAGCCATAGATGGCTCGATCCTTTCTCTCCTCTTCCAAAAATTCATCAGACCCAATGTCCGAGCAGCAACAGAGTGAGGGCAGCATAAGCGCCGGCGATCGCATCATCCACCATAATCCCCCAGCCGGCCGGCAAGTGTTCCGCCCGCCGTGCGGGAAATGGCTTTACCACGTCGAAGATTCTGAAAAGCACAAAGCCTGACAGAAGCCACTCCCAACCGCGGTGGGGGCCGACCATGAAAACAAGCATTTGTCCGGCAACTTCATCAATCACAACCTGGCCGGGATCGTGCACGTGGAAGAAAGCTTCCGACTCTCCCGCTGACCACACGCCCAGAAAGAAGACGCAAACCAGCGATGCCGCCAAGCCCAGCCGGAAATTCCAGCTTCCCGCAAGCAACCTTGATAGCGCATAAACCAGAACGACGCCGATTGCCGAGCCACCCGTGCCGGGGGCAACTGGAAGAAAGCCCACGGGCCAGCAGGTGGCAATCCGCACCGCAAGCCCGGGCTCGTGGTCACTCAATGCCGCTCCCGTCCGCGTCTTCAATCTGGAGATGAGCCGGTTCCTCTTCACTTTCATGGACGGGTTCGGCAATTCTGTATCTTCCGGAAAGCCAGTTGTCCAGATCGATCATTTTGCATCGCTCGCAGCAAAAAGGGCGGAACGAATTACCTTCGTAGACGGCTTCTCGCTTACAAATGGGACATCGCATGGAGTTCTTCCGCATTCAACCGGGGTTGAATCTGTACCAGTGTGGAAACTTCTGCGACGCGTGAGGGTCCGGGCACAAGTTCAGCAAAATGGGCGCCTTCGAGCCGCGCCACCACGTCGTAATCGTGAGACCCGGTGATGACCGCCCAGCGGTACTCGCCCGGCTTCGGTTCTGACCCTTCAAAATCGCTGATCAACGCCCGTCCGTCAATGCCCGGCGCCTGCGATTCCATCCGGCCCTGGAACAGCAAATCCGTCTCTTCGGATCGCCCCTCGACCAGCACCGGGATGCGGCGGCCCAGCCATTTCCGCAGGTTTTGCCGGGAAATTTTCTTTTGCAAGGCCATGAGCTGGCGCTGGCGCTTGCGGGCTTCGGCAGCAGGGACCTGGCCCTGCAAAGCGAATGAGGCGCTGGTTTCCTCGTTGGAGTAAAGGAACACGCCGAGATGATCGAATTGAGCCACCGCAACAAATTGCAGCAGCGTTTCAAAGTCCTGCTCCGTCTCGCCCGGAAAACCCACAATCATCGACGTTCGCAAGGTGGCCTCGGGAATGGCGCTGCGGATTTTTTGGAGCATTTGCAGGAAATGTTCACCATCCGACCCGCGCCGCATCGCCTTCAGCACGGAGCGGCTGGCGTGTTGCAATGGAATATCGAAATACTTTGCGGCTTTCGGGGTGTCCGCTACGGCGGCGATCAAAGCATCGGTGACGCGGTTCGGATAACAGTAAAGGAACCGCAACCAGACCAAGTCCTCAATCTTGCCCAGGGCGCGGAGGAGCATCGCCAAACCATCATGCAGTCCCAGGTCTTCGCCATAGCTGGTATTATCTTGGCCCACCAGGGTGATTTCCCGCGCCCCCTTCGCAACCAGGTTTTGCGCTTCGCGCACCACGGAATCAAAGCGACGCGACCGGAAACTGCCGCGCATTTGTGGGATTACACAGAACGAGCAGGGATGGTCGCAACCCTCGGCGATCTTGATGTAAGCCGAGTAAGATGGTGTGGAAAGAACCCTCGGAGTCATCTCGTGATAGAGGTAGGGATCCGCCCCGGCGCGGCTCTCGCGGCGGTCCGATTCCAGATCGCAGGCAGCCAGCACTTGTTCCAACTCATTGGTGCCGATGACGAAATCGACTTCGGGAATCTCTTCCAAAATCTGCCGCCGGTATCGCTCCACCAGGCATCCGGCCACCACCAGTTTGCGGGCCGAACCGGTCTTCTTGTGTTCGGCCATTTCCAGAATGGTGTCGATTGATTCCTGCTTTGCGGGCTCAATGAAGCTGCAGGTGTTGACCACGATGACATCCGCATCTGCGGCGTGTGGAGTGAGCTCGTATCCATTTCGCGCCAAAATACCCAGCATCACTTCGCTATCCACCAGGTTTTTCGGGCACCCCAAGCTGACCATTCCAACCTTTGGCATTATACCCTTGAGCCTTTCCTTAAAAAGAGCCGGCAAGATTCATCCAAAATTTTACCATACCTGACTGTGTCGCGCTGAAAGGTTCAGCACGGCAAAGCGCGGGCCGGTTTGACAGGAGGCGGAGACCGCCATCCCTGACGCAATGTTTGTTGCACGGGGCTTCCGCCTGTGCGGGAATGACGGTCCCCTGTCGGAAGTTCGTGAATAATCCGGGCTAGTAAATGAGAAATGAGAAGGCTCCACGTATTGGGGTCCTAACCCGGATCATTCAGGTAGCTCCTATGGAGGACCGGAAGGGCACGGTTTTAACCGTGCCCTTCTGGTCTTCGAATAAGGCTTCATAGATAATCCGCGCTTAGCTGCCGGGTAACTTTCAGAATAAACCCGGATTGGCGGAGGGAAACGGGGTAGCGCGAATTCTATCGAATCTGAAAAGGGGCGAATCGCTGGCTTCAGCGCTGGGAAATTCTTGTATGATGGATGGCTACGGTGAATTGATAGAGCCGCGCTGCGGGCAGGCACAATCATTGCCCCGGCTGCCGGTATAACCCAAAATCAGATGCACTGGAGTTTATAAAGCTTGCAAAATTTTCCATCCAAATCAAGCCGAGGCATCGGTACAAGTTCCCTTATCCTGATCGTCGTCCTGATTCTGATATTTGCCGGCATCGGCTACCGGCTGGCAAGGAATCCCGCGCCCACACTGGTGCTTCAAGAGCGCGTTCAAGGCATCGGTGTAAACACGCCCGTGACGTTTGAAGTGCGCGACACCAGCTATGCCATCAAAAAGGTTCAGGTGCAGGTGGCGCAAAATGGAAAGATTTATCCGATGCCGCTGACCGAGGTGAAGAACCTTACACCACCCGGCCCCGCCGGATGGAGGTTCTGGCGCCACAAGCCTGCGACGACCCTTCAATTCTCAGCGCGAGTGGGCCGCAAGCAGGCTCCCGCGCTTCAGCCGGGACACGCGACTCTTCTCATCACGGCGGTCAACGACTCCTGGGGCCGCTTCTTCCGGGGTGGCGAAGCCAGCATCCGCCTGGACCTTCCCGTGCGCTTTGCGCCGCCCCAGGTGGACGTGCTCACCACCCAGCATTACATCAATCAGGGCGGCTGTGACATGGTGTTGTTCAAGGTTTCACCCGGCACCATCCGTTCCGGCGTTGAAGTGGGGAATCTCTTCTTTCCCAGTTTCCCAGTGCAGGAAGCTAAGCCCGAAATTCGTCTGGCGGTGTTTGCGTTTCCCTGGGATATGGACCCCTCAACTCCCGCCCATCTTGTGGCCACCGATGACGCCGGAAACAACACCATCGCCAATTTTGATTACAAGGTCTTTCCCAAGAAATTTCATCAGAGCACCATGGATCTTACTCCGGAATTCTTGAACCGTGTTGTTCCGCCCATCATGACGCAATCCGGCATCGACGATCAGGGAAGCATCCTGAAGAATTTTCTATACATCAACGGCAAGCTCCGGCAACAGGATGCGGACCGGCTGGTTGAATTCTCCAAGCAAACCAACCCCACGTTCTATTGGACCGAACCTTTCGTCCAGCTCGGCAATTCCAAGGTGGAGGCCTACTTTGCGGATGCGCGCACCTACGTCTACGACGGCGCGGTGGTGGATCACCAAACCCATTTGGGATACGACCTGGCCGTGGTGGCGCACACGCCGATTGCCGCCGCCAATGACGGGAAAGTGGTTTACGCCGGCTGGTTTGATATCTATGGCAATGCCGTGATTATCGATCACGGGGCTGGCATCCAGACGCTGTATGGGCACATGGCCTCGGTTGACGTGAAAGCGGGGGACACGGTGAAACGCGGCCAAATCATCGGGCGAAGTGATTCCACCGGCCTGGCCGGAGGCGACCACTTGCACTTTTCGGTGCTACTGGATGGCATTCCGGTGAACCCGACGGAATGGTGGGATCCGCATTGGATTCATGACCGCATTGAAGCGAAGCTGAAGCCCTACCAGTGACCAGTGACCAGTGATAAGATAGCGGTGGGAAGTGACGAGTGACAAGAGAGCCCGTGCAGCGGAAAACACACTTTGCCCCAAAGTCAAATGTGGCTTACTCTCGACATCGGGGTCCGTTAGATGAAAGCACTTGCATTGATTTTGATGACGGTTAGTCTTGCTTTCGCCGGAGAACAACCCAAGATTTTTATTGCCCCGTTTCCCGGTGGGTTCGATGCAGCCATCGCCGGAGCAATCACGAAAAAGCGCATTCCGGTCGTGCTTGTCACAAAAAAAGACGGCGCCGACTATGTGCTCCAAGGCACAGCACAGAACAAAAAGGCATCAGGCGCCACAACGGTAATGACGGGAATCCTTCTGGGGCTTCCAGTAACAGGCCACAGCCAGGCCAGCGTCGAACTGGTCGACAAGAAGGGGCATATCGTGTGGGCTTACACTGTTCGAAAGATGAATTCGTGGACCTACACGAGCGACCAGTCGGCAGCCGAGGCGATAGCGAAACACCTGAGAAAATACTTGACCAAGGAACGAGGTCGACGTTGATCAATCCGACTTAGGAAGATATCCGTAAGTGCGGCACCACGAAGCCGCCGTGAGGGACTGCCGATGAACTCCGAAAACCTAACAAGGATCGGCTTTTGCAACTGGCAACCGTTTCGTCCTCCAGCCGGACGGGAAATCTTGCGAGGTGTCCCAACGCTTCCCGGGGTTTTTGCCATTCGACGCGAGACGAGCTTCCCGTGCGCGCGCGGTACATCTGACTTAATTTATATCGGCTCGGCAACAAACGAAAACGGCCTGCGCACCAGAATCGGTCAGATTTTCACGCCCGGCCCAACCCAGAGCACCAATAGGCGCCTCCGGGATCTGGTAGGTAAAACCGAAGCTTACAATGTCTCCTGGCTGGAGACCGATTCCAAGGCCAGAGCCAAGCAACTGAAATCGGAGCTGCTCGAACAATACGAGAAAGAACACGGCGAGCTACCGCCTGAAAACCTACGAAGGTAGCCTGTCCGGCCAGTGTTTTCGGAGCAGGCTCTTCGTGTCGAGCATCAAGCAGTGCGGACTTTCGTCCTCCGCACGCCCTGCGTTTTTTCTAACGCCTCCGTGGGCAAGCGGACTCGGTGTTCGGGCGGTTCCCGGACGGAAGCCGGAGAGTTTGAAGGGCACAAACTCTGCATTGCAAGCTCGTAATTTCTTGTTTTTTTGGCAAGCTTTTTTCAGGCTGCCAGCAATGCCCAGTCGGTCTGCCGGAATTTCAAGGCCGTGCTCATCACTTCGTTGCCTTTCCGGGTGGGACGGTAATAGTAG
>DATKST010000078.1:0-21316 GCA_035531475.1 Terriglobia bacterium
TAGTGACCTGTCCCACTTAATTCTTTACAGGCGCTCAGTGCTCGGGTGGGTGATGTCTACTCTTTGTTCGCCGCTTACGAGAGAAGGCGGTAGCTGCCGCTACCGCAGTCCACGGCGGGCTTCGCCCGCAAGTTCACGGCAGGGCCGCAGGCGCCTTGGAGTGCGGCTGCGAAGCTGCCGCCTTACCCTAACATTGTCAAGAATTAGGTGTGACAGGACACTAGTTAACTATATGGGAAATACTCTTGGCAGATTCGTGCCAGACGGATCTTCCCCGCTGGGGAGGGCAGGGATTGGGTGGTAAGTCTTTCTTGGTAAAGCAGTTGGCAAGGGGTCGAGCGCCTGGCTACATTTGCATCTTGGGCAGATGAGCTCCGAGCGCCGCCAGGATCTCCGCCTGCCGCGCATCGGGCCGGGGCAGACGGGTCACCGTGGTTTTCTCATCGACCTGGTAATGCAGCAGGCAGAGGCGCGTCAAGGCCGTCAGCGCATCGGGCAGCGTGATTGCTTGCGGGCCGGTTCCGGTGGTGCCGAAGGCGGCCCGTAGCCGCCGTTCGATTTCGCGGCTCAGCTTCAGCGCCAGCAGGCAGCAGAAAACGTGCCCCCGCGTGCGGCTCTCTTTGCTCACCCACACCGGCCGCACTTCCAGTAAGCCCGTCTTCAGGGTGCGGAAGTCGCGATCCACCTTCTCGAGCGCCATGGTGCTGTCATGCACCTGCTGGGCGACGCGGGCCAGAACCAGAAACAACCCCAGTTTGGCGAGCCTCCCCTTGCCCAGGGCGGCCGTGATTGCGGTTCGGTCCGCAATCTGTTTCAAGGCGAAGAGCAGTCCGAAGCAGGCGCAGAGCGCGGCGCAGGGCTTGGAGGCGGGCCGGGGTCCAGTGGGAGAGATTGGCAAGGGTGCGCTTGCGAATGCGCGAGCCCTTTCGCGGAGGAGGACGGCGGTCAGAGACCGCCGCTACAGCAGCGAAAATGTACCACTACCGGAAAATCCGTCCGACGCGGCGGTCCCGCCCGCGCGGGTAAACTTCGAGCTCCGCTACCAGCAAAGTCTTTACCCCAGTTCCTTCTTCAACACTTCCTGCGCTAGTTGCGGATTGGCCTGGCCCCGGGTGGCTTTCATTAACTGGCCGACGAACCAGCCCAGTGTCGCCGTCTTTCCCGCGCGGTATTGTTCCACTTGCTTCGGATTCGCCTGAATGATTTCACGGGCGGCGGCAGCGAGCTTTGCAGCGTCGTTAATTTGTTCGAGGCCTTTTTCAGCCATCACATCGGCGGCGCGCTGGCCCGTGGCAAACATTTCCGCAAGGATATCCTTTCCCATCTTGCCGGAAACCTTCCCGCCGCTCACCAGCTTGACCAACTCCGCAAGGTTCGCCGTTGTGACCGGTGACTGTGAAATCTCCTTGCCGCTTTCGTTCAGCAGGTACGCCAGTTCGCTCAGGATCCAGTTGGCCGCCAGCTTGGGATCACCGGATGATGGCGCCGTGGCTTCGTAGAAGTTGGCGAGTTGCTTGGAGGCCGTCAGTTGGCTCGCGTCATAATCCGGCAAACCATACTCGCGCATCAGCCTTTCCTTGCGCGCTTGCGGTAACTCCGGCAATCCAACCCGAACTTCCTCTTTCCAATCCTCCGCGATGACCAGCGGCAGCAGATCCGGCTCTGGGAAGTAACGGTAATCGTGAGCGAACTCTTTGGACCTCATGCCGTAGGTGCGCTGCTCCTTGCTGTCCCACAGGCGGGTCTCCTGCAGCACCGTGCCGCCGTTTTCGATGACCTGAATCTGCCGTTCCAGTTCGTAGCCTAACGCCTTCTGCAAAAACCTGAATGAGTTCAGGTTCTTAATCTCGGTTTTGGTCCCGAAATCGCTGGCTCCGGCCGGCCGCACGCTGGCATTGGCGTCGCAACGCAGGCTGCCCTCTTCCATGTTGCAATCGGAGACTTCAAGGTAGAGCATCAAGGTCTTGAGGCGCGTCAGATAGTCATAGGCTTCTTCGGGCGAGCGCAAATCCGGCTCGCTGACGATCTCAATCAGCGGCACGCCGGAGCGGTTCAGGTCGATATAAGAGTGGGTGGCGGAGTCCGGGAACCCTTCGTGCAGTGATTTCCCCGCGTCTTCTTCCAGGTGAACCCGGGTAATTCCGATGCGCTTCCGCTGGCCATTCAACTCAATTTCAATCCGGCCGAATTCGGCCAACGGCTCGTCATATTGCGAGATCTGGTAGCCCTTGGGCAGGTCGGGATAGAAGTAATTCTTGCGGGCAAAGCGCGACCGCGGATTGAGGGCGCAGTTGAGCGCCATCGCCGCTTTCATGGCCATAGTAACGGCTTCGCGGTTCAACACCGGCAACGCCCCGGGCAAGCCCAAACAGACCGGGCAGACATTGGAGTTGGGCGGCGCGCCAAAGCGCGTGGAACAGCCGCAGAAAATCTTGGATTGGGTCAGAAGCTGGGCGTGAACCTCCAGCCCAATCACGGTTTCATACTTGGCGCGAACTTCATCAGCAACAGGCACGGCGGTCATCTCTCTTATCCAGGGTAGCGCTTCAGTCTGCTGATCGTCAGTACGTTCATAAATTATATCCAATTTCACGACGTAGGGGCGGTCCTTGTGTCCACCCGAGGGCGACCACAAGGGTCGCCCCTACATCGTTGCCGACGCATGAGGCCCGCCCCTACCTACTCTCTTCCCGTCAACCGCCGGTAAACGTAGCGCACTTCGCTTTGGACCTCGCGCAGGCGCTGCCAAAGCGGAGTCTGGGGTGCGAGCAAATCCCATCGCCGCAGCAAGTCTTCAACCAGCTCGACTTGCCCAGCGTGTTCGGGCAAGCCCGCTGCGCCCTTACCGGTCACCAGGCGGACCGCATGATCGAACGAGCGCAGGAATCGCGCCCCCGCAGCCAGCGGCCCGGTATCCTCGCGGCGCATGAATCCAGCTTCCTCCAGAGCTGCGATCTGCTCCGGCAGGTTGGCGCCGGGCGGCACGGTCACGCGGTGGCGCAGGCGAAGATAGGATACCGTGTATTCAACGTCATAGTAGCCGCCGGGCGCGGTTTTGGGATTGGACGGGGCCACCGTGATCTCCCTTTCCAACCGCCGCCGCATCTGCTGAATTTCGCCTTCCAACTCCTCACGGTTCCCGAAGCGGTCGAACACGGCCGTGGTGAGCTTTGCGCAAATTTCAAACCCTCGTGAAAGATTGCCTGCCACCGGCACGGCTTTCAGGTAAGTCATCCCTTCCCAAGCCTGGGCGTATTCCTGGATGTATCGCAAGAGCGTCTGCTCCGTCACCAGCAGATCGCCTTCCTGTCCCTGCGGCCGCAACCGGCAATCCACGGCAAAAATCCGGCCGTCGCGCGTGTAACTGGAGAGAACTTCGATCGTCTTTTCCGCCAGCCGCGTCCACAATGCTTTGCCTTCGGGGGACAGATCCGCGTCAAGCAAGAAGACCAGGTCAGCATCCGAAGCAAGGTCGAATTCACTGATGCCGAGCCGGCCCAGAGCCAGCACCACCACCGGCAACTCTCCCGGCTTCAGGTTGTAAGGAAGGGAAAGAGGGTGATGCTCCAGCGCGTCGCGCCAGGCAATCCAGAGGGCGCTCGAAACTGAACGCGACGCCACTGCCGACCAGCGCGCCAGTGAGGTAAAGACGGAGGGCATGGCCGCCAGGTCCCGGGCGCTGAGGGCGATCGATTGCACGCGGAAATGCTTCCGCAGCACCGCCATTTGCTGGCGCGAATCCCAGCCAGATTCCATCACCCACGGGAAGGGGTCCGAAACCGGCGACAGAGATTGGACAGTTCCTCCGTTTGCGGCGTTCAAGGGGATCGCCAACTGCCCGTCCGGGACGTCGAACTGCTCCTTCTTCTCCTCGCCGATGGCCGCCAAGTCTTCAGGATGATGGACCAGAAGCTCCGCCAAATATTCACTGGACCGGACGACCATGAGCGCCTGCTCCAGAATCCGTGGATTCTCTCGAACCATGGCAAAATGGTCCGCCGTGCTGAACAGGTTGCCGAGCAAGGCCGCGGCATTGGAGCGCGCGGCGTCCCGGAGGTGGGATTTCCGCACGATGGTTGCGAGTTCGGGCTCGCGAGCGTCCAGAAAATTCAAGACCGTTTCGAAGTTGGCGTTGCCGGGATCCTCCAGCACGGCGGGTTGAGGGCGAAGCTCGTAAGGGTGTACGCCCGATGCTGAGGCTCGCGGGTGGATGACCTTCTCATAAATCCCGTCGACACGCTGGAAGACTTCCCGCACCCGACGCCGAAGCGTTGCCCCCAAGCCGTTCCTGCCGCCCGGCGCGTCCCTGTCCCCATCCAGACCCAATTGCCGGGCCAGCCGGTCGAGCGCCCCGTCGTCAGCGGGCAGGCGATGGCTTTGCTGGCCGCTATCGAGCTGGATGCAGTGTTCAAGACGCCGCAGGAATTCATAGGCCGTATTCAGAGCCGCGTAATCCTGATCGGTGATGCAGCCTTTGTCATTCAGCTTACGCAGAGCCAGCAGCGTGCCGCCGGAGCGGACCCAATGGTCGCGCCCGCCGTGCAGCCGTTGCAGGCACTGGGTGAGGAATTCGATATCGCGGATCCCGCCCCGGTGACGCTTCACATCCACCGTCCCGGCGCGGCTCCCCCGCAGTTTCTTGGAAATCCTCTCGCGCGCCAGCAGGACGCTTTCAATGGCGCTGAAGTCGCCCGGTGAGCCGTAGATGTACGGCTCCATTCCGCGCAGGAATTCGCGCGTCAGCTTCTCATCCCCGGCGGAATGCCGCGCTTTGATCAGCATCTGCAATTCCCAATCGCGGGCGCGGTGCTCGTAGTATTCAAGCGCCGAGCGCAAAGAAATCGTGAGGTCGCCCTGCTCTCCTTCCGGGCGCAGGCGCAAATCGACGCGAAAGACCTGGCCGTGCGGAGTGTTCTGAGCAATGGTGCGGGTGATGGCGTTGGCCAGGCGCACGAAATATTCCTTGTTGGAGACGGCGGTATCGCGCTCGCTACCGCCCGAGGTTTCACCATCGTGGGAGTATAGAAAAAGCAGGTCGATGTCCGAGCTGTAGTTGAGTTCGTTACCGCCCAGCTTGCCCAGGGAAATTACGCTGAATCCGGCTTGGGCGGTGCGCCCTTGCGAGTCCCGGTACTGCGGACGGCCGTAGCGCTTGGCGAGCTCCTGATCGCAAAAGGCCAGGGCGTTCGCCAGAACCACGTCCGCCAGGGCTGAAAGCTCCAGCGTGGTCTCCGCCAGAGTGTCCATGCGCAAAACGTCTTTCAATACGATGCGCAGATAGTTTCGCCGCTTGAATCGAGCTAGCTGCTCGGAAAGCCAGGGGTCCGGGTTGGTGGTGGCGAACCGCGCATAGTTCTGCATCAGCTCGTCGCGCGATTTGAGCTTGGTGAAGTTTTTATCTCGCGCAAATTGCAGGGCCAGGGCAGGCTCGACCAGAAAAGTCTCTGCCAATGACGCGCCGTAACCGAAGATCGCCACCAGATAGGTGAGGGCGGTTGGAACCCGCCCCAGATCGGCAAGGATTTCAGCCGGCGCTTTCTCCGCGTACCGGTCCAGCAGGTTCAAGGCGCCGTCCGGGTCCGGCGACTGGGCGAGCAATGAAGCTAGCGGCGTCAGCAAGCTCGCCGGCAACAACGCTCTCAACCGCGACAAGTTGCTTTCCGCCCGTGAAGAATCCATGAACGGGATGGCGGAGAATTCGGGATGCATCGATCCGATTATACCTTGCAATATTTTACAGCCTTATTAAGGCCAGCTCCCAACATAAGTGCGGACGGGGTTCCATGATTCGCGTCTGCCCGTTCGCAGCAGCCCCGCGGGGGCGGGGGCCATGGCGAGCTTCTGCTTGTCTGCGGCGAGCGCGGTCGTCGCCCCCGCGCAGGCGGGGGCCCATGTTGTTCCACACCAGTAGGACTTTGATTCCCGTCCCCACCTGCGCGGGGACAACCTTTCGCGGGAATAACGGTGACGTAGGGGCGACCCTTGTGGTCGCCCTCGGGCGGGCGCTAGGCCCGCCCCTACCTTTGGAAGACTGCTGGAACGAACTCATTCTCAGTCTCAAGCCATTTCTAATTCATTGATTCCAGATCAATTGATTGGGTTCGTTCCCTAAACTCATCCTTTGTTTTCAATCACATGTCCAGTTCGCTCTTGCATTTCTAATGGCGGGGCGTGCGCCATTGCCCAACCGAAGCTCGCGCCGCCTGTCCATCCGGGGCCTGAAAAAGCTCAAGTTTTCACAGGGGACAACCGAAAGTTTGAAGTAGAGGGACAACACACGCCAGCGTCGTCTAGTTTACCTCCTTATCTACACGATGCTGCGATCCTTGGCGGCGGATAAGGGCGCAACCCCGCCCTGCCGGAAGAGCATGGCGGCCGATGCCGCTGCCAGGGGTCCTTCGATTTCCTGCCATTTTGGGACCTTGGCACCCATCCCGATAATCTTGGTTTTTTTGACGGCCCAGACGACCCTTGGCCAGGTTGGAAGCGCATCCTTGCGCGAGCTAATGACCTGAAGCACCAGTTGGCGCAGGCTGGGTCTCCACTTCTGCTGGGGCGGCTTTCGCGCCGTGGAACAGGTCGACAACGGCAAGGTTCAACCGCTGCCGAACCTCGGACCTCTCGTTGGCTCTGGTCATGTAGCGGACCATGACTTGGACGCCGGAGCCGGTGGGTTGCACATTGACGCTGGGCAGGGCGGAGAATGCGCCCACACCATAACGGGAAGTCGCTCGCTTCCACTCCTTTTCCGCAGTTTGTGCATACTCGCGGGTTTCTTCTGCGACGATGGCGCGAATCTTCTCAATCAACGGATAAGGATTTTCTTCGGAAGGAACGGTCACCTGAAATTCATCCCAAAGCCACTGGCCGGACGTGGTGAAGTTGAAATAATAACCTTCCACGGCGAAGCTGTTTAGAAACGCCACCTGACGGCCCGTGGGGTGGCCCGCCTCAGTCCAATTGCCGGTTTCCAGCAGAATCGTGCGGAGCAAGCCAATCTCCATCACTTCGCCGCGCACGCCGTTGACTTCAACCCAATCCCCCACCCGGATTCCGTTGCGGCCCATCAAGACAAACCAGCCGCAGAAAGACACCACGAAATCCTTCAGCGCCACGGTCAGGCCCGCCGTCGCCAAGCCCAGGACGGTTAAAATCTGGTTGGGAGAGCCGAAGATCACAAACAGAATGATCAGGACAGCAACGGCCTCCACACCGAAGCGGACGACGCCACGAAGAGTAAGTTGCTGCTTGCGCTCCAGCTTGAAACGGGCGAGCAGGTGGTCCACCAGCAGGTTGATGAGCAAGATGAAAAGGACCAGCAAGACAATCCAAAGTATGGCCTTAATCACTTCATGGACGGCGGCGCGCTGCGCTTCAGCAATCAGTGCGATCCATTTTCCGTAGGTCGTGTTGAGGTCGCGCAGGTCCTGGATGCGCTGGTCCATGTCCTCCAAGTCCTTCTCAACCTGGGACATGCGCTGCAGGGACGACATCATGGCGGATTGAGCCATGGGGGGCGGAGCCAAGGCGGGCGCTTGAGCCCGGGATGCGCTTGTGGCGGACGGGGCGGCCTGAAACATCTGCGGCTGCTCTTGCTGGACTTGTTTTTCCATGGAATCGTGATGCCGGGCAAGTCTTGCGGCAGCGTTCAGGGCGTATTGTCGGACTTGTACTAACTGATCCTTCTTGGCGCGGAGTGCGTTCCAATTGCGCCACCTTTCAATGAGGCTGCCGGAAGGCTGCGTCTGGGAGCTGGCGGGTCCAGTTTCCACGCGGGTTTTTCCATTGGCGTGTTCGGTGGCTTGGTGCTCCTGCCACAGGCGTTGAATGTGGCTGTGCACATCTCCTCCTGCCCGGGCCAAATCCTGCTGGGCATCCGCCAAGTCATCCTGGTCCAGATCCAACTGCGCCTCAGCAATCTCAAGCTGTCCCTGCAGCGTAACCTGACGATCGCCCTGGGCATGAGCGCTACCCGCGGTCAATCGCTTGACCCTTGCTTTATCCGCATTCATCTGCGCTGAGTCCTGTTGGATCCGCTTCTCAAAGGCGAGGGCTTTGGGAGTTTGGACCGTGGAACCGGATTTAAAGTCGCGCAAGGCGGCGGCGAAGGCCAAGTCAACTTCATGGTCGGCAAGCCTTTCCGCGTCCATGGCCAGAGGCTTTTCGTCCGGAGTCAAGGACTGGCTGGCCAGATTGGCGGCGGTTTGGAGTGGCGTTTGATCAATCGACGGCTGTTGGCCGGTTCCGTTCTGCTTGTTCCCTGCCTTTTCGGAAGAAGATGACTCGCTAGTGAGCAGCAGGCCGGCGACTGCCAGACCTGCGAACGCCAGCAAAATGATGAGCGTGATTCGATGGGAAGCTTTCATAAGGATTTCTGTTTGGCCCGTTTTCCGGCACCGGCAGGAATGGCGCTCGATTTCTCCGAGGTACCCGCCTCTCTTAGCTTAACATTCCGTGGAATCGGATTGAAGGGCAGTGTTCGAACGGCCCTGAATCCGGAGAGCAGGACGAAGAGCACTGTGCAGCTTTACGAAGCGGCCAACCCCAATGCTGTTGGGGTGTGCTGAGTTTGCAAAGCAAAACTCCGCCCCGCAGGCTACACTATGCTGGGAGGCAAGCCATGAGTGATGAACGCCGTGAGCTGCGAATTGCTTTACAAGTGGGCAGCAAGCTGAGGATCACCCATTCGGGCAAAATCGTGATTGACAACCCGGAGCTCGAGTTGAAGTAGAACCCAGAGGCGGCAGACGACATTCTGGCTTATCGATTCGACACACAAAAGCGCGAACACGTCCTGCGCTTGATCGATCCGGTCGCGAATCATCATCATGTGAAGCATCATCGGCCGAATGATTAATCTATTATTCACAAAACCTTTCATGCTGGGAGAAAACCACAATGAAGCTGGGTTGGATTGGACTGGGGAACATGGGCCTGCCCATGGCCCGCAACGTTTTGAAGGCCGGTCATGAGGTGACCGTTTACAACCGCACGCGCAGCCGCGCGGATGAACTTGTGGCGGAAGGTGTGAAGGTAGGGGCAAGCCCGGCGGAAGCCGCTGCCACGGGAATCGTGGCCACCATCGTGGCGGACGACAAGGCGCTCGAAGCCGTGAGTTTCGGGCCGGAGGGCCTGATCTCCGCCCTGCCCAAAGGTGGCATTCACGTTTCCATGAGTACCATCAGCGTTGCCATCTCAAAGGATCTGGAGCAAGCCCACCGTGAAGCCGGGCAGGTCTTTGTTTCCTCGCCGGTCTTCGGGCGGCCGGAAGCGGCGGCAGCGGCCAAGCTCGCAGTGGTGGTGGCTGGACCGGCGGCGGCGGTGGAACGTCTACGTCCCGTTTGGGACGCCATCGGCCAGCGGACCTTTGTTTTTGGCGAGGACCCTTACTTGGCGAACGTGATCAAGCTGAGCGGCAACTTCCTGATCGCATCGGTTCTGGAATGCCTGGGTGAGGCGGTGGCGCTGATCCGCAAATACGATGTGGATGCTCACGCCTACATGGATTTCCTCACCAGCACGCTCTTTGCGGCCCCGGTTTATAAGACCTATGGCTCGCTGATCGTAGAAGATAAGTACCAGCCGGTGGGCTTCAAGATGAACTTGGGCCTTAAGGATATCCGATTGGCGCTGGCCGCAGGTGAAGCGGCCTCCGTTCCCTTGCCGGTTGCCAGCCTGCTTCGTGACCGCATGATCTCCGCCATCGCCAATGGCGGACAGGATGATGACTGGGCGTCCATCGCCCGGCTGGCAGCGGAACAGGCCGGTTTGAAGAAGCATTCGTGAAGCATCGCGGTGTGATGCATCGCCTCAAATAAGAAAAGAATTGCACGCCGGGGTGCAAAGCCGCGACGGTGGGCAAAGCAAGGACGAGGTTCTGGCCAAGATGATGGAGGAGCGGGTAGCAGCAGTTGGTTGAATTGGGCGGACGTTTGATCAAGCCCCCCGAGATTACTGGCTGCTCCTGGCGGAGAGCCATCTGACGCGGCGGGTCTAAGGAGCGATACTGCGAAGGATCGCGACACTACCGGCCTTGACCATCAAGACGGCGCAGTCTGCTTTCCTCTAGCCCCTAGCCCTTAACACCCAAGCCCCTGTTCTTCGTGTCTGAAAAATGGCTTGGAAAAGCGTCAGTTTTGGGCTTTTGGGATTTTCTCGCGGCCGCCGCCCCTGTTCTTTGCTGGTCACTCGTCACTTGCCACTCGTCACTGTTTCCTGGGCTGGACTATTGCCTACTGAGGCGGTCAGGCGCAAATCATCGGTTCGTGCGATCCGGGCATGCCCGCCACGCGCAACAGTAAGGAGCAATGTGTTAAAGTAAGGAAGGAGGCCGACCGTGGAGAAACAAGCGCGTATCACCAGCAAGGGCCAGATTACCGTGCCACGGGACGTTCGTCGCGCTCTGGGAGTAGGCCCCGGAGACAGGTTGCTCTTTGAGAGTGATGACGCCGGGGTCCGAGTCCGGCCCGTCCGGGCCAAGAGTCCGCTTGAAAAGTACCGCGGCATCGGGAACCAGGGCATTCCCTCCGGACGGAAGGCGGTTCTCCGCTGGCTTCGCGAGCTGCGAGGGCCATGACCACTGCCGTCGATACCAGCGTCATCGTGGCTCTTTGGGACAAGGACCTGAGCCTCAGTTCGGCGGCTCAGTCCGCCCTGGACGAAGCGCTGGGGCATGGCGGCCTGATCGTGGCCGCGCCGGTTTTCGCGGAACTCGCAGCCTGTCCCGGACGAGAGGTACTGTCCTAATTAGACTCGTAGCGCCGGCCTTCAGGCCGGCACGTGCCGACCTAAAGGTCGGCGCTCGTTCTTTGGTGAAACCGGCGTCGCGATCGACTGGACTCTCAATGAATCCATTTGGCGGGCGAGTGGACGCGCTTTCCGGGCCTATGCTGAGCGGCGCCGAAAGCAGCGCGACCCGGGCCCGCGCCGAATTCTGGCTGACTTCATCATCGGCGCCCACGCCTCGCAGAAGGATTACCCGCTTCTTACTCTGGACGACCGCCTCTACCGAGCCGCGTTCCCCGGCCTCAAGATTCTCCGAGTGTGACGGACGGTAGCCTGGTAATGACCGTCCGGCGACGGTTAAGATGCCAGGACCGGCCATGCATAAGACGCGGTGCGGGAGGTGTTGCGGGTGTTCACGGAGCGCATACATGAAGGGCAATGTATGAGCCACCCGCGTTGGGCGCAACCTGGGTTTAGTACCACACCAACGACGGTATGTTGTAGTATCTGAGTTGACGGAAGGTGTGGGGCGAAGTAGGGTAGGGAAACGCAGGGAGACAGGCGATGACCATAGAGCTAAAACCGGAGCATCAGCGCGTGATTGACCGGGCCATCCAATCGGGCGCGTACCACGATCCCGGCGAAGTCATCAGCGCCGCGCTGGAAATGCTCGCGGAAGACATCAAGGACGGAGACCGGCAACCCCGCAAATCCCGCCTCTGGGAATTACGCAAAGGGCTGAGCTTGGGCGATATTTCCATCCGCGAGCTAATTGAAGAAGGGCGCGAGTGAGCGCCTTCATCCTGGACGCGTCCTACACGCTCGCCTGGTGCTTCCCTGACCGCGCCACTGCCAACACGGACGCCACTCTCAGGCGGTTGGAAGCACGGGGGGACAACGCCATAGTGCCGTGGGTGTGGCAGGTGGAAGTCGGCAATGCGCTCGGCAAGGCCGTCACCAGGGCCAAAGTGCCCTTATCGCGTGCCCTCGACATCTGGGCCGAATTGCTGCGCCTGCCTATCCGTCACCTGGCCATCGGGGACATTCCACATCTTCTCGGGCTGGCCGTTAAACACAATCTTTCCGTGTACGATACCTGCTACCTGCAGGCCGCTCTCGCCTCCCGTCTCCCGCTGGCGACGAACGACAAGAAATTGAAGGAGGCAGCGGAAGCAAACCATTTAGTGACGATGACACCCTGAACCCTTGACAACCGCCCTCGTGGGGCCGCTTGCATCGCGAAGAGCGCGCGACGTAGGCGCCACCAGCGTGAAAGGAAATGTATGAGCCACCCGCGAGTGTGACGGAAGGCGGCCTGGGGATGGCCCGTCCGGCGCCGGGTGGCGCCGATGTCGTGTTTTATGTCGGCGACGGTTAAGATGCCAGGACCGGCCATGGATAATACACGGTGGGGGAGATGTTGCGGGTGTTCACGGAGCGCATACATGAAGGGCAATGTATGAGCCACCCGCCGGACATCCTCAATGAACTCATCCACGCGGGTGGTGCCGGGATGAGCAAAACTTTTCCGGCATTTGCCTTTCCAGCGAGTCAGGTTCAGCTTGCGCGGTTTCTTTCGCAAGAGGACGGAATTATTAACGACCTCGAATTGGACCTCAGTCTCCGGCTTCAGACCAAACCTCTCCCGAAGCTCTTTCGGTATCGTCACCTGACCCCGTTCACCGATTTTCATATTTTCAAGTATGATAAGAATTCCATACCAATGCAAGATAAGAGCGTGTCGTCGTTTTGGATTCTCAATGCACGATGATGTATCCTAAACGCTGCGCCAGGCAGCCAAAACTGAAATTCCGGATAACGGAATGACAGACCTTCGCCAATCGCTAGCCACTCTCGCTCTGCAGGCCCCCTCCATCAAGCAGGAGGCAACTCTCCGCCAGTACTTCATCCAGGCACTCGACGACTTCGTACGAGGCGCCGACTTGTTCAGCGTTAACCAGGGGCCGCTATTCCAACTGGAGGAGTCCATCATAAAGGGGAGGTCCGATGCACGACTCGGAGCGCTCACATTTGAGGTTAAGCTCCCGAGGCCGACTGGCAAAGGTGTGGACGCCGCAACCAAACAAGTACGCGGGTACATTGACGAGTATCGAGAGCGGTATATCCACGTGCGTGGTGTCGCTTATGACGGGACATCTATTGCCCTCCTGGACGAACAGAAGGAAATCGTCTTTGAAGGTCCAGTGCAAAACGGGGCGACCCTCTTGTCATCTTGGCTTACGTCCCTGGCGCCAGCAGCCAAAACCCCTGAGGACATGGTCAACCGTTTTGGGTCGGCCTCAGCACTGAGCCAAAACACAATCAAGACACTCTATGACCTCTTTGCCCGCTTTGAGCTTCAGATTCCGTTTATCGAAGAGGTGTTCACGATCTGGAAGGCGGTGTACGGCTGCGCGGCGAACATTAATAAGGACACCATTCAGGGCCTCCGGCGCAGCGCCAAGGGACTTGGCATCGTTATCAAGTCAAAGAAGGATGCTGAAAAATTTGTTTTCGCCCTCGAAACGTACCTGAGCATCCTGCTCAAATTGCTAGTGGCCCGAGTTGCCGTCGAGCAAAGGCTCGTATCACAGGACTCAGTCTCCGGCCTGATCTGCGAGCCGCGCGGAACCGAGCACCTTCGATATGCCGATCTGGCCTCGTTCATACCGCACCTCGCCAACGTTTTCGAGGAGGACCCTTTTGACTGGTTCATAGACGCTGCTCGGGCACAACGAGGTGCCGAGACAAGCGTCCGCGACATCTTGCGGTGCATAGTCGAAACGATAGACAACGTCCATCTCGTCAAAATGGGTCAGGATTTCTTGCAGATTTTTTACCAGCACTTCTTTGACGCTGCCTCTCGCAGAGCTTTGGGCGAGTTCTATACGAACAGCGTTCTAGTGCGCGAGACTCTTGACGCCATTGCCTACGATGGCGAGGCGGACAAGCCAATCATCGACTTTTGCTGTGGCTCGGGCAATTTCCTGGTAGAAATTCTCAAGCGGGTGCGTTCAAAGGGGAAGAAGCGCAGGCCCAGTTTGTTGCTGGCCGAAATCGAGCAAAACGTGGTCGGCGTGGACATCCACCCCCTTGCGGTCGCAATGGCCCGTGTTAACGTCATCATTGCTGTGGCGCCGCTCCTCGAACGGGGCCGCAAGTTCCGAGTGCCAATCTACTGGGCGGATTCTCTAGTCAGGCTTTCAGTGAAGGGAAAAGGCAGAAATCTGGGCGCTTTTGGCGAGCCAGTCAAGATTAGCATTCCGGGAATGACGGCGTTCAATCTGCCAGAGCCTGAGAGATTCGATTGGGAAAAGCTCTTTGATTTTTGCCGTCAGCACATCAGCCGGGTTCCCGGCACGGCGGAGTTTAGTCGAGTCTGGCAGCGCTTTGAAGAGCAATACGCACCCGAGGAGATTTTGCCCTTTGAAGACGTACTGAAGAGCTTTATCCAAGGATTGGTAGACCGCCACAACAGCGGCCGCGACACGCGTTGGCTTCCGATGCTCCGCAACATCCTTTTTGTGGAAAGACACAAAGGAAGATTTCAGTACGTGGTGGGCAACCCGCCTTGGGTACGCATCCATAACATTGATGAGGAACTGCGAAAGCGTATTAACGACGACTACGCCTACTGTGCAAAGGCTGGTTGGAAGCGCGGCTGCGACTTGGCAGGCATCGGGCGCGGATTTGCGAGGCAGACTGACCTCTGCGTGCCCTTTGTGGAACGAGCGTTTGAGCTTCTGGCGCCCGGTGGATTCTTCTCTTTCGTAATTACATCCAAAGTGCAGCAGGCCTTGTACGCGAACGCCTTGCGTCGTGATCTTGTAACGAAGAGGACTTTGATCAGGATAAGCGATTACTCCCTCTATCCTCTGCCGCTTTTCGAGGGAGCGGTAAATTACCCCTTGGTTTTGAGTGCGCGAAATCAAGAGCCTGCACCCGGTTCCACGTGCCGCGTGCGGGTGACCAACTCACAGCAGCAGCGACTTGATTTTGACGTGCCACAGAAAGAGCTGAGTCTGCTACAGGATGATCCTGAATCTCCTTGGCTCATGGCGCCACTCGGAGCCGTTGCAGCACTTCGAAAGATGCAAGCCAATGGGAAGATGTTGGGCGAAGATGAGGCGACTCGTCCTCGTATGGGTGTAAAAACATCAGCTAACGACATCTTCGTGGTGACAGCAAGCGAGTCAACCGACTCCGCTGCCGAGGCGATGATTACGACTGAAGGTGGGGAGACGTTGCGTTTAGAGAGATCTTTGCTAAGACCGCTAATCAGAGGACGGGACCTGCGCGCTTGGGGCTACTCAATTAGCGATGCAATTATTTGGACGCACCATGACGAAGATGGTGAGGTTCTTAGCTCATTGCCCAAACGTGCGGAGCAGTATTTCCTAAGACATTCTAAGGATCTACAGGCTCGCGACGACTTCAAGAACGGCATGCCGATATGGACCCTGTTTCGCGTGAGTAGGGAGAAGTTGGGGCTGAAGGTGGCGTGGAAAAAATACGGCACGGAAATGCAGAGCTGCATGGTTGAGAAGGAGCACTCCCTTGGAAAAACTGGGAAAAGACTCCTCGTCCCCCTTCAAACCGCGTACTTTATTCCCATTGAAGCACGGGATAAGGGCCTGCTGCTGGCCGGTGTGTTTAACTCCATTCCATTTAAGACATTGATGATGTCCTTTGCGACGAGGGCCCGTGGCGCTTACTTTCATTACATATCGTGGATCGTAGGGCTTGGCGTGCTCCCCGTAACGCAGGCAATCATAAAGGAATCGTGGCGGAACCATAACGGCAAGTCTGCAACTCCGGAGGCGATTCAGCGGATTACACAGTTGAGCGGGCAACTGCACAGCCATCTCGACGACGCCACGCGGTCCCGATACCAGAGCCTGCTCGAACAGGCAGTGGCGGAGGCATTTCATCTGACAGAAGATGAAATGCAAACCTTGACCGATTACTACATTTTTATGCGTCCTCCTCAGGAAGCCACTGAATCGCTCGACCTAGAGAGTGGTGACGCGGAAGACTTGTGACAGCAAGCAAGCGCAGATCTGCCTTGTAAATCTACGGCTTCTTCCCTCGGATGCGGGTGTTCTCATCGGCTGGCAGCCGGACGCGATCGACCTCCAGTCCGCCTACTTTGGGAGTAACGGGCTAAAGACATAAATGACCTCACCGGCTTTGACGGTCTCGGCAGCCGTATTGAGCTCGGGAAAAAGAGGTTTATAAAACTTGATGTTGTTGTCGGGAACTCCCACCACAATAAGCCCGAGCTTTCGCGCCGCGATGTTTTGTTGATGGCAGAGGTCTTGGTCCAGCGTTACGAAAATATCAAACTGGTTCGCTTCGGCCAGAGTCAGCAACTTGCCGTTGGTAGTTCCCCGCCAACCCATATCAATAACTGTTTTTGTGTCGTGATTGGGGAAGCCGATCTTAACCCGTGGGTTGACACATTCGTCTAGGAGGATGCGCATTCGACGAGATGCTCGGCGGCAAGATCGAGAAAAAGCTCGGCCTGTTTGCGGGTCACGGATGGAGCGCCTTCAAGGAAGTCATCGATGGTTTCCCCATGCTTCAAGTGATCGAGAAGCATTTGAACAGGGACCCGGGTCCCGGCGAAACAGGGGGCGCCGCTCATGCGCTCTGGATCGATCCATACCACCTGATGGAGTTGGGCCTTCTGTTCCACCTTCATGCCTTCTAAATTAATCGAAAAGCTTAGGACGCGCAAGCAGGAAAGCTCGTCGCGCCGCTAGCCCGCATTTCTCACTAACAAATTGAAAAAGGCTGTCTTTTCTGGCATCAGCATTTTGTTGAGAAAAACTTGCGCCAGAGAGCGGAGCCAGCCTTATGAGTACCGAGTGAGGCGGAAGACCTTTTGAATGTCAGCCCCTCAATTAGCAAGAAGGCAGAAAGGGCGGTTGGCACATTTTCACCCCAACCGAGCGGCACGCACCTTACCATGCCAGGAAGGGGCCGCCTGTCTCCTGTATACAATGTATCGCATCGATACAAAGCATTTTTTCCATCCATGCACCCTGCCATTGGCTAAAATGGTATGGACTCCATAACGGTTTGGACCCGTCAGAAGGCTTCCCAGAGGTGGCGGGAGCGGCGAGCGCAACCGAAATTTACGGAACGAACCCTAAGAGTGTATGAAAACAAAGGATCGAGGTTTGGAACGAACCCTAAGAACCTATTTCTCACCGGGTTCGCTGCCGCAACGGAAGTGCGGGGTTCTATACACAACGAAGTAAGTTGGCGACGGTCATTCGCTGTAGCGCCGCTCTATGAGCGGCGAAATCTGCCGGTCACAGACCGGCGCTACATTATTTTTGGAACGAACCCTAAGAGTGTATGAAAACAAAGGATCGAGGTTTTGGAACGAACCCTAAGAACCTATTTCTCACCGGGTTCGCTGCCGCAACGGATAGGCGGGGTTTCAAACCCGCCGAAAAGAGCGGCTTACATCCTGGCCGAAGTGGCGAGAGTTGCTGGTCACGTTAAGGCATCTTGAGGACCGCGGCGAAGTCCGCGGGGGGCGATTTGTGGACGGGTTTGTTGACGAGCAATTCGCCTTGCCGCTGGCCGTGGATTCGCTGCGGACGTCGCGAAGGACTGGCGAGATGGTCGTGATTTCTGCGCTGGATCCACTGAATTTGGCCGGAGTCATCATGCCGGGCGAGCGTATTCCCTCGACTTCCGGGCGGCTGATTTCTTATTGTGAAGGTGTCCCTGTGGCGGAGATGCCGAGGCTCACCACAGTAACATCAAGCTCTTGAATTAAAAAGGGGTGAATCATGCGAGCCATAAGAATTCATGAATTTGGCGCTCCGCAGGTAATGCGGCTGGAGGAAATTCCGGACCCCAAACCCGCAGCCGGGCAAGTGCTGGTGCGAGTGAAGGCCGTGGGCGTGAATCCTGTGGACACTTACATTCGGAGCGGAGCCTATGCCATGAAGCCGGCGCTCCCTTATACACCCGGATCAGATGCGGCCGGTACGATTGAAGCGGTGGGGCCGGAGGTTACAGGGTTCAAGGTCGCAGACCGTGTTTATACGGCTGGGACGTTGAGCGGCGCCTATGCCGAATTAGCCTTGTGTGCCGTCTCTCAAGTCCACCGGCTGCCGGAAAAGGCGACCTTCGAACAGGGCGCGGCGCTAGGTGTTCCTTATGCCACCGCGTACCGGGCGCTGTTTCACCGGGGCAAAGCCCAGCCCGGGGAGACATTGCTGGTGCACGGGGCGAGCGGTGGCGTGGGCGTCGCGGCGGTCCAGCTTGCCCGGGCGCATGGGATGATCGTCATCGGGACAGCCGGAACCGAGCGCGGGTTGAAGCTGGTGGCGGAAAATGGCGCGCAACATGTGCTCGATCATCATCAAACAGACTACCTTGCCGAGGCCGTACGCCTTGCCGGAGGCCAAGGGTTCGACTTGATTTTGGAAATGCTCGCCAATGTGAATCTGGGCCAGGATCTGGGAGTGCTCGCCAAGTTCGGCCGGGTGGTGGTGATTGGCAGCCGCGGAAAGGTTGAGATTGATCCGCGCGACACCATGGGACGCGACGCATCCATTTTGGGGATGACGCTGTTCAATGTCAACGAACCGGAACTTGGCCGCATCCACGCCGCACTGATTGCAGGTCTTGAGAATGGTACCCTGCGGCCCGTGACCGGCCAGAAACTGCCGCTGGCGGAAGCGCCGCGCGCCCACCAAGCCGTGATGGCGCCTGGCTCCTACGGGAAGATTATTCTGATCCCCTGAGGCAAGTGACGAGGCTTGGAGATTTCCCACGCGATGGTTGAGCGAGGGCGCGACGGATCGATATGATTTGCTGCTAACACCGAAAATAACCCGCTCCAGATTATGGTTCTGCCTCAACCAGTCTATGAGGATGGTTTATGAAAAGCCAATGCGCGCATCTTGACCAGATTCACGACGTCAAACCTCACACCAAAGGCTGCGAAGAATGCCTGAAATCGGGAGATTCCTGGGTTCACCTGCGAATGTGCCTCACTTGCGGCCAGGTGGGTTGTTGTGATTCCTCGAAGAATAAGCACGCCACCAAACACTTCCATCATACGCAGCACGCCATCATGCAGTCGGCGGAGCCAGGCGAAAGTTGGAGGTGGTGCTACGTGGATGAAATAATGCTCTGATCGGTGCCGCGGGTGGAACCGGAGTCTGTGCGTGGGCGCGGCAGGCCTGTGCGCGTCCAGATGCGCCGGCAGGAGCTTGGGAGGGCAAGGTAAAACAACTTGAGAATCTTCGCCGGGATCATTGGATCGGTATTAATCTTCGGGGTGCTGCTGGACGCATTTGAAACCATGATTCTGCCCCGCCGGGTTACTCAAGTGTTCCGGATGGCGCTTCGGTTTATTCGGGTCACCTGGCGCCCGGTTTGTGCTCTGGCCAGAAGAATCCCTCCGGGAAGAAAGTCTCGAGAAACCCTTTTGAATTTTTACGGCCCGCTTTCCGTGCTGGTCCTGTTCGTGCTTTGGGGATGCGTCCTGATGCTGGGCTTCGCACTGCTGCATTGGGCAGCGGGGTCAGCGTTCAACGGCAACCAGCCGCAGAATTTCCTCACTGACCTCTACGTCAGCGGTACCACATTCTTCACACTGGGGCTCGGGGACGTGGTGCCTCGAACCGGACTGGCCCGCCTGATCACCGTGCTCGAAGCAGGGACCGGCTTCGGCGTCATAGCCATCATGATCGCTTACTTGCCGGTGCTTTATTCGGCTTTCTCGGAGCGCGAAACCAACATTTCCTTGCTGGACGCCCGCGCCGGCTCTCCGCCTGCCGCTACGGAGTTGATCAGGCGTCACGAGGATTCGGCGGCTCTGGAGCGATATTTACGTGACTGGGAAACCTGGTCAGCGCAGTTGATGGAAAGCCACCTCTCCTATCCCACCCTTTGTTACTGGCGCTCTTTGCACAGCAATCAATCCTGGCTCGCAGCGCTCGCCACGATTCTCGATGCGTGCGCCTTGATTCTGGTCTCCGGGGAAGGCTCGCTCCGCTGGCAGGCGCGCATGACTTTCGCGATGTCGCGGCACGCCGTAGTGGACATATCATTGATCATTAACCAGCCACCACAACGCGATTCGGCGGACCGTTTGCCGCCCGGGGACTTCACGCGCGTGAGGGAATTGCTTTCAGCGTCCGCGCTCCGTCTGGTCCAGGCTGCTGATGCGGAGGATAGGCTGCGGCGAATTCGTGATTACTACGAACCTTACCTGCACGGCCTTTCGCAGCGGTTTCTTATGCCCCTGCCGCCCTGGATTCCTTCGCAGAAGGTCTTGGACAACTGGAAATCCTCCGCCTGGGAACGCCGCAAGGACTCCGCACCCCAGGCGCCATTCGAGTTGGGTTCCATAACCCGCCACTTCGATTGAAGGTTGCACAGTGGGAAACCTTCCGAAATTGCTTGCCACAGCCGCCCGGAACGCCGAAAATCCCCCACATGGATAGACTGCATGTCTACTGGAGATTTTCCCGGCCTTTTACCCTGGTCCCGCCCATGGTCGGGATTTTCTCCGGAGCGCTGATTGGTTACGGCGCATCTCATGCCCGGTTCAGCGTGCTTCCCGTCATTTTGGCGATTGCCGCTGCGGCCGTGCTCAACGCCGCCTCCAACGGCCTCAATCAGATTTGCGATCTTCAGAACGATCGCATCAACAAGCCTCACCGTCCGTTGCCGGCGGGCCGGATTTCCCATCGGGAAGCTGTGATATTTGTTGTCGCTACCTATCTGGTGGCGCTGGCCCTGGTGGCGGCCGTCAATCGCCAGACTTTCGTGATTTATCTGGCCGCGGCGCTGGCCACGGTGGCCTACTCCGCCCCGCCGCTGCGGCTGAAGCGCCATTTCCTCGCCTCGAATTTCACCATCGCGGCGATTCGCGGCGAGCTGCTCAAGGTGGCAGGGTGGGCGGCCATCGCCACCGTGCTGCAATCCGCCGAGCCCTGGTATATCGGGTTCATCTACTTTGTTTTTTTGCTTGGCGCCACCACCACCAAGGACTTTGCGGACATTGATGGCGATCGCGCCGCGGGCTGCGTCACGTTGCCAGTGAAATACGGAGCGGCGGCCAGCGCCAAAATCATCAGCCCGGCGTTTGTCCTGCCGTGGCTGCTGATGGCGGCGGGTGCCTGGCTGAAAGTGTTGAGCGGAGATGCCACCGCGATTCTCGTCTTGAGCGGTGTCTTGCTCGCCTGGGGCACTTACGTGATTTATCTCATCAATCGTGATCCTTCGCGGCTGGTGACGGAGGGCGAAAACCATCCGGGATGGCGACACATGTATTGGATGATGATGGTTGGCCACCTGGGTTTGGCGGCGGCTTACCTGATCCATTAGCACGGATTATTCACGAACTTCCGGTCAGGGACCGTCAGATAATAACTGTTCCATTTCGAACCCAATACATCCCCTCACCCCTGCCCTCTCCCCGCAAGCGGGGAGAGGGTTCTATGAAAGGGGATGTCAAGAGAAAGTTTTCTCCCTGGACTCGGGAGCCGGAGTTTTTTCTCTCGGCTTCCAGCCCCTGTGATGCTGCCAAAGAGATGCGTGTCTGAGCTTC
>DATKST010000079.1:0-6108 GCA_035531475.1 Terriglobia bacterium
CTGGGAGTGCGCTTCGCCGATTACGTGGTAGCGGACGGCGAGTTTGCCACGGCCCCCTTTCTGCACACGGTGGGAAAGCTGGGCTGGCAGGTGGTCGCACGTCTCAAAGCCAACCTGCCCGACTTATTCCAAGCCGTCGAGCGGCGCTTCCGCTCTCAGCCTTCGCACACCACGTTCCGTCAGGGCGAAGACCGCGTCGAAATCTGGGATGCCGACGACTTCGATCCCTGGGAATCCCTGCGCTGGGAAACGGTGCGGGTGATCCGCTATCGGCAGCATAAACCCAACGGTGACGGGCTGGAGGCTTTCTGGCTCACCGATTTCTCTTCGCAAGCCGTGAACCGCCGTTCGCTTTACCTCAGGGCCAAGAGCCGCTGGGAAATTGAGAACCAGGGTTTCAACGACGCCAAAAATCGTTACGGCTTCAAGCCCATCTGCCGTCATCACGCCAACCGTCTGTTGATCGTTTGGCTTTTGACCTGTTTGGCCTTGACGGTGGAACGCCTCTACCGGCTGCGCTATTTGCACCGCCGCACCCATCCGGTCCGTACCGCGATCGAACTCGTTCGCCTCTTGCAACGCAGCTTCTCACCGCCCGCCTTCGCCGATAGCAGTTGAGACCCACAATCCTGACCCGCTGCTCACCCCTTGATTCTCTTCTTCTCGCAACCGCCCGCCGTATTCGTGTCTTTGGACCTTCAATTCTGCCCCTGGAAAACAAGCCCACCCTGCTCATCGTCGTCCCACAGCGCGAATACCTGGCCTGCATAGGCTGAATGCTGACCTCGCCACCCCCAAGTTCCGAAACGGCTGCATTCCCGCGATCGAATTTACAAAGCAGGCTCCAACGATTAGAATAGACTTTAGCTCAATAAGAGAAAGTTGGGACCGGCATATTTCATGAGCGATCATGCCCTGCACATTGAAGACCCGAAGTTGGAACCCATCGCCGAGAAAGTCCTTGCCGGCGAACGGCTTGGCTTCGAAGAGGGCTTGGCGCTTTTCGAGTCGAATGACCTGCTGGCCACCGGCTGGCTCGCAAACCACGTCCGCGAGCGGCTTCACGGCAAGCGGACATACTTCAATGTGAACCGCCACATCAATCCCACCAACATCTGCGTGGCCAGTTGCAAGCTGTGCGCATTTGGCCGCAAGCTGGATTCGCCCGGGACTTACGCCATGTCTCTGGAGGAGGTTTTCCGGACGGCTGGAGAAGGCTGGACTGAAGCCGTCACCGAATTCCACATCGTGGGCGGGCTGCACCCCAGCCTTCCTTTTGAGTACTACGTCGATCTGCTGCGCGGCCTGAAGGAGCGGTTTCCTTCTGTCCATCTGAAAGCCTTCACGGCCGTGGAGATTGGTTATTACGCCCACATGACGCGCATGACGGTCCGCGAGATTCTGGAGCGGCTCAAAGAGGCCGGGCTCGGCTCGTTGCCCGGCGGCGGCGCTGAAATCTTTGCTCCGGCCGTCCGGCGAGTCATCTGCGACCACAAAATCGGCGCGACGATGTGGCTGAAAGTCCACCGCACGGCTCACGAACTCGGATTGCACACCAACGCTACCATGCTCTATGGCCACATTGAAAGCGCAGCGGACCGCGTGGACCACCTGCTCCAATTGCGTAAACTGCAGGATGAGACGCGCGGCTTCCAGACGTTCGTTCCCCTCAAATTTCACCCCGCCAATACCGATCTGGGCAAGATAATCCAGTACCGCGAAAGCACCGGCTTCCTGGACTTGAAAAATGTGGCCGTCGCGCGCCTGATGCTGGATAATTTCCCTCACATCAAAGCCTATTGGGTGATGCTCACGCCGCGCGTGGCCCAAGTAGCCTTGCGCTTCGGCGCTGACGATCTGGATGGAACCATTGTTGAGGAGAAGATTTATCACGATGCGGGCGCGACCACTCCGCAGGTGATGAACCGTCAGGAAATCGTTCGCCTGATTCGCGAGGCCGGACTGGAACCCGTCGAGCGCGATACGCTTTACCGCCCGGTCACGCGCACCGAAAGCGAAGTCACAATTCATGCATAGCCTACCCGACCCTGTGTGGACCAAGTGGTGGCCCTAAAGCGCAAGCAATGGAAGGCAAGGCGCGCTGCCTCGATTCCGCCTATTGATGGCACGGGAAACTGCCAACGAATCTAAGACTTCATCGAAATGTCATCCAATCTCAACAAAGAAGAGCGATAATAATTTTGGGTTCTGCCGGTACGTGATTTTGCCGATAGTAGAAAGGGAGCTGGAAGAGGGGATCGGAGCGATGGCCAAAAAGAAGAATGAACTCGTAAAGTTGCTAGACTGGGTCGCTGACGGAAATTGGTGGGACTGGGCGCGCCGCCATCCCCAGACCCTGGCCGCTGCTGCTTTGTTGCTTGCAGCCACGGTTGCCCTCGTTCCCCATTCGAAAAAAACGGGCCACGCAACCTCAGAGCCCGAAGAAACACCGCTGTTTATCTAGGTTCGCGGGCCGCGCTCCTGGCAATTCCCGATCCATCTTGTTGACTCCGATTCTTCAGATTCCATCCCTTTAACCTCTGACCAGCTTCGACTCAGCCTGCCCCTCAATAAAACCGCGACTCAACACTTTGCCGCCAAACCCATTTGAGGTATCCTGCCAAGGTTTCTGGTGAGTCCTGCCGCTGCTGGGCGATCCGCTCAAGAAACTCTGATAGGTTCTAGCTCATGGAACAGAAGACTGCCGTGCATTCTGCACCGGGTCTGGGACGTGCTGAAGGCGTCTCCAACTCACGCCGCTGGGCTGTGGTCACCATGCTCTTCGCCGCCTCGCTCATCAACTACCTGGACCGCTCATCCATTTCCTTCGCACTGCCCCTCATCGCCAAGGACTTCAACCTGGGACCCGAAGGCAAGGGCCTGTTGCTTTCCACCTTCTTCTGGTCCTACACGCTCATGCAGGTGCCTATCGGCTGGGCCTCGGATCGTCTCAATCTTCGCTGGCTATACGCCGGCGCCTTGATCCTTTGGTCCTTCGCCCAAGGATTGGCGGGCGTGGCGCGAAGCCTCTTGGGGTTGATTGCCACCCGCATCATTCTTGGGGTTGGCGAGTCCATTTACCTTCCGGGCGGGACGCGCATCGTTAGCCTGCTCTTTTCTTCTGAAGAGCGGGGCTTGCCCTCCGGCGTCTTTGACTTTGGCACGCGCATCGGCATCGCCTGCGGCAGCCTGATCGTGCCGGTGCTGATTGTTCACTATGGCTGGCGCAGGAGCTTCATCCTGGTCGGCTTCGTTGCCCTGCTCTGGCTCTTTCCGTGGCTCAAAATCGCCCCCCGGCAATTAAAGGCCACAAGGAATTCAGATCAAGCTTCACCCGAGCCGTATTCAAAGCCGTCAAGCTCCGTGGTCGTCCGCATCTTGAAACCCGCAAAGAAATGGTCCAGGTTTCTGAACCGCGACCTGATTGGCATCTGCCTGGGTTTCCTTGGTTTTGATTACTTTTGGTATCTTCTGGTCACATGGCTGCCGGATTATATGGTGATGGCCCGCCATCAAAACATCCTCAAAGCCGGCGTTTTTTCCGCCTTGCCTTTTATGGTCTACGGCTTGTCAGAACCCGTGGGCGGATGGATTGCAGATCGCCTGGTCCGCCGCGGTTGGAATGAAACGCGGACCCGGAAGACCATCATCACCATCGCCTACTCTTTCGGCCTGCTGCTGATCCCCGCAGCCCTCGTCAAGAGCGTGAAGCTATCGGTCATTCTGCTCATGGGCGCCTGCCTGGTGGGACTCTCCACTGGCAACATCAGCGTCATCGTACAAGCTTGCGCGCCTTACGACGAGATCGGCATTTGGACCGGTTTCCAGAACTTTACCGGCAACATCGGCGGTGTGATCGCTCCGCTCGCCACCGGTTACCTTATCAGCCGTACCGGCTCTTACACACCCGCATTCATCCTGGCTACGGGAGTTCTGGTGGTGAGCCTGGCTGCCTATTGGTGGGTGGTCGGCGAACTTTCCTGCAAGGAGAACGAGAGTTGAAGATGCCGGCGAGGCCGGGCCCAATCAAACGCGACGAAACCCGAATTTGTGTGATAGAAAGGATGGGGTTCGATTGAGCAGTCCCGTCAGTTTGTAACGGCCTCCGGATCATGGAGGAATTTGACGTTCATACATTCTCGAGCCAGCACCGGTTTCATCGCCACATTGATTGCCATGATGATAATACCCTTAGGCCACAGCGCCCGCGCATCGCAAAAAAAGATTCTTCCACGGACGAAGATAGCCCCTCCGCTCTTGGGAGCCAAAGGACGCGGTTGGTGGAAGCATGCCGTCTTCTATCAAATCTATCCGCGCAGCTTCATGGATTCGAACGGCGACGGCATTGGCGATTTGAATGGTATCCACTCCAAGCTCGACTATCTGGCCAGCCTCGGTATCGATGCCATCTGGATTACACCGTTTTACCCGTCGCCGCAGGTTGATTTCGGCTACGACATTAGTAATTACGAAAACGTTGATCCGCAGTTCGGACATCTTAAAGATTTTGACCGACTGGTGGCCGCAGCTCACCAGCGGCACATCCGTGTCATCATGGATATGGTTCTGAACCACACTTCCGATCAGAATCCATGGTTTATTGAATCCCGTTCTTCTCGCGCCAATCCCAAGCGCGATTGGTACATCTGGCGCGACGGCAAAAACGGAGGTCCGCCCAACAACTGGATTTCCGACTTTGGCGGTTCGGCCTGGACTTACGACAAGAAGACCGGGCAGTACTATTACCATTATTTCTATCCCCAGCAGCCTGACCTCAACTGGCGAAACCCGGAAGTTGAAAAGGCCATGTTTGGGGCTGTTCGCTTCTGGCTGAAGCGCGGGGTGGACGGCTTCCGGCTGGACGCGGTGGACGAGCTTTTTGAAGACCCGCAATTGCGCGATAACCCGATCCTGCCGAATTCCGTCCCGGATGGCACCATTCAGGAGAATGAAATTTACAATCGTGATTTGCCGGAGCTCCACGGAGTCTTGCAGCGGTTGCGTGCTATTATCAACTCTTTCAATTCGCCGTCACGAATTCTGATTGGCGAGATCTGGGTGAACAAGCTGCGGCAGCTTGTGAAGTTTTATGGATCACACAACAACGAAGTTCAACTGCCCTTCAACTTTTTCTTCACGAAAATTAAGAAGCTGGATGCCGCGGAGTTCCGCCAGGAAGTGTTGGACAATCAGCGGGTGCTGGGACACCACTGGACCACTTATGTGCTGAGCAACCACGACGTTGTCCGTGCTCTGACCCGTTACGGGGACGGGGCGTACAATCGGCAGATTGCCAAGCTCCTGGCCACCCTGTTGCTGACCTTGCGCGGCTCGCCTTTTATCTATTACGGCGAAGAAATCGGCATGGTCAACCATGATCCGAAAACCGTCGACGAGGTTCGAGATCCCGTCGGCCGCCGTTTCTGGCCTAAGTATAAGGGCCGTGACGGGGAACGGACTCCCATGCAGTGGACGCCGGGACGGAACGCCGGATTCACTGCCGGAACTCCCTGGCTGCGGATTCCGGCGAGTGCCAAGACTCACAACGTGGAGACGGAATCCGCCAATGCGTCCTCCGTTCTCAACTATTACAAGACATTGCTGCACTTGCGGCGGCAAAGTGCCGCGCTTCAGAATGGGGCTTTCGAAAACCTGGGAAATGATCCCCATGTCTTGACCTACCGCCGGGCTGTGGGCAATCAAGCGATGCTCATCGCCCTCAACATGAGCGGCCTTACGCAAACCTTGAGCGCGAAAACTTTGCAGACTGGCGGCAAGAAGCTGAAGGTGATTTTGAACTCTTCGGGCGATACCCAGAAGGCGATCGTGGGAAGCTCGCTACGCTTCGAGCCCTATGAATCCATTGTTCTCGAAGAACAGTAAGGAAAAACCTTGTAGCGGCGGTGCCCTCACCGCCGACATGGTCGAAAAAAACGGGGCGGCAGTGCGAATACCGCCGCTACAATACGATACTTTGCAACGGAGGCATACACCATGAGTGATGTCATCAATCGACGGGACTTCATGCTTCGGACGGGTCTGGCCACGGCGGGTGCGGGCTTGGCACTTTCGAGTGCGACGAAAAGCGTTCTGGGCGCCAATGACCGT
>DATKST010000080.1:0-13977 GCA_035531475.1 Terriglobia bacterium
CGTTCACCTCCTGCTGCTCTCCACCTCGCCTCGCAGCGACCCAGTTGCAGTCGGTTACAAGTTATCGTTGACTTGGACAGGACTTTCGCCTCTCTGACCAAATGCGCTCTCAGGCGCACTAGCGGCGGTCTCTGACCGCCGAACTTGATTTCTCAACAGTTTCCAGCGCTCATAGAGCGCCGCTACAGCAAATTGCACCAGTACCGCCCGTTCGCTTAGTTTGCTTCTGGCGTCACCATCTTATAGAATTTAGATCAAAGGGGTAAGCGAGGCCCCAAGCACATGGAAGAAAGACCCGGCATTTGGCGCTTTTCAAATCTCCGGTTCAGGACGCGGCTGGCGCTAATCTTGTTTCTCACCATGGCCACCACCAGCGCCATTCTGATCGTCACCTACGTCCGCGTCAGCCGGCGCATGAGGACCTACGTGAACGGCGTGGCGGAGGACCTGACCGTGATCAGCCAGGTAGCAAAGGTCACTGACAAGATTGCGCCGCAAATGACCGAGAAACAAGTTCTCGACATGTATACGCGAGTGGTGGAGACCAACGGCCTGACACGGCTACCGGGCAGCACCATCAGCGTCGTAACGCCGAGCGGCAAGATCATCGGCAGCACCAACCGCAAGCAGGTGGGAAAGAAAACCAAAATCCGCAAACGCCACATTGTGGCCAAACCTGACCTGGTGAAGATGTTTTACAACTTCAAGGATGTGAATACGGATAGCGGCGTGCAAGAAGATTCCTACACCGTGCAATTTCCGCTCACCAAGGGTGACAAGGTGATCGGCTACCTCACCTTTAAGGGCATCGGCGATGACGCCAAGACCTTGTTGCGCCGAAACTACGTCATCGCTTCGTTTTGGATTTTCCCGACCATGCTCGCCGGCATCTTTGGCGCGGTTTACCTGGCATTCCGCTTCACCCGCCCGGTGGACATGTTGGTGGAAGGCGCCAAGCAAGTAGCGCAAGGCAATATGTATGTTTCGCTGCCGGTGACGGAACACGACGAAATCGGCCGGCTGGAGCAAACTTTCAACCAGATGGTGGAACGGCTTCGCGAGAGCCGCACCTTGCAGGAGCGGCTGAATGAGGCCGAAAAGCTTTCGCTGGTGGGCCGGTTTGCGGCCACCGCCGCGCACGAGATTCGCAATTCTTTGAATTTCATCAACCTCAGCATTGACCAGGTTCGCATCAAGCAGGCTTCCCTCGCCGCCGGCCGCGAAGGGACTGCTTCCAGCCGCACTTCGGGTGAAATCCAGCGCAACCTCGCCAACGTCAAGGATGAAATCAGCCGCCTGAACCGCCTGGTGAATGATTTCCTGAGCATCGGCCGCCAAACGTCTCCCATTCTGGCGCCGTGCGACCTGCGCCAGACGCTGGCTGACGCCGTGGCGATGGTGGATAAGCAAGCCCACACCCAGGAGGTTGAAATCGAATTGGACGTACCCGAGGGTCTGCCGGTGATTGACGCCGATTCCAGCCAGTTGAAGACCTGCTTCCTGAATATTCTGACCAATTCCGTTCAGGCCATGCCGCGAGGTGGAAGCATCCGGGTCTCCACCCACGAAACTCTGGAAAAGATCGGCACGGGAAAAATCCGGATGTGTTTCTCCGATACGGGTCCAGGAGTTCCCGCCGAGAACCGCGAAAAGATCTTCGCGCCTTATTTTTCCACAAAGACCACCGGCTTCGGCTTGGGCCTTGCCATCACCCGTAAGATTGTTGAGGACCACGGCGGACGGATTTACGTGGCGGCAACCCCCGGGCCCGGCGCCGAGTTTGTCATCGAGATTCCAATGAGCCACGCTCCGGTGCAGTCGGCGGAAATGGTGACCGCATAGACCATTTTGCCTTCTTGAACCAAGCGGAAACCCTGCACCTTTTCGGAGCCTCCGCTCGGGAAAATTGTTGTGAAGGAGCCGGGTAACGGCGGCGCGAAGCGCCTTGGAGTGCGGCGGCTAGCCGCCGCTTTTCCCCGCCCTGCGACCGCAAGCAAGCTTGCGGTTTGGGAAAGCGGGAGCAAGCTCCCGCACTCCACATACCGCAGGTATCGAGATCGGCGATTCTTTGTCTATGTTGGCCAGGAAGCGGCTGAAAAACCTGCACCCGTCAGCTTTAGGATCGCAACTACCCTGGGTTGTCTTTTTATCTGACTGCTGACCGCTAACGGCTAAAGATAATATGCCAGAAACCAGCATTCTCATCGTCGATGACGAAGAGCGTCAACGCGAGATTTACCGGGACGTTCTCGAAGACGAAGGCTACGGAGCGGACACGGCCCCTAGCGGCGAAACGGCTCTGCGCCTGATCGGCCAAAAACGCTACGACCTGGTCATTACCGATCTGAACCTCACCGGCATGAATGGCATTCAGCTTCTCAGCGCCATTCTCCAAGCCGATCCCACCGTTGCCGTAGTAGTGATCACCGGGTATCCCTCCATTCAAACCGCCATTGAAGCCACCAGGAAAGGTGTTTACACCTATCTCGAAAAGCCGGTGGACCGCGAAAAACTGTTGAATGTGGTTAAGGACATTTCCGGCCGCCTCAGCAGTCTGCGGCAGACCATTCTCGGCAACTCATCCGCCACCAAGGCCATGCTGCGCATGATTTCCAAGGTCGCTTCTACCAGCCACACCGTTTTGATCCTGGGGGAAAGCGGAACGGGCAAGGAGCTTGTGGCGCGCCAGATTCACCGCCTCAGCCCACGCCGCGACCGCCCATTCCTGGCGGTCAATTGCGCGTCGCTCACCGAGACGCTGCTCGAAAGCGAGCTCTTTGGCCACGAAAAAGGCGCTTTTACCGATGCTCATCAGCAAAAAAAAGGGGTGTTTGAGCGCGCCCATCTTTCCACTCTTTTCTTGGATGAAATCGGCGACACCAGCCTGGGCATGCAGGCCAAGATTCTGCGGGCGCTGCAGGAACGCGAAATCTTGCGCGTGGGCGGGACCGAAGCCATCAAAGTGGATGTACGCATCATCACCGCCACCAATCGCAATCTTGAACAATTGCTGAAAGAGGCTAAGTTCCGCGAGGACCTTTATTACCGCCTAAAGGTTATCCCCATCAACTGTCCGCCTCTGCGCGAGCGGCGCGAGGATATTGGAGTGCTCGCGCTCCACTTCATGCAGAAGGCGGCGCTGGTTTCCACCCGCAAGTTGAAAGGTATCTCGCCCAAGGCTCTGCAATCGCTCGAAGAATACGCATGGCCAGGGAATATCCGCCAACTCGAGTGGGCCATGGAGCGCGCCGTCCTGCTGGGCGAAACGGAGCTGATTGAAATCGAGGATCTCCCCCCGGAAATAGGGCAAGTGGCCGCTCCATTGGCCTCGGTGCCCGGCGTGCCCACGCCCGTTGTGGTTGCCGCAGCAACGTCAGATTTTGAGCCGGTCATTTCCGAGGGCTCGTGGGAGGAACACGAAAAAGCCAAGATTCAGGAAGCGCTGCAACGTACCAACGGCAACATCACGCGCGCCGCGCAACTGCTGGGCATGACGTTTCGCACCCTCCAGTATCGCCTGGAAAAATTCGGCATCAAGCGGGTGTGAGGATGCAGGACGTAGACACGATTTTCGTCTTGCGGACTGTGACTTTTTGCAGGCCCACACCTTATGACGTCTGCGGCTCCCCCATTGCGCTTTTCGTCAGGACCCCGCTTTAGCCATGCCGGTAGCAGCCAACAAGAATCGCGAGGCGTTAGCCGAGGGGGCCCGGCAAATTGCAGACCGTGGCGCCGTTTGAAGGAGCGCATGTTAAACTTGCCTCGCATACGCAAGGCGAGAGAAACCGAAAGCAGCCAAAAGGAAGCGATGTGAAGCCTGTAAAACACCCCTTCAATGAGGCAGTGGTGGCGAAAACCCACTCGCCGCTCTACTTGATGCACAAGTATTGGGCGAGGAAGCCTCACAACGTGGTTGCTCGCTATATTGAATATTACACAAACCCCGGCGACGTTGTTCTTGATCCCTTCATGGGAAGTGGCGTTACCGTGATTGAAGCTGACCGGCTCGGCCGTAAGGCAATCGGCAGTGATCTGAACCCAGTCGCGTGTTTTATCACGCGCGCAACCCTCGCTCCCGTCGATGCTAGCAAGTTGCACGCTGCCTACCATCGCGTTGAGGCGGCTGTCAAAGATAAGATTGATTCGTACTACAAAGTTAAGTGCTCAAATCCGAAATGCGATAGAGAGGCAATAAGCACACATATAGTATGGCGGCAGGATGAATTCAAAGACGAAAAAATGTTCCTGTTGAGGGTCGTATGTCCTGCATGTGGAGAAAAGACGGACCGCAAGCCTACTGACGACGACCTGCAACGGTATAAGAGCATCCTAAAGAAGCCTATCCCATTTTTTTACCCCCAAAATATAAATCTTCACCCGACGGCCAAGCGAAGCGTCGAATTCATCCATGAGCTTTTCACACATCGGGCTCTGATCTGTCTCTCAATTTTGCTTGAAGAAATCCGCAAGGAGTCTGAAACCGACCTCGAACTCTTGCTGTTATTCACCCTTACGTCAACGCTTGCACAGGTTACGAGGATGCCGCCTTACGCACCTTCCAGTGGAATTAGCTGGAAGGTGCCAAATTACTGGGTTCCGCCTCTTCATTGGGAGCAAAACGTCTGGCGCGCATTCGAGGAACGATCCAAGAAAGTGCTGCGAGGGAAGCGCGACTCGCCGACAGGTCGAGGCCGCAAATGCACAATCCTGACTGAAAACGCTACCACCTTGAAGGGCGTGCGGTCTAACAGCGTTGATTACATTTTTACCGACCCGCCCTACGGCGATGCGGTCCCATATTTCGGCCTTTCTTTAATGTGGGGCGCTTGGCTCGGCTGGCAGGACCAGTTGGATTTTGATCACGAGATTGTCATCCCCGAACGTGGCGACTACGAGAAGGCGCTTGAAGACTACCGGAGGAAGCTGGGGGATTCCTTCAAGCAGATGTTCCGCGTGCTGAAAAACAATGGAACAGTCACCGTAACATTCCATAATCGCGAGATTCGGGTATGGAACGCGCTTATGGCTGCTGCCTTTGAAGCGGGGTTGGTTTACGAAAATGACAACTATGTCCTTCCGGCGGTCAAGTCCTCCAAGTCGCAGATGGCAGTAAGCGGGAGCATGACAGGGGATATCTATATTAACTTTCGCAAACCGCCCCAGCGCGAGCTGCAAGGCGAGATGACATTTGAGGAAGTGAAGCGCGTCATCACCGAAGAAGCCCGTATGATTATCCAATCTCGCAACGGGCAGGCCAATACCGACCAATTGGCGCGTGGCATTTACTCGCGGCTGATTAAGAGCAATCTTTTTAGCAAGGTGCCAAGTACAGACATCCGCAATGTATTAGGCACGCTCCCCCTTGACGAGATCATGCCAAACGTGTGGCGACTGCCGGAGCCAGAAGCGGAAACGATGCTCGACTATATCCCCCTTCATAAACGCATCGAATTCATCATCGATAGTGTCTTGGAGAGTAACCACAAACACGGACTCAACCTGGACGATTTTCTCGTACCAATTTTCACTCAGCTCAAGAACGGCCTTACGCCAGATAACAAAGAAATCTTGGAGGTCTTGCGACAACGTGCCGAGGTGAAGCAAGACAAGTGGTATCCGCTGCAGGCCCGCCTAATTGAGGAGTTGCCGGAATATGAATTGCCTGCCAAAGGACCACGGCCAGAAGAGGATCTCCGGGAGCACGAGCAGTTCATCTTCCAATTAGCCCGGTTGGGGACAAGGCTCGGATATCAAATCTGGGTCGGCAGGAATGAGCAAAACAAAAGCGAGCTTTTGCAGAATCTAAGTGTCAGGCGGCTGGAAGTTCCTGGTTTGAGCGAAAAGTTCATAGCCAACAATCGAATTGACCAGATCGACCTCCTATGGCTCAATCCCGACGAAGGGAGATACGCGGCGTTCGAGATCGAAAACTCAACAGGTGTTGTACCAGGCATCCAGCGCTTGGCGAACTTAAGCGAGAAGCTGAAGCACATTAAGATCCCAACATTCGTGGTGATACCTGATAAGTTTCGCGGCATGGCGCAAAAGATATTTGACTCCCCGAGTGGGCGTGTTCTGGGTGACGAACAAAGGCGCGTGATTGTCTACTCCAAGCTTCTTCACCACATTGACCTTCTGCAAAACAAACTCATCCGCCCAGGGGAGCTACTCGCGGCTATCTCTGAGCCCGCGTAAGCTCGAAGAGGAAAGTGGACGCAGAAACCACCAGTTTGGGCTCAGGCAAGAACATGCGAGCGTACAACCCACAGCGCGCCTCGACACAACTCCCGTCCTGCGGGCTTCTTGTTGACACATCTGCTGCCATTCATTGCAATCTTCGCCAAGCCATGGCTTTAGGCATGTCGGTAGCAAAACACATTTTAGAGAGAGACTATCCAGGCAGCGAAAAGCTGCTGACGGAAGCTTTATCCAAGACGAAGTGGCAACTGAATGAGCCAGCGCGCCATTACTTTAGTATTCTTTATAATCGCGCATGCGCCCAGGCACGGCTCGGGGAAACGGATAGCGCCCTTTCTGACCTTAAAAAGGCAATTCCCCCGGCAAACCCTTCGGATGCACTGATGAAGGACCAGTTTTTGGCGGATATTCGGTTGTTAAAGAAGGGTTTTCAGCAGGATATTGAAGCGCCAACCGCTCAGAATCCCCTAGGTGGCGACCTTTACACGATCTCAAAAGATCGTCCTCAAAGGCTGCAGGAGATAGCCGAGAGGCTCAAGCAGCATTAAATTAGTGAGGCATCGTGATATCAGTCATGGCCAGACCTCGTTGTTGATTCATAGCCAATCTTAAGAACAGAATGGCGCCGTTGTCAAGGGCAATACGTATCATGCAACTACTTGAAAATACGGGACTTGTATCTACCGACTCTTTTCCATCCGCCATCCGCGGCGTCAGGTCATCTTTATCGTCTCAAATTGGCTCAAACCTGAGAATGAAGCTACAAGGTCTCACTCCCGAAATCCAGTGGGGTGCTGCCCAAGCGGCCCGGGCGGTGGGGTCAATAGCGTGGAGACCACAACGGCGTGAAGCCACTTACGTGCTTCACGATCGCCCGACAGTATGGCAGGCCCTACCGGCGATCCCAAGAAGATGACCGATCCAAGACCCAATCTTCTGCGGACCGCGACTGGAACTCCACCTGGGGAAACGGCAACAACCTCGCTATTCTCGCTGGAAACAGGGATGGCACGGCTGAAGTCGCGGATTTTTGTTTCAAGTGGCCAGAGATAATCGATATAAGGCAGGGATGCAGTCGTGCCAGCCGCCGGTTGACGGGGCGTTGAATTCGATCTCAGGTCGAGCCTGTCAAGCGATTGGGTTCCTCGAGGCTCCCAAAGTACAACAGGAGGTTCGGCATCAATCGAGAAATGAGACCGCATCATGCGGCGGTGATCCTCAAACTCCGAAAAATCATGGAAGATCGCCCCAGATTCAATCAGGACGGAACTCCCGGACTCCACCATGTCCCGAATTCTTCTGGTAATACCGGTTCCACCGCTTGCCAGGCCGGGAACGATGATGAGCGGGCAAAAAGGTATGGAATCTGCTGGGACCCGCTGGTATTCAGCACCCATCGCCTTCAGGCCGAATTCATACCCGGCAAGCGACTCCGGCAACCGGCAAGACTCTTTGAGATCGGCCAAGACGATGCCGGATAATTCAAATTGGGGGCGGGCAAATCTCCGGCTGAAGCCGGTACGCGCGAATCCTGCCCACGGCAGGACTGAAGAATAAGCCGCCACGGTCCCCAAAAAGGATCTGCGGGTGATGGTCATAAGCTGGCCCTCATGAAAAGCCCTCAGCGGCGTAATGTATCATAGACAGGCGAACACACCAATCTGAATTGGAAAGCGAGAATTTGATGATGAACGTCTCCCCGGGTAAGAAGAAAGGTCTGACCACTCTCAGCAATGCGCGCGGCGTGATTGCCGCCATGGCGCTTGATCAGCGGGGCAGATTGCAAGCCCTGATGGCTGCTGCGGGAGGTAGCGAACCCACCCAAGCCATGATCGAGGAGTTCAAGACCGCCGTAACCCTCGCCTTGAGCCCAAAAGCCAGCGCTATCTTGCTGGACCTGGAGTTTGGCCAGCCCGCCATGAAGGTTCGCCACCCCTCTACAGGTTTGCTGATGACTTACGAAATGGACAGTTACACCAACCACCGCCCAGGTCGGCGGCCGGAAATCATTCCACAGCTCTCCATCCGGCGGCTCAAAGATGCGGGAGCCGATGGAATCAAGGTGCTGCTCCATTATTCGCCCTTTGCGGATCGGGATTTGAACGAAGAGAAACACGCTTTTGTGGAACGCATCGGGTCAGAGTGCAGAGCGGAAGACATCCCCTTCTTCCTTGAAATCGTGGGGTATGACCCCAATGGGTTGAGCGAGCAATCGCTGGAATATGCGCGGCTCAAGCCGCAGATTGTTTCGGGAGGATTGACCGAATTTTCGCGGGGGCGATACGGCGTCGATGTGCTCAAGGTCGAGTTCCCCGTCAATTTGAAGTTTGTCGAAGGCTCGCGTTCATTCGCCGGACAAAGCGCCTATTCTCTCGCCGAAGCTCTGGAGTTCTTCCGGCAATCGGGGGTGGCCGCAACCCTGCCCTTTGTGTATCTCAGTGCCGGTGTGAGCAACAGCGAGTTTGTGGAAGGTCTCGCACTGGCCGCCCAAGCCCACGCCCCTTATTCCGGTGTCCTTTGCGGACGGGCCATCTGGAGCGACGGCATTCAGGCTTACGTCCAGCGCGGCGTCCCCTCGCTCGAGTCGTGGCTTGAGACTGAAGGGAAGAAAAATATTGAAGCGGTGATCACGCAATTGGCGCAGGCCACTCCCTGGTTCAATCGCGGTCTTCCATGATTTCTTCCAGGGTGGGTGGAATTTCAATGGGACCGGCAAGCGGCGCAACGTATTCGCGGAAGCTTGGGCGGACAGTTCCATTGTCGCCAAGATATTGCCGGGGGAGCATGCGCTCGTGCTCCGCCACCAGCTCCAGCGGGACAAGATTAAGTAAGCACCGGTAGCGCCGGCTTTCCGCTCTTGTGAATTTCACCATCACTCCGCTGTGGCCGGCCAATACCGATTGGACAGCGAATCGGCCCGCCTTGTAAGACTCGTCCGCGTCCACTGCTGAGGCGCAGGGCGAAAACGAGCGGCAGAGCAGCCCCGGCTTCTCACTGCGCGCCCGGACTTTCAAGGACTTGCTCGCAAGTTGAGCGAGATATTGGGCGGTGTTCCCTGGCAAGGGGCGCCCGCGCGCGTCGCGGCTGTGGCCGGCTGAGCCTCCGATCATCCGCCCGGATTTGCTGCGCAAACCTTCGGAAACTACGCCGAGCGCCCATCCCAAGCGTTGTAAGGTCCGGTCAAGAACGGTCAGAAATAACTGTTCATCCAACGGCCGCTCGGGGGTATAGATAAAATGGGGTGGGTCGTCAGACCGCCGGCGGGCAAGGATGGTGGCCGCCGCCAGCCATCCGGTGTTTCGACCCATTACTTCAAAAATGCTGACTGGGGTCGGCAGCGCCCGCTGATCGAGTCCGGCGTCACGCACGGCCATGGCCGCGAACCGCGCGGCGCTGGGGTATCCGGGACAGTGATCGGTGTGGCGGAGGTCATTATCAATCGTTTTCGGAATGCCGAGCGTCAGCAGTTCGTAACCCTGTTGGATGGCCATTCTTTGAATCCGCAGCAGGGTGCCCATGGAACCGTTTCCGCCCGCGTAAAAGCAGTAGCGAATCTCGCGGCGGCGGAAGAACTCCAGAATGCGAGCTACGTCGCCGTCAGTCATCGGCCCCCGGTAACTACCTATCAAGGATCCGGGGGTACGGGCAAGGCGGGAAAGGGGCTTTTGAGACATCATGAGCAGATCCACCACGTCACCGCGGAGCACCCCGCCGAGGCCCCAGCGTCCTGCCCACAAATGTGGCAGTTTCCGGCGTCGCGCCTCGTCAATCACGCCGATCAGGCTCATGTTCAAAACTGCCGTGGGGCCGCCACTGTGAGCTACAAAAGCACTGGAATTTTTCAAGACTTAGCTAACCTCTGTCATTCGGACTTGCAAGACGTGCCCGAAAGGCTTTATATTCAGCGTCCGTCACCCCATGCTAAGAGCCCGTTCAGAAATAACTGTTCCATCTTCCAACCGGCGCCCCTCACCCGCCGCTTCGCGTCACCCTCTCCCCGCTCGCGGGGGAGAGGGCAGGGGTGAGGGGTTGTATTTGATCCGAAATGGAACAGTTATTATCTGACAGACCCTAACGGGAGATTTTAATGCCAATCGATGCCCGGATGGTTGATCAAAGTGGTAGATTCTTTGTGGTGGATCTAACACGGGAAACCCTGAGACGGAATCGATCTGTCCCGAAAGGAGCGGCGAAACGCGATGCGTGACACTTTAGTTTGCCTGCTTGCAGGAGGTGCTGGCGAACGCCTTTATCCGCTCACCCGCGACCGCGCCAAGCCCGCGGTTCCCTTTGGCGGAATCTACCGTATCATCGATATCACTCTTTCCAATTGCGTGAATTCGGAGTTGCGCCGGGTTTTTGTGGTCACCCAGTATAAGGCGCTTTCCCTGAACCGTCATCTTCGCGAGGCTTGGAATTTTATGGCCGCCGAGCTGGGTGAATACGTTCAAGTGCTATCTCCCATGAAGCGCGTGAGTGAAAGCTGGTACCAGGGGACGGCGGATGCCGTCTATCAGAATCTTTATTCCATTGGCAGCGAGCTTTGTAAGCACGTCATGATCCTCTCCGGAGATCACGTCTACAAAATGGATTATCAGTTGATGATCCAGCAGCACATCGACGCAGGGGCCGACGTGACGGTGGGAACCATTGAATTCGACCGGTCCGAGGCCAGCCGCTTTGGAATTGTTGAGTTGGATGCCAGCGGCCGCATCACGGGATGGCAGGAAAAGCCCGCCGACCCCAAGCCCTCGCCTCATAATCCTGACAAATGCCACGTCTCCATGGGGATTTACTGCTTCAACCGCGACACTTTGATCCAGGTGATGATGGACGACGCGGCGGACACCGCCTCCGGCCATGATTTTGGCAGGGACGTGATTCCGCGCTTGATTGAATCCCACCGGGTCTATTCCTACAACTTTGTGGACCAGAACAAGAAGGAAGCTCAATACTGGCGGGACATCGGAACCATTGAAGCCTACTATGAGGCCAACATGGATCTGGTCTCCGTTTCACCGGTCTTTAACCTTTACGACAAGGAATGGCCCTTGCGGACTTATCAGCGCCAATATCCGCCCGCCAAATTCGTTTTTGCCCAGGCCGGAACTCGCATGGGCGCCGCGGTGGATTCCATCGTCTCTCAAGGAGCCATCGTTTCCGGGGGCCGCGTGATGGGCTCGGTGCTTTCGCCGGACGTCCGGGTCAACAGCTATACGGATGTTGAGGATTCCATCCTTTTCTCGCACGTCAGTATTGGCCGCCATTCGCATATCCGGCGGGCCATCATTGACCGGCACATCCACATCCCGGAAGGCACCACGATCGGGTTCGACCTGGATGAGGACCGCAAGAAGTATCATGTGACGGAGACGGGAATTGTGGTAGTGGTTCCCGAACAACGCTTTTTTGAAGAGCCAGAATAAATGCGTTGCGAGTTCCATCGGTTGGGGACAAATCTGGGTTTGGGGAAGCTGGTGAAGATCGTCAACTTTGAGTTCAGTGACTGGGTCCGGGATGAAAAGCGGAAGCGGGCGACGATTTCCGAAGATTTCTGTTGAAAGCATCTCCGGGAAGATTAAACTGCTAATTTCGGAAACAAAGTTTACAAATGCAAGGCGGGTAGTGGTAGGTTTTGGCGGCTGTAGCGGCGGTCGGAGACCGCCGCTACAGCGAGGGGCAAAACTTCAGGGTTGGAGAGTGCAAAAATGCCGAAGGTTTATGACGCGGTGGTGGTGGGATCCGGGGCGGCGGGAGGCATGGCGGCGACGGAGTTGTGCCTGAAAGGAATGAAGGTTCTTCTTCTGGAAGCGGGTCCGGACCTCAATATTGAAACCGATTTCCACCACCACACCAAACGCTGGGAGTTCCCTTTCCGGGGCCAGATTCGCCCGCTCGAACGCGCCAAGTACAATTACTCGGCGAATGAGTGGAACAAACCGCACTTTATCAACGAGCTTGAAAATCCTTATACCGGCAAGAAGTATGTGTGGGTGCGGGCGCGCGCGGTGGGCGGCAAGACCCTGCACTGGGGCTTGGTTTCACTGCGTTTCAGCGCCCGCGACTTTCAAGCGGCCAGTTACGACGGCTACGGGGAAAATTGGCCGGTGACTTATGACGACATCGCCCCCTACTATACTCGCGTTGAGAAGATGATCGGGGTGGCGGGCCATGCGGATCATCTGGAGAACAATCCCGACAGTTCTTTCCTGAAGCCTGTGCCATTCACCTGCGTGGAGTGGATTTTCAAGCGCGCGGTCGAAGGCAAAATTCCTGACCGCCATGTCATCTATGGCCGCACCGCAACGGCGACCGAACCCATTAACGGCCGGGCCCCTTGCCACTACTGCGGCCATTGCGGGCGCGTTTGCAACGTGGCCGCATCCTTCAGCTCCAAAGGCGTCCTGCTCCCCATCGCCCAGAAAACGGGCAACCTGACCCTTCGTCCGAACGCCGTAGCTTGGAAGGTGCTGACGGACGGTGAAGGGAAAGCCAAGAGTGTGCTCTTTGTTGACCGGCTCACCCGCCAGACTCAAGAAGCGTTTGGCAAGGTGATCGTTTTGGGGGCCGGCTCGCTGGAAAGCACCCGCATTCTTTTGAACTCGGGCGACCCTGAAAGTCCCACCGGTCTCGCCAATTCCAGCGGCGTTCTGGGCAAGTATTTCTGCGAACAGATTATGGCCGGTGACATCAGCGGCATTGTTCCGCAGCTCAAAGGGCTCAACTCGCCTTCTGACGATGCCCGCCCGGACGGCAGCGGCTTCTATATCCCCCGCTTCCGCAATCTGAAGACGAAACAGCCCAATTTTATTCGCGGTTACGGTTTTGAAGGCGGCGGAGGGAGCGGCGAGATTCCGGGGTTCGCGCTAAAACTGCCGGGGTTTGGCGCGAAATTCAAGGCCGACGTGAAGAAGTATAACGCTACGGTGGTCAGCATTGGCTCCTTCGGAGAAATCCTGGCCCGCCCGGAAAACTACGTTGAGGCGGATCCGGTGGTAAAGGACGCCTGGGGCATTCCCGTCCTGAAGTTCAACATTGAGTGGGGCGCCAACGATCTTGCCATGGCCAAAGACATGGTGGAGACACAAAGGGAGATTTTCAAGACCGCTGGAATCGAAGTGATTGACGAAAGAACCGAACCGCTGCCCCCCGGCTGGAGCATCCACGAAGCGGGCACGGCGCGGATGGGCAACGACGCCAAGAAATCCGTGGTGAACAAATACAATCAAAGCCACGACATCAAGAATCTCTACGTGGTTGACGGCGCGTCCTTCGTGTCATCCACGGAGAAGAATCCGACTTTGACCATCATGGCCCTCTCCATGCGAGCCGCGGATCACATTGAGGACCAAATGAAGGCGGGCGTATTTGGCTGATGCCAATTCCGCGAGAGATCCAAGCCATGCGCCCGGCGGAGCGCCCACTTACGGTTACCGATTTTCGCATCAAAGGAACGGCTGCGCTTCTCGCTTCGTCAACGGTCAAGATTGCCAGGAGACGAGTTGGCCCGCAGTCGATGCAGGTTCCCTTGGCTCAATGCCCAACCCTGGCAAGCGCAGAGTATTTGAGAAGGGAGCCATACCGCTGGTAAGGCGTAATTCCCTGCTGTTTTTGGCGTCAGGCGTGTTGGACCGGTCTCAACCTGGGTAAATCCGGGGAATTGCAATTTGCTCGCATCCCACCGCCTCGCCACAAACCAAGCGAGTGTTACGTTTGGCAAATTCGATTACTTGATTGATCCAGTCGTTCTGGTGTAGCGCCGGCCTGAAGGCCGGCGCT
>DATKST010000081.1:0-8135 GCA_035531475.1 Terriglobia bacterium
GCGAGAAGGCGGCCAACCTGCTTCTGAATTTTTTTGGGACGGATGATGCGGCGGCGCCGTGGTTTTTGGCGCCTCTAACCCGGATTTCTCACTAAACAATTGAAAAAGGCTGTCTCTTCTGGCATCAGCATTTTGATGAGAAAAACTTGCGCCAGAAAAGGAGACAGCCTTTATGACCACAGAGTGTAACGGAAAACCTTTTGAATGTCAGCCCCTGGGGAAGCGGGAAGTGCGGGCGAGTTTTGTAATATTGGTGAAACAAACCCATTGGGCGTCTCATAATTTTATAATATGTTGATGCTAAAGTAGTTGATTGGATTTTTCTCTGAAAACAGGGTGTGGATTCCGGCTTCCCGACCTTGTGGGAATGACGGCGCCTGCGGAAATGACGGTTGGCGGCTTCACGCGAATCACTATTGCGGCCATCCGAAGGGGTGATCCTTGTGGTCGTGGGCACGAGGCCAGCCTTGCAGCGAGCAGCCGGGGGCTCGAAGCGGATTGCACCTTATCATTGGGGTCCAATTCCTTACTCGGAAGCACAGAGTGTTAACGATATAGTACATTTCCTGATCCCCTAGTCAAGTCTTTTGTTGCTTCTGCCTTCCACTCTAATCCCAAAACGCCTCTTCAACTTTCGCAGCAAATCAGCCGATGAATGCTTTTGGGCACTTGGAAGCGAAAGAGTTAACGGAGCCGAGTTTCTTCGAGGGCCAGCAAACGCGGCAAAGGATGCGGGAGTTCTATGGCGGCAACAAAGGATCGAGGGCGCGTCTTAGTGGTAGACGACGAGCCTAGCATCTGTGGCTTGATGAACCAGGCTCTGGAGCGCGAAGGTTATTCGTGCCAGAGCTGCCTAAGCGGCGAAGATGCTCTAAACCTGATGCGTGGGGAAAGATTTGATGTGGTCATCACGGACCTATACATGCCGGGAATTTCCGGCATGGCGGTACTCGAGCGAGGCAAGAAAGAAAGCCCCGAATCGGCTTTTTTGATGGCCACCGGAGAAAGTGACGTCCGGGTGGGTGTGGAGGCCATGAAGCAGGGAGCCAGGGATTATCTGGTCAAGCCAATCCAATTGAAGACCCTGATCGCGAGCGTCCAGAAAGCCCACTCCGGGAAGCGCCAGGAGGTTGAGCTCCGGAACTTCGAATCGCGGTGGAGCCACATTGCAGTCAAGCGGCGTGACCAAGTTAAGAGAGCTTTCCATCACATTCAGGAAACTCACGACGAGACACTTGCAACCCTCGGCGCCGCGCTCGACTTCCGGGATGATGAGACCGCCGGCCACACTCTGCGGGTATGCCTTTATTCGCTGCAAATAGCACGCACCATCCGTTATCCCGAAGGAAAGATCCGCGACCTCATCCGGGGGGCATTTCTGCATGACATCGGTAAGATCGGCGTTCCGGACCAAATTCTGTTCAAGCCGGGCCGCCTGACGGAAGCGGAAACAGCCATCATGCGGCAACACGTCATCATCGGCTCTAGCCTAATCAGCCATCTCAGCTACTTGAAAGGGGCCGCGCCGGTGGTGTTGTGTCACCACGAGCGATTCGATGGCGGGGGCTATCCGCAGGGACTCAAGGGCCATGAGATTCCGCTGGGCGCGCGGATTTTCTCGGTTGTGGACACTTTGGATGCCATGACCACGGACCGTCCCTATCGCAAAGCTCTCTCGTTTGATATGGCCCGCGCGGAAATCATCCGCGAAGCTGGCCGCCAATTCGATCCGGAAGTAGTCCGGGCATTTGTTTCAATCCCCGAGTCCGCTTGGGCAAAGATCCGTCATGAAGTGAAGCAGAACCGCGCTGCTGGCCGAGGACGGCTGAGTCTTCATCAGGCCCTCAAGGGGCGGCTTAGCCAGGAAATTGTCTAAGGCGCCTTCTGTTTCTGGCAGAAACAAATCGACCACAGTGAATCCGATGCGCCGCTGTAACCGAAGCTTTCGAGCACGATGTACCTGGAGGGCGCGAGTCCTCCAGCGCCGGTCTCTTACGGTGTTGGCGTGGAGTCTCTTCCTGACCTTTGCTATAAGTCCTTTGCAGGTCTTCTCGTCTTCTCTTGGCAGAAGGTTTGGCAAAGGTGTTGGCGTAGTAAGCGCCCTTACCCCGCACATGCTCCTCACCCCCAATCCCTCACCTTGCGTGAGAAGGTGGCGCGAAGCGCAGGTTTGGGACCGGACGCTCTGCAGGGTTCCGGTGGCTATCAACACCGCTGCCGGCCGGGAGCCTGGTGGTGTTCTGATCCCTTCCCAGTTCTTGCCAGCGGACGTGGATACCAGCGCCGTAGACCTCCGCGTTCTGGCGGCATGGCTATTCCTGGTTGCTCTCCTGTCCTGGTATTACCGGCGGCAACACACCAAAACCGTTGGCGAGCTCATGGAGCGGCAGCAAGCGATTGTGGGGCTGAAAGAGTATGCGCAGGAGATTGTTCAAAGTATTCCCGCTGGAATCCTGGTGCTTTCCGGAACGAAAAAGGTTCTGAGCGCCAACCAATCTTTCCTCAATACCTTCGGGCTGGAAAGGGTCAAGGTGGAGGGCCGCGGGATTGAAGATATCCTAACCTTCCAGGAATCACCGCTGACCTTCGATGGCACTTTTTGGGCCACCCTTTTGTCAGGCCCCATGCTGGCCAGCGTTTCTGTGGCCGGAAGGCCGGACTTCCATTGCGTGAGGTTGACATTGAATCCCATGGGAAGTCCGATAGGTGAACCGAGGTCTATCCTGGCGATTGAAGATCTCACGGAAAGTGAAAGGTTGCGGGCTGCGGTTGAGTCCTCAGAGCGCCGCCTCAGCGACATCGTTCAAAGTGTCGATGCCATCGTCTGGGAACTGAGTGCGGGAACGGGGCGTTTTACGTTTGTCAGCCAGCGTGCCGAAGAACTCCTGGGCCATCCCGTTTCAAAATGGATACAAGGCCCTGAGTTTGGCGTTCCGTGTGTCTACCCGGCGGACCGGACGGGCTTTCGGGAAGTGTTTCTGAAGGCCTTGCGCGAGGGCAGCGACCAAAGTGGCGACTTCCGCACGCTCACCTTCAACGGCCGCGAGGTTTGGCTGCGCAATATCATCCGTGCCGTGAAGGATGAAGCTGGCCGCACCGTCCGCCTCCGCGGCGTGATGGTGGACATTACCGAACACCGGCAGGCCGAGCGCGCCTTGCAGCGCAGTGAGGAGCTTTTCTCAAAGGCTTTCCACGCCAGCCCTGCCGCCATGTGCCTGAGCCGGATCGAAGACGGCCGCTTCCTGAACGTCAATGACAGCTTGCTGCGCATGCTCGGTTGCCGGCGGGAGGAGGTTGTCGGCTTCACGTCCTCACAGGTGGGATTATGGAAAGACCCGAGCGACCGTGAGCGCATGATCCAAAGCCTCCTGACGCACCGTTCGGTGCGGGACTACGCCGCGCGGCTTCGGACCCGGAATGGCGAAATCCTTGAGGCGCTGATTTCCGCCGAGATGATTGAGCTTGAAAACGATCCCTGCCTGCTGGCCACCATCCAGGACGTTACGGAAAAGAAGCGGTCCGAGCAGGCGCTTCGGGAGAGCGAAGTCCGCAAAAGCGCCATCCTGGAATCGGCGCTGGACGCCATCATCACGCTCGACTTCACCGGGCACATTCTTGAGTTCAACTCGGCGGCTGAGAAAACTTTTGGGCGTCTCCGGGAGGAAGTGCTAGGAGAAAACGCCTCCCAAGTTATTTTTGCGAACGCCTCGCGGGATGATCAGCCCTTCGACCTCGCCAACCCGGCAGCGTGGAGTGATCCCAGCCTCCGCGGCAAGCGTTTTGAGATTGTGGCCCGGCGGGCGGACGCCTCACCGTTTCCGGCGGAACTTGCAATTACCTCCGTTGAGTTAAGGGGCCGGTCCCTGATCACGATTTATCTTCGCGACCTGACGGAACGCAAGGCGCTCGAAAAACAGCTTTGGCACTCTCAAAAACTTGAGGCGGTCGGGCGGCTGGCCGGGGGCGTGGCTCACGACTTCAACAACATTCTGACCGTGATTGACGGCTATTCCGACTTGTTGTTGATGGACATGCCGGAAGGCGCTCCGGCGCGGCGAGGCCTGGAGGAAATCCGCAAAGCCGGTGAACGCGCCGCCTCGCTGACGCGGCAACTGTTGGCTTTCAGCCGCCGCCAGGTGCTCGCCCCTCAAGTGATGGATTTGAACGACGTCATCGGAAACGTCAACAAGATGTTGCGGCGCTTGATCGGTGAGGATATTGAGCTGGTCACAGTTCTGCGGCCTGGAATCTCACCTGTCAAGGCCGATCCTGGCCAGATCGAACAAGTGCTGGTGAACCTGGTGGTGAATGCCCGTGACGCGCTGCCACAGGGCGGGGTGCTGTCGGTTGAGACCGAAAGCGTCGAGTTCAACGAATCGGTTGCGGGCCGCCATGCAGTGCCCATTCCTCCCGGGGAATACGTGATGCTGGCGGTCGCCGACAACGGCTGTGGAATGGACGCCGAAACCCAGAGCCACATTTTTGAACCCTTCTTCACCACCAAGGAGCAAGGCAAGGGCACGGGCCTGGGGCTTGCCACGGTTTATGGCATCGTCAAACAGAGCGGCGGGTTCATCTGGGTTTACAGCGAGCCGGGCCAGGGCTCGACGTTCAAGGTTTACCTGCCGGCGGTGAGGGACGCCGCTCCATCCGGGAAATCCGTCCCCAAGGAACTTCGTCCTGCCGGTGGCCCTGAGACGGTGCTTCTGGTGGAGGATGAGGATGCCCTGCGCTTCATGGTGAGGGAAGTGCTGAGCGCTGCTGGCTACAACGTGTTGGAAGCCACCGAAGGTGACGAAGCCTTGGAGATCGCGCGGCGCCACGAGCGCGCCATCGATTTGATGTTGACCGACATTGTGATGCCGAGGATGAATGGCCAGGAGCTTGCCCAAAAGCTGGAAGGCCTGCACCCGGAGACCCGAGTCCTATTCATGTCGGGATATACGGGCGCGGTGGTCGTCCGCCACGGCATTCTCAGTTCCGATGAGATGTTTATTCAGAAGCCCTTCAACCCTTCAGCTCTGATGAAAAAAGTCCGCGAGATTCTGGACGCATCGCCCAAGCTCACCTTGCAGCTTGCCGAAGAATAGTCTGCACCTCCACGCTTCATCCCATCCGTGACCAACGAAGATAGCTCTCCAGCAAAGCCTGCCCGCCCAAGCTCGCAAAAATTCCCGCAAGCCCCAGGAAACTGCCATACGGCCATTGATAATTGCGAAATCGTTTGATCAGAAAATTGAGCGGCAAAGCCACCACCGTGCCCAAGAGCGAGCCGATGAGAATCGTCAAGTAGGTCAGCGGCAAGCCCAGGAAAGTTCCGATCATGAGTAACAGCATCACATCTCCGTAACCCAGATATTCCTTCTCAGGATCACCGAACTTTGTGAAAAGCCAGGCCACGCCGTAGAGCAGTCCTCCGCCGAAAAGCGCGCCCGTGACAGCCCCGGTGAAAGAGGACAAGGAACCCGCGAGTTCAATGCCGGCGAGACGGAAAAGCCAATCGAAGATGCGGTCATCGACCGGAACCCACAGGCTCAGCAGGATACCCGCCGCCATTCCAAACAGGGTGACGGAGTGAGGAATCTTGCGATCAATCAGATCCGTGGAAATCAGGACCAGCAGGAGCATGCCGAATAGGGTGGCCTTGACGAATTGCGGACTCGGTCCCCAAACCTGAAGGGCGAGGACCCACAAGATCGCGGTCAGAACTTCGATCAGCGGATAAACCGGCGATATTTCATGGCCGCAGTCGCGGCACTTGCCCTGAAGGATCAGATAACTCAAGACCGGAACATTGTCATACCAACGGATGGCGTGACCGCACTTCGGGCAATGCGAGCCGGGCCGGACAATGGATTCGTGATTGGGCAGACGAACGATGCAGACATTCAGAAAACTGCCAAAGACCAACCCCAGAAGCCCTGCCGCCAGATACAAAAATGCTGGAGCTATCGGCACTCTGTCGCGATCCTCTCGATTGAGCTTAACCCGGCCCGGAGCCGGAGGTAAAGCGCTTCCGTCCGCGAGATCATTATATCATCCGAAAATTCCTGTGCCTTGACGCAGGCCGCCGCACCCAGACGCTTCAGCTCCTCCCGGTTGTCCAGCGTGTGGACCACCACGTCCGCCAATTCCTGGGCGGAGCCGGGTGGGAACAGCCACCCCGTCTTCCCATCCTCAATAACTTCGGGCAAGCCGCCCACCCGGCTTGCCGCCACTGGCAGACCATGCGCCATCGCCAGCAGCGCCGATGATCCCAGCCCCTCGGCAAGCGACGGCATGACGTAGAGATCAATTGCCGCAAAGAATTCGGAAAGGACCTCCGGTGTTGGAATGATGCGCACATTCGCGGGAACCAACAGCGCCAGGGTGGACCGTCTTCCGGTTTCTGCAGAACTGGAACTTACAGCGAAAAGCCATTTGACTTTGCCTGGGTTCGAAACCAGCAGGCTCGCAGCCTGGATAGCTGTTTCATGGCCTTTTTCCGGGCGGAATGGGCTGAGGTTTCCAATTACAAAATCATTTTCGGCAAATCCCCATCGCTGTCGCGCTGCGGTCCGCTCCTCAACACTCGGGAGACGTTCTGGAATTTCGATTCCATCGTAGATCACTTCAATCATTCTGCCTGGCACACCACACTGAAGCAGCAAACTCTTGACGTAGTTCGAGACGGCAATCACCGCATCGCACGTGCGCTGGTATTTCATCCGGTGGAGCGCGCGCCAGCCCGGCAGAAACGTGACGCGGCGGCTGGCGATTCGCCTGGCATTGCTGCCGAATGACGCGAGCCAGGCAATGGACTGGCCCCGCCCATCGTGGGCGTGAATGATGTCTAAATATTCTGCTTTCAAGAGGTGATGCAAGGCGAAGGCCGCGCGCACGTGGCCGGGATCGCGCCATGGCAAGCGGAGTACCTGAAAACCCGCTACCTCTGCGCTCGACTCGAGTTCGGAGCCGTGCGGACAAGCAATCCACTGCCGGTGCCCCCGGCAGCGGAGTCCGCGGGCCAGGAGCAGCAATTGGCGCTGGCCTCCGCCCAGACTTCGGCCCGTGTCAATGTGCGCGATTTTCAGCACGAAGTTCGGCCCACTTTTGGTATTTCCTCGCCACGTACCGCGCCGCCATCCGGGAGATCAGAAAGCCGGGATAACCGTCAAGGATGCCGAGGCGGAAGAAATAAGTGTTCAGAAAAGTCCAGGACGGGGCGAGCGCGCGCCGCATGGAGTTCACACCGCCGCCGGTTTCCTCCAATTCGCGCGCCGCAAGGTCCGTGTAAAATTCGATCCGCCGCTGATGGTCCTCCAGCGAGTCGCAAGTGTAATGCAGAATTTCTCCTGCCAGAGCTTCAACCTGGCCGGTGACGGCCACGGACTCATGGACGTAACGGCCTTTCCACTCTCCGTGATCGCGGTCATAAAGCCGGATTTTCCAATCCGGGTACCAACCGGAATGCCGAATCCAGTGGCCCAGGTAGTAAGCACGGCGTCGGAAGCTGTAACCGGCGGCGGCTGGCTCCGTTTTCTTCCATTGCTCGAGTGCGGCCTGGGCTTCTGCATTTAACTCTTCGTCGGCGTCCAGGCTCAGAATCCACGGGAACCGCGCTTGGGACGCCGCAAAGTTCTTCTGAGCCGCGAAGCCCGGCCAGCCGTGTTCGACCACGCGCGCACCCAGGCTTGCAGCGATCTCCGCCGTCCCATCCATGGAGCCGGAATCCACCACCACGACTTCATCGGCGCAGGCGAGTGACCGCAAAACTCGCGGCATGTTGGGCGCTTCATTGTGAGTGATGACCGTGGCGGAAATTTGAGGCATGGAGTTCACAGCGCCGTTCGGATTGTAGGGGCGACCCTCGTGGTCGCCCGCGGGCGGGCACAAGGCCCGCGTCTGCATCCGGCACGCCGGACCGCGGCCCGAGCTATTTTCATGGCAAAACTGCGGCGATTTTTCCGCTGGCCACCAGCTCGCCCACCCGTGTTATCTCGGCGCTCAGCGCACGGTCTTCGTAGATCGCGGGTGAGACTTCGCGCACCAACCGCTGGGCTTTGCGCGCAAGAGTCCCGGTTTGAAGCGGCGCGAGCAGATCAATGGCCTGGCAGGCAGCCACCAATTCAATGGCAAGAATCGCCGTGAGATTC
>DATKST010000082.1:0-2408 GCA_035531475.1 Terriglobia bacterium
CGATAATTTTGACATGTCGCTCGGAGCTGGCCTATCCAAACTCGCAGGTAAAATATTTCGTATCGGACACCTCGGCAGCTTCAACGATCTCATGCTGGCCGGAACGCTGAGCGGAGTCGAAATGGGCCTCCAACTCGCGGGCGTCCCTCACCAAGAAGGCGGCGTGATGGCGGGTCTCCGTAGCCTCATGGCGAAGGATCGCAAGGTTGAGCCAGCCGGAGTGGCCAGGTAAGGCAAGAGCGCGGCAAGAGTCAAAGAGGCGCGTTCATGAAAATCTGTGTCTGGAGAATAGGAGAAGGGAACGCGAATGGGCGAATCAGCCGGGGGCAGGCAAAGTCACGGGCGTTGGGTCATGCTGTTTCTACTCTGTTTGATGTACCTTGTTACCTACCTTGATCGTGTAAGCCTCGCGAACACCGCCCCGCTTATCAGCAAGGAATTTGGATTCGACAAGGCGACGATGGGGATCATTTTCAGCGCCTTCATCTGGGCCTATGCAATCTTCCAGGTGCCGGGCGGCTGGCTGGGCGACCGGTTCGGACCTCGAAAAGTCCTTTCCATCATTATGAGCTACCGCATGGTCATTGCTTTTGCGACCACCGTCTGCGGAGGCCTTGCGTCCTTCTGGAGCGCGCGCTTCTTACTCGGCATGGGAGAAGCGGGAGCGTTTCCGACCGCGACCCGCGCCATGCAAATGTGGTTTCCGAAGGACGAGCGTGGCTTTGTACAGGGCTCCAGCCACGCCGCCAGCCGTTTTGGTGCGGCGATTGGGCCGCCGCTGGCCGTCGTGCTTATGATCCACTACGGGTGGCGATCGGTCTTCTATGCGATTGGAGTCATTAGTGCTATCTGGGCCGGATTTTTCTTTCTCATGTACCGCAACATGCCGGAGGAACAGAAGCGAGTAAACAGGACGGAGCTGGCGCGGATCCGGGGAGTGGACGAAAATGGGGAGATCAAACGGGTCAACGTGCAAGCGCGCCCCAAGGTTCCCTGGGGCATCCTTCTGAAGCACCCCAATATGTGGGCGCTGATGTGCGCATACTTCACCTATATCTACTGCCTGTGGATTTTCCTTGCTTGGCTGCCGTCTTATCTGATTTCCTACCGCGGGTTCTCTTTGCTTAAGATGGGGTATTTTGCGGCCCTGCCGCTCGCCGCGGGTGTTGCGGGAGACGCTCTCGGCGGCTGGCTCACCGACTTCTTGCTCGTGAAGACGAATAACGTTAAGTTCGCCCGCCGGTCGGTGGCGATCACCGGCATGCTTGGGTGCGGATTTTGCATCCTGCCTGCTGCGATGACGAAGAATGCTTATACGGCCGTCTATTGTCTTACGGGAGCGATGTTTTTCCTGGAGATGATCATCGGGCCGTCCTGGGCGGTGCCGATGGACATTGGAGGAGAGTATTGCGGCACGGTGTCAGGCATGATGAATTTCTGGGGACAGATTGGCGGTGCGCTGTCGCCTACCGTCTTCGGATTCCTGGCGGCGCGCGGGTCATGGATTGCGCCGTTCGTGGTGGCCGCTTGCCTGCTGTTTATCGGCGCGGGCATCTGGGCTTTTTGGCTGGACCCGGAAGTGTCCGTGATTGACAGGGGAAAAGTTGTGGTCGCCAGAAACTGAGTCCTCCTGTATGCCAGCTTCATCCAATTGAGGAAAGGCTTGAATTTGACCACCGCATTGCCACCCAGTTCTCATGCCAAGCCCGTGGATGCTTTTGCCAAGGCGTCGGAGCTGGAGCGCGAACTGAATGGGTGCGTGAAGGGTGAGGTGAGGTTTAACCGGGGAAGCCGTGCCCTCTATGCGACGGATGCGTCAAATTACCGTCAAATTCCCATCGGCTTGGTGGTCCCGCGCGATGCCGACGATGTGATTGCCGCTGTGGCTACCTGCAGAAAGTACGGCGCGCCAGTGCTGGCTCGGGGAGCCGGGACGAGTTTGGCCGGTCAATGCTGCAATGTGGCCGTGGTGTTGGATTTTACCAAGTACATGAATCAGATCATCGAGATCGATCCAGGGAGAAGATTTGCGCGGGTTCAACCGGGCGTCGTTCTGGACATTCTGCGAAACCAGGCGGAAACTCACCGGCTGACCTTTGCGCCGGACCCTTCGACACATAGCCGATGCACCATCGGCGGGATGATTGGCAACAATTCCTGCGGCGCGCATTCCCTGCTCGGGGGCAAAACGGTTGATAACGTCGAAGAGCTGCGGATCTTGCTTTACGACGGCACGGTGATGACCGTCGGCGCGACAAGCGGGCAGGAGCTTGAATCCATAATTAATCAAGGAGGACGCCACGGCGAGATTTACTCCAAACTGCGGACGATCCGGGACCAGTACAGCGAACTGATACGTGCGCGTTTCCCACAAATTCCCCGGCGGGTCTCTGGCTACAACCTCGATG
>DATKST010000083.1:0-29610 GCA_035531475.1 Terriglobia bacterium
GCTTCAACCGGGCGAAGACTTGATTGTGGCAAGGTGGCTTCGCGAGGTCTTGGATCGAGCGGCACAGGACGGCAAAAATGCGTGAGCAAATACCGGAGGACATCGCCAATCGTGCTGCCATTTTTGCCAGGTCACAACCGTCTTCGTGCCGGCAATACGTTGAGAAAGGACGCTTGCACCGGAGAAGTTGAAAGAGGCGCCGGACGGTCCTCGATCGGCGACCGGCCAATATCCAGAAGCGCTACACTTCCAACACCACGGGCAGGACCATGGGCCGTTTGCCGGTTTCACGGTCGAAGAAGCGCCGAAGCTCGGCGCGAATCTTATCCTTGATCACGCCCCAATCGCCCACTTCTTCCAGATTGGATTTTGCCAGCGTCGCCCGCACCACCTGCCGGGCGCTTTCCACCAGCTCCTGGGCTTCATCCAGGGGCAGGAAGCCGCGCGAGACAATTTCCGGCTCTGCCTCCAACTGCCCCGTATGCTTGTTAATGGCGAGAATCGGAATCACGAAGCCCTCGGCGGAAATGTGGCGCCGTTCCTTCAGGATCACGTCGCCCACTTCATCAAGTGATCCCTCGTCAATACAAATTCGGCCCACTTTCACCCGTCCATTGCGATGCGCGCCCGATTCGTCAAACTCCAGCACGTCCCCCGATTCCATCAGGAACGTATCCTCCGTGATCGATGCAATCTCCTGCGCTATTTCCCGGTGGCGGCACAGTTGCCGGTACTCCCCATGAATGGGGATGAAGTATTTGGGCCGCACCAGACTTAACATCAGGCGCAACTCCTCGATGCTGCCGTGCCCGGAAACGTGCACCAGCGGATGGCTGCCATCATCGTAATGGACTCGCGTCCCGCGCCGGTAAAGGTGGTCCATCATGCGGAAGATGGCCTTTTCATTGCCGGGAATGATGCGCGCGGAAAGCATCACCTCATCGCCGCGCTCCGCGCTCACCCACCGGTGGCGGTCCACCGCGATCCGCGCCATGGCGGACATCGGCTCACCCTGGCTCCCCGCCACCACCAGCACCACCTGCTGGCGGGGCAGCTTGCGGACGTCCTGCGGCTGCACCAGCAATCCCTCCGCAATGCGCAGCAGGCCCATCCGCTGCGCAATTTCCGAATTCTGGAACATGCTGCGCCCAATGAAGCACAGCCGCCGCCCGTGCGACGCGGCGAGTTCCGCCACAATCTGCATGCGATGGAGCGAGGTTGCAAAGCAGGAGATCAGCACGCGGCCCTTGGCTTCAGACATGACCTCGGTAAACCGTTCGCGCACGGCCCGCTCCGAAGGGGTGAAGCCGGGCCGCTCGACGTTGGTTGAATCGGAAAACAAGGCCAGCACGCCCTTGCGGCCGTAATCGGCCAGCGTGTGCAGGTCGCTCGGCTTCCCGTCGGTCGGAGTCGGATCGAACTTGAAGTCGCCGGTGTGGATGATGGTCCCAAGTGGCGTGGTGATGGCCAGCGCCCCGGCGTCAATAATGCTGTGGGTCAGATGGATGAACTCGATGTGGAAGGGGCCCACGTCGAAAGGTTGGCTGGGCAGCATCTCCCTCAACTCGGTGGCCTCGTCCAGGCCGTGCTCGGTGAGCTTCGCCTTGGCCAGTGCCAGTGTGAATGGCGAGCCATAAACCGGCACATCCAGCTCGTCGAGCACGTAGGGCAGCGCGCCGATGTGATCTTCATGGCCGTGGGTAAGAAGGATGGCCCGCACCCGGTGCTGGTTTTCGCGCAGGTAGGTGATGTCCGGAATCACCACGTCCACACCCAGCAGCTCGGCATCGGGAAAGATGACGCCACAATCGACAACGATGATGTCGTTGCCGTACTCGAAGGCCATCATGTTCATGCCGAACTCGCCGAGGCCGCCGAGAGGTATCGCTCTGAGTTTCAAATCAGTGGAAGGATTATTGTTAGTCACAGGTTTAAGAACATTCATACTAACACAACCCGGGCCCGAAAGCAGCAATGGATCTCAGGCGCAAGTTGGCATAGGGCCGGACTTCGTGGCCGCCCGCGCTCGGCGGGCGCATTGTTGGGGGCACGCGGGTGGCGCCCGCACACGGCGGGCTTAAAAGATGCCCGGCCAGCCAGCCCACGCCGGTCAGGTTCCGGTAGCGGCGGTGGAACTGGTCTGGAACGGCAAGAGCAGCGAGGTCTAGAACAGCGCGTGGAATCCGCGGTGCTTTTTACCATTCGCTGGGAAGGACGCTAAGCGGCCTGACCCGGAAGGGACACAGGATTGGCTGAAACGATGCTTGACTTGGCATCCCACAAATGGGATAAACAATGAGACGGTCACTGACGCCCGGAGAAAAGCCGCTGAATTGGATCGGCTCATCCCACCGTGACCTGTTCCAGTTTCCCGAGCCGGTCCGGCGGAGCATGGGATTTGCTCTAAGCGCTGCCCAATATGGCGGGAAGCACGCATCGGCCAAGCCATGGAAAGGTGAAGGGCCGGGCGTTCTGGAAGTAGTGAAGGACTTTGACGGAGACACCTATCGCGCGGTTTACACCGTCCGCTTCAAGCAAGCCGTCTACGTCCTGCACGCATTTCAGAAGAAGTCGCCGCGTGGCATCTCGACGCGGAAATCAGACGCGGAGATGATTCGCAGCCGCCTGTGCTTGGCCCGGCAGGATTACGAGGAAAAATATGGTTAAGGCAACCCGTGAACGCGTCATTCGCAGCAGTGGCAACGTATTTGCCGACCTTGGACTGCCGGACGCCGCTGAGCTTGATACCAAGGCGAGACTGGGGGCAACCATCTGCCACATCGTAAGACGGCGGCGGCTCTCCCAAGCCGATGTCGCGGGCTTGCTCGGCATCAACCAGCCCAAGGTTTCCGCCCTTCTGCACTTCAAGCTGGAGGGCTTCTCTGTGGAACGGCTGATCCGCTTTCTGGTGGCTCTCGATCAGGATGTGGAAATCGTCGTCAAGCATAAGCCCCGCACCCGGCCCGCCCGAATCGCCGTGAAGGCTGCCTGGCACTGGGAACGGCGGCCTCCCGGATGCCGCAACCGGCCTTCTTCATCGGCCTGGCCTTGCTGAAGCAATCCTTTAGGGCGGGAGTGTGGGTAAGACCCCCTTCGTCATCCGCCGTCTTTCCAATCATGGTCTGAAAGGAACCCAATTTCAGCGGTTTCGCGCTCATCATCCCCTTGAGCCGTTCCGATGATACTCTGTATTGCGGCGTGCGGAGAAAAGCGCCTTTTTCACAGGCCCAACAGTTATGCCGAACGGAAAAGCGGGTCGATATAAGCCACGACGAGAAAAACCGCTCGTCGTGCCTACCCGCTTAGGTACAATTCAATTTAAGGTAGAATTGTGCCCGTGGCAAACTTGCAGGATGAAAATACAGGCCGAGACCTTTGAGAACTCATGGAGCAGATCCTTACCGAATGGACGCAGCAGAGATCGTAAACTCATACGTGCAGAAATACGAGAATGCACTATCTTCCCGGTGAGGATGATATAAAGAGGTAGGTAGAACAGGTTATGACCACAAAATGTTAATTAGTATGTTAAAACTGGTATGGTTGTGCCAATGACACAGGGACAGGAAATCGCCGGTATAGGAAGGGTGAAGTTCGAACGCCCCCCGATTAATGAGGTGGCAATAGGCGTTTATTATGTGCCAGTCACCGAGCTGAGGGCCGAGCATATTGGCATCTACTGGGATTCTATCAGAAAGCGATATCCGATTTGTGAGCAACGATTTCCTGTTCTGATACAGTCCGAGGGCCAGCCACCCGCAATGATTGCCGAAGCTCCCGGCGAGATTTTCCCGCTGCCACGCTTCTGGTTTTCCAACAATGCTCACTCCATACTAATTCAGATTCAGCGGAATGCCTTTATGCTCAACTGGCGACGTGGTTCTAGTGAAGGCTATCCCCACTATGAAGGCGTGGAGAAGGACTTCTGGCAAGAATTTGAAGGGTACAAGAATTTTGTCCAGGGGATTGGGGGTAAGCTTGATGTCGTCCAGCGCTGTGAGCTTACTTATGTCAATTTCATCAGCCCTAATGCTTTCTTTTCAAGCCCTGCCGAACTCGGTAACGTGCTCCCGTCGGTAGCCAGCCTCTGCAAAATGCATGATGAGGAACGGAAGCTGGTCGGTCTTAACGCCTTGGCAGCATATCAGTTGAATGACAACCTTCTGGTTGAATCGGCAATCAAATGGGGCAAACGGTCGGACACAAAGGAGCCGGTTGCCGTGCTCGAACTGAAGGCGCAAGGCACCCCTGGCGATCTCTCCCTTATAGGAGCCGCAGCTTGGTTCAAAGCGGCTCATAACGGCATCTATAAGCTTTTTTTGAGCCTGACCGATGAGGAAGTGCAGAAGCAAGTGTGGAGACCCCTATGAGTTACGCTCCGAGCTATTCCGGTTTACTCACCGAGATGAATGTCATCGAGCCCTTTTTCCTCACACAAGCTGAAGCCATCGAAAGGGCAATCGAAATCAAGGAGAAGAAGAAATTGATTGCACGTCAACAGATTCCCAATGTGCAATCGATGCCGCTTAATCTCAGCGCCGAGTATCCTAGCCCTCAGCGAATCTTCAACGCTATTCAGGCGCTCTACCAGAGCCACAACAGTCCGCCCGCCCGCCAGATTCCAGACCGGCTGACCGCCCTATACCGGGATGCTTATGCGGAGAATCAAAGTATCGTAGCGGACTCCGTCAGCCAGTTTGCCGACTTCTTCCGCAATCACCGAGACCTTGGGCTTCCCAAAATCACACTGACTCCCGACGGTACACTTCGCGTCCGCTGGATACATGGCCCGGGAAATTTCACAGCTATCGAGTTCACCGGAAAGCCGCTCGCCAAACTGGTTGCAGAAATTCCCCGCGAGGGTGGGCTGACGGCGCGGTATTTTACTACTGAGCCTATCGAAAACATCCTAACCGCCGCACGCGCAGTCGGCGCTTCATTTGCTTGAGATGGCAGACCTAGACCACTCCCACCATTTCTTCCGCCACATTAAGAAAAGCTGGACTGACGGCACTTTCGTTGACCCCGCTGCTTTCCGTCTCGCCAAAAGAGATGGGCAGTTTGAGGAAGGGTTGTCCGTTAATTGGATGGAGTATTTTCAAAGGCCAACCCCACAGGAATCCATCGCTCCCCTTCGCGAAATACTCATCAATAAGGGCCGGTCAGTCGGCGGAGAATCGAAATTTGCTCTCCTCAATGTCGGCACGGCCAAAGCCGCCGCCGCCGCATACACAGCCGTTGCCATCGTCACCGACGCGGAAGAGCTGGACGCATCGCACGCGCTTGTAAAGGGCTACGAAGCCCATAACGATGAGGTGGCAGAGGAATTGGGGAAGGTCATCATCGGCATATATCCGGCCAAGCCCTGACTGGCTGACAGCTTCAGCCCCGCACCCGGCCCGCCCGAATCGTCGTGAAGGCAGCCTGGCACTGGGAACGGCGGCCTCCCGGATGCCGCAACCGGCCTTCTTCATCGGCCTGGCCTTGCTGAAGCAATCCTTTAGGGCGGGAGGGTAAGACGCATCCAGGATGAAGGCGCTCACTCGCGCCCTTCTTCAATCAGTTCGCGGATGGAAATATCGCCCAAGCTCAGCCCTTTGCGTAATTCCCAGAGGCGGGATTTGCGGGGTTGGCGCTCTCCGTCCTTGATGTCTTCGGCGAGCATTTCCAGCGCGGCGCTGATGACTTCGCCGGGGTCATGGTACGCGCCCGATTGGATGGTCCGGTCAATCACGCGCTGATGTTCCGGTTTAGCTGCTCCTCTGGCTCTTCCGATGGGCGTAAACCACCTCTAACTTTACTTTGGAAACTGTCTTGAGCACCAATTCGCTCACCTCCACCTGACTTGCCAGGCTGCCGCGCGCCTGCACCAGCACGGCGCGGACAATTTCCTCATAGGTAGCTCCGCACAAATTCAAATGAGCCAGCGCCGCTTCCAGAGGAGACATGCTGGGGTTGTAAGCGGCGTTCTCCGCATAAGGCCCGGTAAAAATCTGTCCGCCCCTCGTGGCCAGCGCCATCCCCGCATGGCCGTGGCTGTAAGGCGCGTAACTCATCCGGGCTGCGGACAGGGCCACCAGAATCGCAGGATCTTTTGACGGGTGGTCCAGCTCCAGATCATCCGCCCGTTCCTCCATCAGGCCGCCCTGAACGTTCAAGTCGCGCGGTCCAAAGGCGTGGGGAAGAAGATGGGTGAGCAGGGCCGGGGGTGTATGAGGCAGGAACACTTCCAGATTCCTGGACGTCACCAATTCATAGAGGAACTGGCGGCAGTATCCGCAGGGCGCATAGTTAACGGCCAGCCGGTCCAGGCCGGTTTCACCGTGGACCCAGGCATTGACCATAGCGGCCTGCTCCGCATGAGTGCTGAGGCTCAATGCTGTGCCCGTGAATTCCATGTTGGCGCCGAAATAGAGTTTGCCGCTCTTGCCGCGTGCGATGGCGCCCACTTGAAAGTTCGAAATCGGGGCGACTGCAAATTGCTTGACCACCGGCAGCAGGCGGAGCATCAGTTGCGTTTCATCGATGCCTGCATTCTTGGCGATTTCGCCAGCCTCCGCACGCGGAATCACGCTGATGCAGCTTCCTGATTTGAAGAGCTTGGCGAGCGTCGCCAGGGCCGGTTCCGGCAGATGAGTTTGAGCGACGGCAGCCGCCAGCCTTTCCCGAAGATTCATGCGAAAGTCCTCCAAGTTAGACAACAAACCGGAGTGAATGGCTTGCCCAAGGTCAGCATATCATTTCATACTTCATGCTGAAAATTGAGTCGATTTGATCCTTCACTCAGATTATTCACGATGTTTTGCTCGAGGACCGTCAGGGCACGGTTAACCCGGCTTTTTCACCAGGCAGGGCAGATGTGGGGGAATGAATTGAAGGGCGGGGTTTCAACCCCGCCAAAGACGCGGGGATTAGATCTACGACGGTCTCGCGCCGCAGACGTGATTGCAACACCAAGCGCAGACCTGAAAGGCACAGGTCTGCGCTTGCTTGCTACTTGCTTATAATCAGCGCGTCCGTTCAGCCCGAGTCAGGCAATAGGCAACGCGGCTCACTGCTCTATTGCGTTGGACCGGCGCCACCGGTCGCGTTGGGAGTCTGTTGTTGCGCCTGCTCGACCGGGGGCGGCGTCATCACTTTCACGTCCACGCGCCGGTTTTGTTCTCGCCCCTTTCGAGTACGGTTGGAAGCTGTGGGATCGGCGTTACCGTAGCCCATTTCATAGATCTTCACTAGCGGGATGTTGTGATTCAGACTCAGGTATCGCACCACGGAGTCTGCCCGGCGCTTGCTCAAAGCCAGGTTGTATCGCTTGGGCCCCGTCTTATCCGTGAAGCCCTGAATCTGAATCACATAGTGCTTCATGGATGTCACACTTTGCGCCAGTTCGTCCAGTTGTTCTTTATCGGCATCCGTCAGCGTGCTCCGGTTCAGTTTGAAGAGCACCGATGCCGACTTCACAGGCTGGAAGTTGTCGGCGTTCTCAACCTCTTGCTGGGCCAGGCTCGCCTGTTCCACGCCCTTTTGCGCCGTTTGCTGGGCAGTTTGAGCGTCTTTGCCGGCCTGCCCCGCGTGCTGGTCCGCGGCATCGGCCTTTGATGCCGCATCGGCAATGCCGGTTTCGGCTCTGCGGTCTACATCTTTGATGCTTTGGGCATTGGCGGTGGTCTTCTGATCGACCGTGCCAAGCTTGGTTTCCAAGGGTTGAACCGAGTTTCGAACATACTTTTTCGTCGCACAAGCTGACATGGCGAGGGCAATCAAAACCGTCGTTCCCATTGCTAACGCCGAACCCACTTTAGATTTCTTCATGGCGATGCTCCTCCCGTCCAATGCCGTCATAAGAGGCTTGATAAGCACTCCACGTGCCACATGCACGACAGGGCGTATCAGTAGGAAACCAGAATAGATAGGCGGGTTTGAGCTTTCCGCGAGACCGGGAAATTCCACGCCAGGGTCTGTAAAACTTACCGCTGGCCGGAAATTCGGCCCGGTAGGGGCGGGCCTCGTGCCCTCCCTCGCGTGGCCACGGATTAGGTCCCTGCAGATGGGGTCTCGACTCCCGGCGCGCTGCGAGTTAAGCTCATAACATCACTGCTGAGTCTCATGGACAAACGTTCAAGCACTCCATCCCGCACGCGAAGCATCGCCAGCCCGGCGAATGCCGTTTTGAAAGTGTTCCGGAAAGCCCTGGCCGAAGGGTCAACTCGTGACGGTTGGGTGGCGATTGAGGGTCCGAGGCTGATTGAAGAAGCGATTCGCTGTGGAAGCGCGAAAGAGCAAAGCCAGACGGGGCATCAGTGCGCGTTGCGCAGCGTGCTGGTGAGCGAAAGCGCCGCGCCAAAGTTCTCTGCAATTCTGAAACGAATTCCGCGCGACGCCGAGATCGTCCAGATTCCCGCCGCTCTTTTCGGCACAATTTCTCAGACCGAAACGCCCCAAGGCATCGCCGCGCTGGTGGAGCTTCCCACCTACAATCTGGATGATTGTCTGCGGCGCGAGGGCGCAGTCCTCTTGGTGGCCTGTGGCATTCAAGACCCAGGAAATCTCGGCACCATCCTCCGCACTTCAGACGCCTTGGGTGTGACGGCCGTGGTGACGGCCAGGGGAACGGTCAGTTTGTTTAACCCCAAAGTGGTGCGAGCTTCGGGCGGAGCGTTGTTCCGGCTTCCGGTTTTTGCAACTGCCGATTTCGCGAAGCTCATGGGCGAATTGCGCGAGGCTGGGGTGCGAACCATCGCCGCCGATTCTGCCGCAGGCATTTCAATTGCGGAGATGGACTTGCGCGGACGCATCGCGTTACTGGTGGGCAGTGAGGCCGCTGGGGTCGGCCCGGAGATCGCCCGCCAGGCTTCGGCACGCGCGCGGATTCTGATGAAGCCCGGAGTGGATTCCATGAACGCCGCGGTGGCCGCCAGCATCATCCTATATGAAACTCAGCGGCAGCGTGGCTTCCGCTTCGATCAGCCGGCGGAGGTGGTGGACTCCTAGAACTGCCATTTGTAATTATCATGAGGTATTCTTTGTGATGGTGATGCTCTCACCCGACTCGATGCATAATTCACATTCGATCACGCCCCTCTCCCTTTGGGAGAGGGTGGCGCGTAGCGCCGGGTGAGGGGAAAGCGCGTGACCGCAAGTACGATGGTTGGACTCACTCTCGACCACGTGGGATCACATGGGCCGGACCTGCGGAATCCAAGGCCCAATCCCTAGCCCGGGTTTCCTTTATGCCAATCGATCAATTCTCAATGGCGTTTGTGCCCACGCAATCCGCGAAGGATGAAGGCGACGGACTGCGTCCGCTCGCGGACCGCATGAGACCGGATTCGGTCGATGACTACGTCGGCCAACTCCACATTCTCGGTCCGGGCAAGCCCCTGCGCGAGCAGATTGAACGGGATCAGCTTTCCTCCATGATCCTTTGGGGACCGCCCGGCTCCGGCAAGACCACGCTCGCCGCCATCATCGCCCATAAGACCCGCAGCGAATTTGTGAAGTTCAGCGCCGTGCTCGCCGGCATCCGCGAGATCAAGGACCTGATGGCGGGCGCGGAAAAAGGGCGACGGTTCGGGCGGCGCACCGTCTTGTTCATCGATGAGATTCATCGCTTCAACAAGGCTCAACAGGACGCTTTTCTGCCTTATGTTGAACGTGGCGACATTATCTTGATCGGAGCCACCACGGAAAATCCCTCCTTTGAAGTAAACTCGGCGCTGCTCTCGCGCGCCCGCGTTTACGTGCTCTCCGCCTTATCAACAGATGAGGTTGAAACACTGTTAAGCCGGGCTTTGAAGGACGAACCCCGCGGCCTCGGCAAGGAGCGGTTGGAAGTCAGTCCCGCACAGTTGCACCAGATTGCCGTGTTCGCCAATGGGGACGCCCGCTCCGCCTATAACACTCTGGAAGCTCTAGCCGCGGCGGCGGCCCAGCAGGAGGATGGCCGGATCTTGGTGACGGACGCGCTGGTGGAGGACGCCATCCAGCGGAAAATGCTGCTCTATGACAAGGCGGGCGAGGAGCATTACAACCTTATCTCGGCTCTTCACAAATCCGTGCGGAACTCCGACCCGGACGCTTCCCTCTACTGGCTGGGCAGGATGCTGGAGGCGGGCGAAGACCCGCTTTACGTCGCGCGCCGGTTGATGCGCATGGCTTCCGAGGACATTGGGCTGGCCGATCCGAACGCCCTTGGACAAACCGTCGCAGCCATGCAGGCCGTCCATTTCCTGGGAATGCCCGAAGGCAACCTGGCACTGGCGCAGGCGACGGTGTACCTTTCCTTGGCGCCGAAATCCAATGCCGTTTACACCGCGTATGGGCAGGTTGCAACCGACGCTCAAAAGACCATCGCTGAGCCCGTGCCGCTTCATCTGCGCAACGCCGTCACCCGGCTCATGTCCGGTTTCGGCTACGGTCAAGGCTACCAATACGCCCATGATGCCCCGGAGGCGCTCACCAACATGTCCTGCCTGCCGGATAGCCTGAAGGACCGGCGCTATTACCAACCCACTACTCAGGGCTTTGAAAAAAGGCTTCAGGAAAGGCTTGAAGCCATCAGAAAGTGGAAAGAAGACCATTCCAAGTAGCCACTAGCCCCAATACTGTTCACTTAAGGCAAGTCTCATGACCTTGATATCAGAGGTGTCACCTGACCCCTCACCCCGACCCTCTCCCCGCCTGCGGGGAGAGGGCTGGGGTGAGGAGGAAATGGCGGGGGCGCATTTTCACCCCAACCAAGCGGCACACACCTTGCCATGCCAGGAATGGGCCGCCTGTCTCCTGTATACAATGTATCGCTTCGATACAAAGCACTTTTCCCGTCCATGCACCCTGCCCTTGGCTAAGATGGTATGGACTCCATGACGGTTTTGACCCGGCAGAAGGCTTCCCGGACGTGGCGGGAGTGGCGAGCGCAACCGAAATTTTCGGAACGAACCCTAAGAGTGTAAGAAAACAAAGGATCGAGGTTTGGAACGAACCCTAAGAAGCCATTTCTCACTCGGTTCGCTGCCGCAACGGAAGGGCAGGGTTAATGCCCCGCCCTTCCTTCGTACCGGATAATCTGGTGAGAAATCCGGGCTAAAGGGCCGGAGGATCTAATTTTCCACTCGCGGTGGCCGGTCTAAAGCGGACAAGATCGTTCAAGCTCCAATAATCAACCTAAATCATTCATTGATATATACTTACATCAATCCAGCCCTCGCTGCGGCGCCTGGTATCCATATAAGTAACTGAAATTAAGTGACTTGTATGCTTTGTGCGGAGACGAGCACGAAGGCTGGAGCTGATTTCACCCAGTCCTCTCGACGGCAACCTGCCCAGATTCGCGGGCGATTCCAGTATCCAGGCTGGTTTCATCAGCTTAGGTAAAACGGGGCTTTGCAATCGCTCGCGGGCTATGCTAGTATCCGTTTGGGTAACGAAAAAGCAGCAAATGTGGCCGCTGGTAAAGGTAAGGTCAGAAATAAGTTCATATTCTGTAACAAGTTATACACCATCATGCTCTCAGCCGGACTTGAAGGCGAGCAGCTCGGTCAACCGCAAAGCTCAACAATCGCAGAGCTTGCAGTGCCCTTGGCTCCAAGACCTTCTGAACATGACCGGTCAATTCGTCCGGAAATCGTACAATTCCTTGAATACGTTCGGGTTGAGAAGGGTTTGGCGGCGAACAGTGTTTCCAGTTACCGGCGGGATTTGACCCGGTTCGCCGCATATGTCGATCAACGTGGATTAACCCTTCAAAGAATTCAGCGAGAGGACATTCGCCATTTCCTGGCGACGCTTTATAAGGCCAGCTTGAGTGCGCGGTCAGTAGCGCGCTATCTGGTGTCACTGCGGGGCTTCTTCCACTTTCTTCGGCGCGAGGGAAGGGTAGAATCAGAAGTCACGTTGGAAATCGACTCTCCGCAGATGGGCCGAAGCCTGCCCAAGTTCATTTCGCTGGAGGACGTGGAATTGCTTCTGAAAGCGCCCAGTTTGGCCACGCCTTCGGGACTTCGGGACAAAGCCATGCTGGAGTTGCTTTACGCCACTGGCATGAGAGTCTCCGAGTTGACCGGAATCGGGCATGGGGACTTGGACGCCGGCCTGGGCATTATTCGGTGCCTGGGGAAGGGCAACAAAGAACGGCTGATTCCGGTAGGCCGCAGTGCCCTGCAAGCGGTTGAGGTTTATATGCGGCAGGGCCGGTCTAAACTGCTGAAGGGCCGGTCGTCACCCTATCTTTTCCTGAATCAGCGTGGTGGCCGGATGTCACGCGTCGGTTTCTGGAAGATACTTTCCGCCTATGGCCGTAAGGCTGGAATCGCCACGCCTTTGACGCCGCACCTGGTACGCCATTCGTTTGCCACGCACCTTTTGGATCGTGGCGCGGACTTACGTTCCATCCAATTGCTGCTCGGGCATAGTGACATTTCAACCACCCAGATCTATACCCACGTCCTCAAGGAAAGGTTGAAGCAAGTCTACCAGGCGCACCACCCGAGAGCTTAGCGGGGTTGCTTGTAAACTTGATGGTGGCGCCGCTTGGATCGGGCAGAAGTGACAAGTAGCCAATGATGAGCGGCCAGCAATCAACCGACCGAGACCATCATGTTGAATGCTGAAAGCTGACGACTCTTTTCCAAGACCTATGAGTGATTACAACTTCTTGATGGAGATCAGGCTCTCACCGGAGCAGCTCCGGGCCCTAACCTTTTTGAGCCGGATTGCGGCCAACCAAGGGCTGAATCTTTACCTTGTAGGGGGCGCGGTTCGCGATCTGACTTACGGCATGAGCAATATCCGCGATCTGGATTTTGCGGTGGTGGGCGGGACGCAGAAGCTGCTCCGGGCGCTTAATTCGCCTCCGGCCAAGGCGAAACCACACCCGCTCCCCGGGGCGCAGGAAGAATTCCAACACATTGAAGTGCTGCAGCAGCGTCTGGATGCCAAGCAACAGGTGGCGGAGGTAGTGTTCGCGCCGGGCATTCGCACTGAAATCGCCGCCACCCGCTCAGAAACTTTCTCGAAACCTGGTAGTTCTCCCGGCATTTCGCCGGCCGGCATTTTTGAGGACTTGAAACGGCGGGATTTCTCCATCAATGCCATGGCCGTGTCGCTCCATCCGAACTCCCGCGGCCTGCTTCTGGATCCCACCAACGGCGCTGCGGATATTGAGCGTCACGAATTGCGTGCCTTGCACAGCCGGAGCTTCTTGGACGATCCTTCGCGCATTTACCGCCTCCTTCGTCTGAGTCATCGCCTGAATTTCAAGCCCGACGCCAAAACCCAGATTTGGCTCGATCAGGCGATGGAGCACAAAGCTTGGGAATGGGTCAACCCGCAGCAACAGGGCCGCGAAATTCAGGAAATCCTTCGAGAAGAAGACCCGGGGCGGTTGTTAAAGCTTCTGGGCGAGCGCGGTTTGCTGGGTGGACTGGACAGCCATCTCTCCGCCAAGAAGATACCCTTCGCGCAGTTTGAAAAAATCCGGGCTGCTGGCCGCAACGTTCCCGGCGCGGATTTGTTTCTTCTCTACTTTTCAGCGTTGGCGGAAAAGCTTGGGCCTGCCGACCGGGCAAAATTTGCAAAGAAAGTGCTGGGTGATGGCAATCTGGCTCAATCCGCCACGAGGCTCGATGCGGAAGCCCGAAAAGTCGCTCACGAACTGAAAGGACGCAGGGGCAAGACGCCCACCGACGTTTACTACTTGTTGTCAGGCGTTCCGTCTTACGTCCTGCTTTACATGCTGGTCAATCTCCAGCAAGCACCCCTTCAATCGAAACTGAAGAACTTCCTGATCAAGGTCCCGCAAGTCCGGGCCCAATTGCCGCGAGAAGAACTCCTGAGCCTGGGCCTGGGGCCGGGCCAGAAGTTTGAAGAAGTCTTGGAGAAAATCTTCCTCGCTCAGATCGACGGGAAAATCAAGACGCCACTGCAATTGAGTAAGGCTTTGCGGACGCTTTCCGGGATTGCTGAACCGCCCCACCACCCTGAACCGGAGAAGCTCCCTCATCCAAAAAATGTCAAGGAAGCTCCGGCGGCGAATCAGAAGCCTCCACGCAATAAACAGCAATGGTTGAAACGATCCCTGCCTGTCCAGATGCCGCGAAGTTGACGGCGGCTCAGCGCCGTCTGGCTGGGTTTTCGCCGCGCCCGCTGGGTCATGGTGCAGCCGGGATGCTGCTCCTTGCCTTGCTGGTAATGGCACAGGCTTGCGCGCACGCTCAGAACCGTGGACCGAAGCGCGACGCCTGGCAACATCCCGGCCAGGTGATGGATGAGCTGGGAATTCACACCGGGAGCGTCGTGGCCGATGTCGGCTGCGGGCGCGGCTATTTCACCTTTCACATGGCGCAGCGCGTGGGCCCAAGCGGGAAGGTTTACGCCGTTGACCTGCAGCAAAGCTGGATTGACGAAATCCGCAAGCGGGCGGCAGCGGAAGGGTTGAAGCAGATCCGGGCACTCCAAGGCAAACCTGATGACCCGGAACTCCCCAAGGATAGCCTGGATGTGGTTTTTGCGATGAACACCTATCATGAGTGGCGGCAAAATGTAGCCATGCTCAACCATATTTATCTGGCGCTCAAGCCTGGCGCCCTTTTCGCCTTGATCGATGGGAACGCGGCCACGAGCCATTCCCGCGAGTATTACCACCTTCACCACCGGATGCCCGAGTCGATGGAGCGCGCTGATGTCCTTCACGCCGGCTTCGTCTTCCTTCGGCAAGAACCGGGCTTTACTCAGCCCGATGATCAGAAGCAGTTTTACTTTCTCGTTTTTCAAAAGCCCGTGGCTCAGTGAAATCCACGCTGGGAACGGACATTGGGTAGTGGGTCAGTTTGCTGTAGCGGCGGAAATGTACCACTACCGGACATTGTGGAAATTCGCATAAGGAGGCACCATGCTGAAAGTCGGAGATAAAGCGCCCGCCTTCGTTCTGCCCTCAGACGCGGGTAAATCAGTCAGCTTGAAAGAACAGTTGAACAAACATCTGGTCCTCTATTTCTTCCCCAAAGCGAATACTTCCGGTTGAACGTCGGAAGCCGTCCAGTTTCGGGATGGCAAAAGCCAGCTTGAAAAGCTCAACGCCCACGTCGTCGGGATGAGCGGCGATGAGGTTGAAGATTTGCAATCCTTCCGCGACAAGTACAAGCTGAATTTCCCGCTGATTTCCGATACGGAGCACAAGACGCTTGAAGCCTACGGCGTCTGGCAGGAAAAGAGCATGTACGGCCGCAAGTACATGGGAGTCGCCCGGACCACTTACATCATTGGCCCGGACGGAAAAGTGAAGACCGTTTTTCCAAAGGTCAAGGTGGAAGGCCATCTCGAAGAAGTGTTGGCCGCACTGAAAGCCTTCCTCTAGCGGCGATGCCACCATCGCCGAAGCGAGGACAAGAACCAATGCTGTTCACTTTGCCAACTATCCCATTGGAGCCAGATTCTCACGCGTTGTAAGGGCGGGCCTTGTGCCCGCCCGTGGGCGACCACAAGGGTCGCCCCTACGAGTTATCCCGTTATCCGAACAGTACTGGGGCTAGAACCGGACAATTGGGACACTGCTGCTACCAGCGGCCGTGATTCAACGAACAGCCAAACCAGAGAAATTCCCATAGCGAATCATGCGGCTCTCTTTTCAATCTCTCCCATTCCGTCGATTCCTGGCGCGTACGGTTCTAACCACCGTTGCCTGTTTACTGCCGATCGGATCGTTACCCGGCGTTAGTCCCGCTCTGCCTTCACCTTCGGCGCCGACCAAATCCAAGTCCGGCCGGAGATCGCCCTCACGAACCAAATCAAATTCGGCTGCCCGCCAGCTTGCATCCATCGCGCCCGTCATTCAGCAGGCTATTCAGGAAGGCAAGTGTCCAGGCGCAGTTGTCCTGATCGGGCACGATGGAGGCGTGGTCTACCGCCGGGCTTTCGGCCAGCGCGCCCTGATTCCCCGCCGGCTGCCGATGAAGGTGGATACGCTGTTTGACATGGCCTCGCTCACCAAAGTGATTGCTACGAATACGGCGGTGATGCAGCTTTTCGAGCAAGGGAAGATTCGCCTGGATGATCCGGTTTCGGTCTACTGGCCGGAGTTCGCAGCGAATGGCAAGGACTCCATCACCATTCGTGAACTGATGACCCACTACTCCGGCCTGCCGCCGGACTTGCCGCTCGATCCCGCCTGGTCCGGGTATGACACGGCCATGAAGTTGATCGTGGCCGCATCGCCCATCGATCCTCCCGGTACGCGCTTCCGTTACAGCGACATCAACTATGAGACCTTGGGCGAGATTGTCCGCCGGATTTCCGGTGAACCCTTGAACGTGTATTGCGCGCGCCACATCTTCAAGCCGCTGGGCATGAAGAATACGATGTTTCTTCCGTCGGCTTCACTCAAGCGCCGCATAGCTCCCACCCAATTCGACCGTGGAACCACCGGCAAAATGCTTTGGGGCGTCGTGCATGACCCGACTTCGCGCGACATGGGCGGCGTGGCGGGTCACGCCGGTTTGTTCTCCACGGCGGATGATCTCTCCATCTTCGCCCAGATGATTCTCAACGGCGGCAGTTATAAGGGAGTGCGAATCCTAAGCCCCCTCGCCGTGGATAAGATGACCACGGCGGAAACTCCGCCCAACGCGCAAGCCGTGCGCGGCCTGGGCTGGGACATCGATACGCCCTTTTCCTCAAATCGCGGCGAGCTTTTTCCGGTTGGGTCATTCGGCCACACCGGTTTCACCGGCACTTCCATCTGGATTGATCCGTTCTCCAAAACCTACGTCATCCTTCTGACCAGCGCCGTTCACCCTTACGGAAAGGGGAATGTCATCTCCCTGCGCGTGAAGATTGCAACCCTTGCGGCCGCAGCGTTTGGACGCATTCCAAGCAAAGATGAACTGGCCAGCCGACTATCGCTCACCGGATATTACGAGTTGCTTTATGGTTTTCGCACCGCGCCCGTTCACAACGATCAGGTCTTGACCGGAACCAATGTGCTCGAGAAGGAGGATTTCGCGCCGCTGCGTGGCCACCGCGTGGGCTTGATTACCAATCATTCAGGCCGTGATCTCAATGGCCGCCGCACCATCGACTTGATGAACAAGGCGCCGGGCGTCAAGCTGGTGGCCATCTTCAGTCCGGAGCACGGACTGCTCGGCAAAGCCGATACCAAAGTCCCATCGGGCACCGACCCGTCCACCGGGCTTCCCGTGCACAGCCTTTATGGGAAGACGCAGAGGCCGACGGATGCCATGCTCACTGGAATCGATGCGCTGGTCTATGACATTCAAGACGCGGGCGTCCGCTATTACACGTTTATAACGACTCTTGGATACTGCATGGAAGCGGCCGCAAAGCACGGCATCGATTTCTACGTGCTGGACCGCCCCAATCCCATCAACGGATTTTCCGTCGAAGGGCCGATCCTCGACCCTGACTTGAAATCCTTTGTGGCCTATTTCGCACTGCCCGTGCGCCACGGCATGACGGTGGGCGAGCTGGCGCGGATGTTCAATCAGGAAGAACACCTCGGCGTCCGCCTTCACATCATCAAAATGCAGGGCTGGCATCGTCGAGACTGGTATGATGAAACCGGCCTGCCGTGGATTGAGCCGTCGCCCAACCTCCGCAACCTGACGGAAGCGGCACTCTATCCCGGGGTTGGCATGATTGAAGGCGCGAATATCAGCGTGGGGCGCGGCACAGACACTCCGTTTGAAATGTTGGGCGCGCCGTGGATCGATGCCAAGCAGCTTGCGGATTATCTGAACGCCCGCAAGATTCAGGGCGTCCGCTTCATGCCCATTGACTTCACGCCGTCGTCTTCCAAGTTCGCCGGCATTCTGTGCCACGGCGTCAGTTTTGTATTGCTCAACCGCGAGGCGCTGGATTCGCCTGAGTTGGGCGTCGAGCTGGCAGCGGCGCTTTTTCACCTTTACCCAACCGGTTTCGACTTGGCTCAGACCCTGGCCCTGGTCGGCTCGCAGCAAGTGATTGAGGCAATCCGGCAAGGTCAAGACCCGCGCGCGATAGCGCTCCATTGGCAGGACTCGCTTCAATCTTTCCGCAAGATGCGGCAGAAGTACTTGCTTTACTGACTGCAAGGCTGTTCACTTCGTTCGGATAGGGGGGATTGGGGGCAGGTGTTTTCCCCTCACCCGGCGCTGCGCGCCACCCTCTCCCGAAAGGAGAGGGTCATGACCCAATATGAGGGGTGCAGGGGGGTCTCCCGAAAGGAGAGGGCGATAACTCAAGGTGAGGGGTGCGGCGGAGCTCTCCCGAAAGGAGAGGGCGGTAACTCAAAATGAACGTGCAGCGGGGGGCTCTCTCAAACAGAGTTGGTGCGAGCCATGTAAAAACACACCATGCCGCGCCGCCAAGCTGCCGATAGAGTTCCTGGAGAGACCGGGTTGCGATTCCGGCTCGTCCTGAATCCCATTCCCGGATGAAGGGAGTTCGTTCTGTGAATTGTCCGAAGTGCCACACTGAAAATCCTGTGGAGGCGCGCTTTTGTATCCGCTGCCACATGACGCTGAAATTTGTTTGCCCCACTTGCCAGCACCCGCAGGACCACGGTGGAACTTGTGATCAATGCGGTCTCAATTTTGCAAAATACGCGGTGGTGCTGGAGTTCCAGGCGCAGAACGAGAGCCGCAAGGAAAGGGAGCGGGGAAAGGAGCGCGCCACGCTGGCGCGGCAGGCGCTGCTGGCCGTGGTCACCGGGGGCTTCTCACTGATCAAGTTTGTGAGCAAGCGGTTGAGAGAGGGATAGGCGGGGTTGGCTGCCCCGGCGGCGCTCCAAGTGAAGATCCCGAATCATCCAGATTAATTCTTGCTGCGGCTCGCGATGTAGCGCTTCACATTGACTAAAAGCTGCGCGGCCTGGGGCATGTTCTCCAAGGCTTTTTCCACCGCCGGGTCGTCCTCGAGCTCAAGTTTTTTCGCTTGGCCTTCACCATAGACCACGCCAATCACCTGCTCCCGGATGTGCTGCTGGATGAACTCCAAATTGTCCTGAAAGTCCTTATCCGTGAACTCTAATTTTTGGGCCGCCAGATAGCGCTTGAACTCTTGTGTCACCGCCCCACTGGACTGAAAGTCTTGGGGGATGCCGGGGTGATTGGCGGCGTAAGCGCGCGCGAAGTTGAAAAATACATCTCGCGTCCAAAGCTGGGTTTGGAAAGGGTTGAGCTTGGTGTTGACTTCGATGTCCGGCGTGATGCCGTCGCCGCCGTAAACCTCGCGCCCGCCATCCGTCAGGCGAACCTGAGTGTGAGGGATTTTGACGTTCTCCGGATGGTTGTAATAATCCCATAGCGAAACATTTGAGTAGTCGCGCTGGATGAGGCGGCCGCTGGGCGTGTAATAGCGTGCGGTGGTGAGGGCCAAGCCGGCATGATCGGCCAGTGGATAAACGGTCTGTACCAATCCTTTGCCGAAGCTCGGCTGGCCCACCACCAAAGCGCGATCGTGGTCCTGCAGGGCGCCGGTGACAATCTCCGCGGCGCTCGCCGTGAAGCCATTGATCAGCACCACCATGGGATAGGGATTGCCCCTCCCGCCACGCACTGCAAAATAACGGCGCTCTTCGGAGTTGCGGCCGTAATGGTAGACGATCAACTGGTGCCGTTCCAGGAAATGGTCTGACACTTCAACGGCTTCCTGTAGCAGTCCTCCCGGATTGTCGCGCAGGTCCAGAATCAGGGCTTTCATGCCCTCCGCCCGGAATTTTCCTAGCGCCGCAGTGAGCCCGGAATTGGTGCGTTCGTCAAACTTGCTGATATGAATGTAGCCGACGTGGGGCTGGATCATGAAAGCCTGATCGACGCTGGGGGCTGTAATCTCCGCGCGGGTAATCGTGAACTGCATGGGCTTGGGCACGCTCTCGCGATCGACGGTGACATGCACCTGGGTGCCGCGCTGCCCTTTCAGCAGGGCAGCCACCTGGACCACGTTCAGGCCCTCTGCCGGCTTGTTATCAACTTTGGTGATGATGTCACCGGGCCGCAAGCCGGCGCGCTGGGCGGGCGAATCCGGCATGGGCTGCACCACAATGGTAATCAGGTGGCTCGCCTGGTTCAGGCGGGTCATGATGGTCATGCCCACGCCGAAATACTTGCCTTGCTGGTCCTCCTCGAGTTTCGCAAAATCCTTGGGGTTGAAGAAATTGGAATGGGGGTCCAGGGTACGCAACATGGCCGGAATCGCCCCCACGGTCATACTTCCCGAGCTGCCGTAGGTGGGTCCAAAGATGGCCTCATCGGGCTTGACAGGAGAAGCATAATCCTGCTGGATCACGTCATAAACACGGGTGAATTTTTTCAGACTGGAGTTAACGCCGGTCGAGTCGCCCTGCGTGGTGGCTTCAACGCGTCTGCCGTAAATCCCGCCCAGGACCGCGCAAAGGAAAACAGTCGAACCCAGAAACCAGACCAATCGTTGCTTGGATTTCATTTTGGCAGTATGCCTCGTTGCGGCCTGACCGCGCCTCCGGCTAACCCGGATTATTCACGAAGTCTTCCTTGACGACTGTCAAGGCACGGTTTTAACCGTGCCGTTTCAGCAGCGGAGCTTCTCTCTTTTGTCTCGCATCCCGAACGGTCCCCTACCGCAGGTTCGTGAATAATCCCGGCAAAGGGTTTATCCTCGCCAGCACCTTCAGTAGGTCGGTTGCTCACCTTTGCTCGCCATGTAATGGCGGGCTTGAACCAGAAGTTGCCGGGCTTGGTTGAAGCTATCCAGGGCCTTTTGCACCTCGGGGTCATTCTCGACGGCGATCTGGTCCGCCTGGTTCTGTCCATAAATTGCGGCGACCAATGGCACGCGAATGTGCTCACGAATAAAGTGGAGGTTGGCGGCGAGTTCCGGGTCCGTGAGCGGCTCCTTACGGCTGTCCAGAAACTTCCGGAAATCGGCAATCACCCCATCATCCGGCTTAAAATCGGGGGGGATGGTCTTATGCACACCCAGGTAATGCCGGCTGAAAGCGAAGAAAGCATCTTCATCCACCAGTCTTTCCTGAACGGGATTCAGCTTGGGATCCATGAAGTGGAGGTCGGGGGTGATGCCGCCACCCCCGTAAACCTGCCGCCCGCCGTCGGTCAGCTTCATCTGGGTGTGGGGCGCAGGGTCTTTTTCCGAGCGGTTGTAATAATCATACAGAGAAACGTGGGAATAATCGCGTTGGATCAGGCGGCCGCTGGGCGTGTAGTAGTGGGCCGTCGTCAGCAGCAACATGGTATGTTCGCTGAGCGGGAATTCGCTTTGCACCAGACCCTTGCCGAAGCTCGGCTCGCCCATCACCAGGGCGCGGTCGTGATCCTGCAGAGCGCCGGTCACGATCTCCGCCGCGCTGGCCGTGAAACGGTTGATGAGCACGACGATGGGGAAAGGATTACCCGTCTCGCCGTGGCGAGCGTAGTATTTCTTCTCGTCGGAGCGGCGCCCCACGTGATAGACAATCAACTGGTGCTTTTCCAGGAAGTGGTCGGAGACCGCCACGGCTTGGTTCAGCAGGCCGCCGGGATTATCGCGAAGGTCCAGAACCAGGCCTTGCAGCTTTTGCTCGCCGCCCAGCTTTTGGATATCGGAGGACAGCTCTTCGTTGGTGGTTTCGTCGAAAGAAGTGATGTGGATATAGGCAATGCCGGGACTCAGGAAAAAAGCATCCGTAACGCTTTGTTGCAAAATCCGGTCGCGAGTGATGGTGAATTCGAGGGGTTTGTCGTAACCCTCGCGGCTCACGCTGATGTGAACCACGGTGCCTTGTGGGCCCTTCAGCATATCCGCGACCTTCGAACTGTCCAGGTTGAAAGTGGATTTGCCGTTGACCGACGTGATGACGTCCCCAGGGCGAAGTCCGGCGCGAAAGGCCGGCGAACCGGGAAGCGGCTGCACCACTTCGGTTTCAAACTTGCCCATCTTGCCGATGTGTCCGGCGATGCGCATGCCTACCCCGTAGTACCGGCCTTGCATTTCCTCGCGGAGTTGGGCGAAGCGCGTGGGGTCAAAAAAATTGGAATGGGGGTCAAGGGTGCGAAGCATGCCGGGAATGGCGCCCAAAGTATTCAGCCCATTCCCTGTGTCCGGGCCGTAAATGGCCAGATCGGGCTTGACTGGCTCCGCATAATTCTGTTCAATCAGGCCGAACACATTGGTAAAACCTTTTAGACTCTGCTGAATTGCGGGATCATTGGCCCCGTCGTTCTGCGCCCGCAAACCAGGTCCTGCGATGACCACCCACAGTACAGCTAACATTAAACCCAGGATCGCCCGATCCGTCAAACGGCCCCGTCTTTTCATCGTGTGCTCGCTCCTTAACTCCAAAAAGATAAGTATACCATTGCCAAAAGCCCCCACGAAGAACTTTGGCTTGCCGGCAGCGGCGCAGTTTGCGGTAGCCGCGCTCGGAGCTTGCCCTGACCGGGAGTGCCAGAAGATCGGAGGTCGCGGACCGCCGCTGCAACAATTGACATCATGCTACTTTGCCAAACTCAGCAGGGTCACCACTGCCATCTGCCGGCGCCCATCCGCCCGTCGAGGTAAGCCACAGTTCTACTATCTGTCCAACTCAACCCTTCAAACCGTTCCGACCCAAGGTTGTCTTCCCGCGCCGTCGTGTCCGCCCAGTACTTTTGTGCTATAGTACATATGGGATACTATCTGTAATAGTTATTAGATAATGCTGTAACTACGGAGGCCTGCAATCATCATGGAGAGCAGAACCGCGAGGCAGGATTCAAGATCCCAACCCGTGCAGCCGATAATCCACTGGGCCGATCCCAAGGGAGGCAGATTGAAAAAAGATCCCAGCCCACTTCCACGGGCCATCGAGCCGGGAACAAACAAAGCGGGGAGGCGCTCCGAGGCCGGATATTCCCTGCTCGAAATTCTGGTAGTCATCGCCATCATCGGAATCATGGCCGGTGTCGCAGCAACCATTATGACCAAGATCATTCCCATGGTACACGCCGATTCATCGCTGGACCTGCTGGTGGGCGAGTTGCGGCAGGGCCGGCAGATGGCCATTGACCAGCGCCGAAACTTCATTGCCACGTTCTCAGGGACCAATGAATTTGTGCTGGTCCGCCAGGAGATGAACGGCACCACCACACCCATTGCGGACTACTTTCTTTCCAACAACGTCACTTACACCACGGTGGCCGGCGTGCCGGACACACCGGATGGGTTGGGCAATTCCTTGGCGGTCAACTTTGGCGGGGGCGATCAGATTGTGTTCCTCAGTGATGGCACCGTAACGTCCGGCAACAACCGGGTGAACGGAACAGTGTTTCTGGGAACCGTGGGAAGCCCGGCCACGGCGCGCGCCATCACCATCATGGGGGCAACGGGCAGAATTCGCGGATATGAATACAACGGCAGCGCCTGGCATTGAGTGAAAAGATGAGAGTTCAAGGCACAAGTTCAGAAAGCGGATTTACCTTGGTTGAAGTCTTGGTGGCCGGATTTCTGTTGCGCACGGGCCTGCTGGCGCGGGCTTACTGCTCTTCCCAGGGACTGAGCACGATCATATCAAGCCAGCAGGATAGCACCCGCCCACCAGAAGACCCGCGAGGCATTGGAGGACGTGCTGACGGCTCGCAATACGGACAGCGTCCATCGGGAACGGATTGAGAATATCAACAATGGCGCAGTGTTCCCCGGTAGCACGGTTCCGCCAATGACTCCTGGCTGGGAGGCACGGAAATGAAACGTGAAAAAAGCCAAACTCGACATCTGCGACGGCCGGCGCGAATCGAGCCGGGAGGCTTCACGCTCCTGGAAACGCTGGTGGTGCTGCTGGTCACCATGATTCTGGCGGCCTTCGCCATTCCGGCGGTCGAGGGAACCATCAGAAACTATCGCATCAATACCGCAGCCACGGCCGCGTCGTCGGCCATTCAAAGCACCCGGTTCCAATGCATCATGCTGGCCTATCCTTTTCAAATCGCGTTTAATCAGTCCAACGCTTCGTATCAAGTCCTGAGCATGCCGACAGGCGCCACGAGCTTCTCGAACGTCGGCGGGCCGATTCCCATCTCCTCGGGCGTAGGGATCAGCCTGAGCCCATCCACCACTCTCCAGTTCAGCCCCGGTGGGACTGTTCAGGCGGCAAGTGGTTCCATGAGCTTCACGGTCACCGATGGGATATTGACCAAAACCATCACTACTTCGGGGGTAGGTAATGTCACAATCAGTCCATAAACCCGCAAACGAAAAAGGGATATCACTCCTTGAGGTGCTCGTCTCCATCGTCATTTTGACCGTTGCGATGCTGGGGTCGGCCTTGCTTGCCGCCCGGCTGATGAACGGCCAACAGCAGACGAAATACATGAGCCTCGCATCCACCCTGGCTTCGGAAAAGCTGGAAGACTTGAACCGCTGGAGCGCGAATGATCCTCCGGTGTGCGTCCCCACGGGAAACAGCAGCGTGGGCAGTCTCACCACGGATGTGGTCCAGACCACCACGTGCCCGGCGGGCGCCAGTGACGGTGTTAATTACTACGACGACGTTTACCTCGGCGCCACGAACGGGTCCTTTTCTGAAACGATCAGCAGCGTGAGCGGTGGGAGCACCGTCTACACCACAACCACCCACGCGCCGGACGGCACGGTCACATCCTCCACCAGTCCGCAGCCGCCGCAGGCGCCGACGTTTCACCGCCGATGGATCATTGAAATGAATGCTCCGGTCAATGGCGTGCGGCGTGTAACCGTCCTGGTGACCTTGTTGAACGGCTCCGTTCAAGTCCCAGCCCAATTTCAAATGAGTTTGGTGAGGCCATGAAATCAACCACCAGAAAACATTCATTCGTTATGCCTGCCCCGACCAGTCCTGCCCGAACGGAAAAGGGCTTTTCCTTGATCGAACTGCTTGTGGCCACGGCGGTTTTCGTCTTGGTGACCGGCTCCGCTTTCGATCTCTTCATGAAACAACAGAAGCTGGAATCCAATCAGAAAGGCCAGGCGGCGCTCAATATTGGTCTCCGTAACGCGCTGACTCAGCTTCAAATCGATCTGGCCAATGCCGGCGCTGGATACTTCGTCGGCGCCAACGTCCCAAGCTGGCCCGTGGGCGTAACCATCATCAACAACCCCGCCGGTTCAGGTTGCTACAGTGGCAATTTCGTATACTCGGCCTCCTGCTTCGATGTTCTCAATATTATTAAGGCGGATCCCAATACTCCGCCCATCCATGTGGATGGCAATGGGACAACCTGCAGCAGCACCACCAGCTCTATCGCTTTTGGTGACCCGGCCACGGTCTACTCCGGCAATCCGCCGGTGGGCACGACGCTCACCGCCGCACAAACGGCTGCCTATTTCCATGCCGGAGACCAACTCCTGTTAATAACCAGTACGGGTTCCCAGCTCAGTACCATCGTGCTGACTGCTGACGGCGGGGTGGCCGGAGGCAAAGTGCAACTTCAGCACAATCCATCGGGCGCCAACGGAACCAACAGCCCTTCCAACGACCCCCTGGGAATCACAACGAACGCCAACAACAAGCTGGGAACTCAGTTCTGCAAGAATGATTGGATCCTCAAGCTGGCGCCGATCACCTATGACGTGGATACTTCCAATCCTAATGATCCCAAGCTCATGCGGGTTCAAAACGCGAATGCCGCGGAAGTCATGGATCAGGTGATCGGCTTCAAGGTGGGTGCAGCAATTTGGAACGCTCCAGCCGGCACCGTAAACGCGGAGTACAACTACGACGCTTCCACGTACACCAACGTGAACCCCGGGGATGAAGCCTATAACTTTACGTTGGTACGCTCGCTGCGCATTTCCCTGATCGGGCGCACGCCGCCGAGCACTGACCCGGCTTACAACTTTCATAACTTGTTCGACCAGGGGCCCTACCAGATTCAGGGCAGCGCCGTGGTCGTTAATCCCCGCAATTTAAGCATGAATGATAACTAAGGTGGCGTCATGGACCTAAAGTATGCTGTGGTAGATCCTTCGAGCAAAGATGAAACACCTTCGTGCGGCCCGAATGAGCGTGGCATGGCTTTATTACTGACGCTGCTGCTGCTGGCCGTGATGAGCGCGGTGGTGCTGGGAATGGTTTTCTCCGTAGGATCCGAGTTGATGGTGAACGGCTACTACCAAAACTTCCGGGGTTCGTTCTATGCCGCCGATTCCGGCCTCAACATCGCCCGCCAGCAGATGGTCAATCAGGTCATGGCGGCCATTCCCGGAACATTTCCCGCACCTCCCACTTATCCGATTCCGTCTGGAACTGACGCCCAAGTTCAAAACTCCATCCTCTCGACCTACGGCAGTGGGTACACCTCGCTCAATAGCGGCGATGCCGCGCAATCCTGGGGGGGCAAGTTCGAGATTACGAACGCCTCCACCACCTGCCCCACAAACTTCGCTGCGCCGACCCAACCCCCGCAACCCACGGTGACGGCCACGGACAAAAACGGCAATCCCAGCGCTTATCAATACATCTACAACTACAACATCTGTGCGCAGGGTACCGCGACGGGCGCGCAACAAACTGTGGTTTCAGAGGCCGGAAGCATCATTTTCAACATTTCAGCTTCTTCCGGCTCGAATTCGATCAGCTTTGCCGCCTTTGGCGGGTTCGTGGACAACTATCCCCCCTGCTTGGGGCCATTGGTGCCGGGAACCATGACCGGTCCGATGTTCACCAACGGCGCGTGGCAATTTACGACCGGAGGTTCCTACATCTTTACCGATCCAGTCGGTCAGGCTAACGCCGACTTCGACTACTGGTTTGGGAGCAACTGCATTCAGTCCCCCACGGGCAGCTACAAGTATAGGGGCCAGACGATCAGCCCCGCCTTTCAGGCGGGATATAACCTCGGCCAGCCGAAGGCCCCATTGCCACCGAACGCCTTCAGCCAGGAGTGGGCAGTCCTGGACGGTAAAGGCACGGAAACCACCAGCCCGGCCAATTCAGACTTGAACGCACACTTGCTGAATATCTCCGGCACTCCATATCCAACGGCCGGTGCCACGTCGGGCGTGTACCTCGGCTATACAAGCTCGGGTGGCACTAACACCATGACGGGGGGCGGAATCTACGTTGAAGGCAACGCCACCACGCAGTTGTCGCCTGGAACCGATATCAACGGGAACCCGACGCAAATTTATACGATCACGCAGGGGTCAACCACCACCACCGTCACCACCAATGCCACCGCCAATACCACCACGGTGCAGTCCGGAAGCACCACTCAGAACATCACCGGCGTGCCGATGGACAACACCTCCGGCACGGCGGCCACCATGCTTTATGTCAACGGCAACGCCACATTGAGCGGACCCGGAGAAGGCCTGCCTGCGATCCAGGACGGCACCCAGCTCACCATTACCGCTGCCAACGACGTCACCTTTACGGGCGATGTGCTTTACAAGACCGAACCCGTCACCACCACGCAAAATCAGATTCCCGGCACGCCCGTGGATACTCTGATTCCGGCTAACGATCATAATCAGGTGCTGGGGGTTTTCACGGCGAATGGCAACATCGATTTGAACAACCAGCAGAGTGACGGCAATATTCAGGTGGACGGAAGCCTGGCCGCGATCTCGCAAAACCCGCCGCCCGGAAAGGGAGGGTTCCTGAATACCGGCGCTCCAATCAACGTGTTCAACAATGTGGGGGGCCAGATTCAGAAAAACATTTACGGGGCCGCCATCAACACTGAAAATGTTTACTTCGACCGGCGTTTCACTTCAAAGCCCGGTTTCATGCCGCCGTGGTTCCCTGGGACCACAGTCAATTTAGGCGGGCCTTCGCCCACCAATACGACCTACTCCGTGCAGCGCGTCCAGTGGCTGGATCAGACCAGGGCTCAATAGGGCTGGCTCACTGCAGCGGCGCTGTCCGCAGCGCCGGAAGTGCTGGTGCGCTGCTGTCCACGCAGTAGTTGAGTAATGCCGTCATTCCCGCGTAGGCGGGAATCCATGCCACCACGAGCAGGCAGGATGTGGATTCCCGCTTGCGCGGGAATGACGGCGGTCAGTCGCTGTGGGCGGCTGGCGCTGCCGAAAGGTCCGCTTTCGGTTCATAGAAGCAGGTAGCGCAGACTTTCGTTTTCCGGGAAGTCTGCGGCTTGTCGCCGTTTCCCAAAACAAAACCCGGGGAGTTTGAATTGCCCAAACTCCGCGCTACCTGCTCCGCCCTCTGCCTACCGGGGAAAAGCTCACGGCACAGAAACCGGGCCGACGCCGTCTTAAACCCTGCCAAAAAGTTCGGAAAGTGGGATTGAAAACCCGGGAAGAAGGTCAGTATCCTCGAGGTTCTGGTTCGCTTCGCGCACTTCCGGACGCTCTCCCGGTTTATAGACGTAGGCCATGCGCGCTTCCGGGTACAGCACCCACACGGCCCGCGCCCCGGAGCGGAGATACTGCTGGACTTTGAGCACCAGATCGTCCGGATCGTCATTGGGCGAGACCACTTCCACCGCCAGATCCGGGGCGCCTTCGAGCCGTTTCCGTGGATCAATTCCCGTTATGCGTTTCGCGCCGATGAAGGCCACATCCGGGATGCGGACGACGCTCTCTGAGAGTCTGAAGTCCGTTTCGATGGTTATCTCACCCAACTCGTGGTCAAGAACAAACTGCCGCAATGAAAAAGCAACTTCGTCACGAATACGATTGTGCAAAAGCCGGGCGGACGCAGACACAGCAATCAACTCTCCTTCGTTGAGTTCGTACTTCACGCCCTCTTTTTCGGGCAGCGCGTCGTACTCTTCGATGCTCATCAAGGTCTTTGTGGTCATAGCCAAGCACCTGCGTTTTCCTTAGATCATAACATACCACACCGCCCGCCAGGGTCAGCGCCAGTTAGTGTCTTAGTTTGCTGTAGCGGCGCTCTATGAGCGCCGAAAACTGTTAAGAAATAAAGGCCGGCGGTCACAGACCGCCGCTACAGCAAACAAACTGAGACACTACCCGGCGCCAGGGTCCAATACATTACGTGGCGGCGGCCTTTGGCTAAACGTCGGGCCTTTGGCGGCGCGGCGCTACGCCGGTCACCCGGCGCACCATCTTTCTGCTTACTGCTTACTGCTTACCGCCTTCCGCACTCCATTCAGCAACCCCGGCAATTCCATCAAATTTCCCACCAGAAAATCCGGCGGACAACTCTCCAGCGTGTGAGAGCCGATGCCGTAGGTGACGCCGCAAGTCCACACCCCGGCTTTGCGGCCGGTTTGAATATCGATGTCTGAATCGCCCACCATTATCGTCTGCCGGGCTTCGGCGCCCGTGGACTGCATGGAAGTCAGAATTCCGATGGGGTCGGGCTTCTTTTTTTCAAAACTATCCCCACCGTAAACAAAATCGAAATACTGTGCCATTTCCAAGCCTTCCAGAATCCGCTGGCTGAGCTTGGCCACTTTATTCGTCAGAACTCCCATGAGCCGCCCGCGAAACAACCGCAGCGCCTCGCGCACGCCCGGGTAGGCCACCGTGTGATCCAGCATGTGGGCGCGGTAATAGTCCATGAAGAATTGCGTGGCGCGTTCGAGAGTGTCCGGCGAGGCGTCCGGCCCCAACGCCCTCTGAATGAGAACCTGAACACCCTGGCCCACGTAGGAGGCCACGCGCTCCGTGTCCAGCGGCTCAAGGCCCACGGCCTGCCGCATG
>DATKST010000084.1:0-35348 GCA_035531475.1 Terriglobia bacterium
TCTGAACAACCGCCTGAAACTGACTCTCAGAAAAGCCTATGGCTTTCGAACCTTCAAAGCGGTTGAAGTGGCGCTCTACCATAGCCTTGGGGCGTTACCAGAACCAGAATGGACCCACAAATTTTGCTGAGGAACCAAAGATTGGGCACGCCCAACCTCCCGCCCAAGCGCGGCGCGTGGAGCAAGGGCGTAAATCCCTCGCCCAGGCTGACAATGTTCGCGGCGTCCCGCACGGGCATCACCTCACCGTAACGCCAAAGATTCGCGGCCCGGCCACGCAAGGAGTTGAGTGACATGGAACGCGCGGCCTGAGCAAGGTTATACCGGGCGAAAAGCGGTGAGCCACACGCGCAGAGGTTATAAACCTTGCCGGACGGGTAGGTCCGGCCACAACGGGAGCATTCAAGATGAGTCAATGTTGACATAACCCAAAAAGTTTAGCAGAGATGGTGCACGAATTGGGAAATGGGAAACGTTCCGGCTTGGTTGGAGCGGGCTTTGCCAAGCGTTGCGTTTGTATCGAAACAAGCCAAACTTTGCGGTTGCGACCGCCGGGTAGTGGTCCATTTTCGCCGCTACAACAAACTGACCCACTGCCGACCGCCGCTTGGACCAGATGCCACCGCTGAATCTGCGCTATATTGGAATATACGCTGGAGCGCCCCGGTATCCCGGAAGGAGCCAAACCCAATCATGGCGGCAAGGGTCATTGTGGTTGTGGAAGACCTCATTTTCCTATCGAAGATTCAGCAAACCGCGAAGCTGTTGGGGATTGCCATGGAAACAGCGAAACCCACGTCGCTAAGGGAACAAATGACCGCCGGTGGCATTGGCGCGGTGATTCTGGACCTGAATCACGGCTCCGGGCAAGCGGTGGCGTTGCTACAGCAAATGAAGAGTGATCCCGTCATGCAGCAAGTGACCGTGGTAGGATTTCTCTCGCACGTTCAGACTGGGCTTGCCGCAGAAGCGCGGGCGGCCGGATGCGATGTGCTATTGGCTCGTTCGGCCTTCAACGAAAAACTTTCCAAAATTCTTCAGCACTATGCCGGAATCGAACCCAGCCCAGCCTCGTAAAGCAACCCCCGGACCCGCCATCCTGACTCTGGACGTTGGCTCCTCTTCCGTCCGGACTCTTTTGTATGACGCGCAAGGCCGCGAGGTTCCTGGCTTCGGCCTGCACATTCCCTACGAGCTGGATAAGACGCTGGGTGGTGGCATCGAGGTGGATGCGGATTTTCTGTGTGGACTTTGCATCGAATGTCTCTCCGCTATTCACCAGCACATGGACATTGCCGGCATCTGGCCAACGGCCGTCGCGGTCTGCACGTTCTGGCACAATGTGCTGGGCCTCGACGGAAGCGGTTCACCCACCACGCCCGTCATTCATCCTTTTGACACACGGAGCGCGGACGCTGCGCGCGCCCTTGCCAAAAAGCTCGATCCAGCCGGTGTTCACGCACGCACCGGCTGCGTACTCCACGCCAGCTACCTTCCCGCCAAGCTGGCGTGGCTTGCGGAGACCCAGCCTCAAACCATGAGGAAGAGCCGCTGGTGGATGTCCTTTGGCGAATATCTCTTCTTCAAACTTTTCGGGCGACACGCTGCCTCAACCAGCATGGTATCCGGCTCGGGCTTGTGGAATCAGAACCAGAACACCTATGACCCGGAAACGCTCCGAGCCCTGCCTGCGCAACCGGAGCAGTTTGCCCCGGAAAGCGAAATGGACAAGCCCGTGGACACTCTGGTCGCGGCCTACCGCACGCAATGGCCCGAATTTTCCAACATTCCCTGGTTCCCTGCCCTGGGTGACGGCGCATGTAACAATATTGGGAGCGGAGCTTGCCACCGCAACCAGTTGGCGCTGATGGTGGGGACCAGCGGAGCCCTGCGGTCGGTGGTGGAGGCGGACCGGATGGAAACACCGGGCGGCCTGTGGGTTTACCGGCTTGACCGCAAGCGGTTTGTGGTGGGCGGAGCCTTGACTGATGGCGGCGCAGTTTACGCCTGGATGAAGCGACTGCTGAATCTGCCTGGAGATGAAGAGGTCGAAACGGCCCTGCAGGCCATGCCGCCGCTAAGCCATGGGCTGACCGTGCTGCCGCTCTTCGCCGGCGAGCGTTCGCCCGGCTGGAGGGGTGATGCGCGCGCCGCTCTGATCGGTCTTGGTTCGGAAACGTCCTCCATCCAGATTCTGCGCGCCTCGCTTGAAGCGGTCGCGCTTCGCTTCCGGCTGATCTATGACATTCTGAAGCACAGCTTGGGCGCGCCCCAACAAATCATCGCCAGCGGCGGCGCCTTGCTGTACTCGCCTGCCTGGACGCAGATGATGGCGGATGCGCTGGCTTGCCCTGTTACTCCGTGCCTTGAAAACGAAGCCACCAGCCGAGGCGCAGCACTCGTAGCATTGGAAAGGCTGGGTGCAATCCCCAGTGTTGCCGCTGCGCCCCCGCCATTGGGTGATCCCAGCGAACCCAATCCAGTAAGCGTGCTTCGATACGAGCAAGCGCTGGAGCTTCAAAGTAGCCTTTACGTGAAATTGTTTGGGGATAGTTAAAGGTTGGCTCCTCGGCCAGGACTCGAACCTGGAACCCTTCGGTTAACAGCCGAATGCTCTACCATTGAGCTACCGAGGAATGGCGGGGACGATCGATTGACTGGCAAAACCTTGAAGCGAACCAAATTTATAACATGCAGGTAACTGAGCGGTCAATGGATAGTTTGGGAAACTCGTGCTGGCGGCCAATTTCGGCGGCAGACAGAATATCATGGCTCGCCCAGACACAGCCGTCGCAAGGTCACGCCGCGAGAAACTCAAGCGTCGAAGTAGGTCTGAAAATCACACACGCCGCAAGAGCTTCCCTGGAGGACCCGGTCAGACCTTTTTCTCATCCGGCTTCTTATCGTCGGAAGGACTCAGGCCGCCTTTCATGGCTTCCTTAAACTCCCGGATGCCTTTGCCCAATCCCCGGCCCAAATCCGGCAACTTGCCGGGGCCGAAAATGATCAGGACAATGACCAGAATAAAGATCAGGTGAATGGGTTGAAACAAACCGTCAAACATGCAACCTCCTGCCTTGGCTAATCAGAAAATTCGATGCATAGCCCTGCCGCTGATTCATTATAGCTCATGCCACTCCCAAACCCAATCACGATTTGCGTTTGCGGAAAATCATGTCTTCCGGCTCCCGGCCGCGCATTTTCCAGAGTTGGCGGTGGAGCGAGGCATAGCTTGAGGTAATAAAGTCCTTCGTGTCAAAGCCCAGCCTGCGCGCCGTGGTCAGAATCCACAGCTCCGGGCCTTCCAGTTCCAGGAAATTACCCACCGGCGTCTCATCAAACACCACGGTGGCCGAGCCGCCGAACTTTGAACGCGAGCAGGGCGCGAAGGTAGTACGGTATTTCTCATACCGGTAGAAAACCTTCAGCCCTATTGATTCCAGGATGGCCCGCAGTTGTTCACCCGCTTCGATTGAGGTCTCGCTTTCGTCGCGTACCTTATACCACTTGGAGAGGCGCGGCGGGCCTTTGAAGGTCAGCAAGCTATCTCCATTGGTGAACCGGAGCCGCAGCAGACACCGTGATTTATATAGCCTGCGGTCGGGAAAGTCAAACAGCAAGTTCCTCTCAAACTGGCGGGGCTTGACGCGCTTGAATCCCGCCTGGATCAGCTTGCGCTGCATGGAGCGCGGGTTTTCGACCGGCAGCTTGATCTCAGTTTCGCGGTTGGGCTTCATGGAAGATGATCAACTCTGGAGCGTTTAGCGATAACTCGGTGCATTTCCGCAATGCACCCCCAACCTTGTCTTTGAAACGGCCCATGCGGTCCAAACGCTGCTGGATATTTGATCCGCCAGTTTCGCATCCCGCGCAGAACTGCCCGCCATCCTGAAGCCGCACAGAGTGATTACAAACCCCAGCGGCTAAAATTGCCGTTCCACAGTGAATTGGGCCAGCGATTGGAGTGCGTCTTTATAGGGCGAATCCGGGAAACCCACAAGTGAGCTCTGGGCCAGCTTCGCAAAGTGCCGAGCTTTGGCCCGGGCGGCATCCAACACTTCGTAGCGATCGATCATTTCGGAAATTTCGGAAAATTGCACGGATTGAAAACCGCCTTCCTGAAGCACCAGGGCAATCCGTTCAGCCTCCTCCGGCCGGCACTGGGGCAGCAGATAGATGAGCGGCAACGTGACCTTGCCTTCACGCAGATCACTGCCAATAGGTTTGCCCAGCAATTCCTCCGAGGAAGTAAAGTCCAAGATATCATCGATCACCTGAAAAGCCAGGCCCAGATTGGCGCCAAAGGAACCCAGCCGAATCTCGTACTCCTCGCCCATACCTCCCAGCAACGCGCCCATCCGCAGACACGCGGAAAACAGGCAGGCCGTCTTGCGGTAGGCCAGCTCCAGATAATCGTCCTCATTCAGGTCTATCCGCTTCAACTGGCCCATCTGGATCAGTTCGCCTTCCACCATCACTTGCGTCACGCCGATGAGGATGTCCAGAATGCGGAAATTGCGCTCTGCCAATGCAATGTTGAAGGCCTGCATGTAGAGCCAGTCGCCGGCCAGCACGCTGGTGTGGTTACCCCAACGCGAGTTGGTGGAGGGTCGGCCGCGGCGCAGGCCAGCTTCATCAATAATATCGTCATGCACCAACGTGGCCGTGTGAATCAACTCCACCACGGCCCCCAGGCGGATGGCCGCTGCCCCTTCGTAGCCGCAAAGCTTTGACGCCAGCACCACCAGCGCCGGACGCAGCCGCTTGCCGCCGCTCGATTGAAGGTATTGGCCAATTTCGGTGATGGCCTGGACGGTGGAAACACTCTGGCGCCGAAGCTCTTCTTCAACCAGGGCAAGCTCAGGTCGCACCAACTCAAAAATCTCCCGTGCCTTTGGGTCCTTCAGGGCTTCTAGACGGGGATTTTCCGTTGTGGGGTTCATCTTTGGATTCATTGCGTCTTCGCCCGGCGAGTTCCGCGCCCGCGTCAAGTCTCTTCATCGTCCCATAAAAGGCAGCCTATGTGAAGCCGGAAGTTTGGCGGTTTGGCGGCGGTAGCGGCGGTCTCTGACCGCCGAAAGCTGTTGAAAAATAAAATCCGCCGGTCAGAGACCGCCGCTACAACAAACTGACCCACTGCCGTTTGCAGCAGAGGCGCGTCAACTCCGCGCTATAAACTGAAAAACCGCTCAAAGTTCCTGACTAAATTCGCACCTATCTCCTCTTCGCTTAAACCGTGCAGCCCGGCCAGTTGCATCGTAACCTCGCGCACGCGCATGGGCTCATTGCGCTGGCCGCGAAACGGCACGGGGGAGAGAAAAGGGCAGTCGGTTTCAGCCAACAGCCGGTCCAACGGAATTTGCCGGGCCACATCGCGCAGAGGCCCTGCATTCTTGAAGGTTATGTTCCCCGCGAACGAAACCATGAATCCCATCTCCATCAGTTCGGACGCATCCTCCAGCGTTCCCGTGAAGCAGTGGAGAATTCCACCCCGCCATTCGCTGTTGGTGCCGGAGCCATTCGCTCGACTCCGGCCCAAGAACTCCTTCATAATCCGCCGAAAATCCGGCCAGGCGTCGCGGCAATGGATGATCACCGGCAGCGAAGCACGATGCGCTAATTCGAGTTGCCGCTTGAGCACTTCCTGCTGCGCCTCTCGCGGCGAGTGATCGTAGTAATAGTCCAACCCGATCTCGCCGATGGCGACGAGCTTGGGCCGCGCGGCAATCTTTTCAAGGCTCTCGAAATCGCCGTCTGCGGTCTTTTGGGCTTCGTGCGGATGGATGCCGGCGGCGGCATAGATTCCATCGTGCTTTTCAGCCAGCGCTTGGGCCTCGCCAAGGTGTTCCGGCTCGCCGCTGGGGATCACCAACAGATAACAAAGGCCCGCCGCCCACGCCCGCTCAATGACGGCTTCGCGGTCCTCATCAAACTCCGGCCCGGCAATGTGGCAGTGCGAATCGACCAGTAGGGTCCGTTGTCCGTTGTCAGGAGTCAGTTGAGTGCTCAATTCGCTTGTGGTCCCTTGCGCGATGATCTTCACCCGGGCCGATAGACGTTAGATACGCGTTGAGTTTTGGACCTAGCTCTCGAACGAGCGGCTTGATTGTGTTGAGCGAGTCTTGGTCGAGAAGACCGCGATTGCAGGCCCGCCGCAACCAGTGCTTCGTCTCATTCAACGAGCCACGGGCGATTCTCACGAACCTTCTGTTATCCTGATAGCTGCCCCGCCCACAACCTTCCGCGATGTTCGCGCCGATACTGTCGGCGGAACGAATGATCTGCTTTCCAACGGTGTCCCGGGCAAACAGATCCCATTTGCGGACGACAGACCAAACTATGTCTGCCAACTTGCCCGCCAATTGATAAACCCTCAATTCTTCAAACTGTGTCTTCTCCACAAGTGGCATCCGACGATGGCAACGGACAACTGACCACGGACGTCATTTTAAGCGGGTGCCGTTCGGCACGTCTTCCTTAAATGTGGCCAGTACCGGACGGCCATTTTCGCCCACCGAGGCCGCCACCACCATGCCGTTTGATTCCACCCCGCGCAGCTTGCGCGGCGCGAGATTCGCCACCAGCACAATCTTCAGGCCTACGAGTTCGGCAGGCTGGTAATATTCGGCGATTCCAGCGCACACCTGCCGCACTTCCGTACCAATATCCACCATTAGTTTCAGGAGTTTCTTCGCACCGGGAATCGCTTCCGCCGAAACCACCTGTCCCACGCGCATTTCGACCTTGGAGAAGTCCTCAATGGTGATTTTGCTCTCCGTTGTGGTTGGAGCTTGTTGTGTTGCCGGTTGCAACGGAGGTTGAGCTGGCGGAGTTGGCGAAGTGGCTGCAGTGTGCTCCGGAGTTTGAGGTTGATTTTCCGCAATTACCCCTTTCGCCGTTTCTGGTCGCCAGTCATAGACCGGCGCTACAGCTCGCTCATGCGCGCGGTCAGCTTCGGCGAGTTCGCGCAGGCGGACCAGGGTTTTCTCTTTGTCAAGGCGCGGGAAGATGGGTTCCGGCTTGCCGACCTTTGTGCCAGGTTTGAGTTGGCCCCACTGCAAATCATCTAGCCTTTGACCCGCAATGCTGCCCTCGCAGCCTAGCTGCTCCCACAGGCGTTGCGAGGCTACGGGCATGAAAGGCGAAAGCAGTACAGCAGCACACCGCAAAACGTCCGCCGTGACATAAAGGCTTTCGTTCAGCAATTGTTGCCCGGTTTCGTCCTCTGCGGCGGACCGCGGCTCCTCGTCTGGCTGGCGGACGTCAAACCCGGGAGGCGGAAAGGGAGAGCGCTTGATCGATGCTGCAAGGGCCCAAGGCTCGCTTGAATTGAGGAAGCTGTTGAGATCGCCCACCACGCCGGACACACCCGCAAGAGCCCGGAACAGGTCGCAGCCGTCGATGTGCCGCCGAAAGTCCTTCAACAGGCCGTAGAGAGACTCCCGAAGTACCGGCACTTTCTGGCTTCGGTCAGCGTCCTGTCGGCGCGGAATCCTCCCCTGGGCGTACCGTTGGATCATCGTTATCGTGCGGTTCGCTAAGTTGCCTAAATCGTTGGCCAGATCAAAGTTATACCGGTCGATTAGCCCGTCGTACGAAAAACTCCCGTCCTGTCCGAAGGGCGTATCGCGCAGCAGGTAGTAGCGCAGCGCGTCATTACCCGGAGCACCCATCTCGTCGAGCGCCTGGACAGTAGGCTCGGGATAAACTACGTTGCCCTTGGACTTACTCATCTTGTCCCGCTCGTAATAAATCCATCCGTGGGCGAAGATGGTTTTCGGCAAAGGCAGGCCGGCCGCCATGAGAAAAGCAGGCCAATAGACGGCATGGAAGCGAATGATGTCCTTGCCGATCATGTGGACTACTTCTGCAGGCCCTTCCGCGCCCATCCAGTATTTCTCGAAGTCCTTGCTGCGCTCGTCGCCCCGGAATCCGATTCCAGTCAGATAGCTGGTGAGCGCGTCATACCACACATAAACCACCTGATCAGGATCGTCCGGCCAGGGAATGCCCCATTTGAGTCGCCTGCGGCTGATCGAAATGTCGCGCAGCCCGCTTTTGACGAAGCTTTCCACTTCGTTCATGCGGTAGCTTGGCAGAACGAACTCGGGATGCTCTTCATAGTGCTTCAGCAAACGGTCCTGAAACGCTGAAAGCTTGAAAAAATAATTTTCCTCGCGAATCAATTCCGCCGGCCTTCCGCAGATGTCACAGTCGGCAGGTTCGGGACTGTCGGAGACATAGCGCTCGTCAAAAATGCAGTAGCGCCCCTCATATTTCTTCTTTTCAATGTATCCCGCCTTATCAGCTTGCCGGATCATCCAGTGGACGGCCTTAACGTGATCGGGATTCTGCGACGTGTGGACAAAGCGGTATTCACTGATCCCGAGCGTCCGCCACAAGTTCTTGAACAATTCGCGCTTTTCGGCGACGAATTCCTCGACCGGAACGCCAGCAGCATCCGCTGCTCGCTGAAGCTTCTCGCCGTGCTCATCCGTGCCGGTGAGGAACACCACGTCATAGCCGCACATCCGCTTATAGCGGGCGATGGCATCACACGCGATGGTGGTGTAGGCCGAACCCACATGAGGGCGGGCGTTCGGATAGTAAATCGGCGTGGTGAGGTAGAATTTAGGTTTTTGTTGCGTGACATCCATCAGGCTTGCTCCAAATCATGAATACACGACGTAGGGGCGGGCCTTGTGCCCACCCGCATAGCGGACTCTCTCCCCGTCCGGTGGCGGGCGGCCACCAGGGCCGCCCCTACTTCCGGGCTTGATACGCGGCAAGTGCATCCACCATCACCTGCTTCAGCGGCACGGCCTTTTCCTCCGCCAGCCGCCGGCAATCCTCGTATTCGGGCGCCACGTTCATCACCCGTCCATTGCAACTTGCCACTTTCATGCGCACCGCGCCATGGGGCGTTTCAACGGTCGCCCACTCGCGAGCCAACGTCTTGCGGCGGGCCTCGTGAATCCGCAAGCCAATGGTAGTGGTCTGCTCGAAGACGAGCGCGGCAAGAGCCTCAGCGCGTTCCGGCAGGCAAAGAATCGAAATGTGAAGGCCCAGGCGGTTTTTCTTCATCTGAACTGATCCGCAGGTCACATCCAGAGCGCCGACCGCGAAGGCTCGTTCCGCCAAATAGCCATAAAGCTGCGGGCTCATGTCGTCAACATCGGCCTCAATGACAGAGACGATTTCCCCGCCCGCCGCCGCTTCAGAAGCCATCAGGCTTTCGCCCAGGAATAGCCTCACCACATTCGGATGCCCGGGGAAATCCCTGGTGCCCGCGCCATAGCCAATGCACTCCACCTTGAGTGGTGGCATGGGGCCGAAGCTCTTCGCAAACGCGGTCACGATCGCGGCGCCGGTCGGCGTCACCAGCTCCGCCTCGATTCCCGAGGAATACACTGGCGCGCCTTTCAGCAACTCCGCGGTGGCGGGAGCGGGGACGGGGAGCGAACCGTGCGCCGCCTGCACCCGCCCGCTGCCCACATTCAGCGCCGAGCATCGCAATTCGTCAATCTCCAGCATCTCGAAACCCAGGCACGCGCCGGCAATGTCCAACACCGCATCCACCGCGCCCACCTCGTGAAAGTGGATGGACTGGGGCGGCTTGCCGTGAATTGCGCCCTCGACTTCCGCAAGGCGGCGGAAGATGAGCGCCGCTTTCTCTCTTACCGTGGGCGGAAGCTCGCTCGCGGCGAGAATCTTCTCGATATGATGAAGGTGGCGCTCCGGCTGCTTCTCCGGCGAGGTGATTTCCACGTGAGTTGCGGTAATGCCCGAGCGGCTGACGCGAGAGACCTTGAAATCAAACTCGCCAATGGGGATCTTCCGCAGTTCGCGCAGAAGGCCGTCCGCGCTCACTCCCGCATCAATCAAAGCGGCCAGGCACATGTCGCCGCTGATGCCGGAGGAACATTCGAGATAGGCTGATTTCGCCATGAGGGTTGTGTAGAACTTCGTAGCGGCGGGCCTTGTGCCCGCCCCTGGGCGACCACAAGGGTCGCCCCTACGGGATGTTCGCTGATCTGAACAGTATTGGGATTACACCAGCCTCGGCAGAATCTCTCCCGCCGGGCCGCGCAGCACCCATTGGGCGAGATGGTCAAGCGGCGTCGGCTCCGGATTGATCACCGCCAGCTTCGCGCCCTTGCCGTAGGCCACGCCGGCAAGTCCTGCCGCCGGATACACCACGCCGGCAGTGCCCACCACCATGAAAATGCCGCCGCGCTCGCTGGCCTTGTTGGCTAAATCCCATTCAATTTCCGGCAAGGGCTCACCGAACCACACCACCGCCGGGCGGATCAGCCCGCCACAGGCACAGCGAGGAGGCAGCTCACGCAGCGGCACATCCTCATTCTTTTCAATCTTGCTGCACTCCACACAGCGCAGGTACCACAGGTCGCCGTGCAGCTTCAAGGGTTGCTCGCTCCCGGCGCGGTCGTGCAATCCGTCCACGTTCTGAGTGATCAGCGTGAAAGCGGTGGTCTTGCCATTGCCGCCGGTCTTGCGCCGCTGGAGCTCCGCCAAGGCAAAATGCCCGGGGTTGGGCTGGGCCTGCTTCACAATGGACCGCCGCCAGTCATACCATTCCCACACCAGGCGCGGATCGCGGCCAAAAGCTCCCGGCGTGGCCAGTTCCCCAGCAGAAAAGTTGCGCCACAGGCCGTCCTTGCCGCGAAAGGTGGGCACGCCGCTTTCCGCGGAGATACCCGCCCCGGTCAGAACTGTGACGTTTACGGCTTCGTCGATGGCCTGGCGCAACGAGCCGCACTGGGTCTGTATCGGATCGTCCACTGCGCCTCGGGTTGAGTTGAATGCCTGAAAATTGGCCAATATCGATACTATGCTGCGCGGGAAAATGTTGTCAATCGATTGGGGCCAGGGGGTGTGCGACATAAAAGTGATAGTTTTGGCCAAGTGACTGAAAAATCAGCGTTATCTTCGCGTAGGTGATACGCACAGACGCCATTGAATCCCCCGCTACGCTGTAGGGCTAGCAAGGAACGAAGCCGGGCGGCAGATCGATACCTTTGAGTACGGCCTACGCTCAGACAGGTTCGCATCTACAGATTCATCGCTGGTTCGTAAAATCAAGCACTTACACGCACATCCGGCATATCACCAGCGGACTTCGGGCCAGTGCTCCCACTTTTATGTCGCGCACCCGGGCCAGGGGTAGTGACTCAGTTTGGCGATTCTTTATCAGTGTATTCGTTTCCCGTCATTCCCGCGAAGGCGGGAATCCAGTCCGCAAATCGGAGTGGCATTCTGAACTCGTGCAGAAAAAAGGCTCGTCTCTGACATGGATCCCCGCTTTCGCGGGGATGACGGCGGCGAACCATGTCAGGAAATATCAAACTGAGTCACTACCGAGCCAGAAGGCCAGGGGGAAGCGCACGGCTTGCTAATCCTCCAAACCAACCCTAGAATGGATAAGAGGGACAGCTTCGGCTTCTAATCATTGGAGACACATGGGAAGTAGATTCTTTGAAATCGCGCTGGGCAAGGTCATCGGCACCAAGAACGACCGCGAGTTGAAGGCACTCGAAGCCCGGGTGGAGTCCATCAACCGGCTGGAGCCGGAAATGCAGAAACTCGCGGACACGGACTTTCCACCCTTAACTGCCAAGTTCAAGCAGCGGTTGGCGGCCGGTGAGACGATTGATGGCATTCTGCCCGAAGCCTTCGCGCTATGCCGCGAAGCCGGCCGCCGCACCCTCGGCATGCGCCACTTTGACGTGCAATTGATTGGCGGCATGGTGCTCTATCAGGGCAAGATCGCGGAAATGAAAACCGGCGAGGGCAAGACGCTGGTGGCCACGCTTCCCGTGTATCTAAATTCGCTCGAAGGCAAGGGCGTTCATGTGATCACCGTGAATGATTACCTAGCCAAGCGCGACGCCGCCTGGATGGGACCCATTTACCGCCTGCTGGGCCTGAGCGTGGGGGTGATTGTCCATGACCTGGACGACGAAGAGCGGCGCAACGCTTACCACGCCGACGTCACCTACGGCACCAACAACGAGTTTGGTTTCGATTATTTGCGCGACAACATGAAGTTCGAGCTGGCCGATTGCGTGCAGCGCGAGCACCATTTCGCCATTGTCGATGAGGTGGACTCGATTTTGATTGACGAGGCGCGCACCCCGCTGATCATTTCCGGCTCCTCCGAAGAATCCACTGAAAAGTATTATCGCATTGACAAAATCATTCCGCAGCTCAAGCCGGAAGAAGATTACGACGTGGATGAGAAGCTGCGCACCGCCAGCATCAAGGAAACGGGGGTTGAAAAGGCCGAGAAGCTGCTGGGACTGGAGAACCTTTACGATCCCGCCAATGCGGATTACATCCACCACATCTACCAGGCGCTGAAGGCCCATGCGCTGTTCCACCTCGACAAGGACTACGTGGTGAAAGACGGCGAAGTCATTATCGTGGACGAGTTCACCGGCCGCCTGATGCCCGGCCGTCGCTGGAGTGACGGCTTGCACCAGGCGATTGAAGCCAAAGAAGGAGTAAAAATCGAGAAGGAAAACCAGACTCTTGCCACCATCACTTTCCAGAATTATTTTCGCATGTACAAGAAACTGGCGGGCATGACCGGCACGGCGGAAACCGAAGCGGCGGAATTTGAAAAGATATACGAGCTGGAAGTGGTGGTGATTCCGACCAACCGGGAGCTGATCCGCAATGAAAATCCCGACGTGGTTTACCGGACGGAACGGGAAAAGTTCAATGCCGTGATCGAGGAAATCAAGGAATACCACCTGCGGGGGCAGCCGGTGCTGGTGGGCACTATCGCTATTGAAAAGTCGGAACGGCTGAGCGGCGTACTGCGCAAGTCCGGGGCGTTGCCGTTGCGTCTGATCGAGTCGCTGAAAGCGGCAGGATTGGAAGGCCCCAAGATCCAGCGGTGGGCGGAATCGCTGGCGGAGCGGCACGGCCCCGCCGTGGACTGGCTGACGCGCGCCGGAGTTCCTGCCACGCAGGTTCACAAAGTGCTGAAACAGAAGGCGTTCCAGAGCACGGGGAATGGCTCAGAAGCAAATACCGTTTTTCTGCAAGCTCTTTTGAAATCGGTGAAGCGCAGCGCCGCTGACTCCCAGGATTTGATGGCGGACCCGGGTGTGGCTCAAGGAATTATCCGGCTGGTGAAGGAAACCGGGAATGGATCATCACCCGCCGCCAATAGCGACAAAATTCTGCCCGTCCTCGACTACCTGATCGGCATCCAGTGCTCTGCGGCGAGGTTCGCGGAAGTGGTGAGCCAGCGCGAACCGAAGCATAACATCCTCAACGCCAAGCAGCACGAGCGCGAAGCCTTGATCGTGGCCCAGGCGGGGCGCATCGGCGCGGTGACCGTTTCCACCAACATGGCCGGGCGCGGCACCGATATCCTGCTCGGCGGCAATCCGGAATTTCTGGCCCGGGAGGATTTCCGCAAGTCTCCGGAGAAATACCGCGAACAGGGAATTGATCCGGAGCCTCCGGAGCGTCCGCAAGTGGGCGCCCCCGAGGAAGAGTTCAAGACCTACCACGAGGCTTACGAACGCTGGCGCGACAAATGGGCACAGTTCGTCAGCCGCCATAAGTCCACAACCGATATCGAGCACGACCAGGTGGTCGCGCTTGGCGGATTGCACATCCTGGGCACCGAACGGCATGAGTCCCGCCGCATTGATAATCAGTTGCGGGGCCGCGCCGGCCGCCAGGGCGATCCGGGTTCATCCCGCTTCTACATGTCGCTGGAGGATGACCTGCTGCGCATCTTCGCCGGTGAGCGGATTTCCAAGATCATGCACCGTCTGGGAATGGAAGAGGGCGTGCCAATCGAGTCCCGCCTGATCTCGAAGCGCATTGAAGCCGCGCAAAAATCCGTGGAAGCGCAGAACTTCGAATCCCGCAAGCACCTGCTGGAATATGACGATGTGATGAACAAGCAGCGGGAAACCATTTACGGCCGCCGCAACGAACTCCTGAAAGGTCAGGACCAGAAAGAAACCATTTTCGATTCGGCCGACCGCGTGGTGGGTTGGCTGGTGACCACCTTCTGCCCCAAGGATAAGCGCTTTGACGAATGGAATATTGAAGGCTTACGCGCGGAGTTCTGGGGCCGCTTTGGCATCGATCTCCGCAAGTTTGAGAATCTGCAATTTGATCCGAAAGTCATCGATATCACCACGGATGATCTGAAGATGATCGTCCATAACCGTTACGAGGAACGGGAAAAGGTGTGGGGCAGCGAACGCATGCGCTCGCACGAACGTATGATCCTGCTGCAAGTGGTGGATTCGCTTTGGAAGGACCACTTGCTGACCATGGACCATCTGAAGGAAGGGGTTGGGCTTCGTGGCTATGGACAGCGGGACCCGCTGGTGGAGTACAAGCGCGAGGCCTATGACACGTTTGAAGCGCTCATGGACCGCATCGAAGATGAATCGCTGCGTTACCTGTTCCTGCTACGCACGCCCGACGAGGAAGAGGAAATGATCAAGCAATACCAGCGCCGCAAGCGCCGCGAGCAGGCAGAGATGAAAATGGTGGGCGCGGGCGCCGCCATGGAAAAGCCCCAGCAGGTCATCCGCAAAGAAAAGATTGGCCGCAATGACCCCTGCCCGTGCGGCAGCGGCAAGAAGTACAAGAAGTGCCACGGAGCGGGCGCTCCGCCGCCAGCAGCCGGGTCCGGCGAAGGCCAGGACCAGGCTGCAATCTGAATTCACCGTAGGGGCGGGCCTTGCGCCAGCGAACATGCCTAACGCGCAGACCCGTGAGGCCCCCACGGCCGGCCACAAGGCCGCCCCTTCGGTCGTCTATTGGTTGTCCCCACCGTCATCACCGCTATTGGGCGAGATCACGACGAAGACGATTCCACCTTGATGATATAAGCGGACCAGCGTTTGCCTGGTGGCTTGCGCCGCCAGGCGATTAAAGTCGGAAACGTTGGTCACGGGTTGACGATTGATGCTGATAATCACGTCGCCGCGCCCGATGCCCGCTTGTGCCGCGGGGCTGTTGTGATCGAGCTGCGTGATGACCACGCCATTCAGGTTCGAGGGCAACCCAAGCTGGCTGCGGACATCCGCGTCAATATTTTGTACTTGAACGCCCGCCAAGGCACCCTGAGATGGAGCCTGGCCCACTCCCGGACCTTGTCCACCTCCAGGACCTCCCTTTGCGAAATTGGCCGGTTGTTCGCCAAGGGTCAGCTTGAGAGACAGGGGCTTGCCGTTTCTCAGAATTCCGAGTGTGACTTGTGACCCCGGACTGCTGTTCGCCACCATGGAAGAGAGCAAATCCCGGCTGGGCACATTCTGGCCATTCAGCGTACGGATCACGTCTCCGGATTTCAGTCCTGCCTTCTCCGCTGGCGATCCCGGCTCAACCTGGGTCACCAGTATCCCGGAAGTATCCGGCACGTTGAACTGTTTTGCCAAGGCGGCATTCAGGTCCTCAATGCCCACACCCAGGTAGCCGCGAGTGACCTTGCCGTTCTTGATCAGCTCCTGCATCACGTGTTTGACGACGTTTGCCGGAATTGCAAATCCAATTCCATTGAAACCACCTTCACCATTGGGACCGCCGCTGGTGCTGAAAATGGCTGTGTTGATGCCGATGACCTGGCCGTGAATGTTTACCAGAGGTCCGCCCGAATTGCCGGGGTTGATGGCCGCATCCGTCTGGATGAAGTCTTCATATTGTTCGATTCCCAGGCCGCTCCTGCTCAGCGCGCTGACGCTGCCACGGGTCACCGTGAAATCAAGTCCAAAGGGATTTCCGAAAGCCATCACGATATCCCCGACGTGAAGCGAGGAAGAGTCGGCGAAGAGCGCCGTGGGAAGGCCGGTGGCGTCGATTTTGACCACGGCCACGTCCGTCTGCGGGTCGGCGCCCACCACTTTGGCGCTGAAGACACGGTGGTCAGGAAGAGTGACTTTGATGTCCCTGCCTTGTTGGACGACGTGATTGTTGGTAACGATGTAACCGTCCGATGTCACAATGACGCCGCTGCCCAAAGCGTGTTCTTTCTGCTCCTGCGGAGTGCCAGGAGCCATGTTGCCAAAGAATTGGCGGAAGAACGGGTCCATCATGAAAGGAGATTGCTGGACCTTTACCACATGCACCGACTGAATGCTGACTACGGCCGGTCTTACGTTGTCGGCGATCCGCTCAAACGCCAGGTTCATTTGCTGAAGGGTGTCGATATCGGAACCGCTGAGCCCGCTGCCGCTGGCTAGGGCAAAATGGACATTGTTTTTCCGGTTGTAGTGGGTGATGAGCGACAGAACGAGCAGCAGCAGCCCAATCAACGTCAGGCTGAGGCCCATCAGGTTATCCCGCCAGAACTGTCTATTTATGCGACGCATTTCGATAATCCTCCTTGTTCGCTGCAGCCGGATCAGACACGGCTCAGGTATCCCAATCTTTGGATGCTCCACGGCCTTGCGGCAGGAAGTCCCTGCTGTTACGGCCTCCGGTCCCAATTCCAATGACCGGCCCTAGGGTAGTTTATCTTACCAATTTCACACTTGCACACTCGATTAGACGCGGGTGACGCCGGCGAGAAAGCGGGTGGCCTGCGAAATCGTACAGGAAACTGTGGAAGCTGACACTTGAAATTCTTGGGATGTTCTCGCCTAGAACGTACACAATCCTTGTGCCTTGCCTTCAGTAAGATGCGGCACGAGCGTGAAGAGTTTTATCGAATTGTCATACCAGGGAGATCATCTTGCTCACGAGCCGCACACGCTCTGCCTGAAGGGGATGATGCCGCCGCCGCCATGCTGGACGATGGACGAGGCTTTGGCCGGGGACCGTCCCCTGCCGGTTGCCGAAAGGAAGTGAGTGAATGATCCCCGCCAAGTATCCCGTCTTTCAGCCGATGGAATTCGACTTTTCAGCATAGGCCTTCTTCATGTAAAGGTTGGCTTGGTCAAGCGCCCCTTGGGTATTATCGTTGGTTTGCAGTGCGCGCTGGTACTCATTCAGGGCGCGGTCGCGCTGCCCGGTTGCGTCGAAAATCTTTCCAATTTCAAGGTAGCTCCACACCTCCACCCACTTAGGTTGCAGGTCGCCGTTTAAGACCTGGCGGAACTCCTCCAGCGCCGCGTTGTAATTGTGCAGCTTGAAAAGAGTTTCTGCAATGCGGTAATGAGCCAGGGAATCATTGGGATTCAACTGCAACACCTGGCGGTAAGCTTTAATGGCCTCGAAGTAAGCCTGTTCTTGGTAGAGCTGATCCGCCCGGGCCATCTCAACCTGAATCTTCGTCTGATCCGTGTATTTCAAGATTGCACTCGCCGGATCAATCACCACCCGGGTGGGGCGTCCCTTGGTGTCAATGGTGAAGTCGGCGGTCGTACCCACCATTTCCAGACGGTCGTTCACCATGGGTCTGCCGCGAACGTAGACGCGGATATCGATCGGCATCCGGAAGATGTCCAGATCCTGCTGGACCTTCCCAACGACCTGATAACCGGTCTGGGTGCGGTAAATAGCCCAACTCTGCTTGAACTGCGGCACGCCGGTCGAATCCACCCATTGCGCGAAAAAATAGGTGAGCTGCTGGTGGCTGACGGTTTGTGCGAGTTGCTGGAACTGGCGGGTGGTGATCGATTTCCAGGAATACTGCCGCACCGTGGCGCGCAAGGTGTTCACAAAATTACTGTTGCCGATGACCCACCGCAGCATGTGGAAGACCATCGCCCCTTTGTCAAAGACCACAGACTCATACTCCGGCGTGAACTCGTGCAATTGCGACGCCTGGGCGATCGGCGCCGCGCTTTCATGGGTCAGGGCGCCTATGGAAATATGCTGCATCTCCATCTCAAAAGCTCCCTCGCCCTCCGCGGATTGGATGTACATGGCAGCAGAATAAGTAGCCAAGCCTTCGTCCAGGAAAGCGTCGTCGGGTGAGGCGGGGCTCACCAGGCAGCGCCACCATTGGTGCGATATCTCATGCGCCAGCAGCCGGACATTCACCCGGGTGCTGAAGCCTCGGCTGGCCAGCGCCACCACGCCGGGAGCGGAATATCCGCCCACCGTATCATTGTCGATTTCGACGATGGAAAGGTGGCCGTCCGGCAACGGCCCAAACTCAGTGGAGTAGAACTCCAGACATTTTTCAGCCTCGTCCCCGTAGCTCGACCCAAATTGTTCGTGTCCGGGTTTCAAGTACAGGGTGATGTTGGCCCCGGCGGCAGTGACCGGCTCGACCGAATATTTGCCCGCAATCACGGTGCCGGGAAATGAGCTGCGGGCGTAATTGAAGGTGTAGGTGACGCCGTCCGGCGTGTTTTCCGGCTCCGCTGCCTCGCCCGAAGCAATCACGGACGCACCGGAAGGCACGGTGATCCGCATTGTAGAAGAGAAGCGGTTCACGCCATATTGATTCACCGGAAACCAACATGCCGGATAGAGAAGGTAAGACCCCTCGGGACCCACATACGCCAGCTTCAAGTCCTCCACCGGGCTGCCGTCTGCAGAAGCCAACAGGCCGCTGTATTCCACCGCCACCATGGTTGACTTGCCCTGGGGCAAAGGGTTCAGGAAGGAGAGGCTCAAGCTCAAGCCTTGTTGCTGAAAGGACACGAGTTGCCCCTGTGCATCGATCACTTTCTTCACTTTCAGGGCGCTATTGAGGGTGAAGTCGGCCTGTGTCAGATCGGAGGTGGGAGTCAGATCAATGGCCACCTTCGCCGCCAGGATATGGGTGGAAGGGTAGAGCGTTGCATCGATGGAGTAATGGGTGACATGGAAACGGGAAGTTGCCGTCTGACCGGAGGCCGGCAGCGCCACCCACAAGTAGGCCCCGAGAGCCAAAGCGAAAGGCTTGGAAAGGTTCTGCTTCCGCGATCTTATTCCTCCAGAAGGGAGGACAGACCCCGGCCGGGTCCTAAATGTCATCATGTGCGGCTCCGTGCTTCTAAAACCTGGGACGGGTGAGGTGTATACGGGCTTATGGAATGATGCCTCTTATCCGGAAACCTCAATCCATGTGGCATCGTCCGCGCCGGCCGTGCTTCCTCACTTACTTTGATTATATAACATCCGGAAGCGTTGCTCCGCCCTGGAGTGACCTGGCGGATTAACCTTAGCCCGGCGTGGCTGGAGCCAAAAGAAGCGATCCCCGTCAATCCGCCTGACTGCGGGCGGTGAAGGTCGGGGTATGCCTTGTGGATACCCCCTTTCGGGTAGGCACAAGGCCCGCTCCTACATCGAGCATGTCAACCGAAACATCGGTAATTCATTCGTGCCTTGGGCTAAGCGCCTAAACTCACAAAGGCTTGGTTATTGGCTGTGCTGTTAGCATTTCCATCATGGCGTCGGCAGCGCGGCCGGTCGCCCCTCCGCCGCCGAGGCGCGACCGGATGCCACGTAGTTCCTGCCGCATCTTCTCGCGCCGGTCCGCTGAGTCCAACAGAGGTTCCATCTCTTCACCAATTCGCTCCGCCGTCAAATCCTTCTGAATCAGTTCCGCCACCACGCGCTTGCCCGCCAGCAGGTTCACCATGCTGTAAAAAGGAACATTCACCATAAACCGCGCGAAAAAAGCCGTAACCCGTGAGATCCGGTAAACCACCACCATGGGGCATTCGAGTAGCGCTGCCTCCACCGTCGCCGTACCGCTCGCCACCACTGCGGCGGTCGCGTGCGCCAAAGTGTCGTAGGTCGAATCGGTCAGGATCGAGAGAGGCAAAGGCCGCGATTCAATTTGACGAATGCGGGATTCGACTTCCACTTTACTGTGATCGGGCGCCAGCGCCAGCACGAATTGAATGGGTCTGGCGGCGGCTAATTGTGCTGCAGCCCGGATGATGGGTGGCAAATTATAGCGAAGCTCGATGGCCCGGCTGCCGGGGAGCAGCGCCACGAGCGGCAGGGCTTGATTCAATCCCGCTTCCTCGAAGAATCGCTCCCGGCTGCGCCGCGACTGCACCCGGTCCACCAGCGGATGGCCCACGTAGTTCACCGGAATACCAACCTTGCGGTAAATCTCCTCCTCGAAATCGAAAATGCACACCATGCGGTCCACGAGCCCGGGCAATTGCCGCAATCGCCACTTTTTCCAGGCCCAAATCTGCGGACTAATGAAATAGACAACGGGGATGCCCATCCGCTTCAGCCGCTTTGCCAGGCGCATATTGAGCGAGGGCGAATCAATCAGCACGGCGAGATTGGGTTTGCGGATTGCGGCCTCTCGGAGCAACCGGTGGAAGGCTCGATAAGCGCGAGGGAGGCCCGAAGCCACTTCGGTGATGCCCATCATCGCGAACTGGCGCGAATCCACCGCGGTCTGGACTCCGCCGCGGCGCATCTCTTCCCCGCCACAACCGAAAATCTCAACCTCCGGCAACCGTTCGCGGAGGGCGGAAGCGAGCTGGCCCCCGTAGATGTCTCCGGACCGCTCGCCTGCCACCATCAGAATGGAGACTTCGGCCATAAATTAATGCGCCGCGGTGGACTCCCCTCTCCTGTTACTGTTCATAATCCCTGGCTCCAACACCGCCTGACGGGTAACTCTGCACGGAGGCTAGTTCCTGGTCCTTATACTGCAACTGGTACAGCTTGTAATAAATACCGCGCTTTTCCAGCAACTCGCGGTGGGTTCCCATCTCGCGCACGTGGCCCTTGTGCATTACGATAATCTTTGAGGCGTTCTGAATGGTGGAAAGCCGGTGGGCAATCACCAAAGCGGTGCGATCCTGGAGGAGCGACCGCAGTCCTTCGCGGATCATATGATCGGTTTCAGGATCAACGCTCGACGTCGCCTCATCCAGGATCAAAATCTTCGGGCTGTGGGCCAGAGCCCGGGCAAATGAGACCAGTTGCTTCTGTCCCGTGGAAAGGGTCACGCCCCGTTCGCGCACCGGTTCTTTGAAACCTGCTGGAAGGCTCTCAACAAAATTCAGCAGATTGACGCGCCGCGCCGCATCCCGCACTTCGCCGTCCGTAATCCACGCCGAGCCCAACCGGATGTTGCTCGCAATAGTTCCGGAAAACAGGAACGGATCCTGCAGGACCATGCCGAAATTCCGGCGGAGGTCGGAAAGGAGCAAGCGGCGGATATCCACGCCGTTCAGCAGGATTTGTCCTTCGCCCACTTCGTAGAAACGTAGGAGCAGGCTGGTGAGCGTAGTCTTGCCGGCACCCGTGTGTCCCACGACGGCCACCGTCTCTCCCGGTTCAATCGTGAAGGAAACGTTCTGGGTCACCGGGTGGCCGGGATCATAAGCAAAGCTGACATGGCTGAACTCCAAGCGCGCCGCTTCGCCGTTCACGGTCACAGGGTCTTCGGGATCCTGAATGCTCACCGGAGTGTCCAGTAACTTGAAAATTCGCTCGGAACTGGCCATGCCCGATTGCAGGATGTTGTATTTATCGCTTAAATCCTGAATGGGCCGGAAAAATCGCTGCGAATATTGAATGAAGGCGATGGCCGTACCCACCGAAACCGCGCCATGCAGGCTCATCACTCCGCCGCGGAAGATGATGATGGCCACTGCCAGCAGGCCCAGGAATTCCACAGCAGGGTAGAACAAGCCATAAGCCAGAATCGAATCTTTATAAGCCCCCATGTGAGTGCTGTTGATGTTTTTGAATTCCTCAGCGCAGCGCTCTTCGCGGCCAAACAGTTGCAGTGTCGCCATTCCGGTCAGATGTTCCTGAAGATAAGCGTTGATGCGGGCAATGGCGATGCGGATGCGGCGATAGGATTCACGCACGGCGCGGCGGAATGCCATGGTGGTGGCAATGATCAGCGGCAACACCGAAAACGTGAGCAGCGCCAGCTTCCAGTTCATCTTCAACATCACCACCACGATGCTCAGAAGTGTGAAGAAATCCCCGAAAATGGCGACTACGCCGGATGCAAACAAGTCGTTCAGCACATCTACGTCGGTGGTCACCCGCGTCACCAAGCGGCCCACCGGATTGCGGTCAAAGTAGCTCATCTCCATCCGCTGTAGGTGCGTGAAGATCTGGTTGCGCAAGTCGTACATCACTTTTTGTCCCACCAATTGCATGGCGTAGGACTGGCCAAACTCGAGCAGGAAGGCCGCGATCACACAAGGCAGGAAAAGCTCGAAGGCGATTTGCAGGATGCCGGTCTTCGGGTCCTTACTCAGGAAGTGAACGAGGAAAGCCGGAGCGTGCCCGTGACTGTGCGGATCCAGATAGAGGTCTACCTCCAGCTTCAACAGATACGGAGGAATGGCCTGCAGGATGCCGTAAAGGAAGATGGCCACAAGGGCCAAAGCCACCACCAGGCGGTACGGTCGCAGATAGGTCAACAGCCGCCGCATCAGGCGCGAGTCGTACGCTTTGCCTAAGATTTCCTCTTCGTGCAGGTTGTCCGCCATCTTGCGATCCGACTCCGGCCGCCGCGATCCCGGATGATTCACGAACTTACTTCCGGGAGCCGTCAGGGCGCGGTTCAAACCGCGCCCTCATGGGTCTTTGAACTAAACTTCGAGAACAATCCAGTCTTGGCCCGGCGGCGCTCCTTTTGCGGATGGCTGAAGGGTGATGGCTTGTCTCTTACGCTTCTTTCTCCAGCGCCTCTTCGATCAATTGCCGGTTGTAAAGCTCCGTGTAGAACCCATTCTTGCTCAGTAGCTCTTCGTGGGTTCCCCATTCCACGATCTCCCCGTGGTCAAGCACGACGATTTCATCGGCGTTGCGAATGGTCGAAACGCGATGCGAAATCATCAGCGTGGTGCGCCCGGCCATGATTTCCGTGAGCCGGTTCAAAATCTTTTCTTCCGTCCCGGTGTCCACGCTGGAAAGCGCGTCATCCAGAATCAGGATGCGCGGGTCGCGAATGACGGCGCGGGCGATGGCCGTTCGCTGCTTCTGCCCGCCGGAAAGCGTGATTCCGCGCTCACCCACAAAAGTGTCGAAGGCCTTCGGGAAGCCGCGAATTTCCGGAAGCACGTTGGAAATCTCCGTGGCCCGCTCCACGTCTTCATCGGCTGAGGCGGGCGATCCAAACTTGATGTTTTCCCGGATCGTGTCGCTGAACAAAAAACTTTCCTGCGGCACGAACCCAATGGATTGACGCAACGTGGCCAGCGAAATCTGCCGGACCGGCACTCCGTCAATCAGCAGGCTGCCTTCCGGGGCTTCATAAAGCCGGGGCACAAGGCTGACCAGAGTGGATTTTCCTGATCCCGTCGCCCCGACAATGGCCACTGTCTTGCCCGCCGGAATGTGAAGGTTGATATGGGTCAGTACCGGAACGCCGTTATAGGAAAAACTGAGATTGCGGAATTCAATCTCACCCCGCAAACGGGTGGGCGCATTAAATGGAACAGAACGGTCGTCAATGTCGGCCTGCGCTTCGAAGATCGCCCAAAGGCGCCGCAGCGAAGCCAGTCCACGCTGCACCAAGTTCGTAACCCAGCCAAGCACGATGATGGGCCAGATCAGATACATTAGATAAAGGTTGAACGCCGTGAACGTGCCGAGAGATATTCTGCCGTCCAGCACGTGGCTGCCGCCCGCCAGGAGGATCAGCAAGAAAGAAGCGGAAAACAGCAGTGCCAGTGAAGGCCATAGGAAACTGGTGATCCAAATGAGACGCTTGTTCTTCTCCATAAATTCCTGATTCATGCTGCGGAAGGTTTCAATTTCCGCCGGCTCCTGGCAAAAGGAGCGGATCACGCGCACGCCAGACAGGTTTTCCCGAACGCGCTCCATGAGGTCCGAATACATCGCCTGGATTTTCTCAAAGCGGTCATGAATCTTCTGCCCGAAAAACTTGACCGCGATCGAGGCCAACGGCAACGGCGCCACCGCCATCAGCGTCAGCCTCCAATCGAGATGAATCATCAAGCTGATGCAGGCCACCCCCACCACCACCGTGGACGCAGAATACATGATGCCCGGACCCACCAGGTTGCGCACCGCGTTCAGGTCATTGGTCAACTTCGACATCAACTCGCCGGTCCGCGTCTGGTTGTAATAGCGCTGGGAGAGGCGCATGAGGTGGGCGAAGAGATCGTTGCGGAGATCGTATTCAATATCGCGGGAAGCACCGATCAGGATCCAGCGCATCCAGAACTGGAAGAAGGCTTTTGCCAGCGCTACGGCCAGGATCAGTCCACCAAAAAACAAGAGCCGGCGCGCGCCAATACGGTGAATCATGCCATCAATTCCCGCCTTGATAATCAGCGGAATGATGACGCCCACACACTGGGACACCAGGAGCGCGGCGAAGCCGAAGACGTATTGTTTCTTGTAGCGCGCCAGATATGGAAAAAGCGGGCGGAGCCTGTTGAGCATACGAGGACCGAAGGTTTTCCTGCCCGGGTGTGCCCGGAACTGCCCAAACTTTCTTGGACCAGGAGTCGATTTAATTATAGCGGACTGATTACAGCCGCCGCAATGCTGGAATGGTGCCAGGGCTTCCCTTGGCAATCTCTGAAGCGCACCGGCGGGCCAATCCATCGGTCTGTGGCCAAACCCCGCCGGGGCTGGAATCCACCGGAACGGCCGCAAGTTCGCGCGGTGACCCCTCGCAGAAAGGATAAACCTTAACAATAAAAGAGCGAACCGAGCATGTAGTTGAAAACAAAGAATCGGGATAGTAAAGTGTTGCAAATCGAGCCGGAAATTTACCGGTTTCACCGGGTTATTCACAAAGTCTTGTTTGAGAACCAGAACGGCTGGCCATGGCAGATCGATATGATGGATGGGTCCACCAGGCTTCGGACACCCATAGCCGCATCAAGGGCATCAAGGACTGGAGGAGCGGGCAGAGAATTTTGGAACTTTCCGGCTGGTAAACCGGAATATGGCTTGAACAATGAATGGTCGCCAGGAAAGCGGATGAACATCCCCTCGGAAATTAGAGATGAGGACTTGTTACTGCGGATGATGGCTGGGGATGAGGATGCTTTCACGTTGCTTTACCGGCGGCGGCAAGGGGGAATCTACCGCTTTGCCCGGCAAATGACGGGCAACTCCGGAATCGCGGAAGAAGTGACACAGGAAACCTTCCTCGCGCTCATCCGGCGGCCAGAGCGATTCGATCCCGCTCGCGGCTCGGTTTTGGCATTCCTTTTCGGAGTCGCCCGGAACCTCGTTCTCCGAACTATGGGGCCTGAGCGGTGCCACGTGGGGCAGAACGGGGCAAGTGACAGCGATTCCAGTCAACCGGCGCTCGACAATGAAAAATCAGCCGGCTTGGATCCGAGCATGGAATACGAACGCACCCAGATAATCGAGCAAGTTCGACGTGCGGTTCTGGTGCTTCCCTTGATTTACCGGGAAGTGGTGGTGCTTTGCGAGTTGGAGGAGATGACCTACGAAGAGGCTGCCGCCGTTCTCGACTGCGCCGTTGGCACGGTCAGGTCCAGGCTGCACCGGGCGAGGACGCTCTTGTTGCAGAGACTTTCTGCCTTGCTCCCGGCCCAGCCGAATTTCAATTCAAGCAAAGCTTGAGGGAGCAAAGGAAATGAGTTGCCGGAACTACCAGATGGTTCTTCAACAGGTGGCGCGTGGAGAAACTGTGGACACTGAAGCCCGCATACGGGCTCTCACCCATACCCATGCCTGCGAAGCGTGCTCGAGTCATCTCGCCCGGTCGCAAGTGCTGACCGAGGCGCTGGCAGCCCTTGCGGAGGTCAACCGCTCCATCGAAACTCCGGCCACCGTCGAGGTGAGTTTGCAACGTGCATTCCGCCTGACATCGCAGCAAAAGGTCCCGATGACGGGGCGGTCGCAAAAAGCCTTCTGGAAGGCTGGACTGGCAGTGGCTGCCGCCCTGGTTCTGGCGGTTAGCCTGGTGACTTGGCGGACGGTCCACCAGCGGCGCAATTCTCTACCGGCCCAGGCAGTAAGGGCTGCAGCGTCATCAACCAAAGTGGGGCCAACTCCGGCTAGACCAGCCGCAAAGCCGGTGGTGCGTATCAACCTTCACCCTGTGAAGTCATCCATATGCAGTCCCGAAGTCCAACGCCGACGCAGGGAAGCTCTGCAAGGCTTCCTGCCCCTGCCGAATGCTGACGATTCTGATGGCGATACGCTGGCGATGGTTCGGATTGAGCTTCAGGCGGGCGCGCTGGAAGCGCTGGGCATGACCGTCCCGGAAGGGAATAACAGCCGGCCGGTTGTAGCCGACGTCCTTATTGGAAATGATGGCATGGCCCGCGCCATCCGCTTTGACCAATGACAATCACTGAAACTTCGCAGTCGTACTCACAAGGAGGAAAGATGAAATTCCAAAAGGCAATTCTGGCGCTGTTCGCAATCGCTTTCTTTTCGGCAATTTCTGTTCTTGCACAAGATACGGTCACCCTACCCGTCCCGCCCGCAGCTGGGGGCGTCGCCATGTCGGGTGGGGCGGGAGGCGCCGTTAATGTGACGACAGGAGCCGGGGGCGTTGTCACGATGGGCTTCTTTTCGTTTGGAAGTGGCAAAACTATCACTGGGGCGCCTTTTTCAGCACAGGAAGTTACAACCTCCGTCCAAAGTCTGAGCGACGGAAACCAAATTACGCGGCACAATACCGTCCAAATCTATCGCGACAGTGCGGGCCGGGTGCGCAGAGAAATGACCCCCTCGATGATTGGACCGTGGTCCGTCTCAGGCAAACCTAAGCAGATCATCGTCATCCAGGATCCGGTTGATGAAGTGCATTATTTCCTAGATCCCAACAAGAAAATCGCTTACAAAATGCCGATTCCGTCCTCCGAGAATGGGAAATCAAGCTTCAGGACCATGCTGGGAACGCCCAAAGCCGAAACGCAGACTCAGCCATTGGGCGTACAGATGATGCAGGGCCTGGAAGCCCAAGGAACTGAGGAGACGATCACGATTCCGGCGGACGCCGTCGGTAACCAGAAGCCAATCGTGTCCACGACGGAGAAGTGGTATTCGCCCGATCTACAGACTTACGTGTTGATCAAGCGCGACGACCCTCGCTTCGGTAATACCACGTTCCAACTTCAGAACATCAGCCGCAATGAGCCGCCAGCTTCACTCTTCCAGGTTCCTGCAGGCTATACGGTTCAGAACGGACCGCCAAGGCCGCCGGGAGCAAAAGGCGATATCTTCTACAAGTCTTCCAATTGAGAAACTGGTTATTTCTCGCCCGGAAGCGGAATATGAGAACACATCGAGGAACGTACGGAGCAGGGCCGGAAGAAATCAAGCACTGCCAAAAAAGATCGCCCTTCCTGACGCTGGCCTCCAATCACATGCAATCTGATTTCTTGCTTCATTTTCCCAAAACATGGCGAAGCGCCGGTTCAAGCTCAGGGAACAGGAACCGATAACCGGACGCAAGAAGGCGACCCGGCGTGGCGCGGGCGCTGGCAAGCAGCAGAGCGTCCGCCAGTTCGCCAAACGCCATACGCAAGACAAAGGCGGGCACGGGAAACAGGGTGGGTCGCGAAAGCACACGGCCAAGCGTCTTGGTGAATTCCCGGTTGGTCACAGGATGGGGGGCGACGGCCAGCACGGGGCCGCTCAGTCCATCAGAGGTCAAGCAATGTTGAATGGCTCCCACAAGATCGTCGATTCTGATCCAGCTCATGTATTGCCGGCCGCTGCCCAGCACGCCTCCCAGCCCCATGCGAAATGGCGGGAGCATCTTGGCCAACGCCCCGCCTCGGCGCGAGAGTACCAATCCGATCCGAAAATGGATCACGCGGATGCCGTTTGCCGCTGCGGGCCCTGTGGCGTCTTCCCACTCCCGGCAGACATCCGGCAGGAACCCTGCGCCGGGAGCACTTTCCTCATCCAACCATTCGTCACCACGATTGCCATAGTAGCCAATGGCCGACGCCGACGCCAAGACTCGAGGCGGTTGGTGCAGCCGGGCAAGGCTTTCGCAGAGCACGCGGGTCGGACCCACGCGGCTGTCGCGGATTTTTTGCTTTTGCTCTGCGGTCCATCGAGCCCCGGCAATGTTTTCCCCAGCGAGGTGAACGACCGCGTCGAAACCTTCGAGCGATGCAGAATCGATTTCTGCTGCCGCCGGATTCCACGGGATCGCATCGGCAGCCTTCATGCCGCTTCGCACAAGGCGGACGACACGATGTCCGCCGGAGTTAAGTGCCAGAATGAGAGACGAGCCGACGAGTCCACTGGCTCCGGTGATGAGCACTCGCATGGGAATCGCTCCTTTCGCGCGCGGTGACGGTTGGACCAGGCGGCATCCTGTCGCCAGCGTAACGCGGTCCCGCGCGCCCGATCAATGGTATACTCCCGAATTCGTGATTGCCTTTTTTCGCGCAATTCAGGGAATTCATGCCAACCATCCTGATCAAAGCGGGGCGCGTAGTATCTCCCGAAGACGGGCTTGACGCCAAAGGCGATATTTTGGTCGAGGGAGGCCGCATTCGCCAGATTGCGCCGCACATTGATGCGCACGCCGATCATACCATCGACGCCCGGGGGCAGATTGTCTCTCCCGGCTTCATTGATATTCATGTTCACCTGCGCGAACCCGGCGGCGAAATTTCCGAAACCCTGGAGACCGGCCTGGCGGCGGCGGCGGCGGGTGGCTTCACTGCCGTCTGCCCCATGCCCAACACCCGGCCGGTTAATGATAGCCCGGAATTGACTCGATTCCTGGTCCAGCGCGCCTCAGAAATTGGCATGGCTCGAGTCTTTCCCATCGCCGCTGTTTCTGAGGGCAACGACGGAGAACGATTAGCCGATTTCGCAGCCTTGTCCTCCTCCGGCGCGGTCGCATTTTCTGACGATGGGCGTCCTGTGAGGACGGCGGGGCTGATGCTGGAAGCAATGAGGCAGGCGCAGAGCCTCGGCCTGCCCATCATCGACCATTGCGAGGATCCCACACTGAGCGCCGGAGGCGCGGTCAACGCCGGCCCCGTTGCTTCTGGGCTTGGACTGAAAGGCATTCCCAATCTTTCCGAGGACGTTTGCGTGGCCCGCGACCTGATCCTGGCCCAAGCGGCCGGCGCCCATCTGCACGTTGCTCATCTTTCGACGTCCGGGTCCCTCGAACTGGTGCGGGCAGCCAAACGCCGCGGAACGCGCGTCACCTGCGAAGTAACGCCCCATCACTTTACGCTGACGGACGATGCGGTCACCCGCTTCGGCACTCACGCCAAGATGAATCCACCTCTGCGCAGCGCCGCAGACGTTGAAGCGTTGCGCGCCGGACTTGCTGACGGCACGGTGGACGCTATCGCCACCGATCACGCCCCGCACGCGCCACAACTGAAGGCGAGGCCACTGCCGGACGCGCCTTTCGGCATTACCGGCCTTGAAACAGCCCTGCCCCTTTGCCTGATGCAACTGGTGGAAACCGGTAGGATTTCTCTATCGCGCCTCATCGTTCTTCTTAGCACCCAGCCGGCACGCATCATCAACCAGCCTCTGGGCCGCATCCATCCTGGGGCGCTGGCTGATCTCACCGTGTTTGATTCTGCGTGCCAGTGGACTTATCGCGCGGACGAGGGGCACTCGAAAAGCCGGAACACGCCATTCGACGGCTGGACGTTCACAGGGGCTGTCACGGCCACGATTGTGGACGGCAAGGTGGTCTATCGCCGCGATTGAAGTCGGGCAGGCGGAAAGCGGGATGCAGTAAGCGCTAAAAGGAGTCCGGTCCTCCATGGGAAGATCATCAATAATCCTAATCTAACCCATTCCGGCTTCAGCCTTGCGAAAGGCCTCCTTATTCACCACAAATGGCATGTTGGAGGGGTCGCCGCCGTGATTGCCCTCCAAGACATCAATCAAGGCTTGAATACACCGCCCCGCCATTCCCTTATTGGGGTCGGTCGAGAGGCGGGTGGTCCGGCCCGCGCTGGCAAAGTGGTTAAAGAGCCGAAGGCGATCCTCAATGGCGGCGTCGCGCAGGGGAGAATTGGCGGGCAACGGTTCCTTCTCGAAAACGTCGAGTGCTGCGCCGGCAATGATGCCATCCTTGATCGCCGCCGCCAGCGCCGCCTCATCCACCACCGGCCCACGCGACGTGTTAACCAGATAGGCTGTGGACTTCATCAGCCGCAGGGTCTTTTCATTAATCAGGTGGAAGGTAGGTGTGGAGGCTTCGCCTTCGCGCAACAACGGTACGTGAAGGGTCACAAAATCGGAGTGCCGGAGCAACTCTTCAAGCGTGGCGTGCCGGATGGTGCGGCGCGCTTCAGAAAATCCGACGCACCCCCGCAGGTCGAGCGTGTCCTGAACCACTTTCAGGAAGTCCGTGGCACTGGGAAGCGGGTCGTAACATAGGAAATTCACGTCGAAGCCCGACGCCTTCTTGATGAAGGCTTGGCCGATGCGGCCCAATCCAACCACGCCGATAGTCTTCCCGGTCACTTCATCACCCAGAAACGGCAGGAACGGGTGCCAGGCCCCCCAGCGGTTTTCCCGCACCAGGCGCTCGCTTGAATAGAGCTTGCGAGCGACGCAGCCCAACATGAAAACTGCGAACTCGGCGGTCGCCTCCGTCAGAACATCCGGCGTATGCGTGAATGGCACCTTGTAACGGTTGGCGTCGGCGCGGTTGATATTGTCAAATCCGACGGCGTCCTGCGCCACCACCTTCAGCGTTCCCTTCCCTGCTTCGAAGACTTCAGCATCAATCGGGTCGCGCAGGGTGGTGATGAGGCCATCAATCCCGGAGCGAACCTTCTCCATGATGATTTGCTTGGGAGGAGCTTCAATGCAGTCGTAGACCTCAACTTCATAGCCTCGTTGCCGGAGCATTTCAATCGCTTCATCACCAACGTTGGCAGTTGCGAAAATTCGAAAGCGAGACTGGACAGGGGCCATGCGGTGAGTCTCCTCCGGCGTGATTTCGAAAGGGCCGTAGGATTGATGATACCAAAGGTAGGAGGAAGCGGCCAAAAAGTGTGGCAGTGGTGCAGTTTGCTGTAGCGGGCGGGCACCAGGCCCGCCCCCGCATCAGTTCACGGGCGACCACAACGGTCGCCCCTACCAATTCAAGTGCAGCGCCATTTGAATGAAGCGCGGGCTGCCCAGGGTGTGTTGGATGAGGCCGAGGTGGCCAAATGGCACGGTGACGTAGCCCGTGGTGTTGGTCACGGGGTTGTAAGGAGGGTTGGCGTAGTACGGATTGAATTGGACATTGTTATTCGGCGCGTCAAAACTGGTCCAGTTGAACAGGTTGAAGAAATCGGCGCGGTAATTCAGCGTGAACTTCTCGGACAATTTGAAGTCCTTCATCACAGAGAAATTCATCTGCGGCTGGAACGGGCTGCGGAAAATGTTCCGGCCCGACGGTCCAAAGCCGGTTTCATAGGTGTCGCATTGCTGTGCCCCGCCAACGGTAACACAGGGCGGAACCCCACCTTGCCCCGGTTGCAGCAGAGGCACGGTGAAGCCCTTGGAGTTGAGGACGGGCTGCCCGGCATTGATGCCGGTGGTGCCTTGCAATTGCACGCTTTTGTAAGTCTGGCCTGAAGCCAGGGGAACGAGCGGGTTGGTGATGTAATCGTTCGTACTGTAAAAGATGCTCCCCACTCCACCCGTGAAGTCAATGACGCTATAGGGGGTGCCGCTCTCAAAAATGCCAATGCCGCTCAAGCTCCAACCGTCCAGGACCCTAGCGCCTGCCGAATGGGTATTGGAAAATACGTTCGGCAGTTGGTAGAGGTAGCTCACCGTCAGCACGTGGGTGCGGTCAAAGCCCGCCGTGCCATAAGCAGAGCTGGGGTCAAGCGGGTTGTTCCCGTTGTAGAACAGTTGCAAGCCGCTGCCTTCGTCGAGCGCGTGGGAATAGGTGTACGATCCGTTCACTTGCAAACCGTGGCTCAACCGCTTATTGACGCTGAACTGCAGGGCGTCATAGTTGGAGATGCCTTCCGCTTCGTAATAGACCGAATTCGTGCTGTAACCAATGTAGGGCACGCGCAAGTCGGTGTTCCCGCCGTCGGCGGTGAACGCCGTCTCGGTGGGAATGGCATTATAGCCGTAGGAATAGCTCTGGCCGTGAATCGGATGCTGAGGAGTGGCGATTTGCGACTGATTGAAGGGAATGGGAAGCAGCTCGTGAATGCCGTGGTTGCCCACATAGCCCAAGGTCATCATCAAGGTATTCGTGGGTTGCCATTGCAGGTCCAACTCCCAGTTTTCAGAGTAAGGCAGCGAGTTGGCTGGATCGTACCCGCCGAACAGGAAGGGGGCGTCGCCGTTTTGGAGCCCCGCCATGTTGGGAACCACAAAACTCTTGGGGTTACCCGTGGGTTGCGTTGGCGCCGTCGAGCCAAAGGGATTGGAGAGATTATCCTGCGCCGTGGACAAGATGGGCAACACGAAGGGTGGCTCCAGAGTGACGCCAAACGGCCCGTTGAAACCGAAGCCGGCGCTGGGTGAAAACTCCGTAAAGAATTCGCCCCGGTCATAGTAAATGCCGTACCCGGCGCGGACCACCAGGTTCTTGACAAAGTGGGGGCTCCAAGCGAAGCCGACGCGAGGGGCAATCCCATACTGATTGTTAAAGAGGGTGGAGTTGCTCACGCCATGCGTGGCAAAGGGTGAATTGCCGGCAAGCACCAAGCCGGTATTGACGATCGTGTCGGTCGCCGCGTTGTAATTGTATAAACGCGGATCAAAATTGGTCAACATGCCGTGGGCCTCGGTCAGTGGTCCGTCGTAGTCGTAGCGGAGACCCAGATCAACCGTCAAGTTGGGCTTCAACTTGAAATCATCCTGGGCGTAGGCGCCGATCTGGTTGGCTCGGTAATAACGGTTGGTGCTGCCGGCAAAAGCCACGCTATTCCCTTCACCCAGGCGCAGGGTTCCGGTGAGGAAACTGGGGAAATCGCTGAAGGTGAGCGCAGCCAACTGACTGTTATTGTTAACGATATTCAACTGGTTGCGGTCCACTTCGAATCCAAATGAAAAACTGTGCCGTCCTCTGATCCAATTCAGCGTGGTATTTGCGGAGAACTGGTTCTGGAATGTTCCGGCGTCGGAGAAATTGCTGGCGGGGCCGAGGGACAAACCGCCCGTTGTAGTTTGGCTGGCGGTGCTGATGGTGAGGCCTGGAAAAATGTTGCTGCCGAAAAGGTTGATGCCCGCGTCCGCCGGGGTCAGCGGTTGGGTGGTGGTGGCATAAGCGATCTGGCGTGTGAAGCCAATCTTCTGCTCCCAGGTGACAGTGGGACTCATAATGGTCGTGTTGTCCAACGAAACCACCTGGCTGCCCGCTTGCAGTGTTTGCCCAAATCCCAGCAGATTGCTCACCGCGAAGGGATTGGTGGTGGGGTCATTCTGGTAATAATACTTGAACGCCATTCGGTCTTTGTCCGAAACCACGTAGTCCAGGTTGCCGTTGATTTGATCCGCCGCAAAGGTGGATGGCGCGCCTTGAATCACAGCGTCAAAACCCAGGGCGGCGGCCGTCGTGGGATTGGTAATGTTCGGCGTGGGAACCAGGTATTGGCCGTTCGGGAGCTTGAAGTTCATCAGCTTCAATGCGGCCGGATTGATTTGGGACGCGGAAAGGCCGAACTGCTGGGCCAGCGTGGCGGCGCTGCGATCATTGGTGAGGCGGATGGGCACGCTGGCTTGCGAAAAGCCATTGAACTGGTCATGATCACGCACTCCCTGGTACGAGCCGAAAAAGAAGAGTTTGTCTTTTTTGATCGGCCCGCCGATCGTCGCGCCAAAAACATTGCGATGCAAGGCTGGAACTTTCTGGTCCAGCGGAATTGCCGGGTCTGCATTAAAGAAAAATGGCGCGGCATTAAAGATGTTGTTCTGGACGTAATCGTAAGCGGTGCCATGCAGATCATTGGTTCCCGATTTGGTCAGCAGCTCGATGTGGGCGCCGCTGTTGGCGCCTTCGGAAGCGTCGTACATGGAGGTGTTGACGCGCATTTCCTGAATGGTTTCGGGCGGTGGCGTGGGCAGACCCTGGCCAATGGCGTCATAGACAGAGGTATTGGTGGAAATCTGTCCACCCGCCAGAAAGCTTTCACCGGTGTTTAGATCAAACCGGTTCTCTGCGACAAAGCTGGAGGATTTGCCGTTGAAGATGTTGTTGGAATTAATGCCATTGAACGAAAAACTGTTACTGCTGTCGCGCTGGCCATTGGCCCAAATGTCCAAATTGCCCAATCCCGCGTTGCTGCCCGATCCGCTGAGCAGGTCAGCGTTGACGCCGGGGCTTAACACCGCCAGTTGCGTGAAGCTGCCCGTGCCCAGCGGTGTGGACATGATGGTGGCGGAGCTCAATACATAGCCGTTGGTGGTGTCCACTTTGTTGAGCATCGGCGTGCCGCTGACGGTGACCGTGGTGGAAATTTTGCCGGGCGGCAGGGAGCCATCCACGGTGGTGGTGCGCTGAGCCTGGACCACAATGGGCGAGTGGACTTGAGAGTCGAAGCCGTCCTTGATGAAGGTCACGGCATAACGGCCGATAGGCACAGCGGAAAATTGGTATGATCCCGCCGAGTTCGTCTCCGTTGATTGTAGGAGTCCAGTATCAAGTCCTTTCAGGTTCACCATGGCGCCGGGAATCACCGCCCCGGATGTGTCGGCCAGAGTGCCCGTGATGCCGCCAGTCGATTGCTGGGCGGACGCTGGAACAATTCCAAGAAGTGCGGCAACCAGCAGACCGGAAAATATGATTCCACAACGGCTTTTAGACATGGCAAATAATTCCCCCTCGATGGAGTAGAGATTTGACAGGGTTCCTGAAGAGGGCCCTTGGGCAAAACGCATCTTACGGCCTCCAGGTTAAACCCGACACTGTTCACTTAAGCGCGGCTGGACTGCATGGCTGTAGTCTGGCCGCAAGGACCCCTCACCCACCGCTACGCGGTTCCCCCTCTCCCCGCAAGCGGGGAGAGGGCCGGGGTGAGGGGGAACGAACCCCGGCAAGGCTGAAGCCATGCCCTGGCGCGACTGCCATCCCAGAGACATTTACGGTGCAGCTCCTGGGTAAACAGTGTTGAGGTTAAATCCGAATTACAAACCGGTTAAAATCCTGTGTCCGGAAACAAGTACTCTCGCTTTCGGGAGCTGGCGCGCTCCAGCCCAGTCACACTGTTGTTTTTGGGTATGGACAAGGAAACTGCAAACCATCACGAAACATTGCGAAAAAAATATCCGAAAGGACGGCAACCAAGCCATCACATCTTAAGAAGCTACGAAAAAATCAACATCCTCTCGCGAAGACGCCATAGCGCAAAGGAACGCAAAGTACAACTCCTTTAATTTCTTCGCGAACCTTGGTGGCTTTGCGCCTTAGGACAGCCGCAAAATTAACTAATCAGATACAACCGTTTACCTGTCATAACCTAATCTTTACGGCAGTTCTCATCTCCAAAATGTAAAACGCCTTCACGCCCCTATAAGAACAACTATTTGTCGCCCTCGGGGAGCGG
>DATKST010000085.1:0-18341 GCA_035531475.1 Terriglobia bacterium
CGCGACGGCAGGCGGCAAGTGTGCGTCCAGCCAGAGATTCATGTCGCCAGGACCGGATGGTCCAGGCGAAGCGTGGCGTATTGAAGCGCGGCCTTAATATCTTCCATCTCAAGGTCCGGCATCTCCGCCAGAATTTGCTCCGCGCTCAAACCTGCCGCCAGCAGGTCCAGCACATCGACCACACGGATGCGCATGCCTCGAATGCAGGGACGCCCGCCGCACTGCTCCGGATTGACTGTGATTCTCTCCATCAAATTCGGTTTTGAGTTCATCGGTAGCCCTGACTATACACCGTGCGCCGAGGATTAGAAATGGCAGAATTCAGCTCGCAGAGCATGGTCTTTGGGAAGCGAGACTCCGCCGGCGGCGCATACGTTTCGCAACATGGAATGTATGCGAACTCAGAGCTTGAAATCAAGGTGTTCTCTGCGCCGCACACATGCCATACTGCGGCATGTATGCGCCACCCACCCTATCCACCGGAAAAGCCGCAGACTTAAACAACAAGTCTGCGCTACTTACTGCCGAGCCCTAACAGCATGAGCATTCCGAATAAAAGAGTGGCTGTCCTATCGCCGGTAGCTTGGCGAACGCCTCCCCGGCAATACGGCGCCTGGGAGACGGTGGCGAGCAACATCACCGAAGGACTGGTCGCTCGCGGTTGGGATGTAACGTTGTTCGCCAGCAGGGATTCCGTGACCAGCGCTCACCTTCATGCGGTGGTGGAGCGCGGGTATGAAGAAGACCCCACCGTCGATCCCAAAGTAGCCGAATACCTTCACATCTCCGAAGCGTTTGAGCACGCTGCCGAGTTTGACCTGATCCATAGCCACTACGACTTCATGGCGCTGACTTACACCCGGCTGGTAAAGACACCGGTCCTCACCACCATTCACGGATTCTCGTCGCCCAGAATCATGCCCGCGTATCAGAAATATCGTGACGGATATTTTGTTTCCATCAGCGACTCCGATCGCGCGCCGGGGCTGAATTACCTGGCGACAGTCTATAACGGGATTGACCTCTCGTTGTATCCGCTCCAGGAATCTGGCGGTGATGACCTGATTTTCCTGGGCCGGATTCACCCGGATAAGGGTGTCCATCTGGCCATCGAGGTGGCTCGCCGGAGCGGCCGGCGTTTGATCATCGCTGGAATCATCCAAGATGAAGCCTATTATCGGGAAAGGCTCAAACCGCACATCGACGATCAACAAGTCTGCTATATCGGCCCGGTGGGCGTAGCGGGAAAAAACGAATTGTTCGCGCGCGCCTGCGCTCTAATTCATCTCAACACCATCCCAGAGCGGTTCGGACTGGTTCTGGCTGAAGCCAATGCAGCCGGCATACCCGTGATCGCCATGGACCTGGGATCCTGCCGTGAGGTGATCCAAGATGGGCAGACGGGGTTTCTAGTCAACAACGTCAACGAGGCGGTGCGGGCCTTGGAACGCCTTCCTGAAATAGATCGCAGCGCCTGCCGCGCACGGGTGCAGCAATGCTTTTCTATCGAAAGCATGGTGGAGGCGTACGAACGGGTATACGCGACGATTTTTGATCTGGAGGCGAAGAGACAGTCATGAAGCCGGACATTGTCAGACGATATGGCCACAACCCCATTCTTACCAAGGCGGAGATTCCCTACCCCGTAGAAACCGTTCACAACGCGGCGGTGGTGAAGCATGGGGACGAATACGTCATGCTTTTCCGCTCCCATCTCCGCACCGGACGGTCCATCATTGGTTTGGCACGCAGTCCCGACGGATTCCACTTCACCGCCGATCCAGAACCCTTTCTGATTCCTGCGCGGGACGGCCCTTTTGCCGCCTATGAAGAGTTCGGCGTGGAGGATCCGCGTGTGACCCGGCTGGAAGGGGAGTACGTCATCACCTACAGCGCCTACTCGCGAAACGGAGTGCGGATCGCCCTGGCCAGGACAAAGGACTTCAGCCAGGTGGAAAGGGTCTCCCTCATCACCGAGGCGGATTACCGAAATGTGGTGATTTTTCCCGAGAAGTTTGATGGACTCTTTGCTCGGCTTGACCGTCCCCACTCGGAAATCGCCCCGTGGTCCATCTGGATTTCCTATTCTCCGGATCTTCGTTTTTGGGGCCAATCACAGCTCATCATGAGGCCCGAACCCTATCACTGGGATGAAATGAAGATCGGTCCCGGCGCGCCGCCGATCAAAACGGACCAGGGATGGCTTTCCATCTATCACGGAGTTTTCCGAACGATGGATGGATCGGTCTATCGCTTAGGGGTTGCCCTTCATGACCTGCTTAACCCGGCACAAATCATCGGCGTGGGCGACTCGTGGATTTTGCAGCCGGAAGATCCGTGGGAAATCACTGGATATGTCCACAACGTGGTATTTACCTGTGGAGCCGTTCCCGAGTCCGATGGAACCGTGAAGATCTATTGGGGCGGCGCAGATACGGTCATGTGCGTGGGCGAAGCAAATGTCTCAGATCTTGTTGCGTTATGCCTGGATCACGGCAGACCGGCAAAATGAGCACTGCATTTCAAGAGTTGGCCAGTGGAAGGGAGGCTGCGATAAGGCACCGCAAGGTTTCCGATAAACGGAGTCGAAGGGACGAGTTTTCTCGCGATCCTGAGGGCACTGATCCCATCAAGGCCAGGCAAGTCATAGTCGGATAGAATCAGATCGGGTGGATGCTCTCTCAATTCTCTTCTTAAGGCTGCCTCGGTGCCCACGCGCTTGAAGGTCACAACTTTCTCATCCGAAGCGTTCGAAAAGGTCAAACCGCCCATTTGACCCGGCTACAGTCACCTTCCCATGTGCATTCTGGAGATGGAGGTGAATAGCCCAAAGATATTCAGGAGCCACAGAACTACAACGATAACCACGACGGCATTCAAAATCGATTTAATGGAGCCCGCCATGGGTATGTAGTTGTTGATGAGCCAGAGAAGAACGCCCACCACAATCAGAGTTATCACGACGTGAATTAACATGATCTAACGTACCTCCTTGCTTTGTGATGAAAATGAGACACTGAATGCCGGCGGCATCTTGAAAAGGTCATTCGTGGCCCCCTCAGAGTTTAAGCCGTTATATCTCACATCGTGCGCGACCATCATTGACGGGCCGAGCATTCGGACCCTGGCTGTGTATTCAGACGAAGTCGGCAGCCACATTCCGCCGACATCCGTGTATGTCAGCACAATGTGAACGTCCCGCACCCACCACGAAGGGTTTTTCACCGGCTCGCCCTCGACGCGGCGGATCAGATACGTTGTGGCATCAACCCAGATCGTCCCGTGGAGCAGGTTCTTATCTTTGCGTCTGGGAAGCATTTGAAGGACGTAACGGCAGTGACCGCTCGCAGCTTCTTCGCGGACGAATCGAAAATTGTAATTGTCTTGGTTGATGTCGCTCGATCCCATACCCTTTGCAATAGAAGCCTCCCGCCCCAGCACCCGGCGAACAATCATTTCCCCGATGGCGCTACCGTCGGCTCGCCGGACACTGTAATTCCTGGAATCGGGAGGAAGAAAGGTGATGGTCGCAATCACCTGCGATCTGGCATTGTTTCGATCTTGGCCAAACAACTGGTATTCTCGCGTAACGGAATAGGGGCGGCGGTGGGTCTGATTTTGAATCTCGGCGCGCGACATCCGAGCCAAAATGGTTTCGAGGCTCGGAACGACGAGCCCCGGATCGGCCTTGGGGAGAGAGATATTGTTTGAATTCCCTCCTCGTTGTGCTGTCGGCGCGGGCGCCGCTTTCCGTGCTCCAAAATTTTCAAGGTTCTGCTTTTGTGCCGAATTCACGGAACCCGTCACCAGCGGCAGTGCCACCGAGAGCAGAACAAGACTTACCCAATATCTGCTGTATTTCATTGTCATTCGGTCTTCTCTAAGATGCCTACCACTTAAGCTTTCCTTTGAGACCCCAAGCTTCAGCGCATGCTCTGTCTCATCCAGGAATCCAGCGCGCCCGGACAATGAATCTCTTGGGTATATACTCCCGTGCTGGATAATTCCGCAGCCAACCCTGCCTCCTCTAAGAAAGTCGAATCCGTGACTCAAGATTCGCGAGACTCAGCCGTCATCCATTTTCCTTTCGGCTGAGTGGCGCCGTACTTGGGTTTACGCAACGTATGTGCCAGGATACCTGCTCCCTCTATGAGCACGAGGACCATCACGCAGGCCATAAACAGCAACGTCACGCCGGTCACAATTACGAGCAGGCCGGCTGCATATTCACGGACAATGAACATTTACTCTCCTGTTTTGGTCATCAATATCAGGACGTGAGCGAAAAGACTCCTGATCTGTACTGGCCCTTGTGGGCTGTAGATTTTGAACGCTCACTCCCCAGCCCGGCCCGTTCATGAAATTTGAGGCGTCAGCCGTGGACTCCACTCGCATCGTTGCGAACCCTACCGCCCAGTAGGCGGGCGGGGGATACTTGCGTATCCCCACAAATAGGCGGGGCGGGGGACACTCTCGTATCCCACGAGTGGGCGGGCAGGGGATACTCGCGCATCCCCGTTATGGCGCGGAGTCGAGTCGATCCGCGAGGAGGACTAGGAACTTTGCTGCCAAGAGCGAATTGTGATGAAAGGACCAACATGGGCCACCCGGCACTCTTTTAGTTCAAATAATTCGCTTCGGCATAACCGCGAGAGCAAAACCCGCCCCCAACGAGAGTAGTCCAATTAATCCCACAAGCGGCAATGGACTGGCCGTGTGCGGCAACGATTGTGCAGCCGGCAAGGTTTGAGCACCCACGCCCGGAATCTCGGCCGGCGCGCTGAATGTGACGGTAGTCTTCTTGTTCCATGCGTCGGCCTGCGCCCTGGGAACAAACGTTAGAACCACCAGGGATAAGCAAAAAATCATTGCTGCTATTTTGAATCGGGCTTTCTGTTTCATGGGTGTTATCTCACGTTTTCATGGGGGCGTTCTTTTCTGCCCCGTCATGACACAATATGCAAATCGAGAAATTATGGGACACCACACGACGTTGCATGGCTCGCTTCCACCAAGTGTGCGAAACTCCTTAGACCCGGTGATAACGGCCCAGCGATCACCAGGCTCAGTGTACCCACGGTGAAACAACCTGAATACACATCGACACCGAAGAGGCTGGCGACTCTGGTGGAAGAATCGGTTCAGAGAGCAAACCATTGAGCGCTCCCAAGTCAATTCTTCCGGGCAAACTGTCTGACCGCATGTGCAAGCGGCCTCGGTGGTGTTTTTGGTGGCGTCGCGGCCAGGACTGCGGATGTATGGACCGGGTGGATGCCCGGCGCTCGGCTTGATCGGTAAGGATCTGTGCACAAATGGCGTCCACCCGGAGGAAAAGCCACAGGTCAGCCTGATAGGTCTCAAGGCCGGATAAATCATAGTCAAGTTTCATTTGCTCTCCTCAATCTGTCCCCGTGCGACATACCTTGGACGCGAGAACGCCAGGCTTGTGACCCCTAAAGCCGCCCCAATAGCAGCAGGACAATCAGAATCACCACGACCAGGCCCAGCCCGCCGCTCGGGAAATAACCCCAATCTCGGCTGTGACCCCACCTGGGCAAAGCACCCACCAGCGCCAGAAGCAGGACGACGATCAAAACAGTTGCGAGCATTTTGCTACCTCCTCGTATGCGTTGGCGCACTTTGAGGGTACTCGGCGCCGATTCACCCGTTGGGATTCTTGCCCCTCCTTAGCTTCACTTGAGGAGACGCGAGGAATTCCAGCAGCTCGACTCAGTTCATCGAGCCGGAACCCCCACCTCTCAGAGGCAGGACAAAAAAAGAGCCGGGAAAACGGCTATGCCATCCGTCTCGATCCAACGATCACCAGTGCCACTCCCCCAGCCAGGGCGATTCCTCCCAGAATCGGAGGTAATGGAATCCGCTCTTGCGTCTTCCCGGTTACGTGAATCGGGCCCAGGTCCACGATGTTCTTTTGGCGCGTGTACGTGATTCCCTGGTAAGCTAAAGAGATGATTCCCAGCACTATCAGCAAGACCCCTACCCCAATTGCAGCTTTCATACTTTCACCTACCTCGCTCGGGCGCTCTTTGCAGTCGATGAACCGTTAAACGCTTGTCCACCTTTGGGAGAATACTTTCTCAGCGTGTTGTCCAGGCCCCGAGCCGACCGAGGACTGCGCACCGTGCCGTCGATCAGAATCTCTTTGGCGCTGACCTTGTGCCCATAGAGTTTTTTGTTATCGTCCGCATCTTGTTTCAGAACCGATCCGTTAAGAGATAGCCCCGCAAACAAACCCTGTGACCGCGAGTAACTGAGAATCTCGGCGTGCAGTTGAGCGTCCGTTGCGCCTGTCGCGGAACGACCCACCGGCCCGGCCGCTACGGATGCTTCCGCGCCCAGCTTGACGCTGTCCTGAACCAGTTTCCTTGCCCCTTCGGGATTCATCACGACAAAGACCAAGTCGGTGGCCTTACCGCCAATCTGAAATCCAAAACTGCCGCCGCCCAGAGTGAACATGGAAGGCGCACCCCACAGACCGTTCCCGCCCTTGCGGCACACCAGCACACCGCGTCCGTAGGTGCCGCCGATCCCCAGAGCGAACTTCAGTTCAGAAGGGACGATACCCACACACACGGCCTTCTCCAGCAACTCGTCAGGTATGCCCTTGTCGGGAGTCCCCATGATCTCGTTGAGAACGTTGGTCGCCTTTTGGAGTTGGTCGACGTTGCCTTTGTTATTGTCAGTGGCGAATGCTGTCGCACAGAATGTTATAAACAGAAAAACCAGAGTAAGTTGTTTCATTTGAAGCTCCTTTGTTGTACTCACATTCAAGACTGTCGTGTCCGGCGTTTCGGTCCGGAACGGTATGAAATGCGAGCCAGCGTTACCATTTTTCGACGGCTTTCTCCACCTGGCCAATTTTCTTTTGGAGCTTCCCGGCGGTCTTTTCATCTTTGCCTTCGGCTTCCAAGCCGCGATTGTTCGTCAGTTGCCCTGCTTTCTCCTTGATCTTGCCCTTCATTTCGTGAAACTTGCCTTCGGCCTTATCTTTGGTGCTTGGCTTCATCATAGTTGCCTCCATTATCAGGATTTTAGGTCGCGGCCCCATGCCCTTCGGCTTCAGGGTGCTCGCGTTGCTTCTCCTCTTGCCCGATGGTTTCGAGTAAAGTCTTCATGTCATCAGCGTGCTCTTCCTCGTTGGCGAGAATCGCTTCCATGATCCATCTGCTGGTGGGGTCGTTGTCCCCGAGATAGCGGATAATCTCGGAGTAGGATTCGATGGCGATGCGCTCCGCGACCAGGTCTTCGCGAATCATGTCGCGAAGCGTCTCCCCTTCCACATATTCAGAGTGGCTGCGCGTAAGCATTCCTTCGGGGCTGAAGTCCGGCTCGCCGCCCAGTTGAGTGATTCTTTCCGCGATTTGATCCGCGTGTCCCTGTTCCTCATTGGCGTGTTCAAGAAACTCCGCTGCGACACTCTGGGAGTGAATGCCCTTGGCCATGTAGTGGTGACGTTTGTAACGCAGGACACAAACCAACTCGGTGGCGAGCGCCTCATTCAGAACACGCAGGACAGTCTTCAGATCGCCTTGGTAGCCCGGCGTCACTGCGCCCTTCTCGATGTGCTGGCGCGCCCGGCGCCGGATCTCTTCAATGTCCGTTAAGAACGGACCTTTCTTCTGCGAGGAAACTCCTGCATTCATGGGTTCTCTCCTTCAAACTCAGCTCAGCGCCTTAAACGCGCCTCAATGGGCCATGCGTAGTCACAGGCTCTCAATTGTGTCCGGTGCGGACCTGACGGCCAAATACCCCCGCCATGGCATCGCTTATCCGTCATCAGTAAGCCCGCCGTCCCCGCACGAAATGAACGATCAAAGCAATGATGGCCACGATGAGCAGCAGGTGAATGAATCCACCTGCGACGTGGAATGCCCCCCACCCTAAAAGCCAAGCCACGAGTAGCACAACAAACACAATGAGAAACATAACAACCTCCCTTTTCCAACTCCAAAGTGTCACAATCACATGACATTCACACACCCTCGCGAAGGAAGCGGACAAGTGACTTGCGGGCCTTAACCAGTCACTTTCCCCGAGCAGACTGCATGACCACACCCGCAACCGATTTCCGTCATTTTCGTTTCTTCCGCTCCCTCACAAGGAGGGCTGCAATATTTGCTGTCCGGGCCAGCCATGCAGCTACATTCCGGATTCCCGCATTTCCCTTTCTTATCGTCACCCATAGATTCGTCTCCTTCCTCAAAGAGGCTGATGTTTTCCTGGAACCCGTACAAGCTTCACTCCGGCGTCGCTGCTAACTTTGAGTTTCCTTTTCCCAGAGCTGTGCCGGATTCGTTTTGAGATGCCATCTCGTGAAGTATTTCACGTTCGGCTCGCAGCCAATCCTGCATATCCGAGCTGCCGGACTTTGCCTGGAAGAGTTCGTAGGCACGCTGCCTGATTCGATCTTGCAGTGTGGCCTCGGATTCCTCTATCTTCGGAATCTCTTGATCTGACCCATGCCGCCGTGTGTCATCATGATGATCCTTGAGCCACATAACTGTAGTGTCCTTTCTTGTGATCTGCTTCTTTGTGCTTCTTCAAGACCGCCCGTGCCGCCACTCCCTTGGCGTGCTTGCCGTAACGGCCTTCCTTTTCCGCTCTCTCCTTAACCTGCATTATTCATGAACAGGGCGGCATCTTGTCTGAACCGGCGGAAATGCAGATCTGCGATCACTGGCACCAGAAACCCGTTCGACACACTGTCATTTCTGTGCGGGGCCCGAAATTGCCTTTGAAACCGCATGAAATTTGGCTCGGTCGCAATTGGCCCACAAAATTCATGAATAAAGCGGGTTAAATGTGTTTATACACACGCTGATCCTTGCTCGCTAACGCTGCGCAGGTGCTTCCCTTTTGGTATGACGACTACCTCCTGACAGGCGAAAAGCATCCCGAGTGCCGTTTCCACTAGGTTCCGGGACAAGTTCACGCTCGACACTCGGGCTGCTGAAAGTAAGCCGGCTTAATGTTTCCCCTGACCAGCAGCTTTCCCGGTTTACTGTTGGCCCTTATGCGTCTTTTCGTGCTCGCGAAGCTCGCTCTCCGAGTTGAACGACTTGCTGCAAGCTTTACACTTGAATGATCCGGATTTTACGTTTTGCTGACCGGATTGCTGGCCGCCTTTTTCGTGTTGTTGGGCCTGCCCGTGCTCCTGGCCACCGTTGTCGTGACCGGTCTGTCCGGACTGCTGACCGCCTTGTTCGTGCTGGCTACCGCTTTTCGGCGTTTCTTGTTTCATAATTTTTCATCTCCTGTTTGAATTGTGTTCCGCCATCTTCGTACTAACTTGACGGCGTGAGCTGTCTCTGCCGTTCGCTCGTCCTTCTTGCTTTCACCTTTTGCTGGCCGCCGGGACGCGTCCTTTTCCTAGTTCCAGTAGGGCTTGGCGCCGTAATAGTTGTAGACTCCGGCGCCCCAGGTGCGGTCCGCCATATTCGGCCAGTGATCCTTGTCAAAACCGGGAGCGCGCTTGAGCAACTCCTTATCAGCGTTCAGAATGAATCGCTTCTCAACCGTATTGAGAGTGAGGGCGCTCCAAGGGATGGCGAATAACTTGTCACCCATGCCCAGGAAACCCCCGAAGGAAAGAACCGCGTAAGCGACGCGGCCGGTGGCCAGATCGATCATCAAGTGCTCGATTGTTCCGAGATCCTCGTTTTGAAGGTTGACGACCTTGTCGCCCGTCAGAGTGTCTGCCGCCAAAACGATCGGGTCCTGCACGTGAACCACTGTTGTTTGTACCATGCTGTCTCCTCTCTTTCGTTTAGAATAAGATTTGAACGAACTATGAACCCATTCACTATTTCCAGAAGAGACAAGGCAAGGAAACAGCCGCGCTCCTCTGGAGTTTAAGCTCGGGTCCATCGCTCCTTGTTTTGCCGAGCCCTGATCATCCGCCGTTTACAACAGCCCTCCCGCCGATGCCGCGGTGACCTGTGTACCGATCACGTCGCCCGAAACCACGAGTTCGACGCGCCGATTCATCTGTCTACCGGCGGAGGTGTCGTTTGAGCCGATCGGTTCGGATTCGCCCAAGCCCTTGGCTGTTAATGAGCTGCTCGCAACCCCTTCACGCACCAGATAGTCGTGAACCGAAGCAGCGCGTTGGTCAGATAGCTTTTGGTTTGAGTCAACGCTTCCAACATTGTCGGTATAACCGTCCACCTCAATGTTGAGTCCTGGGTAGGCAAGCAAAACGCCCGCAACCTTGGCGAGCTTTTCGCGCGTGCCCGATTTCAACGTATATTTCCCTGTGCCGAAAAGGACGTCCGACATGTTCACAACGAGCCCGCGCGAGCTGTCACGCGTTTGAAGTATCAGGTTTAATTGTTGCAACAGCCGTCCGCGCATGGCCGCTTTGTCGTTTTCCGCCTGTTGTGCCCGATTATCAGCCTGCTGGGTCGCGGCATTTGCCTGGGCCACTGCTGCGCCGGCGGTGGCTTGAGTCTGGGCAGTTTCGGCCTTCGCCTTGGCGGTTTCAGCCTCCGCCTGCTCCTTCCGCTGCGTAGCCTGATCGGCTTCCGCTTTGGAGCGAGCTTGGGCGTCGGCAGAAGCTTGGCGCTCATTCTCCCGGCGTTCCGTGTCCATCTTTTTCACGGTAATGGCGCGAGCGTCCTCGGCGGTTTGAACGGCCTCGCGCGCCTCTGTGATCTCTGACTTCTTATTGCTCTTTCTCAGTTGATAACTCTCCGCGTTTTGCAAATCTGTCTCGGCTTTGCTCAGGCTGCCGGCGGCATAACGATCCGCGCCAGTCCATTTTGCAATTCGCACCGCATTGCGCGCCTCGTAAAGCTCGAGCGGGGTTTTCGAATTCATTACCATCGGTTGAAGGTCTGCCGGACTGACGTTGAGCTCGTACTGTCCCCTTCGCAGCAGCTCGAACTTGGCGTCAACCTGCTCAATCGTCCCCGTGGTGTCACTTCTGACTCGATTTTCCATCACCACGACGTCGCTCGGTTGTGTCACGGCGAAGTAGGGTTCGGCCGTTACGATCAAACCAAAGGCTTGCAGATTGCTGGTCACATCCAGCTTGCTTTTGCCACCGCTGTTTAATAGAACTTCGCCCAGATTCACCGGGCGGCCCTCGGGGCTAATCGCCCAGAGAACGTAGGTCAAATACTCAGGACCGAATTGGGTGGCTGGCTGCAGGTCTTTGAATTCAGCATCGATGTGGGTTGCTCCCTGCTTACTTTGGACCTCGGCATTGCCTCGGGCCCGCGGCAGGAGGCTGGTGCCTTGAAAATCAATTTTGGTAGACCCGCTCCGGTGCCGGTAATTGATGGCCTTAATGGTCCGCCCGACCACAGTGATGCGATAAATCGGCACCGAGCCATTGTTTTGAGGCTCGGTTTGGGCTGATACCGTCCACGAACTGAACACGATCAAGAGTGTTGCAAGGGTCTTTACCATTTGCGTTTCTCCTTTTTCTTTCGTACGGCGCATCATGCGCCACTGTTGCGTTGTCCAGAAGACGAATGGCTGTGCCTCGGTGGTTCAAATGCCGTGCGCTACCGGTGCCAACGGGAGTATCCCCAGCCTCCCCCACCGAGCAAAAATACCAACAGAAGAACAATCAATAGGGTTTCCATGTCTCACCTCAATCTTAAGGATTTGAGCATCCGCGACTCACCGAATCGCGTGTTGACCGTTATACCGTGCCGCCAGTCGCCGCGCGAGGGAGTGGCTTGTCGCTCTTGGCGTAATCAGCGCTTGCTTCCCCGGTTGACGAGATATCCTGGGCGCCGGTGCGCTCCAAGATTTCCTTGGCACGCTTCGTCCACTCGGAACTGTCAGAATGGACGGAGAGCAGGATTCCGCCCTCTTTGACACGACCTTCGTATCGCTTGGCCTCATATTCGGGTATCCCCATGCCAATCAGGGCGCCCGTTATCCCGCCAACTGCCCCGCCCACCCCCAGCCCGGCCAGCCCCGCCATAATGGGCCCAGCAGCAATGAATGGACCGAGGCCAGGAATCGCCAGCAGGCCGATTCCCGCGAGCACTCCCAGCACCCCACCCACGACGGCTCCCGCCCCAGCACCGGTCGCGGCTCCTTCCGGCGCCTTGGTTCCTTTCTCATGGGCAAAGTCCTTCGAGCCGACGTTCTCAGGCATGAGAACGGAGATGTCTTCATTCCGGAACCCGGCTATCTGAAGCGCTTGGACTCCACTTTCGACGCTTGCGTACGTCGGATAGATACCCAACACTGCTGTGTTTTTTCCTGCCATGTTGCACACTCCTTTTTGGATTCGAAATCTATGTTCCCGGCATTACTTCCAGTTCGCTGGTTACCTTGTCTTCGCCTGCGACCTTCTTGGCTTTCGCTTCAATAGCTTGCTTTTCTTTTTCGGACCGGACCGGCCCTTTCAAGGTCACCATCCCGTCCTGAGTAATGATCTTCACGTTGTGAGCGTAAGTGGAGAGTGATTTGTCTTTCATGACGGCCCGGCGAATTCGCCGAGTGATGTCACGGTCGGAAGGGTTTTCCTTTTGTTGGTCCGCCGTAGGCTCAGTCTTGCTCTGGTCCCGCTTGTTCACTTTCGTGTTATCAGGTGCCGGAGTGGGCTCTTGCCCGGATAGCTTTTGTGTAATAACCAGCATTGAGCAGATCCCTAGCGCGCTGGCTAGGAGAACGGACCAGAACGTGGCTTTGACCATTTTTCCTGACATCTTGCCTTCTCCTTCGCGGTTCTGCCGGGCGCCCTCTTTTGGGGGGAAAGGGGCGTCCGGCCGCCGCTACCCCCGCTAATATTCCCTGGAGGCAACTCTGTTATACCTTCTGTTAAACCGGGCGTCTGCCCACTACGGCTCACGCGTTTGGTCACAATTGCTCATGCAATTTAGTGAGTGAATCAAACCGTCGTACGGTCTCTCATCGCTCCGAAACCCACAAAGCGATTCTGAATCGAGCCGGCGGTCTAAGGCGGATTACCGCTCGGTTTTTGAGACGTCTTCACCTTTAAATAGGGTCTCACCCTCTGTATCGTGTGTTCACCGAAGCGTGCCCACCGTGGAATGGGACGAGGATCTTCTGCTAGGAGGTTTGAGAGATGAATGAGCGAAGGGCGCGAATCGGCAATCAGCTTGACGAGCGCCGTGAGCGGAACGGCCAACAGTAATCCCATGACCCCCCATAGCCAGCCCCAGAACAGCATGCCAATGGTCACCGCCACCGGTCCGACCAGAAGACGAGAGCCGATAAACTTGGGAATCAAGAAGTTCGCGGCGACGAGATGAAAAAGAAGGACCGTGATCCCAATGATGAGGAAGGGACCGAAGGTGTTGAACTGTAGGAGAGCCGCCGCCAACGGAACTGCGGCGGCCAGCAGGAGGCCGAGAAACGGAATCAGATTCAGAAACGCGCTCACAATCCCCAGCGTCACGGCTCCCTTCATTCCAAGAATCAAAAAAACAACCGACATACCTGCGGCCATGATGGATCCGACGATAAGGTTCCCCAACACAAATCCGCGGATCATATTGGCAAGATTACTGACAAACTTGGGGACATCGATTCTGCCCTCGAACATGTTGAGGAGGCGAACGGACATCTGATCTTTTGTGACCAACATGAAAAACACCAAGAAGGGAAGCACCCCGCTCATAATCAGGACGCCGGATATCGATCCCACGCCTCGAACCAGAAAACTCGGCCAGTTCGTCGGCGCTTCTTTCACCGTGACTTCGGTGACAGGCTTCGAGTCTTTCACCGATGGGGCTATGGACCGAGCGTTTCTCTCAAGACGCTCGAATTTACTGGCGAGGGGAGCCAAGACCCGTTGAATTCGGTAAGCGTAGTTGGGAAACTCGCCTGCGAAAGCAGATGCCCTGTTATAGAGGACATAGGTCAATGTCCCCGCCAGAAGCATGAAACACAATACAACGAATCCTGAGGCCAGAACCCGTCCCAGGCCGATCTTTGCCGCGCGCACAACCAGTGGGTCAACCACGATTGCAAGAAATGCCGACAGGACTATGGTGATGCACAGCGAACTGGCAAAAAAACAAAACGTCAGAACGATCGCCCCAAAAATAAGGCCCAAGAAGGTCGCAATTAGTTTCAGCCACCGTTGTTCGGGATCGCCGCCGGGGTTCAGAAGTGTCGGAGAGTCCAAGAATAGCCCCTGTGGCGTTTTACATTTGGCCTGATTCAGTGTCTGCCCACTATGGCTCACCTCCTTGCTCACTATTGCTCATCTAGCTTACGAGGGTCCGCCTGCAGGGTGGGACCGGGAAGAACTGGGGAGCGTGGAACCTGGTTGAAGTGCGGAGACATCTCCTGATCCCGGCACGGAGTTTCTCTGAGGAAGACCGGCTCGTGAGCCGTGCTTGTTGGCGTAAACCTGCGCACCTCCACACCCGGAAGGAGAATCTGCGCCAGGTAATAAACCTCCACAGGAGAATTATGAGCGATGCCGCCGCTCCCTCCCATGGCGCCCTTCTGTCACTCTTGGGGGAAGGTTGATGAGAGTCCGACACGGCAATCGTGCGGGTCGCCCAAACCGTGACGTGGGACGTGTTAACTCTCGCGCATCGTATTGTCAATCTCCTTCATCCTGATGGCGAGACGCCGCGCCCCGGATGGACATATATAGTGCCGCAACACTCTGAATAGATTCAGCGCTTCCTGGTACGCTCTGTGCGCGCTTAATTCCTCGCGGTTGGCAGCAGCTACCTTTCCGGCGGACCGGTCATCCCTGGCTACAACTAGAAAGGTCATGGTTGTACTCAGTTCGATCTCGACTAATTCCTCCAGGTCCACGCTATTCAGCGTGCTGCCGTTTGCGTTCACTTTCCTTCCTCCTGGAGTTCCGGTCCGGCTCCTACCGTGGCATGCAGACAATGACGCGCGTCAATCCGGAGAATCCTCTCTTTACAACCTGCGGGCGCAGGAGGCACTCTCTGCTTACCAAGCCTTCACGCCGCCCGGCGCGCGACCCAACCCCGTGCGGGTTGGAGACTCTCCCCAATCGGCGGGTTGGTAGACCATTAGAGGACGACGTTGATCGAAATCTGAACGCCCGGATGCACAGGGCTTAACAAGTAATATCCGCCATTAACGTAGTCGATGTACACCGGGTCGGTGTAGTACCAGCCTACTGGCCACGGTTGGGCGAATCCGAACCAATAGCCGCCGTACTGGAAGCGCGGAGCCCCGCCGACCATCACCGGACGGTTAATGCGGAACCTGTGGTCACGACCAAAATGGGCACGGAAACGGTCGTCAGGAATGTGACCTCTGCGATTGTTACTGGCGCGCTCTGTCTGCCGCGTGGGCTTTGCCTGCTGTGCGCGTTCCTGCTTCTGAGCGTGTTGTGAAGACTTGGATTGCCGCTCCTCCTTCTGTTGCGCGTGTTCCCGCTGCTTGGCATGCTGTTCGGGCTTGGCTTGGTCTTGGTGTTGTTGATCCTGCGCGGAGGCAGGAGCCATGGTTCCGAAAAGGGAAAATAGAACTGCTATGCCGATAACTCCAACGAGTTTTTTCATGGGTGTTGCCTCCATTACGACTCACCTTGCATCCGCCTCTCACGCCTCGTGGCAGGCATCTGCTGGCACTATTCTTATACCTTTCAATCAGGGGGTTGTCAGTTCAGAACGGCTCAAAGGTTTGGTCAAAACCGCTCATCGCCGTTAGTGAGAGAGGAACGACTGCCGGGGACTGGGGGGAAGCTTAGCCGGGGGTTTGGTATGGATACGAATCGTGCAAGATCATGGCATGGGTAAAATGGGAAAAGCCAGCCCGCGGTTATAACGGTTCAGCATCTGTCGTGACAGGTAGGAATGAGACGGTGGGGAAAACTGGGAAAAGAGGGGATCTCATTCATTAAATCGTGAATCCTCAGCAACTTAGCATGTGGAAGACACCTCGCCCTTTGACTGGCCAGGTTTTTCTCGTTGTGTGCCATTTTGAACAGACAGGATATATAACATAGTGCTATGTTTTCATCACTGCATAACTAATACGATATGTACGATATATTTACTGAAAGGCCTCATCATGGAAACGGCAGCGAAAGCAATTGGGATTGGACGGGACATCACAGACGGCGCCGTCCTTGAAGTCAAGGATAGCAGACAGCGCGCTGTATCCCTGGCCGATTCGGAGGCTCGCTACCGGCGACTATTTGAAACCGCTCAGGACGGGATATTGCTTGTGGACCCGGAAACGGCACAAATCACCGACGCCAACCCATTTTTAACCAATCTCCTGGGATATCCCCGGGAGCAGTTGGTGGGCAAAAAGCTGTGGGACATAGGTCTGTTTCAGGATACGGACCTCTCTCAAGATGCTTTCCGAAAACTGCTGGAAGAGGGATACATCCGGTATGAAGACCTGCCGCTTGAGACCAAATCCGGCCATCACATTAACGTGGAGTTCGTCAGCAACGTGTACATGGTGGGCGCCGAGAGCGTGATTCAATGCAATATCCGGGACATCAGCGACCGGAAACGGGCAGAGGACAGTATCCTGAAGCTCAATCTCGAATTGGAGCGGCGGGTGGAGGAGCGTACCGCGGCGCTCGCAGCCGCGAAGGAGGATCTGGAGGCCTTCACCTACACGGCCGCCCATGACCTGCGGGCGCCCCTGCGCCACTTGAACGCGTTTACGGAGCTGCTGGCGAAGAATGCCCAGGGAAAACTGGATGAATCAGGCGTCCGGTATCTCGCAAAGATCACCTCGTCCGCCGGGCGCATGGGGCTGCTGATTGACGACCTGTTGGCGTTCGCGCAGCTCGGACGGGTGGCGATGAAGCCGGCTACAGTGAGCGTGGCGCAATTGGTGGGAGGCTTCCGGGATGAGCACCGGGCCGAACTCGAGGGCCGCGACGTGACATGGGAAATAGGCACTTTGCCGGGTGTTTACGCGGATCCGGGCCTGCTCGGCTCGGTGCTGACGAACCTGTTGAGCAACGCGCTCAAGTTTACGCGGGCATGCCAGGAAAGCATCATCGAGATAGGTGGTCGCCAGGAGAACGGGATGGTTACCATCTTCGTGAAGGACAATGGAGCCGGTTTCGACATGGCATACGCTGACAAGCTGTTCCAGGTTTTCCATCGATTGCACCGCGAAGATGAGTTTGAAGGGACCGGGGTGGGTCTGGCGACAGTTCGACGCATCATCGAGCGCCACGAGGGTAGGGTATGGGCGGAGGGGGCCGTGGGGAAGGGCGCGACCTTTTATTTTTCACTTCCGGATGGCGGAGGTTCTAATGAGTAACAATCTACGACCCATCTTGCTGGTGGAAGACGATCCCAATGATGTCGAACTGGTACAGAAGGCGTTCGATGACGGCCATCTCGCGAATCCCGTGATCGTGGCCCGCGACGGGGTCGAGGCGCTGAGCCTTCTCCGGCCGGACGGAAACACCGGACAATGCGCGATGTTACCGGTAGTCGTGCTCATGGACATCAAGATGCCCAGGATGAACGGGCTGGAGTTACTGAAAGAGATCAGGACCGACCCGCGGCTCAAGCACATCCCCGCGGTGATCATGACGTCGTCGCGCGCCTCGCCGGACCTTGATGAGGCCTACAAGCTGGGCGTCAATGCCTATGTTGTGAAACCAGTCAATTTTAGCGACTTCGTGGAAGCCATCAAAGTTATTGGCAAATTCTGGGCCGTGCTCAATGAGCTTCCTGATGAATTGACGCTGCCAGAGTAGTGCCGGCCCGCCTGAGCCGCGTTAGCGGCGATAGAATGAGGCCCACGGCGATCAGCCGTGGGAAGGAAGTACGGGAAAATCTTTTACGCCCCGTCCGGGGCGACGAAGATTCGATGTTAGAAGCTTTCAGATAATAACCGTTCCATTTCGGACCCAATACATCCCCTCACGCCTACCCTCTCCCCTCACGCCTACCCTCTCCCCGCAAGCGGGGAGAGGGTGACGCGAAGCGGCGGGTGAGGGGTGCCGGTTGGAAGATGGAAGAGTCATTTATGAACGGGCCCTTAGTTCAATGCTGCTCACGCGCTTGGTCAAAATTGCTCATCCAGTTTGTGTGGAGGAACGGCAGTGCGGACCGGAAGAGATTACCGGCGGTTCGGCATGGAGGCTAATCGCTTAAGAGCACGCTGAGCAGGCTGTTGTTGACCGTCAACGCGCCGCCGTCGTAGTCGACAAAGCCAAGCTTCTTGAACTTATTCATGAAATGGCTGACCCGCGAACGGGTGGTGCCCACCATTTGCGCCAGGTTCTCCTGATTGATGCTGGGAAGGATCGTCTCGGATCTACTTTCCTTGCCAAAGTGAGCGAGTAGCAATAGAATCCGGGCCAGCCGCTTCTCGCTCGAGTTGAAAAGCTGATCCACCAGGTCCTCTTC
>DATKST010000086.1:0-2834 GCA_035531475.1 Terriglobia bacterium
GCCCATGACCAGGGCCTCATTGACTTCATCCAGGTTTCCTGTCGGCTCGTCGGCAAGAATCAGGTTGGGCTGATTGATCAGCGCCCGCGCCACGCAGACCCGCTGCTGCTCGCCGCCGGACAACTGTGAGGGCAGATGATGGATCCGGTCGCCCAGGCCCACGCGCACCAGCGCGTCGCGCGCCTCCGATTCTTCCGCCAGGCTGTGGAAATACTGCGCCAGCATCACATTTTCCACGGCGGTGAGGTAAGGCACCAGGTGGAACTGCTGGAAGACGAAGCCGATCTTCTCCGCGCGAAAACGCGCCAGATCGGTTGATGAAAGCCGCCCGACTTCCTCGCCGTCGATTTTTACCGAACCGCCGCTGGGCGAATCAAGCCCGCCAAGAATGTTCATCAATGTGCTTTTGCCCGACCCGGAAGGCCCCATCACGGCAATCCATTCCCCCTTGTCAACGGAGAAGGAAACCTCTTTCAAGGCTGCGACAGAACTGCCGTATTCCCGGGTCAGATTTTCAACTTCAATGAAGGCCAATGGCTTACTCTCCTTTAAGCGCGGTCGCCGGCTGTATCCTGCGCATCATTCCCACGGGAAAGAAGGTTGCCAGCGCCGCCAGAAGGATGGTGGCGCCCCAGACCAGCGGCAGCGTCCACCAGACCACGCTCAGGCTGACGCCAAAAAGCCGCCCCCCCACTTCAGCCGCCAGAAAACCGCCCACGATAAATCCCGCAAGGCCGGCCACCAGTCCCAGGCTTGCGCCTTCCATGACGAACAGCCGGGTGACGTCCTGATTGCTGGCTCCGAGCGCTTTCATCACCGCGATGTCTTTCCGGCGTTCCAGCACAATGGACGTCATCGTGGCCATAACGCACAGAGCAATAATAATTAAAATCAAACTCATTAATGAAATCAAAAGTCCTCGAATCGTGTGCAGGACCTTCCCCTGAGAATACACGATTTGGCGGATGGGCCGAACTTCAAGCCGGGGGAAGGCTGCACCCATTTCATGGACGCCGCGCTCAATGGCGGCGGTCTGGCCCGGGATATTGATCTCGACCAAGCTGATCTTGCCCTCAAGGCCGGCCAGTCGCTGCAAGCTTTGCAGGGGGACAAAAATCTGGTCGTCTTCAGATGAGCCGGTGGAAACCACCCGCACCACGTGAAAAGTTTGAGGACCAGCCTCGCTCTCCGCAGGGCCGCCATTCTGCATGACGGCAAGCTTCACCGAATCTCCGGGCTTCAGCCGGAAACGCCGGGCAAGATGCGATCCCACGGCGCAGGCGCCCGGTTCGAGTGGGCCGTCACCTGCTCCAGCCTCGACGCGCCAGCCCGGCACAAGAGCTTTCAAGGCCGCGAACTCAGAGCCGACAACGACGATGTTTTCAAACGACGGCAATCGCGGTTCCGCCGGGACGCGAGAAATGCGGGTGACCAGGTAAAGGACCGGAGCGGCTGCAAGACCGTGGACCTTCGAACGCAGGGATTCCACTTGCGCGAACGCCGCCTCGTCCATCAGTCCTCCGAGAGATGCCTGGCCGGAAGAAGCCGCGCCCTTGCTGCTGAGAATGACGTTGGCCCCATAAGAGCGGAACTCCTGGGTCATCTTGCGGTGAACATCACTATAAAGGTTCAGGAGCATCGACGCGAGGGTGGCTCCAACCAGCAGGGAAATCAGGGCCAGGGCGGCCTGGGGACGCCTGACCACCAGCGAGCGAAACCACAGCCGCCAGAAAAGCGAACGACGCTTGCCGGTTTGTTCGGGGCTTTCACTCATTTCTTAACACCGCAGCCGGTGATACCTTCAGGCCCTTCCTCAATGGAACGACGCTTCCCGCCAGTGCAACCAGTAGGGCCAGCGTCAGGACGGCCGGCAAAATCACCCAGTGAATGCCCGTGGGAACGCCGAAAACCGCAAGCGACAGCCGGCTGGCCATCCAGCTCCCCAATCCGTACCCTACAAGGCCGCCCGCAAGCCCCACTCCAAAAGCCTCAAGAAGGAAAATCGAGGCCACGCGGCCGTGGGTGGCTCCGAGGGACTTAAACAAGCCGATTTCCGCCCGGCGTTCCAGGACGGTGGCAAACATCAAGGAAGCCATCGCCAAAGCGGCTGTGGCCAAAGCCGCCATGGCGAGCAGGGACATCAGAAGGCCGATGTTCTTGACAATTGTGCCCTCGGTTGCCGCCACCCGGTAAACGGGCTTGGCCTCGGAGCCCGGAATAGCCTGCTGAATCTGATACGCAATCGAGCTGACGTAAGGCGTACAGTACCAGCGCTCGTAGCTGGCCCCGCTCAATTTCGTGATGTCGGACTGGCCAAAGGCATCCTCCGGTTTGGTCAGCGCGCTCACTTCCACCCGCCTCACTTTTCCGCCGAGGCCGGCAAATCCCTGGACAGCGGCGAGCGGCGCAAGAGCTTCGTCATCCTCTTCGCCTCCCGTGCGTAGAATTCCGCTGACCGTGAGCGTCATGGCGGAGGCGGGACTTCCATCGCTTCGGAATGTAAGGCTGCTGCCGGGTTTGATTCCCAGACCGTTTGCGAGCGCCGACCCAACCAGGCATTGCGAGGAACCGTCAGTTGGCCAATCGCCCTGGACGTTCCAGGCTGGATGAAGTTTCTCGAGGCCCGTCTGGAATACTTCGCCGGGATTCACTTGCAAGGCGTGGCTGAACCAGCTTCCGATCACCACGACCCGATGCCCCTCCACCGTCGCGGGTGCGTAGAGAAACGGAGCAAAAGCCATGATGTTATTACGCCAGAAAATTTTCCTCAGGTTGGCCAGGCTTGATTCAGGAAGAAAAGCTCCGGCGCCTGCGGGCCGGTAATCCACCCCGCC
>DATKST010000087.1:0-3941 GCA_035531475.1 Terriglobia bacterium
CCTGCTTTACGTGCGCCAGCGCCTGCACACCTTGATGGGAACATGGACTGCCGGTCTTTAGAGAATCTGTACGAGCTGTTTCTTTTAGGCGCCCTCTCAGAGGAGGATGAGACAAAGGTGCGCGAACACCTCATCTCGCGATGTCCGCGCTGCATTGAGGGGCTGCGCGAAGCCGCGCTCGCCTTGTGCGCCGTTCTCCAATCACCTCGACAGGCGGGACAAAGCCCGAAGGCCAAGGACCGCCTGCACCAGCGGCTGCGGGCCAGGTAAAGGCGGTTTGTGTTATATTCAAGAAATAACTGTAGCTGCTAGCGCTCTTGGGGCATTTTCCACGAGTCATGGCGAGGTTTCAGGTTGTTGAGCAAACGTAAATTATATCGAGCGAACCGAGGTCGCCGACTGGCCGTCTGTGCGGCAGTCCTGGTGCAACTCCATCTTTTTTTGGTAGCGGAGTTACACCACCATTCTTCCGTCCTGATTCAATGGAATGGATCGCACGTTGTAGCTGCGCAGCCTGTCGGCCCGTCATGGTCGGCCTCACAGGCGCCAGCCGCTCCTGACCCAGTTTGCCCTGCTTGCAAGATCGCCCGGCAAGGCTCTGTCAGTCCCGCTTCAAACATTAACTCCGCCAACCCGGTTTACCTGGAGCAGCGTCTTCAACGCTCGCCTGAATCTCCGTTATGCCGTATAGCCTGCTCCCGCCTCTCCGGCAGAGACCCGCCTTTCTTCTCCTAATCACCAATCCGTTCGCCGCAATGCGGCCCAAATCTTCATAAATAGGAGAAGAAACCATGCTGCATCCATGCGTGATGCCCGGTCTCCATTTCTTCGATGGGAACCATAAGCCCAGGCGCCTACGAGTTTTTCTCTCATTCGCGACCGCGTTTTGCCTGACGCTGTGCTTTCAATCTCAGGCAGCGACCGGTTCCTTTGCCGGAGGCACCGTCCAAGGAACTGTCGTAGATCCGTCAGGCGCTGCGGTGAAGGGCGCCACGGTGCAAATCGAAAATCCGATCACGGCTTACCGCGAACAGGCCACGACGGACGCCTCAGGGAATTTTCAATTCATCAACATCCCATTTAATCCCTACCATCTCACGGTTACCGCTGGCGGCTTTCAGTCAACCCACCAAGACGTTACCGTGCGAACTCCTGTTCCCGTCATGTTGAAAATCGCACTCCAGATCAGCACTGTTGCAACGACGGTCACGGTTACGGGAGAGCCTTCCGACTTGATCGAAAACACGCCCCTGGTTCATACGGATGTCAGCCGCTCTTTGATCAGCAAACTTCCTGTTGCCAACCAGAACATCGGCTTGAGCACAGCCATCACGCTCGCGACTCCCGGAATAGTTGCTGACTCGAATGGCATGTTTCATCCTTTAGGCGAGCATGACGACACGACCATCACGATCGATGGCCAACCGGACAGCGACCAGATTAGCCAGATATACTCCAATCAAATCCCGCTGGACGTCATTCAATCCATGCAGGTGGTGAATGGAGTCGCTCCGGCGGAAGACGGCGATAAAAGCAGCCTGGTCGTCAACACGCAGACCCGGTCCGGACTCGGCCTCACCAAACCTCGAGGCGAATTTGACGCGGGGTATGGAAGCTTTGGGACGTGGTTCCAAAACTTCACGCTGGGCATGGGGGGCAATAAGTGGGGCAACTTCCTGGCGGCAAACACATCCGGAACGAGCCGCTTCATGGATTCACCTGAATTGACTTCGATGCACGACAAAGGCAACAACGAGAACTTCTTCGACCGCGCCGACTACAACCCCGATAACAAAGATACGTTACATATGGACATCTTTGCAGCTCGCACTTGGTTCCAGGCGCCCAACACTTACCCTCAGCAGTTTCTCGGCCAGGACCAACGCCAGGAAATGTACACGCTGGATCTATCTCCTGCGTGGGTCAGGACGTTGCGCCCCGACATGCTGCTTTCGGTCAATCCCTACTTCCGGCAGGACTATGTTCGCTATTATCCCAGCCGGAATGTTTTCCAGGATACGCCCGCGACGGTCGCCGAAGCGAGAAGACTCCAAAACATCGGCCTGAGCGCCAGCATTGATTACGCCCGTGGAATTCATACTGCCAAGTTCGGGATCATGATCTCGCAAACGCCTCTCAACGAAAACTTTTCTTTTGGCCTCACAGACCCGACCTTCAACCCAGTCTGCCTAACGGGTACGGGCGCAGCAGTAACCACACCGACTATCATTAATACCAGCCAGTGCGCGCCTGCTGGTTATGCCCCTAATCCCGGCTTGCTTCCCGGCCTGGTTCCTTACGATCTGTCCCGTGGGGGCGTTCCCTTTAGCTTTAGAGGACATGCGGACATCCGGGAAGAAGCGGTCTACGCTCAGGACAGTATGCAGCTTGGCCAGTTTACGCTGAATGCTGGTTTGCGCGGCGACTTCTATAACGGGATCACAAGCGCCAATGGGATTGAACCCAGAGTTGGAGTTTCATACGCCGTTAAGCGAACAAGCACCGTGTTCAGCGCTTCTTACGGCAGATTTTTGGAAACGCCCTACAATGAGAACCTGATCCTTTCAAGCGAGACCGGCGCGGGCGGGCTGGCTTCAAACGTGGGAGCCTTCGGCCATGCCCCACTGAGGCCGGGGTACCGGAACCTTTATGACATCAGCGCGCAGCAGGCGCTGGGGCGCTGGGCTTCCGTTGACGTCGAGCAATTCTGGAAATTCAGCGGGCCTGATTTCGACTTTGACACTCTTTTCAATACACCGATCATCTTCCCCATTGAATGGGCAAAGTCAAAGATCGAAGGCTTCACTGCCACGGTCAATTTTCCCAGCTACCATGGCCTCACCGCCTACATGTCTTTGGGTCACGTCGAGGCCCGTTTCTTCCCGCCCGAAACCGGAGGCATCCTTTTTAATTCGCCGCTCAATACGGGCGTGTTCCGTATTGACCATGACGAAGACTTCGATCAGACGACGCAAATTCGATATCAGTATAACAAGAAGGTTCCCTGGCTCGCGTTCACCTGGCGATACGACAGCGGATTGGTCGCGGGCACAGTTTTGGATTACGCCAACGCGCTAACATTCAGCCCCGACAACCAGATGGCGATGGGGTTGTATTGCGGCAATGTATTCGCGACGCTCAGTAATCCGCTTACCAGTTGCAATTCGCCGGTGTTCGGAGCAACGCGGATCACTCTGCCAGCGCCCGGAACCTACAATCCCGACCACAACCCCACGCGCGTCGCTCCGCGTAACGTTTTCGATCTCAGCGCTGGCAAAGACGCCTTATTTCAAAATGAGCGTCTCCGCGTGAGCTTGATGTTTACGGTCACGAATGTCACCAATCAGGATTCGCTCTACAACTTTCTTTCCACCTTCAGCGGGACGCACTTTATCGAACCCCGGGCTTATCAGGCGCAGTTGGGATTCCATTTCTGAGCCTGCGGTGAACGTCAAGCTCATCCGAACAACACGAGGTGCCAGCGGAGCGCCGCTAACCACAACGCTCCGCGCCTTATTGAGGATTGCAAAATAGAGTGAAAGCCGCTGCTGGTGCGGTGGTGTTCGCCGCCGGCCTTTCGGTAGAAAATAGCCTCACTCTATTTTGCAGGAATCAGCAGCGTGTGTTTTCCGCCCTCCGCTGTTTTGGAGAGCGCCACGGCAAAACGTTGCACCCCCTGAGCGCCATACAGTAGATTAGGCAACCTTCGGCTGGATTGTAACCTGCTTCGCCGGGGCAGCCTTGGGCATCTCCAGCGCCAGAATGCCATTTTCGAGCGTTGCCTTCACCTTGTCCGGATCAACAGCGGCTGGGAGGTCAATCACGCGCATGAGCTCGTCCGAGCACCGCTCCTGGTAAATGGTCTTTTCAGCTTTCTTCTCTTCCTTCGTCTCTCTTTTGCCCGTTATCGTCAGGCGCTGCGGCTCGACGCTGATCTGCAA
>DATKST010000088.1:0-3017 GCA_035531475.1 Terriglobia bacterium
CGCCACCCAGGTCAGGAATGTATGACGAAGGCAATAAGGCTCAAAAGCCTTGAACTCCGGAGCGTCCGCATCTTCAGTCAGGGTTTCAAGTGCTTTCGAGTGCCATATTTTATAGGTGCTCTCCGTCAGGTGGCCGCCTTGGGAAGGCCTCGGAAAGACCCATCCCTTCGACGGAAACCCTTGCTCTGCGTGCCTATCCCGCAACATCTGTACAGGGTCAGGAATTCCGAAATGTTCGTAAACCACAGGCTTCAATGGAATCGCTCGGTGACCGGCCAAGGTTTTAGAGGCCCCAATGCGAATCTTCCGTTCCTGCCCGTTGAGTTCAACCGCCTCCCAGCGGAGTTTGCAGACTTCGTCGGCCGGCCTCATGCCCGTGGCAACGGTCAGGAGCGCCGCGTCGTGCCAGTCTGCGTGGGGACAAGCCTCGAGGTATCGATTGACCTCCTCAGGCGATAGCACCCGGTCGCGCTGCCTCTCGCCGCGGGCGAGCGGGATATTCAGAGCCTTTTCGAGCTTTCCCCACTCCGCAGCCAGGTTCAAGGCTCGCCTCAGCGTCCTCAGGTCCCGGTTGATCGTTGATGGCGACCGGGCCGCGTGAGCGGCAGCATAGGCGGCGGCGTGCTGTGAGGTAATTGCATCGGTCCGTCGTTTTGCAAGCTTGGAAGCCAGCAGACTGTTGGTCCCATATCGGTAATAGTCCCGGGTGTGCACCTTGTCTGAGAAGTGTCCCTCGACAAAAAGCAGGAAGTCCTGTTTTAAGAAATCCGAGAGCAGAGGAGCGGGGTCCTTTTCACGGATACCGACCTCGCCTTTTGCCAGTGCAGTTCGATGCGCTGACTCCATGGTGCGGGCGACCTTGTCATTGCCTTGTTTTGTGGACTTGCGGATGGTCTTCCCGTTCCAGTTGAACCTATACCAGTAGATTTTCCCGCGTTTGTAAATGCTCACTGCCGTTTTCTCCCCTTTGACCCGCCCCGATTGACTCTTGCTTCCTGCCTCTTGACTCTTCCCCTGCAGTGGTAATTTGCCAGCGACTGTTCCCGCTTCTTGTCGGCGTAACATTTGGTTGAACAATATTTTGCGCTGTCTTGTCCGCGATGAAATACCGGCAACACTTCGGACACCCCATGGCCCGCCAGCGCTCCTGCATCAGATCATAAATGGCACGCTGGAACTGGCATCCGAATTCCCACGTGATCGCACCGGCGATTCCGTTGACAACTGGAAATCCGGAGGGAAGATCACTCCACGCCGATTTCTGTTGGCCAAGAAATTGTCCCTGGAAGGCGCTTCCATTCCAATCAGGAGGTGCTTCCGGGGTGGTCTCGGACTTGAACAAATTGATGCCGACCCCTCCATAGACGGCCTGCGACTCAAATCCCAACAGGAATCTCAGGCAATTGCCGCTGGGGTCGTCACGGCTCCATACCTGGCGCAGCAGGTCGCGATAAAAAAGCAAGGGCGGACGCATGACCCCGAGCGTCTCGCTCACAGCCCTGGCGTTCCGCTCCCAGTCCTGGATCTCACTCTTGAACAAGCCTGGCCACTTCTGGCGCAATTCCTCCCAGTCGTCTGGAGGCGTTGGGCCGGGGTTGGCGAACCGCCACCACTGGGTTGCTGTTCGAAAGATCCATCCTGTCAGGTAAGCGGGGAAGAATTCCGGCCACATCCGGCGGAATTTGGCCCAGTCTTCAGGGCTGTCGCCCATATTTGCGAAAGCCGCCAGGCCGTCGAACCGATGGAGGCGCACTTCTCGTGCTTTCCGATTTGAAACCTTCACGGGGATAGTTTCTTGCACCAGTGACTACCCGGCTTTAATATCCAGAATGATTTAGCAATATGGAAAGGTGTTCGTCAAGGAGGAAGCGATTGAATGAAGCGGTTGAAGAAAAAGGAAACGATTCAGGCCTGATGACCGTGCCTGAAACGGCTTCCTATCTGAGGTTAAAAATTTCCACGATCCGGGCCTGGGTGCTGAAACGACGTATCCCCTATGTGAAAATGGGCGGCCGGGTGCTCATCCGGAGAGTGGACATCCAGGGCCTCATTGAAAAGAGCTTCGTACCAGTTCTATCAAGCTAGGTCACGGCCCAGGCGAGTGATGGGCGAAGAGACAACGGCCAACTCAGCCGAGGATGATAACTCAGCAAGAGGAGGCGGCCGCCAGAGGCTAATAAGCCGGCTCGGTTGGCGCTTGCTTCGTCCAGGCAAAGCAAGACGAAAAGGGGACCGTGGATAGAGAAGCGAAGAGTAGGAGGCTTCCGAAACGGTTCCAGTAATCGACCAGTACAGGAAATGCGATCGAGGACGCTATCAAAGCACGGGCTTTGAAGTCTGAGATCGCATTTCCACCCTCAAGAATTCGGAAGTTCAGAGTACGGTCCACAATCCCACCAAGCCCTGACGCAGCAAACATCAACCACAATCGATAAGGCCCATCTGGCGAGGATTGCAGGGCTCTGCAAGTCGATTCTGGTGGGTTTCCCTACCGGCACATTGAAAGACTCTTCATCAATCCCACCTCCCGCCCCAGCTTCGTATCCATCCCGGGGACGATACAACCGCCCGCGCCAATCGCGCCGGCAATCTCACGTTGAAGGCGCAGTAGGTCTCAACCCCGTGCGGCGGTGTCCGCACCGCCGGATCTTGGTAGGGGAGCGCTTTGTGCTCTGCCGTCTTTCTCTTCTGGTCATAGTGCCTTGAAGCACACTCCTCGGTGTTGCAACGCCCCCGATGCCACTTGATGCAATTCAGGCTTTTCCAAACACCGCAGAAGATTCCACTTGCAATGCCACTGCGGATGGCTTACTTTTCGTCTCAATTATTAGTCTTGTAAACAGAGTACAGACTGGTGTCTGCTTGGGGCCCGCACCACGGAATTGGTGTGTCTGGCCGCCGGGGCACGGAATCCCACCGAAGAAACAGGATCAGAACAATATCTACCCGAGGAGCTTACGATTCATCATGGGTACATCGCTGAGAGTTCATACGACAACGCTGAAGACCGGAATCAC
>DATKST010000089.1:0-21918 GCA_035531475.1 Terriglobia bacterium
CCTGCGGCGCGGCCGTGAACTTGCGGGCGAAGCCCGCCGTGGACTGCGGTAGCGGCAGCTACCGCCTTCTCTCGTAAGCGGCGAGCAAAGAGTAGACATCACCCACCCGAGCACTGAGCGCCTGTAAAGAATTAAGTGGGACAGGTCACTAGAACGTAGCCAGGCCGGGCCAGGCCAGCCCAAGATTGATAGGTATATAGAACGTTATTGACATCTAAATACATCTCTGGTATAATAAAATTCCCTCATAAGTTTGAGCCTCTTCCTGATGGACGGCTATTTAGGGCTTTCCAGGATTGGAGGTTGAACGTCAAGGAACTATAAGCTGCCTCTTTCTTACCTCGGGCGCCCCCGAGGGTCGCCCCTACAGGACATGATGGACAATTCCCTGAGAACGATCATAAAATCCCTCGAAATGCAGGTCATTTTGGCTTACGGGCTGTCCCTAAGCCTATTAGTACTCCTCGGTTTCCTCGAATACCAGACTGTTCGCAGGCTCGCCGCAAACGACCAATGGGTGGAGCAGACGGAGGATGTTCTTAACGCGTTGGATGGGCTCGTCGGCGACCGCGCGGTGGAAGAGAGCGCGCACACTGCCGATCTGGTGGATGACAGTGAATCAAATCTTAAATCCTGGCTGTCCGCCCAAACCAAAACGGACCACTCCCTCCAGCGTGTCCTGGAATTGACTGCGGACAACCCGGCCCAGCAGCAACGGATTAGAGAACTTCACAAGTTGATTCAGGAACACCGCGGACGGCGTGTGCAGGAAGGCACGGAGAGCCCAGGGTCAAACCGGATGCCTGCTGACTGGAGCGCCCGGTTGGCTTTTGAACGCGCAACCCAGGAGAATATCGGAAATTTGATTTTCCAGATGTTCAGCCAGGAACGGGGTCTGCTGGCGGAAAGGCACCGGGCGGCCGCGGCCAGCGCCCGCCGGACCGTGATGATCGCTGCCGCCGGATCCATCCTGGCGTTGGGGCTGCTCATCTCAGCCGTGGTCCTCCTTCACCGCGATTTTGCCGGCCGCCATAAGGCTGAAGCTGAACTCAAGCACGAAAGGGACATCCTTCACTCCCTGAAGGAATCGCTGGAAAGATCGAATGAGGAATTGGAGCACCGCGTGCTGGAGAGGACCGCCATGCTCTCTCAGTCCAATGATCTGCTGAGGAGCGAGATCGAAGAGCGGGAACGGGCTGAAGCCGCGTTGCGCGAATCGGAGGAGAAGTACCGCATCCTCTTCGAATCGAACCCCAATCCAATGTGGGTTTACGACCTCGAAACGTTGAAGTTCCTCGCCGTCAACGATGCCGCCGTCCAGAATTACGGATTCAGCAGGGAAGAATTCCTAGGCATGACCATCCTGGAGATCCGGCCGGAGGAAGACCGGGAGGCCGTCCGTCTTGCCGCGGCCGGCGCCGGTGGTCCCGAGCCAAAGACCGGCGCCTGGAGGCACTTGAAAAAGGACGGTAGAGTGATTGATGTTGAAGTCGTTAACCGCCTTGTGAGCTTACTTGGAAGGCGGGGGCGGTTGGTGGTGGCCCTCGATACGACGGCTCGGAACCATGCCGAGGCCGAAGTCAGAACGCTAAACCAGACGCTGGAGCAGCGGGTTGCAGAACGGACCACACAATTGGAGACCGCCAATAAGGAGCTTGAGGCTTTTAGCTATTCGGTTTCGCACGACCTTCGCGCTCCCCTCCGGCAGGTCACTGGCTTCGCTAAGCTCCTGCTCGAAGATTGTTCGGAGCAGCTTGATGAAAAAGGCCGGCACTACTTTCAGCGCGTCATCGATGCCACGGACCGGATGTCCCTGCTGATCGACCATCTTCTGAGACTTTCCAAGGTTACCCGCCAGGAGTTGACAAAGAGACCGGCGGACCTGAACGCGGTCGTGCGAGCAGCATTAGACGATGTCCGCGACGGGACCTCGGATCGTAAAATTCAGTGGGAAGTGGGAAATTTGCCGGTCATCGCTTGCGACCCGGATCTGGTCCGGCAAGTTTTCACGAACCTTCTTACGAACGCTTTGAAGTTCACCCGGGGCCGCGAGCCGGCGGTCATCCGGGTTGACCATGAAACCGAAGGCGGAAAGACGGTCATTTTCGTCAAGGACAATGGCGTTGGGTTTGATATGAAATACGCCGCCCGGCTCTTTGCAGTTTTCCAAAGGTTGCACAGCGTAGAGGAATTTGAAGGAACCGGAGTGGGGTTGGCCACCGTTGACCGGATCGTCCGGAAGCACGGCGGGAAGATTTGGGCCGAATCCCAACCTGACAAAGGTGCCAGCTTCTATTTCACGCTAGGCCCGGCGGCGGCTGGGAAGCTCGAGATCGCCTAAATTTGGGGATCGGCCTGGAGGCATGGATGTACGAAAAAGCTGTCGAGATTCTATTGGTTGAAGACAATCCCGCAGATGAAGAGCTGACGCTGATTGCGTTGAGGAAGAACCGGATAACCAACAAAATCTATGTGGCCCGCGACGGAGAGGAGGCCTTGGACTTCCTGCAGTGCAAGGGAAAGTTCCTGGGCCGGAATCCTCTGCCGGCGCCGCGGCTGGTGCTGCTGGACATCCGGCTTCCCAAAATTGACGGGCTGGAAGTGTTGCGCAACATCAAACAAGAACCAGCCACCAAGGCCATTCCGGTGGTCATGCTGACGTCCTCCAGGCAGGAAGAGGACATGGTCAAGAGCTACCAATATGGCGTGAATAGCTTTCTGCAAAAGCCCGTCGATTTTGGCCGCTTCTGCGAAATCGTCCGCCAGGCGGGGCTTTATTGGCTGCTACTGAATGAGCCTCCGCCTAAAGAAGCCTTTCCTCCTGCTGCGCCCTGAATCTGGTCGAGAATGGCTCTGCGGGAGCTGCAAAGGAGGCAACATGAAAATGAACGTGACTCAATCAATCTGATCAACGTCCAGTCTGTGAAGGTCCGTAAGGCAGCCCTCGCCTCCCCGACTTCCTTCAAGGCTTTGCTCATTTGAAATGGCCGCGCCGGACTGCAAGGTCACGGCTCCCCCCGGCGGCCAGGTTATTCACTAATCAAAGTTGGCACCGGTGTGTCCGCGCAGCCCGAGCGCTACGCTGCAGCTCACAGCGAGCATGGCTGTCGCCTGGCCAAAACCCCGTTATGAAATGGCACGCACGATCCATGAAAGATGTTAACCACGGCACGGTTTGCGTGACCCGGCCTTTTGGCCCAGGAACCCACGGCAATGAGCCGTGCCGTGGCCGCCATGGGCTGATTCTGGACATATGGGCAATTCATACCGGGGCCCCGCTGAGCAGCATTCGGTCTACCTAGGAAAGAGGGAATGGAAGGATGGCTACTTCAGAGCTTCGTACAAAGGGCGATGAGGGTTCTACGCCGCGGCTGTCGCCTCTACACGTTCTTATCTTGGAAAATGAGCCGGCGGACGCAGAACTATCCTTGCAGGAGCTGAAGAGGACCCGGATTTCGATTGAGGTGGAAGTTGCGCAAAACCGCATGGAGTTTGAACAGGCAATCGATCGCCACGCCCCGGATATTGTCCTGGCCGACTTCAATCTGCCGGGATGGAACGGAATGGAAGCCCTGGAGCTCTTGCGCGCGAAACGCCTGGATTCTCCTCTGATTCTGGTCACCGGAGCGTTGGGCGAGGAAGCCGCGGTTGATTGCATTAAGAGGGGCGCAACCGATTACATCCTCAAACACAACCTGGCCCGTCTGCCGTTCGCTGTCGAGCGAGCCCTGGAGGACCGCCGGCTGCGGGTGGAGCGCGCCCGGGCCCAGGCGTCGCTGCGCAAGGAAGAAGAACGGTTCCGGGCGTTGATCGAGAATAGCGCGGACGGCATTGTCCTGATTGATAGGGAAGGCAGCATTATTTTCACGAGCCACGCCAACAACCACATCTTGGGTTACACCGCCGAAGAACGGCTAGGCAAGAACATCTTTGAATTGATTCACCCGGAAGATATGGCTCGAATCAAAGAAACCTTAGCCGGCCCGGCCTTCCGGCCCGGAGAGCGAGTTGTCACGGAGCTCCGCTACCGGCTCAAGACCGGGGGGTGGCGGTGGATTGAATGCATCGCCAACAACCTGCTCACCGATCCTTCAGTGGCGGGGATTGTCATCAACTACCGGGACATCTCCGAACGTATGGAGGCAGAACAGAAAATCCGTAGTCTAAATGAGGAACTGGAACAACGAGTTACGGAGCGCACGGCGCAGCTCGAAGCGGCAAACCGGGGCCTGCAAACGGAAATTGCGGAGCGGCGCCGCGCGGAGGCAATCCTTCGCAGGAGCCAGGAACGCTTCCAGTTGCTGGTTGAGGGCGTCAGGGATTACGCCATTTTTATACTTGATCCCTCTGGCAGCGTCGGAAGCTGGAATGCTGGCGCGGAGCGGATCACCGGATTCAGGGCAGAAGAGGTTTTGGGCCGTCAATATTCCTGTTTCTTTTCTTCGGAAGACGTGAGTGCGGGTAGGCCCTGCCAGATCCTCAGGATCGCTGAGACCGAGGGAAGATTTGAGGAGGAAGCATGGAGGGCAAGAAAAGACGGGTCCCGTTTCTTGGCAAACGTTGTGGTGACGGCGCTCCTCAGCCCAGAGGGCAAGCTTCGTGGGTTTTCTCACATCACCCGGGACGTTACCGAGCGCAGCAAAGCGCAAGAAGCGATCGAGAACCTCCGGCTGCAGACCGAGATGATCCTGAATGCTGTGGGTGAAGGAATCTGCGGACTGGACCCGTCCGGAAATTGTACGTTCTTCAACCCGACGGCGGAGCGGATGACGGGATGGAAAGCGGAAGAGCTGACCGGAAAGAACGTGCACATCCTGATGCATCATACCCACGCGGATGGCTCACCTTGCCACATCGACGAGTGCCTGATCCGGAAAGCTCTGACCGAGGGCGTAACAAGCCGGGTGGATGATGAAATGTTTTGGAGGAAAGACGGAACTGGATTCCCGGTGGAGTATATCAGCACTCCGATCCGTAACCAGCAAGGGGAGATTCATGGCGCCGTGTTGAGCTTCCAGGACATCACCGAAAGGCGGGCCATCGAGCGACTGAAAGGCGAGTTTGTCTCCGTTGTAGGCCACGAACTGCGAACGCCTCTTACCTCCATCCGTGGGGCCCTGGGATTGCTTGCGGCCGGATTGCTCGCTGGCAATCCCAAGAAGATGCAACAGATGCTGGACATTGCCCTGAGGAGCACGGACCGGCTGGTGAGGTTGGTCAATGACATTCTGGACCTGGAACGGATGCAATCTGGCCAGGTGCTCATGGCCCGGTCGGAGTGCGACGCCGGGCAGTTGCTGAGCCAGGCGGTGGAAACCATGCGCATGATGGCAGAAAAGACCTCTATCCGGCTGGAGATTTCAGCTTCTTCGATCCAAGTTCGGGCCGATTCGGACCGGATCACTCAAGTGCTCACCAACTTGCTGGGCAACGCCATCAAGTTTTCTCCTCCCGGCGCGGTTGTGACGCTTTCCGTAACCCAGGAGGGGGATGAGGTGAAGTTTGGAGTTCAAGACCAGGGGCGGGGAATCCCCGCGGACAAGTTGGAAACCATCTTTGAGCGCTTCCGCCAAGTGGATGCTTCCGATTCTCGTGAGAAAGGCGGCACGGGTTTGGGTCTTGCCATTTGCCGCACAATTATCCAGCAGCACGGTGGCAGGATTTGGGTGGAGAGCGTGATTGGCGGTGGGAGCACCTTCTATTTCACATTGCTTGCGGGTCAGACCTCAAAACCGGAAGGCAATAAATACAATGCCTAGAAGAATTTTGATTATTGACGATGATGAAGCGATCCGTGAAATAGCAAAGCTAAGTCTGGAATTGACGACGGGTTGGGACGTTGTGACTGCGTCCTCGGGCCTCGAAGGAATCGCCGCAGCCGGGACCACTCATCCGGACGCCATTCTTCTGGATGTCATGATGCCAGATATGGACGGGCCGGCTGTTTTCCGGGTTTTGAGAGGGCGGTTAGACGCCGCCACGATCCCAGTGCTCTTTTTAACCGCGAAAATCCAGAAAAGCGACCTTCGGGAGTTTAAGGATCTGGGAGTTCAAGGTGTGATTTCGAAACCCTTTGACCCGTTAAAACTTGCCGGCTTGGTCGCGCTGCTGCTCGCTTGGCCAACGGTGACGGAGTGACCACCATGACCGATCCAAAAGAGGGCCACAAGGCTGGCCGAATCGTGATGGCGGGACTCCCGCCCGAGCTGGAATCACAACTTCTCCGCCGTTTGCGTGACTTCAACATAAAATCAACCAGCTCCGGAAGCGGCGCCCTGATGTCTTTGGCGGAAGAAGAAACATCAGTTCTGATTCTGGATCACCGGTTGCGGGAACCCTCGGCGCTCGATGTCCTGTCGGAAGTTCGCAGGTCCCAGGGGGCCTCGTTTTTGCCTGTCATTTATTGCCTCGACAATCAAGCGACTCCGGACCTTCCCTCCACTCTGGTGAGAAGTCTTGGCGTGGGAGCCGTATTGTATCATCCTCTCGATGCTGATGAGTTGATCCGGCAAGCTGCGAGCTTGTCAGGAAATCAGAGTCTTGCAAGGGCGGTTGAAGCCGAAAAAAGCGCCAATCCGCCGGAGTCTCCCCTCGATGGCCTTCAGCAGAAGTTTGTCAGCCTTTTTCTGGAAAGAGTGGAAGTTCTCGAAAGGGCCGGACTGGAATTGCTCGAGGGCAGGCTCACTCCCGATCTGCGAAAGGATGCCGAGCGGGAGGCGCATCGCCTGGCAGGATCACTTGGAACACTGGGTTTCCACGCCGGTTCACGATTTGCGCAAGAGGTAGAAAAGATTCTTCAGCACGGTGTCAACCTCAGTGAGCAGCAGGCCCTACGCTTATCGGAATTAGTGGTGGCTCTCCGCCTTGATATTGAACGAAGGCCAGCCAGCGCGAACGAGCTACCGCCAACAACACCCCGGCCGCATCCGGTTCTGCTGGTATCCGGCGATGACGCATTTTCAGAAAAGTTGTGCGCCGAGGCCGCAGCTCGTGGCCTCGAGTTGGAATGTGTCCCCGACATTGGCGCGGCTCGAGATTGGATCGAGAATCATGAACCCTTTCTGGCGATTCTTGACCTGGGGCGAGGGCAGAGCGAAGAGGAGAGTTGGGAGTGGATGGAGGAATTAAGCGCACGGGTGCCCCCAGTCCCAGCGGTGGTATTAACCGGCAAAGACACGTTGGTGGACCGGGTTGAGGTGGTGCGCCGCGGGGGACGCGGATTTCTGCCCCGGTCCCTCTCCGCCGGCCAAGTCATGGATTTCACCTTGCGTCTGGTCGAGCGTCTTCGAGCTTCAGAAACCAAGATTCTGGCTGTGGATGATGATCCCCAGGTGCTCGAGGCTTTGCAGGCGCTCCTTGGGCCGCGTGGTCTGCGCGTTACCGCTCTGGAGGATCCGCTCAAATTTTGGGAGGTCTTCAACCAGGTTTCACCGGACCTTCTGATCCTGGATGTGGATATGCCTCATCTGACAGGAATCGAATTATGCCATGTGGTCCGGAATGATCCGCAACGGGCGGAAGTGCCTATCTTGTTCCTGACGGCTCACTCCGATCCGGATACGGTGCGCAGGGTGTTCTCCGCCGGAGCCGACGATTTTGTGACGAAGCCGATCATCGGGCCGGAATTGCTTACCCGTATTTTTAACCGGGTAGAACGGAGCCGCCTGCGCCGCAGTCTCTTGGAAATCGACCCCCTAACGGGCGTTTTCAACCGCCGGAAGTCGAGACAGGTTCTTGAAGATTTCATCCGTTTGGCCAGCCGCCACGGCCAACCGATGGCGCTTGGGGTGATTAATTTAGATCATCTTCGCAAGATCAATGAACGGAGCGGATACGGCGGAGGGGATTCGGCTCTTAGAAAATTGGGGCAATTGATGCAGCGCCATTTTCACAGCGAAGACGCAGCCGCCCGTTGGGGCGGGGAAGACTTTGTGGTTGGAATGTACGGGATGAGCCGCTACGATGGCGTCCAAAGGCTGGCGGAATTGCTGGAGGCCTTCCGCCAGGGGGAAAGTACGAACCCAGAGGAGGCCGGATTCCAAACGACATTTTCTGCGGGGGTCGCGGAGTATCCCGAAGACGCGAACGATGTCGAGGGATTGTTCTTGGCTGCGGCGGAAGCCATGCGGATGGCGAAGGCCGCAGGGCGCGACCGCGTGCTCCCGGCGGGTTCGGACTCCACACAGAGAGAAAAGCTACACAGTGCCGACGTGGCTTTGGTCATGGCTGACGAGGCGGAGGCCCACCTACTTTTGAATGCTCTCCAGACTCGGGGATACCGCGCCCGATGGTTGCAGGACGGGAAAACGGCCTTAAAGATGCTTGGAGGTGAGAGGCCCATTCTGGGCGCGCGGATTATCTTGATTGAGGTGGAGTTGCCCGGTATGGATGGCCTGTCACTATTGAAACACCTGGCCTCGAGCGGAAGCCTGAAAGAATCAAAAGTCATCATGTTGACTTCTCCTGCCGTGGGCAATGACGCGCAGGCTGCCCTGCAGCTTGGCGCATTTGATCAGGTGGTGAAACCCTTCAATCCTCCTGTGGTGGTTCAACGCATCCGGCGCGCTTTGGAGTCTTAAAGGTGAATATCAGGAAGATCTGGCTCTGGCCCCGTCACTCGCGGATCACTCCGGCAACCGGCGCCGATAGGAAAAAAATGGAGGCCGGACGTCTCCGGCCTCCCAAGGGCTCTCACTTTGTTGTTCAGTCTTTAATGAGATCGGTCATTCCTGATGGCGGCGCGGGGGCGATTCTCATGCCGTTCGTATCGCCGCTCATGGTTACGGAAGGCAACCGGATGCTGGCGTAAATTCTGTCGAATGGCCGGATGATTCTTGAAGTAATGGGCGAGCTGAGGGTGCTTCCTCATATACCCCGGATTGTCAACGAGGCGCGGGTTCCGGTTTAGTTCTCGCACTACTCTCGGATGTTTGTCCAGATACTGATTGTCAAACCGGGCAAGCTCTCTACGGTGGATGCCCTGTCGATTGGGCGTGAGCGGTCCCACCGGCCCGAGTGTGGCAGCAGTCGACTGTGCCCATAATCCCAACGGCGCCAACATCAAAGCAAACAGCACAGCCGCCAACAACGTGAATGGCCTGCTCATTGATCTCTCAGTCGTTTTCATGGCTCCTCCAGATGGCAATCATTCTTCGAGGGCTTTTGTTCCATCCTGCCCTCTGCTTCCATAAACACCGGTGGCCTAAAAAAGTTTCGGTGGGGAAGCGCGGACGCAGCTAAGTTACGTTCGCTTAAAGGCTTTTTCGATTTCCCGGAGGGAGTAACGGAGAACGATGGGCCGGCCGTGAGGGCAGGCCATGGGGCAATCTGTGCGGGAAAGCTCACGAATCAGCCACTGCATTTTCTTGAAATCGAGCGCGGTGTTGATCTTGATCGCGGCGTGACAGGCTACGGACGCCGCTATCTTGCCACGCAATGCCTCCAATGAAATCGCCCGGGCTTCCGGGCCGATCCCATCCAGAATTTCAATGAGCAGCCGCTCGGCGTCTCCGGCGCGAATGTCGGCGGGCGCAGTCTTAATGGCCAGCGTCCGTTGCCCAAACGGTTCAACTTCAAAACCGTTAGCGGCAAGCTCTTGCCCGATTTCGCGGTAGGTGGCGAGCTGCTGCGGTTGCAGCTCAACGATGATGGGTAGCAGCAGGCGCTGGCCCTCGACGTGTTGTTCGCGCCGCTGCTTCAAGTGACGCTCAAACAGAATGCGTTCATGAGCGACGTGCTGGTCAATAATCCACAAGCCTTCGGAATTGGTGGCGATGATGAAGCTCTCGCGCACCTGTCCCAGGGGAAATAAATCCAAAGGGAACTCGCTGGACCTGGCCTTTGAATTCCCCGGCTCGGGAGTTGAGCTTGTACTCAGACTGTGGATTTCACTTTCAGAGCGCGCCGCTCTCATGCTTTCGCTGATTGGGTTGTGACTCTCTCCGGCGAAAGGTGGAGATTGCAAAGGCAGCCGCAAGGTTTCAGGCGGCGGATGGGGCGGGGAAAGTTGAAAGGCGGGGGCAACCGGAGTAAGGGGTAGATCGGCCTCGCTCACTTTCTCAGGATCGGGAACGGACGCCGCGACCGGAGACGGCGGCAACGCCAACTCTTCAGCGAGGCGCTCCGTGGCGACGGCGTCGATCTCGCGGCTCAGGTCATCCAGAAAACTGCTGCGGCCCCGCGACATGGGAAACGACTCGATGGGCTTTGAGGCTATCAGGGCGCGGCGGATGGAATCCCGCGCGAAGTCGTGAATGAATCCGGAATGTCGGAACCGGACTTCGGTCTTTGCAGGGTGAACGTTCACGTCCACTTCGCGGGCGGGAAGTTCGATGAAGATCAACGCCACGGGGAAAACCGCGGGAGGCAGGATATTGCGGTAAGCCTCCTGAATGGCGTGCAGGATCAGCCGGTCCCGAACCAGGCGACGGTTTACGAAGAAGTAAATCTGGTTTCGATTCAGCCGTTGAACTTCCGGCCGGGAAACAAATCCAGAAAGCCGAACGACTACTGGATCGGGTGCCGCCCATTCCTCTTCTCCGTCCCCGGTCACGGGGATGGGCATCGGCCTCTCGACGAGTGGAATTTCCACGAGCTGATCGAGGGTCTTTGGGCCCATCACCTGATAGATCCGGTCGCGATAGCTTCCCACCGGTGAAACGTTCAACACTTCGTTGGTCAAAGACGAAAGGCGGAAAGCGATCTCCGGATGGGCCAGCGCGTAATGGGTAACGAGTGAGGCCGTGTGGCCGAGCTCGGTGGATTCGGACTTCAAAAACTTGCGACGGGCCGGCGTATTGAAAAAGACGTCCCGCACTTCCATGCGGGTGCCCGGAGCGCGGGGAATCTCCCGCACATCCCTCATGCGGCTGCCAGCAATCTCAATCTGCGTCCCGGCCGGTTCAGACGCGTGGCGCGTCTCCAGTGACACCCGGGAGACGGCGGCAATGGAGGGCAAAGCTTCGCCCCGGAAGCCCAGCGTTGAAACCTCAAACAAATCTTCAATCGTTTTGATTTTGCTGGTGGCGTGGCGCTCAAATGACAGCATGGCGTCGTCCCGCGTCATGCCAACGCCATCGTCTTCCAGCCGGATCAGGCGCTTTCCGCCCGCTTCCACCGCAAGGTCCAGTCGCCGGGCTTGAGCGTCCAGTGAATTTTCCAGCAGCTCCTTGACGATCGAAGCTGGACGCTCCACCACCTCGCCCGCTGCGATTTTGTTGGCGATGGCCTCTGGAAGGATGCGAATGATCGTCATGGCTACGGCCAGAATTTCAGGTTTGGATCATCTGCCACGCAAGGCAGACGCAAACAACTTGCCTGGATTCGTGCTCCCCAGCCTCCGGCTAAACATCTTCGCGGATTTTCAACCCCAGCTCTTCGAGCTGTTCAGGCTCCACCAGCGAGGGCGCATCCGACATCACATCCACGGCGCTTGCGGTCTTGGGAAACGCGATCACTTCGCGGATGTTTGACTCACCGGCCATCAGCGCTGCGATGCGGTCGAAGCCGAGCGCGATCCCGCCGTGCGGCGGCGTGCCGTAATCGAGCGCGTCCAGAAAGAAGCCGAAGCGCTCACGGGCTTTTTCCGGAGTCATGCCGAGCACTTCAAAAACTTGCTGCTGGATATCGCGGCGGTGAGTACGAATCGAACCGCCGCCAATCTCAGAGCCGTTGAGCACCAAGTCGTAGGCCCGCGCTTTCACATCACCCGGCCGCTCCGTCAGAAAAGCCAGATCTTGTTCGCGGGGTGATGTGAACGGATGGTGCATGGCCGCGAACCGGCTTTCCTTCTCGTCGTAATCAAACATCGGGAAATCGACCACCCAGAGAAAATTCCAGGTTCCGGGTTTGATCAGGTCAAGGCGCTTTGCTACTTCCAAGCGCAGCTCGCCGGACGCCTCATCGAGATGCCGGAGGGCGGCAGGTCCAGAGCCACCGGTCTTGCGTCCGAGCAGCAGCACCAAGTCTCCCGGTTGGGCTCCAATTTCTTGCGCCATCGAACGGACGGCATCTGCGCCTAACACCTTTTCAAGCGGCGAATGGATTTGTCCTTCTGCTGATTTCAGGTAAGAAAACCAATCCGCCCCGGCATTGCGCGCCGTTTCTTGCAGCTTATCAAGTTGCGACCGGGACGCGGATTCCCAGCCTGGCACACGCATCGCTTTCACCGCATCATCGATCTTCATCTTTGCGGCAGCAGATTCGGGCAGCTTCAATCGTTTCCATTCCAATGAGAAACCGGTGTGCGGTTTGTCCGAACCGTAGCGCTCCATTGCCTGATCGTAGGAAAGCAATTGGAAAGGACGCTGGACCTTCACGTTAACCAGCGCGAACAGTTTCTCCATTAACTCCTCAATGATGGCAAACAGGACCTCGCGTTGCGGGAAGGCCATTTCAATATCGACTTGGGTGAATTCGGGCTGGCGGTCGGCGCGCAAATCTTCGTCCCGGAAGCAGCGCACGATCTGGAAGTAGCGGTCAAAGCCGGCGATCATCAGAATCTGCTTGAAGATCTGAGGAGACTGCGGCAAGGCATAGAAGTGGCCGTGATGCACGCGGCTGGGGACCAGATAGTCCCGCGCCCCTTCGGGAGTCGAGCGCGTCAGAAAAGGCGTTTCAATCTCGATGAAGCCGTGTTCACTCAGATGATGGCGCACCGCAAGCGCGGCGTGGTGGCGTAAGCGCATGTTTTGCTGCATGCGCTTGCGCCGGAGGTCCAGATAGCGGTAGCGCAGACGGGTCTCCTCGTTAGTCTTCGTCTCATCTTCAACGGGGAACGGCGGAGTCTTCGATTCGTTGAGCAGCAGCAATTGCCGGGCGCGGACTTCAATCTTTCCGGTCGGGGTCTGAGCGTTTACGGTCTCAGCCGAGCGCAGCAGGACGCCGCCTTCAACGCCTACCACATATTCGGCCCGTACTTCATCAGCCTTGGCGTGCGCCTCCGGACTCTCGTCACGGTCGCACACCACCTGGGTGATGCCGGTGTGGTCGCGCACATCCAGGAAGATCAAGTGGCCCAGGTCTCGCCGCCGCGCCACCCATCCCGCCAGGAAAACGCTGGTGCCGTGATCAACTTCGCGAAGTTCCCCACAGTAATGCGTGCGTTGTCTTTCACCGAGAAGATCGAGTTTCAATGTCGCTCCTGATGCCGTTGCGTTTCACGCAACGGGAATTTTGTGCCAGTGGGAAGGGCGGGCGAAGCGCCACTCCCGATGTCGCGCCGTCCCGAAGGCCGCTGTTACGTTTGAACCTCCGAGGATCTTTTCTCTCGCACAAAAGCGGCCACGCGGTCCGGCTCAACCGGGTGTTGCTCGCTGCTTGACATGTCTTTGACCTGGAAACGGGAAGCCGCAAGCTCGCTTTCTCCGATGATGACGGCAAAGCGCGCCCGCCGCCGGTTCGCCGCGCCCAGCATTTTCTTCAGCTTGACCGGCTCATAATTCATCTCCACGCTCAAGTCTTCAGCACGGAGACTGCGCACCAAGTCACGGGCCGGAACGAAAGCGCGATCGTCCATCCAGGCTACGTAGACGTCAATGCCCTCGGGCCGGGTGAGCTTGCCGGCCTCTTCGACGGCCATCAGCAGGCGGTCTTCACCGATGGCGAAGCCAAAGCCGGACATGGGCGGTCCGCCGATCGTTTCCGAAAGGCCGTCGTAGCGGCCACCGCCGAGCAGGGCATTCTGGGCGCCCAAGCTGCCGCTGGTGATCTCAAAGGCGGTTCGCGTGTAGTAATCCAGGCCGCGCACCAAGCGCGGCATGAGGGTGAAGCGGATACCGCGATCCGTCAGCTCTGCCGTGACCCGGTCAAAATGCTGGCGGCACTCGGGTCCGAGATGGTCAAAGATCGTGGGCAACTTCTCAACTAGCGCCTGATCTGCGGGCACCTTGCAATCAAGTACTCGGAGCGGGTTCGTCTCCGCACGGCGCTGGCAATCCGCACAGAGTTGAGACTTGATGGCTTCCAGCGCGCGTCGCAGGACGCGGAGGTACTCGGGCCGGCACAGGCCGCAGCCGACGGAGTTCATCAGCAAGCTGAGATCGCTAAGCCCTACCCGGCCCAGAAAGACCATCAGCATTTCGAGTACCTCAACATCCACCAGCGGGTGCTCGGAGCCCAGCGCCTCAGCGCCAATCTGGTAAAACTGGCGGTATCGTCCTTTCTGAGGCCGCTCGCGACGAAACATTGGGCCGGTGTAGAAGAGCCGCTGAATTCCACCCAGGTTATAAAGGCTATGTTCGATGGCGGCGCGCACCACGCCGGCCGTGCCTTCGGGCCTCAGCGTCAGGGATTCGTGATCGCGATCCACGAAGGTAAACATCTCCTTGGTCACAATGTCTGTTTCCTCACCCACACCTCGCGCAAAGAGCGCCGTGGACTCAATTACCGGAGTGCGAATCTCCCGGAAATTGTAGACTGCAAACACGGCGCGAGCTTCGTCCTCCACGCGCTGCCACAAGCCGGTTTCCGGCGGCAACAGGTCACGAGTTCCTTTGACGGAGCGGATGGGCTGGATCGATTTTGTCATTTTCTTAATGGGCAAAGAGGACCCGGGCTGATCCTCGCTTCCTGACCCGCCCTGAAAGCCTGGGGTCCGGTACTCAAGACCTCTTCTTGCGGTCCGAAAGATAGTTCTCCTTATATTGCAGATAGTGGCTGGCGTGCGCGTCAATAAAGGCCCGATCGGCCTCCGTCAAATGGCGGATGAAGCGGGCCGGGACCCCAACATAGAGGCTGTTGGGGGGAATATCCGCGTTCTCCCGCACCAGCGCGCCCGCCGCAATGATTGCTCCCTCGCCCACGCGCGCGAAGCTCAACACGATGGCGCCCATCCCGATCAAGCAATGGTTGCCGATGGTGCAGCCGTGCAGCACGGCACGATGGCCCACCGTAACCCAATCGCCCAGAATGGTGGGCGCGCCTTCCACCGTGTGCACTACCGACCCATCCTGCACATTGGAGTTGGCTCCGATGCGGATCAGCTCAATGTCGCCGCGCAAGACCGTCTGAAACCAGATGCTGGCATTCTCGCCAATCTCGACGTCACCGATGATGTCGGCGCTTTCGGCAATGTAAGCGGAAGCTGCAATGTGCGGCTCACGGCCCGCATAATTCAGAATCATGTTGTTGCTCGCTCACTTGGGATTCTCAGCAAGAGCTGTCCTGGCGTAGCCGGAATCAAACGCGCGCCCGTGCAAAAGGCGATTGAACACGGTCATTGCCGCGAAAGAGAGAATCTGAGTCTGGCCAAGTCGCTGGATTCCCGCCTGCGCGGGAATGACGGATCGCGCTGGCGCGGACCTCGAAACCGCCGGTCCACGCTACCGGTTTGGTTCCTCGCGCTTTCCCAGCATAGCAGATTACATTGCGGTGAATCAGGAGAGTGCGGCAGATTTTTCAGGCAGGACTCATGTTGCGGTAGGGGATGAGTCCTTACTCTTTCTTTGCGAGTTTGCCGCGCATGGCGACGATACGCGGGCAAATCTGAATTTCCGTGAGTCCGGCCTCCTGGAACCAGCGGCCGAGCTCCGGAAAAGTGTGCTTCCACTGGTAGTGCGCCGAATACCAGTCAAAGGTGTCGAGCACGCGCCAATCGGGATCCGGGTCCATGGAAATCTTGATCACCAGGCGGAGGGGATAAAAAACCGGAATTCGAAACAGATAATAAAGCGGGACGGCGGCGCGGCAAGCGTTGTAAAGCCAGCGAATCGGCAATCGAGTGCTGATGAGCCGGAGAAATTTGCTGGCGGCTTCGGTGGTCCAATCAAACAGCGGCGCGAAAGGCCGGATCACCCCGTCCCATCCGCGCGGAATCTGGTAGCCAACATCCTGGCGGATGACCTGATTGGCGCGATCGGGGAAATACTCGAACGCATCCTGCAGCCGGTGCCGTGGATAAACCCAGATGGCCACTTCACCGCCTGGTTTCAGGACTGCGACGACCTTCCTGAATGCCCGGCGGGTATCCGGGGTGTGATGCAAGACGCCGATGCTGTAGGCAAAATCAAAAGTTGCGGGCGGAAAGGGAAGATTCATCACGTCCGCCTGAACTACATGGCAATTCGGCCGCTCCCGCAGATTCTTGTAAGCCACTTCAACGGCCTCGCTCAGATCAACGCCCACCACCTGAGCGCCGGCTAGGGCCAGAACGTCCATGAAGCGGCCCGCGCCGCAACCGGCATCCAACACCAGCTTGCCCGCCAACTCGCCGGGATTTCTTGCTGTGGAATTTACGAAGGATTCGTTGGATGCCGCGCGCGCCGAAGTGTCAAACTGGGTGCGCTGCCAGCGTTTCCATTCAAAGCTGAACGATGAAACGTAAGCGTCGTTCTTCACAAAGCGGGGAATGCCGCCGTGAATCGGGTAGGAGCGCCGGCAGTCCCGGCATTCGAGCGCGCCTTCGATCACTTCGTCACCGGCGCGGGATGCGACTCGGAGAGTCAAAGAAGTTTTGCAAAATGGGCAGACAAGGCGGCTGGTGAAGGAGGTTTTCATATTTTTACGACAGTGACGAGTGGCAAGTGATAAGTGACAAGCCCATCATAGCGCCTCGTCCTGGTTTTTCACCAGGGTCGGGGCGCAGTTCGGTTGCTGTAGCGGCGGTCTCTGACCGCCGAATTTTATTTACCAACATCTCCCGGCGGTCAGAGACCGCCGCTACAGCCCGTCTCCGAAGTGCTTCCTCCGTCACCGGACCCGGCCGACCGCTTCCTGGCGGCGACCGCCCTCGTGCTGGATCTGACCCTGGCGACGGCTGACCAGCGGCTGTTGGGCCTGGGAGATATTAAGACCCTGGCCAACCGCTGATATTCCGCCATATTTTTCGACAATATTACATTCACAGCCCCATCATTGTGCTAAACTTCGCACGTTCTGGCCTATCCAGTGCTTTCAACCGGAGGAAGTGTCCTATGGGAGAGACCACCTTGGTGGGTGGCTTGCGCCGTCCTTTAGTAAAAATCGGGCGGATCGTTCTTCGAAGGGAATTGGCGGGGCGGCAGTACACCCCGTTCGCTGATGATATCTGCCTGGTGGCTTATCCTAAATCGGGGAACACCTGGCTACGGTTTTTGGTGGGGAACCTCGTCGACCCGGATCATCCAGTGACTTTTGCCAATATCGAGTCGCGGGTGCCATCCATCTATCACAACCCCGATCACATTTTGCGGCGCATCCCGCGCCCCCGCATCCTGAAAAGTCATGAGGGTTTTTTCTCACATCATCGAAGGGTGGTTTACATCGTTCGTGACCCCAGGGATATTGCGGTTTCTTACTACCATTACCTGATTAAATTCCGCGAGCTGCCAGATAACTATCCGATGGAGGCGTATGTGCCCCGGTTCATGCGGGAGGATTTTGACGCAAAGTACGGGCCGTGGGATGACCACGTCCTGAGCTGGATCAGAATGCGTGAAGGCTGGGAAGACTTCCTCCTGGTGCGCTACGAGGACCTGCTTAAGAATACCTCCTCCGAATTAGGCCGCGTGGCGGTCTTCCTGAAGCTTGCCACGGACGGAGAACGGATCGATCGGGCAATCACCCTCAGTGCCGCAGACCGGTTGCGAAAACTGGAAAGGAAAGAGTCTCGAAAATGGTCGGCAACCCGCAACAGCCGGCACGATCTGCCGTTCGTGCGGTCGGCCAGATCCGGCGACGGGAAGCGTGAATTGTCTGAGACTTCCATCCGTCTGATTGAAACCGAATGGGGCGCCGTGATGCAATTGCTGGGCTATGAATTGTCACAGTCTCCTCAAGTGTCGCTCACCGAAGCTTGGAGAGCCTAACGAGGCTGTGGACAAAACCAGCCATCCTGTCATTCTGAGGAGCCGCAGGCGACGAAGAATCCCGGCATTTCGCTCGGAGTAAACTCCGCGAAGAGTCTCCAGTTCGCTGCCGGGGAAAAAACAAATACAGTGATCCTTCGCTCCGCTCAGGATGACTGTGAGGTACTCAGGACGACAGCGAGACAAAAGGCGATCGAAACACCGTCCTTCGGCACGGTTAAAACCGTGCCCTGACGGTCCCTTACCGGAAGTTCGTGAATAATCCGGGTTAATAAACCTGCCTAAAATTGCGGCATCCATGAAGCATTTGACGAACGTCAATTACTGGGAAGAGGACGTTTGGAAAAAGCAGCGGTCGCGGCGGCTCATCCTCTACCGGGATTACGATTTTGAGTTGGTCAGGTTGCTGCGCCGGATTACGCCAGACCGGAATCCGCGCGTTCTAGAAGTGGGAGCGGGGGGATCGCTCATCCTGCCTTACCTGGCAAAGCACGAGGGCTTCCGGGCTACCGGCATCGACTATTCCTTCAGCGGTTGTCGGTTAGTGGCTGCGAATTTCCGCAAGCAGGGAACCGACGGCGGCATCGTGTGCGATGATTTTCTTCAGACATCGATTCAGGCTGGACAATTTGACCTGGTTTATTCGCTGGGCCTGATCGAACATTTTGACGATTTGCAGTTTGTGGTGCGAGTCCATTTGAACTATGTGAGGCCGGGCGGGATGCTGCTGCTGGTTTCTCCGAATCTGCAAGGCGTTCATGGGAAATCACTGCGCAGGCTGGCGCCATCGTTGCTCGCCCGGCATCGAGTCTTTGGCCCGGTCGAGTTGAGCGAAGCCTTCCACTGCGCAGGCATCGAAGCTGTCAAGACGGGATATCTTGGCTCGTTTTATTTCAGCCTGGGCACGGATTGCGATTGGGTGTATTTGGGGAAGTGTCCGGGACCACTGCGATCTCTGGTTTATAATGCCGTGCGCGCGGCCAACGCTTCGATTTCCTTGGCCTTCCGGGTTTCACCCTGGCATCCTCACAGCCTGGCATTCTCCACTGGTTTTTATGCCTATGGGCGGAAGTCCGATGGCCCGCCGGGACAGCCGTCTGCCACTTGATCGACCTGGCCTTCCGGTCCTACAAGGGAGTTGCATGTATAATCCAGGCTAGACTTAATACTGTTCACTTAAGGTCCGTTCGAGAATGATGCACCCTGGTGAACCATATCCCCTCACTCACCGCTGTGCGGTTCCCCCTCTCCCCGCCTGCGGGGAGAGGGCCGGGGTGAGGGGCCAGGCGACGACTCTGACATCAACACCATGAGACTCGCCTTAACTGAACAGTATTGAGGCTGGACTTGACGTTTTGCGGGAGATGAGGGCTGGGAACTTGAATTTCAATGGAAGCTAAAACCGTCCAGATTCCATTTCGCGATCCGCAATTGAAGCCCACCTGGGCGGCGCTCTCCCGCCTGGGTGGAGACCAAGTTTCCATCCTTTTCGAAGAGCTTCGCAGCCGCCTCAGCAAGATTGAGGGCATTGTTGAAAGCCGGGAATACGAGCCGTCCGAAGGGTGGCTCGCTTCCTACCGCACCGCCGCCGGCAAGTTGTGCCAGGTCCAAATCCTCCCCGGAGTTTTGACGGGGATCATCGATTTCTCTGTCGCCCAATTAAAATCGGTCAGTGAGTGGCCTCGATGCTCAAACTTTATCAAGGGCATCATTGGACCCTTCCGCGATCATCGGTCAACTTTGCGAATCAAATTCCCGTTGCAACAGAAACCGCAAGTGGCATCGTTTGCCGTGCTCGTGATTTGGCTTAACCGGGTCGAAAAGGGAGGCCGGCACAACTGAGTTGACCCGGTCGGTTCCAGCTTGTTTCAACGGTGTCTTTCTGCTAGATTGATGATTGCGAGCAGCATGGGCGGGAGTAATTCAGCGGTAGAATGCCAGCTTCCCAAGCTGGACGTCGCGGGTTCGATCCCCGCCTCCCGCTCCAACCGTTTTCGATAGGCGCTTTATTCGAGGCAGATGCACGATCGGCCAACCAAGCGTGATCCCTACCAAACAGGCAGCAAGCAGCAGGCCGTTCATCCCCGCAATTTAGTGCAGTGTTCCGTAAGTTCGTTCACGTATTCTCGCACCCCCCCTCATCCGGCGCTACGCGCCACCCTCTCCCCGCGTGGGGGGAGAGGGAATCTTCAGATGCTTGAGTCCGGCCTTTTTCTTTACCCTCTCCCCGCCAGCGGGGTGAGGGGTTGTTGAAGAACGTTGCATGAATACGTTCGCCGTAATTGCCAATGGGGCTCCAAGCATGGACCCCAAATGATACAGCGGCCAGCCTCTTGTGCCATGCTATTTTGGAATCGATCGACTGTTGAAGTTTCGGCGAAACAGAGGTGAGAGTCCAACGTGCCGGACCATTACACAGTTCTCGGGGTCGCGCGCTCGGCGACGGCCACGGAAATCAAGGCTGCCTACCGGCGCCTCATCGCTCAGCATCATCCGGACCTCAACCCTTCCCCGCAGGCTTCGGACATCACGGCAGCGCTCAACCAAGCGTTTGCCGTTCTATCGGATGAAAAGAAGCGAAAGCTCTACGATGAGGAATTGGACCAAGCTGCCCCGGTTGACGCCGTAAGCGTCGAGTTCACCCGGCATGCCGCGGGCAGATCGCACTTTTCAAGTCAATGCCAAAATTGCGGCCGGCAGGACACCACGCTGCGAATCTCCCATTTCAGCTACACCTTGTCTTTCCTCTTCTTCAGTCGCACTCGCGCCGTTGCGGGAGTCTGGTGCGAAACCTGCCGGGCGGTCGAATCCGCCAAGTGGACGCTCCTGTCCGGGTTGGCGGGGTGGTGGGCGATTCCCTGGGGGCCGGTGCATACGATTCGAGACTTGGGGGCGAACTGCCGCGGAGGCAAGCAGCCGGCGAAAGCCAATGCGACGCTCCTGCGCAGCCTCGGTTATGAGTTCCAAGCACGAGGCAATTTCCATAAAGCGGTTCGAGCCTTTCAGGAAAGCCTTCGATTCAAGCCTGATCCGGCCGTGAAATCGCAAGTGGAACAGTTGCGATCGCGATTTGGAGCTCCCGCCACATCCCGAATCCCATCGCCCTGGACTTTGGTGACGGCTGCCCCCCTTTTGATCTTGGCCGTGATCTGGACCGGTCTGATCGCGGTAACGGTATCGCGCTTCGAAAGACACCGAACGCTTCATCCGCGGGCATTCGACTCCTCCTTCCGGTCAGCCACGGTGCCCTCCGCGGCGCCGGGCGACGTTTGGGAACTGGTGAATTTCCAAATCAAGCGATTGTCCACCGTCATCGCCAACCGTTCTTCCCGCGTAAGCGCCCACTACGAAGGTTCCACTCTGGTCGAAGACTACGGCCTGGATCGCTCCCGCTACGACGCCGGGCAGCTTTACCCCATTGTTCACTCCATCAGCAAGGAATTTAAGCCCCGAACTCCCGATCCCGGCGGGTTTTTGGCAAGCGCCTATTTCAACGCCAAGCTCTTTGCGGTGAGCGTGGAGATGGTCAACCGGATTTATGCAGGAATGACGATTGACGCGCAAACGGCGCAAGCCAGAGAGTTGGGGAACGACCCCAGAGTGTCTGCATGGCTTCGCGCCAGCCGGTTCTGGCCCGATTATCAAGCGTTGCAAGGCGTTCTGCGCACTTCCTCGCGCCGTTATAAGCCGGGAGAGCCGCTGGAACAGATGGAGCAACGGGCCGAGCTGCTTGAGACGACTCTCCAACAGTTGAAATCCCGGCAAAGCCTTTTTCAGGCTGAACAAAACATTTCCGGATACAACGGGTTGGTTCCCGTCTATAACCGCGACCTCAGCCATCTCAAATTACTCACCGATCAGATTCAACTTCAGCTTGCTCTTGCCAAAGAACTGGATTTGGCGTTCAACCGCTGCCTCGATGGCTCCATTCTGTTAAGCAAGGACGGGCCCGTTCGCCTTACAGCCAGCACCTCGAAAACCGGAGCCTGGTGACAAAGCGGGTAGCGCAGCGCGGCGGAGCCGCAACCAAAAGTCATGACACTCCATGACGGTTTCCGGCATGATGTTTGTAAGGAAAGTCATGCGGAGGAAGGTCATGGAGCGTTTTTTGAAGCGGCACAAAGACCGCCACGTG
>DATKST010000090.1:0-39387 GCA_035531475.1 Terriglobia bacterium
GCCGGGCAGCATCTCGCGTAAGGCGCCGAGACTGCGGACAAGACGTCCGCGCAACTCCAACTCAGGATCACCAGGCATCCGGGCTCCGGACCTCCTATCTGACATTGATAATACTGTCAGATACCAGCCCTGTCAAGTCCCCTACGAGATTTGCAAAAACGACTTCCAAAGGGATAAAAGGTGAAAGCTACTGAGAATTAAAGCTCTATGGGTTAGCTGCTCCCGTTTGCGAAATCGCGGGCCAACTGTTGGGTAGTGGTACGTTTTCACGGCTGTAGCGGCGGTCTCTGACCGCCGAATCTCATTTATCAGCACCTTCCGGCGGTCAGAGACCACCGCTACAGCAAACTGCACCACTACCAACTGTTGCGAAATATTGATTCGAACCCCCTGGATCATATACACTTCCTTGCTCTCTGTCGAAAGCAAGGGCGCTCGCCGACCGGGCTGACCCTCACAAGCTACTCCATTACGCCCGGCGGTATTTTTCATCTTCCAGGAGGGATGATGACAAAAATGTTGGAGACCGAATCACATTCTTTACTCAAATCGGTTCTACGCGGCTTACTCGTGCCGGCCATCCTTCTTGGCGGCCTGGCTCTCTGCCCGGGACTCCTAGCCCAGCAGCCGAAACTCATTCCTCAGCCGCGAGAGGTTGAGACGACGCCGGCATCATTCAAGATTTCGGCTGACCTTGAAATCGCGTTGATCACGCCGGTCAATCCCGACGACCGTTTCGCGGCGGCAAGCATCCAGAAGGAGCTTGAACTCTCAACCGGCCGCCGGTTCCCGATTGTGGCGGCGACCGAGCTGCCCGCCCATAAGCCCGCCATCGTGCTGGGGCGTCTGGACCAGCCTGCCCTCCAGGCTCAGATGAAAATTCAGAAGATGCGCGTTGAAGGCGTGGGTGACCAGGGTTACGTGCTGGTGGTTGCCCCTGAGCAGGTTCTGTTGGCGGGCAAGGACGCCGCAGGACTCTTTTACGGCGTCCAGACGTTGCGGCAGCTTGTGGTGCCAAGCGGCAACGGCCAGGCGGAGATTCTTGGAGCGCGCGTCCGCGACTGGCCGGCGCTCCAGTACCGTGGAACGCAGGTGGATCTGAGCCGTGGGCCAGTCCCCAATCTCCATTATCTGAAGCGTACCGTTCGGACCATTGCTGAGTTCAAGATGAACCAGCTCTATCTGTACATTGAGGACTCGTTCCGACTCGACGGCCAACCGCTGGTGGGAGTGCTGAGCGACACGCTTTCGCACCAGGACTGGAAGGAGCTGGTGGCTTACGCATCCCGGTATCACGTGGACATCGTCCCGGCCACCGAAGCCTGCGGGCATCTCCACAAGATTCTGCGCTTTGAACAATACACCGGCATGGCCGAGCGGCCTCACGGGCACGTTTTGGCGCCGGGCGATCCGAACGCTACGGGCTTCCTCGAGAGCCTGTATGCGCAGATGGTCCCCATCTTCCCGTCCCAGATCTACCACATCGGCTGCGATGAGACCTTCGAGCTCGGACTTGGCCGCAGCGCCGACCTAGTTCAAAAAGAGGGATATGGCAAGGTTTATGTGGACAGCCTGACCCGGGTTTACGATCTGGTGCGCCAATACAACAAGCAGGTCATATTCTGGGGCGACATCGCCGTCGAGCACCCGGAAATGATTCCGAGCCTCCCCAAGGGACTGATTGTCGCCAGTTGGGAATATGGGGCCCATCAGAGCTACGTGAAGTGGCTGAAGCCGTTTGAAGGCACGGGCATGAAAATCATTGTCTGCCCCTGGGTTGGCAACACCAGCATGATCGTCCCGGATTACGAAGAAGCGGCCGCCAACATCCGGCAGTTCCTCTCCGACGGCAAGAAAGCCGGGGCCATCGGCGCCGACATCACCGTCTGGAACGACGATGGTGAATCACTCTATGGTCCGAACTGGTGGAGCATCGTGTACGGGGCGGCGTGTGCCTGGGAACAGGGCGACCCCGGCGTACAGGAATTTAATCGGAAGTTTGACTGGGCATTCTACCGCAACACCGATCACAGCCTGACCGACGCGATCATGGCTCTCGGTCACATTAACGAAATCATTCGGGCTGGAGGGCCGGTCCAGACCTATGACATGCACTGGGGCGGCGCCGACGACGCCAAGTTCTGGCACAACCCTTTTTCTCCTCTATGGCAATCCGACGTCCAGCAAATGCTGCCGGTGGCCAGTCTGGTCCGGAAGACTTCGGAGGACGCTTACACGGTACTGGTCAACAACACCGATCGGGCCAAACGCAACGCGGACACTCTGCAAGACCTGGAATTCGCCGCGCTCAAGCTCGATGCTCTGGGGATGAGGTGCCAATTTGCCCAGGAAATCTCCGAGCGCTATACCGACGCCTATACGCATCAGAATGACAAAACCTGGCGCTTGACCGGCAATGACCTTTCCGACATTGATTCAACCAACGGCAGGCTCCAGGACCTGCGTGATTACACCACGCGGCTGCGCGAACTCTACAAACAGTTCTGGCTGCAAGAAAACCTCCCCACCTGGCTGCCCAATGTGCTCCAACTTTACGACCGGAACAGCCAGTTGTGGCAGGACTTAATCACGAAATTCACGGAATTGCACACCGGACATTCCCGGGGCCAGCCACTGCCCTCGCCGGAATCCCTCGGGCTGCTTCCCGTCGAGCCAGCCGCCACGAAGTCAGTTCCCTGAATGCGGACCCAAGAAACCGCCGATTCTATTCTGCCGGAATCATGAACTTGACCTGGTTTGGACCCTGTGTTAGGTTCAGCGCACGGAAGAGAGCCTCTTCCACAGGGCGGTTGCATGGCAGAGATCTGGAAGGTCGATGATTCGTGTTTTGAAGCGGCGATCGAATATTCCGTGCGCTTGATCCATCGCGGTCAGGTTGTGTCTTTCCCCACTGACGCTTTCTACGCGCTGGGCGCAGACCCATTCAACCTTGCGGCGGTCCGTGAGGTGTGCCGCATCAAGGGCCGCGCCTTCAATCGTCCCGTGCCGCTCCTCGTCGCGGCGCTGGACCAAGCTGCCGACCTGACCAGCAATCCCCCGGCCTGTTCTTCAAACTCGCCGCAAAATATTGGCCGGGGCCGCTGACCTTGGTGGTGCCAGCCTCGCAGTTGATTCCCTACAAGGTGACGGGTAACACCGGAAATGTGGGTTTGCGCTGCCCCCAATCCGATCTCGCGCTGGAATTGATCAAAGCCGCCGGGCGCCTGCTCACCGGCACCAGCGCCAAGGCTGCCAAATAAGCGGCAGCCCCACACGCCAGCGTGACACCAAGGCCCAGGTGAACAGCGATCACCATAGCCAGCACGGATCCCATCACGCTGGACCCGGCATTGATCGCCCACGCCCACTCCACGGCGCTTCCGCCTTTTGATTCTTCTTCCTGCGCGTCTTCAATCATTGTCTTTTGCTGCGTGTGGCAAGCGTGGCGCGTCAAGGCCCGCAGGCCCGTTGGAAAGGGCATGCCCATGACGAACCCCAAGGGCGCCAGTGTGACTCCGCTGACGACGAGTTTCATATAGAAGGGAATGCCCACCAGCGCCGCGAGCCAGCGGGGCAGCGCCACCACATCCACCAAGAGGACGGCCACAATCATTGCCAACGCGCCGCGCAGGCGGCTGAACTGGGCCAGCCACCGGCGCGAGGCCCAACTGCCCGCGCTGCTCGAAAGCAGCAGCAGGAAGATGACCACGGTGATGGCATCGGTTGGGTTGCCGAGGAACAGCACCAGGCGCTGGACGAAGGTGATTTCCACCAGCATGTAACCGAGGCCGATGGCCACGAAGTAAGCCAAGTCCAAAGGTGGGCTGTTCCCGCGAGAGCCGCCAAGCAGAAGCGGCAGGATAAGGAAGGCCAGAACCGCTGCCATCGAAATTAGCAGCACCAAGCCGAGAATTACAACGCCAAGGTTAACCTTCCAATCGATTCCTTGGTGGCGCCCCGCCGCCTCCTTCAGCACTTGGCTGGTCTTCAGCGTAAAAAACAGGAACGGGGCGTCGTCCGTAACCGGAGCCACGTTGTAGGCATAGCCTTTCGCAAAGGTGTAAGGGTCGTTGCGCGCAAGTAAATGGGAGAACGGATTGTTTGGGTGCAGCGAAGGGAGATAAAGAGGCACAAGGTTCGGTTGCGCTTTCAGGTCTCGAAGGACGGCTTGTTGTTCCTGCGCGGTGAACGGAGTCTTCTTGGCAAGCACGGTGACGGGCCGGCCGTCCTCATTAAGCGGCCCGTCGGAGATCACCATGAAATTCCCGGCGGGGTCGGCCACGCCCAGCCGGTGCAGGGCTTCCACGGCGACGGACACCACGCGCAACGCCTCGCGCGGCTGCTTGAACTCCCAGCGGGTGACGGCCACCAAACCATCAGGCCGCAGGTGCCGGAAGTACTGCTCAAACGCTTCAACCGTGTAGAGGTAATTCTCGCTCAAGGCGAAGGCGCCGGCCGCGGTCGAGGCCCAGGTATCCACCAAGGTCATTTCGATGACATCAAATTGCCGGTTGGTTCCGCGAATGAAGGACCGTCCGTCACTGACTACAATCCGGACGTTGGGCAATTGGTAGAGGTGGTAACTGTAACCGGCATAATCGCGGCGCATGATGGTGTTGGCGATGATCGGATTAATCTCAATGCCCACCACGCTGGGGCTGCCGTTCGCCACCGCCCGCAGGACGTCCACGCCGCCTCCCGGTCCGATGATGGCATAACTGCCATGGGGCCGGATGACGTTCACCACGGCGGACGACGACGCCATCAGGTTCTTTTGCCACACGCCTTGCCAGGCATGGGGATCAACGTTCATCAGGGCGCTGTTGGCGTCCGCGTCAATCACAATCCACCGCGATTGATCCTTCTTGAGATCAACCTCGACGCGGGAAATGGCGTTCCAGCGGACAAACTCAATTTTTGCCAGGCTCGACAAGCGCACACCCTTGGCGTAGATCACGTCCACGAATCCCCAGACCAAATTGGCGCCGATGAGCACAACCAGCGCTGCGGCAATCACCAGCGCCCGCCTTCGCGTCCTTGCCTCTGCCGACCAGACAGCGGCAGCGCCCGCCATGGCGACGGCGGCGAAGAAGACGGTGTTGGGAGCGCCCAGGCCATCCAGCAGCGGGACCACCGCCAGGCACGCCAGCGCGCCTCCGGCAAGGTCCGCCGCATAGAGCAAGGGGATACTCCGGTTCTCCCGCGCAAACACCGCAGAACAGAGCAGTCCGGTGAGGAAGAAAGGCACTGCGGAGACCAGATAGATGGCGGTCAAACGCAAGAGGTTTCCCCAGCTCAAATCGAGCGAGACAGGGATGTGAAGAACAACCACCAGCACCGCGGCGATGGCCACCGCGTTTGCCGCCGAGCACACCGCCCCCAGTTCGCGCGTGGAATAGCAGGAAAGGCGACCCCTGCCCAGGTAGGCCGCGACGCCGCCCGCTCCGAGCCCGAGCAGGGCGATGGAGATGGCCAGAAAAGCGAAATGATAGAAGAGGACGACCGAAAAGAGGCGGGTGAGCGAAAGCTCCAGCAGCAGCGCGGCGAAGCTTACCAGGCCGATGCCCGGCAGCAGGGTTCGATGATCCGGCCGGGAGCGATCAGGCGGGGCAAAAGGTTCTAGGATGGTTTGGGACATTGAGTTTGCAGATTCCAGCGCGGCGGGTGGAACTTTGCCGGCGCGATAAATGCGAACCACCAACTTCGCGCCTCACTGTATCATATTGCCGGCTTTTAGAAATCCGCCCGCGCTCCTCCGGAGGTCAAACGTGATGGAACAGGACAATTCGCAAGCCTCGAAGTCAAACCCGGAGCCACTGCGGTCTCCACGCCCAGCTTGGCTTACCGACTCATTTCCCGAGCTTCGGTCCGGCCCGCCCTGGGTGATGCAGGAAATGATCGAATCGGAACCGGACTTGGCGAACCCGATCCTTTCCAACCCCGCCGCAGCAAGCGTTGCGGACATCATTCTTGCGGCGTACCAGAACGGTCAGCCCATTGTGACGACGGGATGCGGAACATCCGAACATGGAGCACTGGCCGCCGCCGCATTGATCGAAGGTGGACTCGCCTCCATAGGAGCGCCGGGAGTGCGTGTGGAATGCCGCCAGGCTTTCGATGCTTTACTCCAGCCGCGACCGGGCGGAGTTCTGCTGGCAGTGTCCCATGAGGGCGGCACCGCGGCCACCGTCGAGGCCATCAAGGCTGCGCGCCGGGCTGGGGCAACCACCGTTCTTATCACAGCAAGACCGGATGCGGCGGCGGGCCACGCTGCCGATCATCTCTTCGTGACTCCGCAGATCGACCGTTCCTGGTGTCACACGGTTGCTTACGTGTCTTCCATCCTGGCAGGAGCGGCCGTGGCGGGCGCCATCTGTGGTGAAAAGCTCAACGCCGGAAAGCTGTGCGATTTTCTGCGCCAGGCCGAGGCTCTGAAAGACCAGGCCGCGAAGGTTGCGCATTCCCTTGCCGGTTGCTCGCGCCTCATCATTACAGGACAAGGAGCAGACTTGATTGCCGCGCGTGAATTGGCCCTGAAGATCGAAGAAGGCGCAAGGCTTCCAGCCGTAGCCATTCAATTGGAAACGCTTCTGCACGGGCATCTGGCGGCAACGGACGATCACACCGGAATGGTGTTCTTGCTGTGCGGCAAACCCGGTGGCAACCGGGGCGATGCGCGGGCCAGCTTGGCAGCCGCAGCGGCGCGAAGGATCGGCGCCCGTTGCGCTGCAATTCTGGCGGCTCAAAGTGATTTTCCCGATTCCCTCAGCAACGCAGGCCGCATGGTGCTGCCGCCGGATGAGCCGGGGGGCAAAGAAATCGCTGCGCTCATGTTCCATCTAACCGGAAGCGCAATCGCCCTTCAGCAACTGGCGCTGGCTCTGGCCCACGAGCATGGATCGAACCCCGACCTCATCCGCAGAGAACAAGAAGCCTACCGGGAAGCGGCGTGGATTGCGGAACAAGGAACGTGGTAGGAAATGGACCGCTTCACATTGCAGCGAATGGCAATGCTTGCCGAAATCGCCCCGAGTTTCAGTCCAAAGGCAGGCCGGTATAATTCTCAGCCAGGCTGTGAGCTGCGGCGCGTGAACTGGTCACGTAGTCCAATCCGGCGAGCTGGCGGCGTTGGTCGAAGCCGTTGTCACTTTCAAAGCGATGCAGCATGGAGGTCATCCACCAGGAAAAGCGCTGCACCCGCCAAACGCGCCGCAGGCAAGTCTCCGAATATTGGTCGAGAAGATCGCGCCGTCCTGCAGCATAAAATTCGGCGAAAGCCAGGGCCAGGACGCGAACGTCCGCCACGGCAAGATTAAGTCCCTTGGCGCCGGTGGGCGGGACAATGTGGGCTGCATCGCCCGCGAGGAAAAGCCTGCCAAAATGCATCGGCTTGACGACGTAGCTGTGCATTCCTGTAACACCCTTCTGTACGATGGTTCCCTCGTTCAGTTTCCAATTCTCTCGAGTTGCAAAGCGCGTCTGGAGCTCCTGCCAGATTCTCTCATCCGTCCACTGCGTGAGGTCCTCATCCGGCGCACATTGCAGATACAGGCGGGTGATGCTGGGAGAGCGCATGCTTTGCCTTGTTCTGCGCGTCATTCACTCTGAGGCGAAACCGAATCTTTGTCCCACACCGTCGGCGTGCCACGACGCTGGCGCGAACTATCCACAGACCGCATGGAAAGGTTTCATCGCTCAACAAAATGCAAAGCAGCTGGCGGCTAGTCCCAATGCTGTTCACTTAAGGTCCGGTCGAGAATAATGCACACAGTTGAACCAGAGCCCCTCACCCGCCGCTTCGCGGCACCCTCTCCCCGCTTGCGGGGAGAGGGCCGGGGTGAGGGGTCAGGCGACGCCTCTGAGATCAAGATCATGAAACTCGCCAACCGGCTCCGATTCGGCCGGATTCGTGAATGACGAAACCGCCGCCGTTGGTGCATACTGAAGACCTGAAGCCGTTGCTTCGCAGCCTGAAGGACACCGGCCTTTATTGTGGATATTTCCAGCAGGGGATTCTCTCAAAAGTGTTAGTCAATCAAAAGCGGTTTTTGGTGGAATGGGGACATTGCGATCCCGCCGGCATTGTGTTCTTTCCCCAGTATCTGGCATGGTTCGATGAATGCACCACGGCCTTGTTCGCGAAAGCTGGAATGCCCATTCACCAACTTCTCAAAGCCTCCGGCATTGTTGGCATCCCGTTGGTTGACGTAAAGACCACCTTCCTTGTGCCTTCCACCTTCGGTGACCAACTGCTCGCCAAGTCATCGGTCTCAGAGTTCCGCAGGAGCAGCTTTGTGATCCATCATCAATTCTTCAAATCTCGAACCCTGGCTGTCGACGGCTTTGAGACACGAGTCTGGACGGCGCGAGACCCTGATGATCCTGAGCGGCTCAAATCGCGCCCGCTTCCTCCGGAAGTCATCGAACGGCTTTCCGGCCCGCGGCACCGGGGAAAACGCCGCTCGCCAGGGACCGCCGGGGCGCATACATAAAAACCAATGAATGCGCCACCCGTGTTTCCGGCTCCTGGTGCACTTTTTCTGGTGCACTCGCGCCATGCCAGAAGGCGGTCTCTAAAAAACTCGGACCTTGGGCCAGATTCCAGATTGGAAGGCCGGGCGATAGACCGCGACCCAATGGGATTAAGCAGTATTTATGCGCCTTCCGTTGAGGTTGTCCCCGTTCGCCAAGTGTGATAGATTACTACCGTTTTTGATTGAGGTGTGCACCAAATTGATAACCAAATTGATTGCACCATTTCTGGCGGACGTCGGACGGCGGACCGACGGGAGGGAGCCTTATGGAGTTCCTTGTCCTGTGGTTTATCTCCGGTCTTGTGGGAGCGGCCATCGGGAGCTCCAAGGAGAGAACATTAGCGGGGCTGATATTAGGGCTAATCCTCGGTCCCATTGGCTGGTTATTTATTGCGATTTCAAGCGGCGGTCGAAAGCGGTGCCCATCTTGCCGGTCGTGGGTTGACAAGCTGGCGACGGTTTGCCCTAGGTGCAGTCGGGACATTCCGCAGCCGGTCGCTCAGGCGGAGACGGGGGTGCGGCCAGGCCCTCAAGCCGTGCCTTCACCCTCGGGCAAGCCGACCCTGGAGACCGTCGGCCTCTGGCCCGGACGAATCTTACCGGCTCTCGTGATATTGGGCATGTTGGGCATCGTCGTCGCCATCGTCACCGACATCACTTCCCAACAACACCATCCGAACACGCCCGCAAAACCCGCCGCTAAGCCGACAAGAAATCACGTGCCTTTAATGACACCTGTGGAAGCAAAAGACGCCCAAAAGGCGATGCTGGATACCGCAAGACTGTATCGGAACATGCGCTCCTTTGCCCAATACGCGGACAACAGAGATCCGGCCGGCGCTTGCGCGACCGTATCCCACGTCACAGCAAGCGCATCGCGCGCGTTATCTAGCCTCCGAAAAGTGCGCGCTTCCCCAGCGACGCAGCCGATGATTGAAGCCCTTCGACCAGGACTAATGGACATTCAGAGTGGAGCAGAGAGCATTCGCTCGGCCTGTGAAACCGGCGCGCCTGTCCACGGTGAGCCGCTGCAGGAAATGGTTCGGGGGATGAGGGCTATCAACGCCTTTACCGTGTCCGGGTGGAAACCTACGCCCGGCCCTAAGTGAGGCAGGTTTGGCTGTGGGGCGGCCTCAAGCACTGGTACCACAACTAGGCAGGTTCCGCTGTCAAACGGAACCGGAAAAAGTGACAAAGGAGGCTCTATGAGGAAACCGGCTTTAGTGAACAGAGCAATTTGGTTGGCAGCATCGGCGGCGCTCTCGGCTCAATTACTGGTCGCCAAAGTTGACAAGGAGGCCCAGGCCAAGGACAAGGCCGCGCAGCAAGCTGCTATGCTCCGCATCCGTAAGATATACGTCCAAAATCCTCACATCTTCGGCTATATCGCTCCAGGTCGCCTCAAGAAGGAAATCGCCAAGAGCGACTGCCTGACGCTCGAACCGAGTCCATCACGGGCAGACGCGGTGCTGATGCCCGTGGCCTATGAGAGCTGGTTGGATGCAATTGGCAATGGGCGAGCTTCTCTTGCAACCTGTGACGGCTCTGGATGCTCCACCCAGGAAGTACACGTTGGAAATAGCACTTGGAGGTGGGTGCTTCTTGACCCAAAGACAGGCCGTCCAATCTCTGAGTGGACGATGAAGTCTTTCCCGAATGCAAAAAAGGTCGAAGCAGCCGTCGGGTGCCGGAAGTAATGGGGGTGAATGCTGGCCGCCGCAAGGGGTTGCGGCTATAAACTGGCACGAGGATTGCCGGGGCTGATAATCACCTGCCCAACGTGAAGTCATCCGGTAGCGCAGAGTTCGGAGAGCATGAACTCTGCGCTCCCGCTGGCGCGGGAATGACGGTTCCTCTGAGCGGCGCTACAGACCCTTCTCCGCCATCTCGAAGGCTTTGAGGACGGTGCGGGCCTTGTGCATGCACTCCTGGTGCTCCAGGGCGGGAACTGAATCCGCCACAATGCCAGCCCCGGCCTGGAGGTAGGCTTTGTCACCTTTCACCAACACGGTGCGGATGACGATGCAGGCATTGAGGTTTCCGGAAAAATCGAGGTAAAGCACGGAACCTCCGTAGACGCCGCGGCGCGTGGGCTCCAACTCATCGATAATTTCCATGGCTCGCACTTTGGGCGCACCCGTCAGCGTGCCGGCGGGGAAACAAGCCGCCAGCGCGGAGTAACTGTCTTCCCCTGCTCGCAACTGGCCTTGAATCGATGAGACCAGGTGCATCACGTGCGAGTAGCGCTCCACGAACATCATCTGTTTGGTGAGTACAGAATTGAATTCGCACACCCGGCCAATGTCATTCCGGCCAAGATCGACCAGCATGATATGTTCGGCGCGTTCCTTTTCGTCGGACTTCAATTCCTCTTCCATCCGCCGGTCTTCTTCCTCGGTGCGGCCACGCGGGCGCGTGCCGGCGATGGGCCGGTATTCCACCGTCCGTCCGGAAACCTTAACCAGCATTTCCGGCGAAGAACCGAGCACGGTGGAATCACCCATGCGCAGGAAATAGAGGTAAGGCGACGGGTTGACCACACGCAGTGCGCGATAGACTTCAAACGGCGCAACACGCTGCGGCACGGTGAGGCGCTGGGAAAGCACCACCTGAAAAACGTCACCGGCGCGAATGTATTCCTTTCCCTGCTCCACTATGTTTTCATACCGGGCCGGAGTCATGTTGGAACGAAATCGCAGCGGACCGCGGGGCGGGATGACTCGTGGCAGGTAAAGGGGACGGCGCAGGGCATCTTCCATCCGGTCCAGGCGGCGGATTGCATCATCGTATTTTTGCCGGAGCGTTCCAGCCCCTTCATCGGTCAGAACATTTGCCATCAGGAAAAGGCGGTGCTGAACGTGATCGAAGGCCACCAGGTCTGTGAAATACATGAAGAGGGCATCGTCCAGATCGACGTCCGGTTGGACGCGCGGAGGAAGACGCTCAATCATGCGAACCGCTTCATAGGAAAGATAGCCGACCGCTCCCGCCGAAAACGGGGGTAGGCCCGCGACTTGAACCGGATGAAAATGGCTGCCCAAATTACGCAGATACTGAAAGATGTTTCCGGACTCATTGATGCGCCGCTCACCACGGGCAAGTGTGATCTGTTCACCCCGGCAAGAAACCACCTGAAACGGGTCCACTCCAAAAAAGGTATAACGCCCGACACGCTCGCCACCCTCCACACTTTCGAGAAGGAATTGGTTGGGCTGAGCGCGGCGGCGCGAGGGTTTGGCGCTGTGGCGGGCCGGCGCCGCAAGTTTTAGGAACGCGGAAACCGGACTGAGCAGGTCCGCAACAATGCTGCGGTAGACAGGGACCACATTGCCCTGCTTCGAGAGCTTGCGAAATTGTGAGAAGGTCAGAGGAAGAGAATCCATTGCCAATCAGTCGTTCTCCACGATGCCAAACCCCTGGCGAACTGCCTGCTCCATAAGAGCGCGAGGCGCGGACTGACCGGTCCAAATCTCAAATTGGCGCGCGCCCTGGGCCACCAGCATCTCCAGGCCGGAAATTGTGGTCAATCCCCGTCCGCGGGCCTCGGCAAGGAACCGCGTCTCCAGAGGATAGTAAACCATATCGAACACGACGCGGGTACGAAGGCGGGCCAAGTCGACCGGCAATCCCTCCACGTTCGGCGCCATGCCGATGGGCGTGGCATTGATGACCGTATCCACGTCCAGGCTATCGGCGCTATCCCACGGGACAGCCTGCGCGGAGACGGAGGCAGCAAGCCGGCGCGCGGCAATTTCCCGGCGGGCGGCGATAAACACCATGGCGCCTTCGCCGCGCAAAGCAAACGCCGCGGATCGGGCCGCGCCGCCCGCTCCCAGAATCAAGGCCCGGCTGCCAGCAAGCCGCAAGCGCTTGGTTAGAACCTCAATCACCGCCGCGGCGTCCGTATTCCATCCTGTCCATTTCCCGCGTTGAACGGCCACCGTGTTGCACGAGCCAATCTGCGCGGACATCGGTTCCACCCAATCGAGCGCCCGGATGATGGCCCGCTTGAACGGCATGGTGACGCTGAAGCCCGCAAATCCCAGTTTCCGGGCGAACGCAAGAAAATCGCTCAATCGAGGGGTCTCACAGGGAAGATAGATGGCATTCACGCGCTTGGCATGAAACGCGGCATTTTGCATGGCCGGGGATAGCGAGGTGGAAGCCCTGTTCCCCACCACCCCGTAGAGTTGAGTTCGATGGTCAACGCTCTCCACACGGTAGACTGACCGCATCACCTCCGCCGGAAGTTGGCCCGGCGCCGCGGAAAAATGCGGGCTGGCAGAAGCAAACGTCCAGGCGCTGCCCCAATTCAATCCCAGAAGGCGCGAAGGCAATCCGGACGCCCCGAGCGCGACCACCACGGCGCGGCGCGACGCCGGGCGTTGTGCCTTGAGAAACTGGCGAACTTTGAGGTTATCCGCGAGGCTCCGCGCCAGGCCTGCGATCTTCACGGCATGGACGGGAAGCCTTGAAAGGCGCCGGTAGGTTTCTCCGAGGGGCGGCAACTTCTTGAAGTCATGGACCGAGACCACCACCCTGGAGTTGCTGAACCGCCTCAGCAATTCCACCCCGGCCTGCTCCACAGATTCAGCTTCAATATCCACCCAGGCACAGCCAGCCCGGACGGCCGCGCCCAACACTCTTGCTTGCTCCTCGACGCTACCGGGAAACTGTCCGCCCGCCTCCACTCGCCGGCAGGTGGCGATGGCATAGGGCGAGCGCAGGCGCAAAAAGATCTGCCGCAGCCGCAACTCCATCTCCGCGAAATCCTGGAGGTAGTCCAGCCGGAACTCAAAACCCATCTGCGATCCAACCACCTGCGTGGCGATCGACTCCAAAGCGTTCAGGCTGGGCGCTGCGACGGTTGCAATAATCCGAGGTTGTGCGGGCTTCACCAAATTCTTATCCCTGTTGTATTCTATTGAATCTTGCTGGGTGCGAATATAGGGTTTCTGCCGATCAAAAGGCAAGAAAATTAGGGGACTTTCGCACCTTGAGTCTCCGCCTCCCGGTTTGCGCGGCCCGGAACGCGGCCTGGTGGCTGGGACAAGATATGAAACGGCTTCGCCTGCACCCAGCCATTTAACGTCCTGTATCTGCACGCGCTTGTCAAGAATGTAACAGATTAAAGAGGTCTATGAAGCGCACACCGGTGATTTGGGCGTCGGCGGATTATGTGCAGCGCTGGATCAAAGAGCTCTACGAAGTCGTTACGTGTGATGAAAATCAATGAAGCGTGAATTTCCAGATCGTCCAGTGGTCGGTGTGGGTGGGGTCGTGATCCGTGATGGGACCGTCCTGCTGATCCGGCGGGGCAGCGAGCCATTGAAAGGGGAGTGGTCGCTTCCGGGTGGCATGCTGGAACTGGGCGAGCACCTGGAGGCTGCCGTCCGGCGCGAATTATTGGAGGAGACAGGACTGGAAGTGGAACCCGTTGCGGTGGTAGAAGTCTTTGATCGAATCATACACGACCGCGGCCGGGTGCGATACCACTACGTGATTGTGGATTATTTGTGCACGCTGAAGGGAGGCACGCTCCGGGCTTCATCCGACGTGACCGACGCGCGCTGGGTCCGCCGCGATGACCTTCGGCAATTTCACCTGACGGAAAAAGCGACCTCCGTGATTGAGCAATCTTTTGCGCTCGCCGCGCGACGGCATGAAGAATAGCACGCCGATTCCTCGATCCCATTATCCCCGCCCGCTTCGGGCCTTCGAGATTTCAAGCATGAAGTTTATATGAAGCGCCACTCATCGCCGCTGGCTATTCTTCCAGCCAATCGACCAGGTTCTTGAAAATCTTCAAACCGTCCTGGGAGTCATTGGCCGGGAAGGAAGCCCGCTCAGGATGGGGCATCAAACCCAGCACCAATCCGGTTTCATCCGTAATGCCGGCAATCGCATCCTTTGAGCCGTTGGGATTCTCCGGAAAGCTCAAGGCTGGATTCCCGGCAGCGTCGGCATAACGGAGGGCGGCGCGAAATCCGCCGGGACAATCCGCACCCTGGGAGAACACTCGGCCTTCACCGTGCGCTGAAGGCATCTCCAATATTTGGCCGGACAACCCTCGCGTCCAGAGCGATTCGAGCGGCGTGACAATCAGGCGAACCTTGCGGTCCTCAAAACGCGCCGACTCATTTTCAAGCAACGCCATAGCCGGTCTTCCCAGGCTTCGGCACGGCAAGACTCCCGCCTCCGAAAGCACCTGAAATCCGTTGCAGATGCCGAGCAGGGGCTTCCCCGCAGTGAGGAATTCCTGAAGCCGTTCACCAAGGCGTGCCACCAAAAGTGTGGCGAAGACCCGGCCAGCCCCAAGATGGTCCCCGTAAGAAAATCCACCGGGAATGACGGCCGCTTGAAAATCTTTCAAGCGCCGTGTTCCGTCCAGCAGATCGTGAAGCAGTACGACTTCGGCTTTGCCTCCGGCCAATTCGATGGCGGACGCAGTTTCCTCATGGCAGTTTGTGCCGGGCGCGTAGAGGACGGCTGTTGTCGCGCTGCTCATCCCATCATCTCCTTGAATGGCTTGGACCATACCTCAACCAGATCTGACACTGGCCCGTGCCACAGCCTCTGATTGCCATTCTTGATCGTCAAGGCAGCGTTCGCCGTGACTTCCCCGATCTGAACGTGCGGGACAGCGTGCAAATAGCTTCCCACCGGCACGCCGCGAGGAACTTCAATCAACACCGATCCGGTCAACTCGCCGAAGAGGATTCCATCGAACCTGGTCCCGTCTTTACCGCTGCTCTGGCCTTCTCCTGATTTGGCAACAGCGCTGAAGTCGATCTCAACTCCCAAACCCGATCCAAACGATGCCTCGAACAAACGTAGGAACGTACCACCTTCGGCAATCGCCGAGGCGGAAACGTAAGCGCCTCCAGCCCGCATGGTAAGCAAAGCATCCCATCGCCGCCGGATGGAAGGCGATTCGCCTGGAAAGAATAGGGGGCCTCCCGCCATTCCACAGCTATCGGCATAAACAGTTCCGCCTAGGGCTTCGGCATCAACGCTGCCAACCAGAAAAACCTGGTTTTCGGCGGCTTTGAATTCCTTGGTAACGATGCGGCGTACATCCGGGATTCGGCCCATTGCCGAGATCACTAAAGTGTAGGGAACGTCGATCGATTGCCCATCGGCCTCATAGGTTCCTGAGCTTGAATCCTTGCCCGAAATGAAGGGGATACCCAATTCGACGGATAGATCAGCAATGGCTTCCACCATGCGGCTGAGGTTCCAAGCCACCTCGGGACGGGCGCGCGGAGTATAGAAATTGTCACACAACACCATCTCCCGGTAGTCGGCGCCGGCTGCCACGGCCTTGGTGACGGCTTCAATCACCATCAGCCTGGCCATCCCGACAGGATCAATCGCTCCATACAGTGGATTGAAGGCGACTGTGGAAATCATTCCGTAGTTACGTCCACGCAAGGGCGCTGATACATAGAGATTGGTTGGCATCTGGTGGGTTCGTCCGCCGTAAGCACTGACGGCAGTACGCGCCTGGACTGTAGTGTCAAACCGTGCCCCGGCGGGGCTTTGATCGCAGCAGTGATAGTGGCCTATCACTCCGTGAATAGCTCTTGTCCACTCGTCCGGAGTTTGGGGTGGGTTGATTTCAAGGGATGCGGCACGGCGCAGAGGCTCTCGAACCGGGATCGGATCGAGCGGGCAGGCTTCCCAAAGGAAAGTCATCTCCAAGTCAACCACCTTCTGGCCGCGCCAGGAGGCCTGGAGCCGGTTGGAATCCGTGAATTCTCCAATCACGGCATGGCCTACCTCGTAGCGGTCAAGGATGGCTTTCACTTCAGCCAGTTTTTCGGGCGGCACTGCCAGCAACATTCGTTCCTGCGATTCGGAGAGCAGAATCTCCCAAGCCGTCAGCGTCTGGTCCTTCAATGGCACGCGGTCCAGGTCCAGCACCACTCCAGTCTCAGCCCCCATCTCCCCTGCCCCGCAAGAAATGCCTCCGGCTCCGAGGTCAGTAATGGACCGGATGCAGCCGGTGTCGCGCAGCACGGGGATGGCTGTGGCGAACCGCCGCTCGGTGACGGGATGACCGATCTGGACAGCAGCCGATTCCTTGGCAACAGTTTCCCCGCTCATGCCGGCAGAGCTTGCGGTGGCGCCGTGAATGCCGTCCCTTCCAGTTTCACCGCCCGCGAGCACGCACAAGTCACCCTTGCGAACGGCATCCTTCATTGCGAACTTGGCGGGAATCAGTCCAATGGAGTGGCCCAAGGCCAGGCACTTGGCATAACCCGGATGGCGGCGATAGAGCGCATGCATCATGGGAATGCCCATGGGATTCACGTAATAGGCCGTGGCGCGGATCGATTCGGAGACAATTAACTCCGGATGGAGCGTGCCGGAGGGCAGCGCGGAATCCTCTGTCGAGGGATCCATCGTGCCCATGATCGTCGTGCCGCCGATGGGGTACGCCCCTTTGCCGAAACCCAGTGTGTCCCGGATCACGCCGCCGTGCTTTGTGGCCACTCCGCCAAACGGCGCAATCGAACTGGGGAAGTTGTGTGTCTCTCCCTTGATGGTGATCACCCAGTCCTCGTAAAACTTCATGCCACCGGCATTGTCTTTGAATGACGACACCACCAGCGGATGATTGATCCGCTCCGTTGCAAGCGATAGCTTTTTCAGAAGTCCCAGACTCTTCCAAGTGGTGTGGTAGCAGTGGTCGCTCCAGGTCTGGACCAGAATTTCCACTTCCGCATCTGTGTACGGACGGCCTCTTTCAACCTCGTGCGCCTGGATCACTTTCAACTGTGAAAGCGGCGCGTACCATGAAAGACGGCGAGAGAGCTGAAGCAATTCGCCTTTGCTCAATTCTTTCAAGGAGATGGTTGCCACGGGATCGGGCGTCCCCGAAGGGATCAGAGAGTGGACGGCCTCATTGGGATCGCGCAGCCGCTCTACCACTTTGTTAAAAAGGAACCGCTCAGCGATTTGCTGAGCCTCAGCCTGGCCGATTCCTACAAACTGAAAGCGGCGGCTGAGACGGGCAAAGGCCAAGCCCCGTTCACCTAAAGCTCGTGCCCCGGCCAGGATGGACGGGGTTTCGGGGTCGGTCACGGCAGGGCGGTAAGCGATTTCGAGGATGGGTCCGGATGCAGGATCAAACATCGATTTGGAATGAGCGGATTGATGAACCGGGTTGATGAATAAAGGCAACAGTTTTTCCACTCGAACCTCGCCCTCCAACCAGAAGACTCGTTCAATCTTGAGATCGTAGAGGGCCGGATGGCCGCGGCGGCGCAGGAAGGCAAGCCAATTCCTCGCTTCTGCGTCATCCTGAGATTGAGTGTAGATCGCGTGGATCGGCATGAAGTCAGGACAGTCTATTCCAGAGTGATTTGATGAGACGAGGCCCCCCGAGACTTCCCCTGCTACCCCGGCCATCAGTCCCATCCGGCCTACCGGCACGGCCATGGTCCGGATTCCTCACCGCGCCCACCTCAAATGCCGGTTTTTGGCTTTGTTTGGGCAGAAAAGCCAATTCAATCCCAAGTCCTTCTGTTTACCCATTGATTCTATGGGAGTTGCCTGGATTCCCCCCTGAAATTATCGCAACTTACGCATTATGTATGGGTTGGCCGGATTCTAATGCTTTGGAAATAGTTTTGCTTTAAGTCTGTTCCGTGGTATCTATCCATGTTTTCAGTTTATTGCATACTTTTTCACAGGCAATAAAGATTGTTTTTTCGCCTCATTTTGCCGGAATCCGCATTTTTATTGGGTTTTTCGCGCTCGGCAATGGGTTTATTCCTCGTGTCAAATTGCATCCTATTATTTTCAATGACTTGCACGTCATTTGCGCGCCTACGCCGGGATGGGCCGTTTCCACAAGGCTAGCACCAGTATTTTTACTGTTTTTTTGACAAACTGCTCTGGCTCTATTCCTCGACAGGCGGTTGGACGGTTCGAACGATCCCGCCGCAGGGCCAAGGATCGGTTCCCAAGATAAAGCCTTATTACCGTCGATCGGCCCATGGGAACGGTCTCCGTGAAGCAACGTTCACTGTGTGCATCCTACCTCATAAGTGTATGAACGTCAAGGACTTTCTGCGTGACTTGTCAAGCCCCGTTAGAAATGTCCCCATTCTTATCTCATTAGAAGTGTCCCTTTTTTTCTCTCTGTTCTTGGTTGTTGTTTTTGTCTCTTCCTGGTCGTTGGCCTTGCCCGGAGCGAAGCCCTGCGGAGCCCGTAGGGCGACTGAGGTTAGCGCCCCCCAAGCAGAAAAACCAAGACCAAAAGGAAAGACAAAAACAGGACCTTTCTACTTTGCTCAGAACAGGAACTTTCTACTTTGCCTTGACAGCGCGTTATTCGGCATGGCGATGGGGTGGTGATTGAAGATTGGGCTGACGGACTGCTGCCGTTTCCTCTGAATCGCAGGCTCCACACCATTCCGTACAACGAAGGCTCCCGGTGTAGGTTATACTTTTCCATCTGAGCCGGAAGGAATCCGGCTTGCCGCCGCGGGCGAAGCGCAAGTGGCAACACCCATTCGGAAAGAAGATCTGTCGAGAGGATGCGATGAAGAAGTGGATTGCCGGCATTGATATCGGCGGAACCAAAGTGGCGGGCGGACTGTTGGACTGGAAAGGTAATCTGGCAAGAACCACCATCTTGCCGACCAAGGCCGGCGAAGGCTTTCAAACCAGCATGGGGCAAGTGCGCAAAGTGATTGAAAGGCTCATCCATCACGCCGGGGGGAAAGAAAACATCGAAGGAATTGGTCTGTGCGCTCCTGGACCTCTCGATCCGCATAAGGGGATGGTGATGAGCGCGCCGAACCTTCCCGGCTGGCACAACGTGCGTCTGGCAAAGAAGGTGGAAGACTTCTTCAAGATTCCAGCGCGCCTGGAAAATGACGCAAACGCTGCGGGACTTGCGGAAGTCCTGTTCGGCGCCGCGGTGGGTTACAGCGATGTATTCTACGTCACGGTTTCGACGGGAATCGGAACGGGCATCATTATCAACCGCAAAATCTACCACGGCAAGAATGGGGTGGCAGGCGAAGGTGGCCACGTCTCGATTGACTTCCACAGCCCTTACCGCTGCGGCTGCGGAGCGCTGGGTTGTATTGAAGCGCTGGCCGCCGGGCCGGGCATGGCGCGGCGCACCCGCGTCCGGCTGGAACAGGAGTTCACCACGCCCAGCCTGCTGCGCAACATGACCAAAGGACAGATGAGTTTGATTACGCCGCAGATGATTGAGACTGCTGCGCGCGCCGGTGACGCTGTGGCCAAGTCCATTGTGGATGAAACAGGACTCTATCTTGGCGTGTGGCTGGGCGGCATGATCACGCTGCTCGATCCCGGCGCCATCGTGATTGGAGGAGGAGTCTCCCGCATCGGCAAACCTCTGTTCGACAAAATCCGCGAAACCATCCTGCATTACACGCTGAACCCTAAGCTTGCCGCCAAGATTCCGTTGCTGCCGGCCAAGCTTCAGCAGAACGTGGGGGTATTTGGGGCGGCCAGTCTCTTCCTGCCTGCAGGCGAGCGCGCCGAGCAAGGCGAGTAGCGCCCTCAACGCGGGATTTCTCCAGTGAACCCTTTAACCTGGATTATTCACGAAGTTCTGTTCAAAGACCGAAAGGGCACAGTCTTAACCTGGATTTTCCATGAAGCTCCAGTGTTGGACCGGCAGGGCACGGTTTTAACTGTGCCGAACAACGGCATTCCGATCGCCTTTTGTCTCGCACTCAAGGGGCACGGTTAAAACCGTGCCCTGCCGGTCATCGGCGAAGTGAAAGGAGTCTGCCTTGACACGTCCTGTTATCGCGGCCCGCCTAACGGGCGGTTCGGATCCGGCTGAATTTGTTTATAGCCCGCCGGGATCTCAAAAAGGCTGGAATCCACCGAGCCTGATGAGAATGACGTGACTTGAACCGTCATTTCCATCAGGCTCGCGGTCCCCGGAGAGGAGGCAGCGCCTTGTGGTGGAGGGGAATTGCCGTTGTTGGTTTGGCTGTCATCCTGCTGCTTTTTCTTATGGCCGAAACGTCCGAACCCGCCGAACATCCCGCCAATCACCTTTCCCGCCGCAGCCTGCGGCGAGCTCGCCTGATTGGAAGACTGCGAATCCTGGCTCTGCGAATTTGAATTGGCTTGAGGCGAGGCGCCGTTGCCGGCCGGAGGCATGCCCGCCATTCCGAAGTTGATCGTCTGGAGCAGTGGAAGTCCAACGGGCAACTTCCCACTTTTCGCCAGGTCCACCATCGCCTTGGACATCCGGGGATCCATCATGGGAGTCATGTTCGGAGTCCAATTCATGAGCTTCGCCATTTGCACGTAGAATGCCTGGACTTCCTGATAACCGGCAACGTGGGGGGCAATCCAGGAATCGACTCCCATTTGCATGGTGGCGCTCTGTGGACCGGCCGCCGGATGGTTTGGATCTTGTCCCTGCATCACCATGTCGGCCTCAATTTTCATTTCCTGCGCGACTTGACCCAGGAGCTGCTGCGTTTGATTCGTGGGGATCACATGGACCTTCATTTGTAATTGGACATTTTGCTGCCCCTTTTGTTGATGCATTTCTTGTTGCATCTTCTGCTGCATATTGGCAAGCGCCTGACGCATCTGCTCGAACGTCATCACCGAATAGGCCTGCTTCTTGGTGTTGATCTGGATAATGCGTTGCGAGGCCAAATCAATGATTTCCACCGTGCCGTCAGGGCTCTCCCGGCGCATACGATTTCCTTTGAAGTACGTCGTGGAAACCATGGGCTCCCGAAGTTGCTTGCTGAAATGGCTCATCATCTTCATCGCGCCCGCCATCATTCCCCCCGTCATTTTGGAAGACTGCGTGTACTTGAAATCAGCTTTGCTCAACCTCGGCCCAAGAAAAAGGGCGAGCATCAGTGCGGCTGCAATCTTGCTTTTCATGAATTCCTCCAATACTCGTGATATTGACGGACTGACGCAAGAATAAGACGTGCTTCTGCCAAAGTCAAGTTGACGGCCTGCTTGGTAGTGACTCAATTTGTTCCTTCATCGTCATTCCCGCGGAAGCGGGAATCCACTCCGAATATCGCAGTGGCATTCCGAACTCGTGCCGATAAAGGGGTTGTCCGGAGCATGGATCCCCGCCTTCGCGGGGATGACGGTGGCGGTCCATGTCACAAAACTTCAAACTGAGACATCACCGCCTGCTATGACACCAAAATGGCCTGCGTTCTGCGGCCATCGGAATGGACCCATCCAGAGGCTTTTTCAGCGGCGCATGAGGAATGCAAATCACCCTCTGTACATGAAATCGCGGCACGAAGTAAAATCAATATCGCAGCGCAAGGGCTCTTGAAGCCTGCGGCGCATCGAAGGACACTAATCGGGTCCAGTGAATCAGAAGATTCATCACGCAATTCTCAAGAAGGCCCGGGAGTCGAGCGACCGGACTAGACATCTGGAGCTTGAGACTTCGGACGGCGCGGGCTTTCATTTCGCGGCAGGCCAGTTTATCTCCATTCACATGGAGTGGAATGGCAATCGTTACGCCCGCGCATATTCCATTGCCTCCGCCCTGCGGCCGGACCGGCGGTTTGAGCTTTGCATGAGGGAAGCGCCGGACGATCCCGCCACGGCGTGGTTGGATGGCCTCCGGGAAGGTGACTCGATTGAGTTCACGGGCCCTTTTGGCTATTTCAAGCTGCGGGAACCGCCGGACGCGGTTTCGGCGTTTGTGGCCACCGGCACCGGAATTGCTCCCATCCGCGCCATGATCCAACAGTTCCACGCCCGGCCGGCGGGTGGCGAGGCTTGGCTGATATTTGGAGTGCGTCATGAAGAGGATATCCTTTACCGCGAAGAGTTGGAGGCTTTGGAGCACGAGAATCCAAATTTCCATTTCGTTCCCACTCTGAGCCGCGCCGAGCCGGGCTGGACGGGCCACCGGGGATACGTCCAAGCCCACGTGGAGAAATACCTGGCTGCGAAGAAGGGGCTTCACGTCTATGTGTGCGGAGCGCCGCAGATGGTGCAGGAAGTCCGGCAAGTGCTCGCCAGCATGGGCTACACACACGAATCTGTGAGCTATGAGAAATATGAATAACAGTTCGCGGAATCCTGGGACGTTCGGCCCAGCCGCTTTGGGGAAAGTTGTGCCGCCTTCTAACCGCAGAAGTGCTCCAACAACCTCGGCCCGGGTAGCAGTCATTCTCGCCTTGCTCGCTTGGGTTGGCGGCGGCAGCAGGACACTGGCAGCCGTCACAGCCACTCCGGCGCAAACCCGCACCCAAGCCTCACCGTCCGCGACATCCCAACTCAACGTCGTCATCATCACCGTGGACACGCTTCGCGCCGATCATCTGGCCTGCTATGGTGACAAGCAAATCCGCACTCCGAACATGGACCGCCTGGCAAAGTCCGGGGCTTGTTTTAGGCAGGCATTTACGCCCGTGCCCATCACCCTGCCGGCGCACGCGTGCCTGTTTACGGGAAGCTATCCCATCGCCACCGGAATGCACGACTTCAGCGGCAACCGGCTCTCGCCCAACGTTCCAACCCTGGCCACGGTTCTTCACGCACGCGGCTACGAGACCGCCGCCTTCGTTTCCGCGGCGGTGCTGGACAGCCGCTTTGGGTTGAACCAGGGATTTGATACCTACTACGATCATTTCAATTACAACGCCCCGGACGCCGCTGACATGGATGAAGTGAGGCGGCGCGGGGACCAGGTGACGGATCTTGCGGTCAACTGGCTGCGCGACCGGGAAAAATCCTTGCCCCATCAGCCCTTTCTGTTGTGGGTCCACCTTTACGATTGTCATGCCCCCTACCAGCCACCCGAACCCTTTGCCAGCCGCTACAGTGGGCGGCCTTATGACGGCGCCATCGCCTTCGATGATGCTCAGGTGGGCCGCCTTCTGGATGAACTTGAAAAAGCGGGATGGCTTTCGAACTCCATCGTCGTCCTGTGCGGCGATCATGGCGAGGGCCTCGGCGAGCACGGCGAAAAGACGCATGGGTTCTACGTTTACAACTCCACCCTGCAAGTTCCTTTGCTCATCAAGATGCCCGGAGCCAAGCCCGCCGTCATAAACCCCGGCGTCTCGCTGGTGGACGTGATGCCCACGGTTCTTCAGGCGCTGCGCATTCAAAGCCCGCCTACGGTACAGGGCCGCAGCCTGCTGAGCCTTGTTCTGGGACGGAGCAGCGGATCGCAGTCCAATCTCTATGGGGAAAGTTATTTGCCGTTACTCCATTTCCATTGGAGCCAGTTGAGGAGCTTCGAATTTCACGGCTTGCACTATATTGACGCGCCGCGCCCCGAACTCTATAACCTTCGAACCGACCCACGCGAGCTTCGCAATCTCTATGCGCAGCGCCAGTCCACGGGGCGGGAATTGCACGACCGGCTGTTCGACTTCTTGCGCTTATACACGCCCACCGCCGGAAACGCCACCGCAAAGAAAGACTTGACGGACCCCGCCCTGCTCGAACGCTTGCGGTCACTCGGGTACGTGGCCATTTCAGCGGGCACTTATGCGGATGCCAGCGGCAAGCAACTGCCGGATCCAAAAGACCGCATTGGAGTTTATGAGCTGTTCTCCGCCGCCATGTCTGACGGCCAGCACAACCGCATGCAACAGTCTCTTGAAAAGCTCGGACGCGCCGGGAGAGTGGAATCCCGTTCCATTCCCATTACCTATATGGAAGGCCTTGATGAATACAAGCTGCACAACTATTCGCTGGCAATGGAAAAATTCCGCGCCACTCTCAAGTTAGACGCCGGATTCAGCATGGGAGATTACTACCTGGGCCTTTGCCAAATCCAAACGGGCGACTTGGACGGCGCAGCCAGGAGCCTCGCTCAAACTTTAAAACTGGATCCCCGGAATTTCGCTGCCGCTTACAATCTGGGCGCTATCGATGTCAAGCAAGGCCGGATTGCGGACGCCATGAGCATGTTCAGGCAAGCGGCTACCCTCAATCCAAACTATGAACCGGCGCTCGAAGCCACCGGCCAATTGCTGCTTTATCAGAACCGCCCCCAGGATGCGATCCCTCTGCTGCAGCGCGCCGTAGACCTAGCGCCTGCATCCGCCGCCGCGCACCAGCATCTGGCCCGCGCTTTCCAGGCCGCCGGTCGCGCCGAAGATGCCCGTCGCCAGTTCGACCTTGCTTCCCAATTGGCCTCACAACAGGCGGCCCATTAGCATTCGCTTGGGGGGACAGGGCGCACCGAGCCGCAGTTCCGCCGTCAGGTCACGGCTTCAGCCATGCCCTGACGGTGGTCCCGAGATTCGAGCTTTAGCCCCTCAGTCGGTCAGCGGCTAAAGCCGCTTTTCTTTGCCTTGGGATTTAGCATGGCTGAAGCCATGCCGTGACCGTGCCTGATTCAACCTAGCAAAGTAATACCAAATAACTTTCTGCGCGTTGTCCAAGCAGGTACTCTCTTAGCGGACTAGGAGTCCTTCCAACCTGGCCAACTTTCGCTGGCGGTCGTCGAACGAGTAGAAAGTCTTTGCCTTCACCAAGAGCGCGGAAGCAACGTGCAGGATGTCGAGAGTCCGGACCCCGAGCTGCGGCGCTCTGCTGAGTGCCATTCGCTGGGCAAGCCCCCAAACCGTTGCAGGCAGCGTTTCGAGCACAAAAAATCCGGTGTCCCGATGTTCCCGGAATTTCGCTTGGACCGCACGCGCTTCAGAAGCCGTCCATTCCTTGCGGAACACTCCGAGCGCGACAGCATTGAGGAATTCCAACTCCCCGAGAGGGGTAAGGAAAAATCGTGGCCGGTGCTTCTCAACGGTTGCCACCGCCGCTTCGGACAATGCGTCATGGCCGTAGAGCGATACCAGAAAGCTCGTATCGGCGTAAGCGCTCATCAATACTTGCCCCGCGCCGCAGAGACCAGTTCGGCCCCGGTGCTCTTCAGCCGCTTACTGCCAAAGACTTCCCTTTGAATGGCTCGAAAATCAGGGTACGTGCGGGAAGGCCGGGGTTTCACCGGAGCCAATCGCGCAATCACTCGCTTGCGCTTCGTGATCTGAATTACGTCGCCCTCGCGCAGTCGAGCCTCGATCTCAGGAAAGTGGTAACGCAAATCGCGAACGGTCGCACTCTTCATGTGATTCATCATCGCATCACATCTTAACTGTGTCAAGAGGAGTTCAACCGGATCGTCAAGGCGGGCGCCGCCTTGTGGACATGGCTCGTTCAACCTAACAAAATAATACAGGCTTCACGCACCTTGTTAAGAGAAATTAGAGGCCAGGAGGGAAACAACACATTTGGCGGAGAGGCAGGGATTCGAACCCTGGGTACAGCCATTCAGCCGTACAACGGTTTAGCAAACCGCCGCCTTAAGCCACTCGGCCACCTCTCCGCGACGGACAACCTTAATAGACTACCACAAAAAACGCGCGCAAAAGCCTGAGGAATTTCGCAGTGCCAGATTTTCGTCGCTACAGCAAACAGACCCGCTACCGGAATTTCTGCTTGGGTGGAAGATCAATAAAACAGATATTTCCGCCAGCGTTCGTCGGATTTTCCCATCAATCGCATGAGTTGCCGGCTGGTATGAATAGTAAAGGGGCGAGGGGGCCGCAAGAGCCGGAGCCCAGCTTCTTCAGGCAAGCGGTCGCCCTTCCGGTTGTTGCAAGGGTGGCAGGACGCCACCAGATTGTCCCAGTCGGTGCGTCCGCCGCGCGAGCGCGGAATGATGTGATCCAAAGTCAATTCGCCGGCCGCCAGGATGCGTCCACAAAACTGGCAAGTGTAGCGGTCGCGCAGCAGGATATTCTTGCGCGAAAGGGCGCGAGTCTGATGGGGAATGCGGTGGAACTCCCGCAAGCGAATGACGGACGGAACCCGCACCCGGTGCCGGGCGGAGTGGATGAACGAGCCATTCTCTTCTTCCGTGGTGGCAACACCTTTGAACACGAGCACCACCGCGCGCCGGGCGGGTGTGACGTTGATCGGCTCATAGGAGGCGTTCAACACCAGCACCGGTGTTTGCAAAACGCGTTGGTCGGATTCCGGCATGGTCCGTCGTTTCCCAGCAGTGGCCTTTTTAAGACGGGCGGCGAGGAGAAGAATCCAGAGCTAGGGAAAATCTTCCGGCAATCTCCTTGCCCGCTTTTCTAGGTCACAGTCCTCAACTCCCATTATCTTCATCAAGCGCCTTTATCGTCAACAGCAGGACGGGAGGCGTTCGCTACCTCAGGCAGCCAAGGGGCAGCCCTCGCCACCGTCAAAACCACCACCTTCCGTGCGCCTGCCCTTCTCAATTCCCGCGAGCAAGCCGAAGCAGTGGCGCCGGTGGTCATCACATCGTCAACGAGCATCACCGTCTTTCCCCGGAAGCTATCCTTGTTGTCTGCCTGAAAGCTGCCTTGGACGTTCTCCTGCCGCGCTTGAAAATCCAACCCGCTTTGCGGGAGCGTTGCCTTGACCCGACGCAGACCGCGCGAATCCACTTCTAATCGAACCGGGCAATTTGCCCGGCGGGCTGCCGCTGCGAGTCCTTGCGCAATTCGTTCCGCCTGGTTGAATCCCCGCTCTCTTTGGCGCGCCGCGTGTAGCGGAACGGGAACCAGCAGGACCGGTTCCTCTCTTGCTTGATATGAATCTTTTGCATTGCCTGACAGGAGGGCAAAGTCCACAAGTTGCCGGAAAGGGCCATTCATGAAGGAATCGGCGAGTGCCTCTCCCAACTTCCGTGCAAGCCGCTCGCGGTGGCGGAACTTGAGTTGCAGAATCAGCGTACGTGCCGGGCCGGAATAAACCGTAAGGCTTCGCGCTAAATCAAACGCATAGGCGTCTTGATGGCACAGGTCACACAGGCCGGAAGGTCTCAGAACCGATTGCGGAGCGGCCGGAAGGCCACAAGCGGAGCATGACAAGCCCGGCCACGGTCTGAGCTTGGCCCAACACGTGGGGCAAGCGCCCGTCCAATCGCTGTGTTCCAATTCCCGGCCGCAATGGAGGCAAAACCCGGGAAACAGAACGCTCAGCAAACTTCCAGGCACCTTTGGAAGGAATGGCAGAACCCGGAATGAGCCGCGCAAAAGTGTAGAGAAGACCTGCCTCCACAAAGCGGTGGCTTCCCCGGCTAAAGGAGCCCTTCATCTTGCTTCGCCTGGCACTCCAGGCAGTGCCGCGCCCACGGAACAGCCTCAAGCCGCTTGGTTTGAACTTCCTGCTGGCACTCGACGCAGTAGCCGTAGGTACCTTCCTTGATGCGGCGCAGTGCATCATTGACCATTGCCAGAATCTGGCGATGGTCGTTGCTCTGGTGGAAAAGGAATTCCTTGGTGTAAGAGTTTGCAGCCTTGTCCGCGATGTCCTGGGTACCTTCCTCATCTGCCTGGCGGCCGTCCAGATCAGACTTGGAGACTAAGCGCGCCAACTCTTCCTGCTTTTCCAATAACATTTTCCGGTAAATTTCCGACTTTTTCTTATCCATGGATCGGCTTATTTCCTCAGACATAACCTCGAAATTATCCAGTTTAGAGGCTTACGAAAACCCTGTCAAGGCAAGGTGGAACGAAAAGCAGAAGAGAAGGATGGCACTATTTGATTTTTAAGAGAAGAACGGAGGAACCGGGTTGTGGCCCGGCCTCATCAGGTGGATTGTTGCGCGCATTTCTTCTTCAGAGCCTCATGCAGACGGTCGCGCACTCCAGCAGGCAGAGAAAAAAGCTTTCCGTCGCAATAAAGGGCGATGGTCTTTTGAGTCGTATCGAAGACCACTTTGCAGTGAGGACATTTGACAAGATGGACGTCAAGAATCTGCTTCAATTCGGCCCCCAGCTCGCCATCCAGGTACTTCGAAATTTCCTTAAATGCTTCACCGCATTTCACGTTTTACTCCTGTTTCAAAGCTTGGCTCAGTTCCTCACGCAATTGCATCCGGGCACGGAAAAGGCGCGCCTTGACGGCTCCCGTCGTGAGACTCAAAAGGTTGGCGGTTTCTTCGGTGGAGAGTTCTTCCATATCGCGCAGCAAAAACACGGTGCGCAAACTGGATGGCAAGGATTGAGCGGCCTTCAGCAGCAGATCTTCCATTTCCTTCTGCTGCATGGTCTCTTCGGGATTTGGCTTCCAATCCCGGAATTCGCGCGGCGTGATCTGCCCATCGTCGGAGACCTTGTCCTCCAAAGGTTCCGACTTGTCGGATCGCAGCTTGCGCAACCGCATCAGACCCTCGTTCACGGTAATGCGCACCAACCAGGTGTAGAACCGCGAATCCTGCCGGAAATCGGGCAGATGCTCGTAGGCCTTCAGGAAGCTTTCTTGCAGAACGTCTTCCGCATCCTCGTTGTTGCCGGTGAGGCGAAGAGCCAGGCGGTAGATCTTCTTTTCATACCGGCTCACTAACTCTTCAAAAGCCTCGTAACTTCCACTCTTGGCTTCAGTGACGAGCAGCGACTCCGGCTTCTCAGATAACTTTTGGGGCAAAATAGACATGAGGTTGTCCTGCAACGGGACGAAGCCTGTCATTCCCCGGTTCGCGTCCGGCGCAGAACTGAAAGTATAACCCATCACCACCAAACCCACCACTCTGCCATTTTTAACATCTATTGAAAGCCGGTGTTTGCCTTCCCACCGTTGGATGCTGCGGCTTGAAGCATGGTTACGCGGCTTTGGTAGGGGCGAGCCTTTTGCCTGGCCACCGACAACCTCCTGGGCCGCACTTTCGTCTGCCATGATAGCGGGGGGCCATGCCCCACGAATCGGGGCCAGACCGCAAACTCCGGTGTTTCCGATTTCGATCTTATGCCTTAGCATAGGAGATGGGACTTGTCACCCCTCCCCGACCACAGATGCTTGAGGGTGGTCACAGCACGGCCTGGTTGTCGTGGGCTTTCGCCTCGCCACTCATTGGGGATTTTATCCTCTGCGGTGCGTGGGCGTTACCCTGAAACATGCGTCAGTCCGGGAATCCAGGGCCGGCCGTCTAAAATTCAGAATAAGAACAGAGAGGTTATGACCGAATCCATTCGCAACATTGCCATCATCGCGCACGTCGATCACGGCAAGACCACCCTGGTGGACGCCATGCTCTGGCAGAGCGGCGCCTTCAAGGCCAACCAGGAAGTGGTGGAGCGCGTGATGGACTCGAACGAACTGGAGCGCGAACGCGGCATCACCATTCTTGCCAAGAACACCGCCATCTTTTACAAGCAGGTGAAGATCAACATCGTGGACACGCCGGGCCACTCGGATTTCGGCGGAGAGGTGGAGCGCGCCCTGAAACTGGTGGACGGCGTGTTGTTGCTGGTGGACGCGAGTGAGGGTCCGCTGCCTCAAACTCGCTACGTACTGCGCAAGGCCCTGGAGGCCAAGCTGCCTCCTATCATCGTGGTCAACAAAATCGATCGTGCGGATGCCCGCCCGCAGGAAGTGTTAAACGAGATCTACGATCTCTTCATTGAGCTGGACGCTGCAGAAGAGCAGCTTGAATTTCCCATCATCTACGCCAATGCCAGGCGGGGGATTGCCAAAACTGGCCTGGATGACCCCTCGGAAACACTCGAACCCCTTTTCGAAGCGATCGTGAAACACATCCCCCCGCCCGCCGGCGACCCGGCGGACGTCTTGCAGCTCCTGGTGGCCAATCTTGACTACAGCGACTATCACGGCCGGCTCGCCATCGGACGCATCTTTTCCGGTACCCTTCATCGCGGTGATGAAGTGGCCATCGTCAAGCTCGGCGGCGCCACGCAAAAAACCCGCATTACCAAGCTCTACGGCTTTGAAGGATTGAACCGCGTCGATATTGAGCACGCCGGGGTGGGGGAAATTGTGGCCATCGCCGGGGTTGAAGGCATCACCATTGGCGAAACCGTGACCAGCGCTGAAACGCCGCGCGCCCTCGTGCATGTTCCAGTGGATGAGCCCACGATCTCCATGGTCTTTACCGTGAACACTTCGCCATTTTCAGGGCGCGAAGGCTCTTACGTCACCTCGCGCCATTTGCGCGAACGGCTGGAAAAGGAACTGCTCACCAACGTGGCATTGCAGGTAGAAGAGATGGACAGCACCGATTCGTTTAAGGTGCTCGGGCGCGGCGAGCTGCAGTTGGGCATCCTGATTGAAACCATGCGGCGCGAAGGCTATGAGCTGGCGGTGGGAAAGCCGGAGATCGTCACCCACGAGGTCGATGGCAAGATACAGGAACCGATGGAACAGTTGATCATCGATTGCCCCGCCGAATTCGTGGGAACCATCATGCAGAAGATGGGAACGCGCAAAGGCGTGAATACCAAAATGGTGGGACAAGGCCGGCCAGGCGGCCGGGTGCGCCTGGAATTTTCCATTCCCTCACGCGGGTTGATCGGCCTGCGCAGCGAAGTCATGAAGGATACACGGGGCACGGCGGTGATGAATACGCTGTTCGACGGCTATGCGGACTGGCAAGGCGATATTCCTTCGCGGCTCACCGGCTCGCTGATCGCTGACCGCCCCGGCAAGACCACGGGCTACGCCCTTTACAACCTGCAGGAACGCGGGGAGCTGCTCGTCGGACCGGGAGTGGATGTCTACGAGGGCATGGTGGTGGGCGAAAACGCGCGCTGGGACGATATGGATGTAAACGCCGTTAAAGAGAAGAAACAAACCAATATGCGAGCATCCGTTGCGGACGAGGCGATCCGGCTGATCCCCGTTCGGCCTCTCAGCCTCGACCAGGCCATTGAATTCATCGCCGAGGACGAATATGTTGAAGTCACGCCCAAATCAACCCGCGTGCGCAAGAAGATTCTGGATTACAACAAGCGGCCCCGCAAGCACCGCCTGGAGGCGTGACCCGTGTCTTTAACCGGCAGCGAATAATTGGGCGAGGTGCGGCTTTTTTCTTGACAAACCGCCAGACACCAAGTCATAAGACACATGGTGGTTGTGTGCTCGAAAGAGCCAACGGACGACCGATCATCAGGCTGGCACTTCGTTAGGCAAAATTGCCACTCGAATAAAGGCTTGACGTGGAGGGCTGGAGGCTTCATCTCAGAGGTTCGGAAGAACCGGGTAACCCGGTGCAAGTGGCGGCTTGCGCAGGATTTGGAGCGAATCCGCCCAAAGCGGTCGTCTGAATTAATTATGAATGGACAGTCCCAGGAAGCCGGATTAATACCCCGAGGCCGGTCGTTGGTTAGCTGGGCTTCAGACGAGAGCCGTCCACCCTAACAGGTATGTCCTCTAGAGGCCCAACATGATCTACTTCACCGAACTTCAAAACCTTCCCGTCTATGACGTCCGCGGCGAATTCGTAGGCAAGCTGATTGACCTGGTCGTAGACCCATCCCACAATGCCTTGCGCGTCGCTGCCTACCACGTCCGAACCCTGAAGAAAGAAAAACTCTGCATCTCCTACGAGCAAGTGCAATCCCTATCCATCCGGGCGGCGCAAACCACTGTCCCAAGCGATGGCATTCGCTGTTACTCCCTGGACGAGTCGCTGATGTCTATTAAGAAAGACGTGCTGGACCAGCAAATCATCGACGTCAACCACCGCAAAGTGGTGCGGGTGAATGACGTGGATTTTGACATTCAGCCCACCAATGGCCACACCGAGCTGCGGGTGGTGGCGGCCAACATTGGCTTGGCTGCTGCCCTGCGAAGGCTTTTGCAAGGCATGATGGCCAAACACCGGATTCGCGCTTTCACCAGCCTGTTTCCTTCCAAAACCATTCCCTGGCAATTCGTCAACCTGATTGAGCCGGACCCGGCCCGGCGTGTGAAGCTGCGAATTTCCTTTGACCGGCTTGCCGAGCTTCACCCGGCGGACATTGCCGACATTCTGGAGGAACTGAGCCGCGACGAGCAGAAGGCGGTGATTGAATCTCTCGATGACGAAACTGCCGCCCAAGCCATTTCCGAGATTCCCACGCATATGCAGGCCGTGTTGCTGGAAAGCATTCCGGCGGAGAAGGCCGCCGATATTGTGGAGGAAATGGCTCCGGACGAAGCCGCAGACGTACTTCAGGAAATGCCGCCAGAGACTTCGGCCGAAGTGCTGGCCGGAATGGAGAAGGACGAGGCCAAGGAAGTGCGCGAACTGCTGGGGTTCGAAGAGAAAACCGCGGGCGCCCTGATGACTACGGAATTTGTACATGTCCCTGAATCCGCGACGCTGGATCAGGCCATTCAAGCCTTGAAAGACTTCGAGGGTCCGCCCGAAACCGTCCACGAAATATTTCTGGTGGGCGCAGAAAATACCTGGGCCGGCGCGGTTCCTCTGGCTCGCATCGTGCTCGCCGACTCAGCAACACCGCTGAAAGAGTTGGTCCTTGACCCTTTGATTTCCGTGCTGTCGCACGCGGGCGATAAAGAAGTGATTGATTTGTTCCACAAGTACAACCTGGTGGCCCTTCCGGTGCTGGATGAGGCCCGGCATCTATTAGGAGTCGTGACCGCCGACGATGTGCTGGAGCTGGTGGTAAAGCGAAGGTAAACGGATCCGGCAGCCTTCGGCGAGAACCCACCTTCGGCTCTCTGGCAATGGATTAGCGAAATAAACGGTGCACCTTGTTACTGCTCCGGAAACGCGGATTCGTAACCCTGCCGTAACATGCCAGGTGGAAACTAACAGACTTAGCCGCAATACTGTTCAGTTAGGATGAACCTCATGATTTTGATGGCAGGGTCGTCGCGTTCCCCTTCACCCCGGCCCTCTCCTCGCAAGCGGGGAGAGGATGCCGCGAAGCGCTGGGTGAGGGGCCCGGATTCAACGAGGTGCAATTATTCTCCAACGGACCTTAAATGAACAGTATTGGGGTTAGCCGTGCGGCGTACCCCCATTACTCTAGATTTTCCCGGAGCGAACAAGACCATCGTGCTCGACCGCAAGCGTCTTAAAAGCTTAAAGTATAATCTGCTGATCTTCCTTGCCGTGGTCGGCCCCGGTATCATTACGGCTAATGTGGACAACGATGCCGGCGGCATCCTCACTTATTCGCAGGCCGGCGCCACCTACGGCTATTCCCTGCTCTGGACCCTGATCCCGATCACCATCGCGCTCATCGTCGTTCAAGAAATGGTGGCCAGGATGGGCGTGGTCACGGGCAAGGGTCTGGCGGACCTGATCCGGGAGGAGTTTGGATTCCGGACGACATTTATCCTGATGCTGTTTCTGCTGGCCGCGGACTTGGGAAATACCATTTCGGAGTTTGCCGGCCTCGCCTCTGGCATGGGCGTGCTGGGCGTCACCCGCTACATCGCCGTGCCATTGGGAGCCCTCATCGTGTGGGCGCTGGTGGTGCGAGGGACCTATCGCCAGGTTGAAAAGATTTTTCTGATTGCCTGCCTCTTTTACATCGCCTACCCGGTCTCTTGCTTCTTGGCTCATCCCAACTGGTCTCGGGCCGTGCAGCGGACCTTCGTCCCATCTTTCCATTTCAGTTCCGGCTATCTCTTCATGATTCTCGGTCTGGTGGGAACAACCATCGCGCCCTGGATGCAGTTCTACCTCCAGTCGGCGGTGGTGGAGAAAGGAATCAAAGCGCAGAATTACGTGCAGTCGAGGTGGGACGTCATCATCGGCTGCGTCATAACGGACGTTGTGGCCTTCTTCATTATCGTCGCTTGCGCCGCCACGATTTATGTCACCGGTCACCGCAATATTCAGGATGCAGGGGATGCGGCGATCGCGCTTCGGCCTCTGGCGGGGCGGGCGGCAAGCGCGCTGTTTGCCTTTGGTCTGTGCAACGCTTCGCTATTTTCTGCCAGCATCCTGCCGCTGGCTACCGCTTACTACGTCTGCGAGGGGCTGGGCCTGGAATCCGGCATCGGAAAGCGTGTGGGCGAAGCGCCGGCCTTTTATTCGCTCTATACCGGTTTGATCGTATTTGGCGCGCTGGCCGTCATCGTGCTTAGGGCCTCGGCACAGGTCCCCATCATTCTAATTTCACAAGTTATCAACGGCATTCTGCTGCCGTTTGTGCTGATCTTCATGCTGAGGCTGGTGAATCGCCAAGACCTGATGGGCAACTACCGGAACACCCGCCTCTTCAACGCCATAGCATGGGCCACCTGTGTCATCATGGTTGTCCTTTCGCTGATTTGGATCGTCAGCACGTTCTTCCCCAACGATCTCAAACTCCTGCACCTGTGAAAGCGGCGTGTGGCAAGTCCACAAGAGTGCTTGACTTCATAGGATTCTTCCCCTATACATGTCCAGACCCTGTTTTAGCAGGTCCTTATCCGTCCTACGCTTGGAGGAAATATGAATTGCCGGAGTTGCGGACAACCGCTTGCCCAGGATGCGCAGTTTTGCACGTCGTGCGGAAATCCCACCATTCCTGCTGGCCAATTCTGCCGGAACTGTGGCGCCACAGTCAGTTCCGGTTCTCAGGTTTGTTCACAATGTGGCTCCCCGCAAGGTGTGGCGGCTGGCACAAAAGATCTGGGCGTGACGGTCCTGTTCTCGCTTTTTCTTGGCATTTTTGGCGCGGATCGCTTCTACCTGGGCTACGTTGGGCTGGGTGTGGCCAAACTCCTCACCCTGGGCGGACTGGGGATTTGGGCGCTCGTGGATTTGATTCTGGTGGTCTTGGGTAAGGTGAATGACGCGCAGGGCCAGCCGCTGAGAAAAGCCCAGTCTGCGCCGGTTGGCAATGTTGAGTGGTCCACCCTCATGCTCCTTTCCATTTTTCTGGGATTTCTCGGGGTTGACCGATTCTACCTTGGCCAAACGGGATTGGGAATTTTGAAGCTGGTCACCCTGGGTGGTTGCGGCATCTGGTCGCTGGTGGACCACGTCCTGATCGCCTTTAATAAACTTTCAGATGCCCAGGGCAATTTTCCCCGGCAGGTCTGATGGATGGAGCCGTTTGCGAAAGGAATTCCGCGTCTGGCCGTTCTCGCAACGTCGATTGCGATTCTTTCCCTTTTGCCTCCGAGGGCCCTGGAGCGTGGCCCCGACCTCTGCCTCTGGAGCCATCTCTTCCACATGGCCCGCTGTCCCGCCTGCGGGTCCACTCGTGCCCTCTCTGCACTCTTCCACGGTCAATTCGGACAGGCATTGGCTTACAACCATAACGTGCTGGTTACGGGACCCGTGTTGCTACTGCTTTTTATCTCCGACCTGTGGAAGTTGGGACTCAGCATACGATTCGCCGCAATCAAACATTCGCCGTAGCCCGGATTCTTTGCCCACTTCCCCCGGGGCGCGACTTGGAAGTGGAACTTAAGCTCTACGCGCATCCCGGGACTCCTCAAACCGGGCACTCAGACACCCGCAACGCCAGGCCGGGCTGGCGCTGGCTACGCGCACCGTCCAGAACATTCCCGATTGCTTGAGGCGGGAGCCGATCCCCGTCTTCCAACGTGTGCTGAGGGCCTGCACGGCAAACACGGAAATCAATGTAAGGCAAATTAATCGCAGAGGAATCGAGCTCACGCAGCTTGAACCGATCTCAATCTTCGGTAGCGGGTCAGTTTGGATGGTGGGGCGGCTTTATGCCGCCAGTTGGCGAGGTAAACTCGCCGCACCGAGAGCCAAACTGATCCACCTCCATATCTTCGCTTGTCTCCTCCAACTGCCGCTCTTGGGTGTATAGTGGACCGTCAGGGCGCGGATGTAATTGTGCCCCGACATTCGCAATCACGGTGACGTGTTCTTGCAATGGTATTCAACACCCTCTCACCCCCAGCCCCTCTCCCCGCAAGCGGGGAGAGGGTGGCGCGCAGCGCCGGGTGAGGGGGTGCGAGAATATGTTAGTGAACTTACGAAACGCAGCACTAGGCCATCCCCATGGGAGGAACGATGATGAAAGCTTTGGTTGCGGCCGTCGGTGTGCTCATGCTGAGCGTCGCCTTGACGGTCCCGTCTTACGGACAAATCGGCATGTTCTCCAAAACCCAGCTCCTCGACCTGACCCGTGCCTGGAAGGGCGAGCGGTTTCCCGACGGCCGCCCCAAAATCTCCGATGCGCTGCTGAAGCGATTGGAAACGGTGGACGCCGAGGAAGCCTGGGGCGTGCTCCAGAGATCGGGATACCCGAATCAGTTTGAGGGCGGATGGAAAGTGGTGAATCCCGGCCCCCGCCTGGTGGGAAGAGTGGTCACGGCGGTTTTCATGCCATTCCGTCCGGACGTCAACGCGGTGATCAATGAGCATGGAAAGGAGGAACAGCGCATTGGAGCGCAAAACTCCTGGGTGATTGACACGCTGAAGCCCGGAGACATCCTGGTGGTTGACCTTTTTGGAAAGATCAAAGATGGGACATTTGCCGGCGACAATCTGGGCACTTCGATTTACACCAAGAGTGGGACCGGCTTGATTGTGGATGGTTCCATCCGCGACGAAACAGGAATGGAGGAGATTCACGGCTTTCAGGTGTATGTTCGTGGGTTTGATCCTTCGGCGCTGAGGAACGTGATGCTGATGGGCATTAACGTTCCCATCCGCATTGGCCACGCTACCGTTATGCCGGGTGACGTTGCGGTGACGGATCCCGAGGGGATCACCTTTATCCCGCCCCAACTCTGCGAGCCAGTGGCCGACCGGGCGGAATTAACCCATCTGATTGATGACTGGGGCCACTTGATGCTGCGCGAACAGAAATATACGCCTGGAGAGATTGACGGCAGGTGGACTCATGCGATGATCGAGGAATTCAACCATTGGGCCGCCTCACAAGGATCAAAAGTGCAAATGAAAGAACACTGAGGGCATGGCCGGGGAACTGCGGCCTTGCGCGGAATTCCCCGCAGGGGCCACCCCGCGGCTGATACAGACAGAGTGCGTTACCGCGCTTTGCGGCGATTGGATCAGTGCGGGGCGCGACAACAGAAAACCGCCTGAAGGGAGGAAGTCGATCGATGGCCAAGCGGAATAAGTTCATGGTGGACCGGCGCAATGTTCTGAAAACCTCGGCGGCAGTGTTGGGTGGAGCGCTGTGGGATGCCGACGCTTCGCAAGCGGCTGAAATCCGTAACGTCAATACCCATTCCAGCCCGTCAACACTGAAGATTACGGACTTGCGCGTGGCGACGGTGGTGAAGCCGGGGCCGAGTCCGTGCCCCATCATTCGCATCGATACCAACCAGGGCGTCTATGGTTTGGGCGAGGTACGAGACGGGGCCAGTCCTACTTATGCCCTGATGCTCAAGAGCCGCATCCTGGGCGAGAATCCGCTCAACATCGACTTTGTATTTCAAAAGATCAAGCAATTCGGCGGCGATGCGCGCCAAGCCGGCGGCGTGGTTTCCATCGAGATGGCGCTGTGGGACATCGCCGGAAAAGTCTATGGCGTGCCCATCTACCAGATGCTGGGCGGCAAATGGCGTGACCAGATCAGAATTTACGCGGACACCACCGAGTCCAAAGATCCCAAGGTCTACGCGCAACGCGAAAAGGCCCGCAAAGAAGAGATGGGATTGACCTGGCTCAAAATGGATCTGGGAATCAACCTGATCGAGGATATATCTGGCTGCGTGACTCAACCCTCCGGGCTGAGCCGGTGGGAGAAGAATTTCCAACCGCATCCGTTTGTGGCCACGGAAGTTACGGACAAGGGAATCGAAAAACTCAGCGAGTTCGTAGCCGCGGTGCGAGAAGCGGTGGGCATGGAAATCCCGCTTTCCATGGACCACCTTGGACACATCGGCGTGAATTCCTGCATTCGACTGGGCCGCGCTTATGAAAAATACAACCTTGCCTGGATTGAGGACGTAATCCCCTGGTATTACACCGATCTTTTGAAACACATCACCGAAGAAAGCCCCACTCCGACGCTTACCGGTGAAGATATCTACCGGGAGGAAGATTTTGAGATACTTTGCTCGAACCACGCCGTGAGCAAGATTCATCCGGACCTTGCCACTTCCGGTGGAATCCTTCGCACGCACCGGATCGGAGACATGGCTTTCCGGCATGGCGTTTCCATGGCCATGCACATGGCGGGTACACCCGTGAGCTGCATGGCGAGTGTCCACTGCGCCGCCGCAACACGGAACTTCCTGGCCCTTGAAAATCATTCGCTGGATGTTCCCTGGTGGCAGGACCTGGTGGAAGGCATCGAAAAACCCATCGTTAACAAGGGTTACATCACCGTTCCGGACCAGCCCGGCCTCGGCGTCACGCTGAACGAGGATGTGGTGAGGCAGCATCTGAAACCCGGAACAGGGTACTTTGAGCCGACGACCCAATGGGATAACGAACATTCCTGGGACCGGCTGTGGAGTTGAACAACCACGAGCCCTGGCACTGGCCTCGGATTTTGCACAATCTCCACTTCGAGGACCGCCATGGCATGGTTCCTAACGCGCCAAAAGCTCCCAAAAATCCAACTGAGTGTCTCAGGATTCTGTAACCAGTTGATTCTACATGTGTTGTTTGGAGTTTCTCTTAAATTCCGAGTAACTTACACATAATACAATGGTTAATCATTTTCCGAATGGCTTTACTATTGGCTTTGAATGGATTTTCTCCTCGAGTCGTCCTTTGTTTTCAATGGAATTCGGGTTTGTTCCTTAACATCTTCTGTTTTTCGCAAATTCTGCTCATCGGGGACAACAGGAATCACAACGGGAACCCACCCCGAAAGGGATTGAACCCGGTCACTACCGTTCAAATCGGCATTCCCCGGCAAAACTGACTGTCATTGCCACTTCCTCCATGTGCTGTCTTCCCGTTGCAGGCGGGTCCATGTTGCGACGCGCGGGCAGGACATGGATTCCGGCCTTGAATTGCCAGAGATTTTCGGCGATTCCCCGGTGAAGGGACAAGGCACGGGGTCTAGTATCCTGTCCCACTTAATTCTTTACAGGCGCTCAGTGCTCGGGTGGGTGATGTCTACTCTTTGCTCGCCGCTTACGAGAGAAGGCGGTAGCTGCCGCTACCGCAGTCCACGGCGGGCTTCGCCCGCAAGTTCACGGC
>DATKST010000091.1:0-40301 GCA_035531475.1 Terriglobia bacterium
GAAGGACACGACGGCGCGCGTCCGGTTGCGTCTCGACCGCATGATTGCTGAGGTTGCGGATGATGGCCGCGAAGGGCAGTTCCACCTGCTCTCAGTCCTCGGCGGGGATTCGGATGTCGGCGCCGTATGGGCAGCCGTGCAACAAAACCAGCCTTTCAAAGTTGCGGGTCCCGGCTTTGCTGGAGTTCTGGATTTCAGCCTGGGTGAGAAGGCTGAGTGCTTCCGTGGAAGCCTCAGCGTTCCTGGTCTAAAGCGCCCGGTGAGGCACCTGGTGGCGGTTTCCGCTGAGCTCGCCGGGACACGCCTGGGCGCGGCGGTCGAAAGCAACCGCACGGTTCTTTGCGACGACGATCCGGTGTTTGTCCTTTACCGATTGTCAGAACGTTTTGGCTTGCCGGTTGTGCCCGACTGGGCCGAATGGTTTATGAGCGAACTGAGGCGGCGCCGGGCGATTACTCCGCTCGCCGGAATCGGCTGCTCCCCGGTGCTGATTACCGGGACGAAAGGCAAATTCCTAAGCTGGATCTCGCGCGGCCTCCGGCGCGGGGTTATCAAATTCCCGGAAACCAACGGCCCCATCCTCTGGCCCTCAATGGCGAGTTTCCTCAACCCGGAACATCTCGCAGCCACAGAAGCTGCCACTGAACGGGTAACCAATTTACGCAACCCTGGCAGTTCGATCCCATCGTAGCATTGTCTTCCAAACATGATCCTCTGCTGTCTGCCCTCGTTGAGACCGTCGGCAGATTATCGTGCGTTAGGCCTTCGGAGGCGAAGAGGGCCGCAGACCGACTGCCCGTGTTTACCTTAGACCGCCAAGGCAACGTCGTAAAGTGGCCTGCCACACATTAGCCCCCTTTCCCTGATCAATCTTTTTAGATCAAATTCACCGAGGAGATGTTCAGCCCATGGAGCCACCTGCCACAATCGACGCCTACTTGCGCACATTTTCCAACGAGCTTGGAGAGCGAATCCTGGAATCGTTTCCGCCTTTGCACGGCCCACAGGAGCCGCCGTCGCCGCTGCTCGCGCACCTGCTGCGCAGGCCGTACCCCGGACAAAACCTCGCCATTATGGGTGTCGTAGAACGGCTTGCCCACGCGCACTCAGCCGCCGTCGTGGCGGAATGCGGCACGGGCAAGACGCTCATTTCCCTCGCCAGCGTCTATGTTGCTGCCAGCGGCGGCCCCTTTGCCGCGCTGGTCATGGTTCCGAGCCACCTGACGCAGAAGTGGCTGAGAGAAAGCCTCAAAACCATCCCTCACCTGCGAGCGTTCTTGATCGAGGGTCTCCGCGACAGGCGTTCCACCAGCTCGAACGGCATTCAAGAATTCCGGCTTCGCAACGGTCGCATTGTGCGTGAAGGCCTGAAGACAACGCTGACTGACCTGCGGCTGCGCAAGAACTATTCCAGCGCCCGCGCGCGGTGGAACGCTCTGTGTCCAGGCCCGGCGATATTTGTGGTCTCGAAAGAGACCGCCAAACTCAGTTTCTTCTGGCGGCATGCTTACAACATCGCCCGGTCGGGCCGATACCAGGGTAGCGTCGTGAACCCCGATTCCGGACGGCCCGTCTACGCCGGAGAGGACGCCGATTGGTTGCTCTCCTCTGATTTCAAGAAGGTTCGTTTGAGCGAGTGGATTGGACCAGGGGACGAGACGGAGGAAAATCATCATGAGGTCCGCCGGAAGCTGTTCAGCCCGCTCTGGCAGGCCGACCGTTCCAAAGTGCGGCGCTATGCCGTCATCGAATTTATCGGGCGGTACCTCCCGAACTTTTTCGATTTTGGTATCGCCGACGAAGTGCATGAGCTGAAGGGCGGCGATACCGCACAAGGAAATGCGCTGGGAACACTCGCCAGTTGCGCTAAGAAGCTCATCATCCTCACCGGCACCATCCTTGGCGGCTACGCCGACGATGTCTACAACATCCTGTTTCGCACCGACCCGGCCAACATGCTGGAACATGGATTCGAGCATGGCGAAGGCGTCCGGCCGTTTATGGAAACTTACGGCCTGCTCGAAACCATCACCACCATCGAACCGGCTGAGAATGCCTGCTCGGAAGCTAAAGTAACGCGGCGGGTGCGCCGGCGGCCCGGAGCCTCGCCGCAACTGTTTGGCGATTTCCTGATGCCGATGGCGGCGTTTCTTTCCCTCGAAGATATCGCCCACGTGTTGCCGCCCTACCGGGAGGAGGTGGTGCGGGTCGAAATGGACGAGGCGCTGCGGGAGGCTTACGAAAGGTTGGAGGAAGCAATCAAGCGCGCGCTCAAGGAGCATCGCGGCAATTCTTCCGTCATCAGCGTTGGGATGAACGCCCTACTACTGTATCCCGACCGGCCCTTCGGCCTGGGCACGCTTTATGGATCCGAATACGATCCTGAGACCGGCAGGCGGGAACGTTTTGTGATTGCCGAGCCGGAAGACCTCGATGAAAGTGTGCTGTACGCGAAGGAGCGGAAACTGCTCGAAGAAATCCGGTCGAGCCTCAATCGTGGCCGTAAGGTGCATGTGTTTGCGGTTTACACTCGGACGCGCGATGTGACCCGGCGGCTGGAACGCATCCTCCAGCGCGAGGGCGTTCGCGTGGCTGTCCTGACGAGCGACGTTAAGCCGGAGCTGAGGGAAGGCTGGTACGAGCGGCAGTCACGGCAGGGAGTGCAGGTGGTCATTGCCCATCCAAAGCTCGTCAGCCTCGGACTTGATCTTTTGGAATTCCGCGACCTCATGTTCTGGGAAACCGGCTACTCGCTCTATACGCTGCGGCAGGCGAGCCGGCGTTCCTGGCGCATCGGGCAGACCGAGGAAGTGACCGTCAAGTATTTTGCATATGCCCGGACAGCGCAGGAGACCTGCCTGCGTTTGATGGGGCGGAAGCTCCTGGTGGCAATGGGGATGGAGGGGAAGTTTTCGGCCGAGGGGTTGCAAGCAGCGGGTGAGGACGACGATCTGCTCATGGCCATGGCGCGCGAGCTGGTGACCCAAAAGGGGATTGGTGAAAACGCCGAGCTCGTCTGGCGCGCAATTCAACACCAACATTCAGCACTGGCGCACGCAGCGCCGGCCATTGTTGAAGCGGGGTCTAAGCCAGAGCCGACGCCCAACATTCTGCTTCTTCCTCAAGAACCCCTGCCCGCCGCCGTCAATCAGTTACTTCTGTTCGGCGCATCGCTAGCCGCTTCATCAGGCCGCAAACGTGCCGCACGCAGAACGGCTCCTGCTGCTTCGTTTGCTGCAGATCAGCTTCCTCTGTTTTGAAGGAGCTGGAATGCCCTCCGCAAACACTTCCGTCGCTGGGGTGCAACGAAACCAGTAAATCTCAAAACATTCCTGCGCCGCTGAGCCCGCATCGTGCAAGGTCTATTGTCATGGATTGTTCAGCCACCTACCGGGGCTGGCGCGGCGGGGGAACTGCAAGCAGCCAAAAGGCCAGAAGCACCAATTCTCTCTCCGCCGGATCTTCTTCACTGCCGTTGGTGAACGGACGGAGGGCCCTCCTGAGTATTCAGGCTGCTTCCTGGTCTGAACTCATTGTCCGCGTCCACTGTCCTTCGGAGTCGCACCTCACCGAAAACATGAATTGGGCCAGAATCCCACCAATACTCTTCACGCTTGCTGCCCTGTTCAGGAGAAATCCATTGAGTAACCTGGAGAAATGGATCCATAACCATCCAGCACTCGCGCACCTCATTCTGCTAATTCTGGCGGGGATTAATGCCTGGAGCGCCTGGCATGTCTTTTCCCGTTCGCCCATTCTGGCTCTTGTTCAGGGAATCCTGAGTGTTCTCCTGCTGCTGGGAGCGATGTTGGTTCCGTAAATTCGGATCTGAATTCCCCCCCGCCTTTGGAAAAGATGTCACACGCTTCCTGCATCCGGAGAAAAGGTACCTGCTCGGGATAGAAATAAGCAATTATTCCTCTGCTGGGAAGCTCAAGTTGGAGAATGTAGGTCACCGCCATACAGCCGTGCGCATCACGTCGAAGTGATGGTCGTAGGTCCAAACCTCGATTTCCAGATGGGCTGCTAAAACCGCCACGGTTGCGTCGAATAATGTGATCCGCTGGTCTGCAAATGCTAGAACCTTGTTAACAGCCTCGCGATAGTCATCGGGAGTGGGGTTGACCAAGGCGGCGCCGGACAGGATTTCGTTTAGCCAATTCGAAGCAATAGGGTCGCCTAACCGATATAGCACCAACGTGTAGGCTTCCAGAAGCGTCGGATACGCGATGACTACATCGCGCCGGTCGCGAGTGTGCCGTTTCAACTCTCGTTGGGATCGCTCGTGGTAAGCGTCGTCTGGATCGACGGCGGCATAGAGCGGCCCAGTATCAGCGAGGACCGCGGCTTTCATCGAGCTGCCAGGTAGCGGTCGTGCGCCTGACTCACGTCACTGCGGCCGCTGCCGCTCGCTGCCGGATTGATGCGGAGCGGTCTTCCCGCCCGCAAATAGCCGCGTTCGGTCAGGTACTGCCGCAGAGCAGCCTGTACGACTGCCGTCAGTGGAGGCGGCGCGTCTTGAGCCCGGACATAGCTTTCCACTGCCTTGGCCAGGTCATCGGGAATGGTGACAGTAGCTCGCTTCATACTTTAGAGTATAACACCAGATGGTGAAATTGGTGAAGATATCCTGTTCGAACCGTCCAAGCATCCAAACACAACAGTTTCGATTCGGCAACGGATTTGTGGTAGATTTATTGCGTAGAGGGTGATGGAGTTCGCCCGAAACCACCCGGCAAACGGGTTGATAACTCCTGGCGGCCGAAAGGCGCTCAGGAGTTTTTTCTTTTTTTGAGCGCCTCGCAAGCGGAAGTTCCCCGGCGCGACGCACCTCCGCCGCTTCCCTCCCGCGACCTCGGCACGCACCCGGAGCCGAAGGCAACAAGGAGGCTTTATGGAGCACCAGCGATTCGAAGGTGACAGGACTCTGATGCGGATCCACATTGGTGAATCGGACAAGTGGCACGGAAAACTTCTGTCCCAGGCGATCGTGGACCTTTTCCGCCAGGAGCAATTTGCAGGGGCAACGGTGCTTCGCGGAATTGCCGGGTTCGGCGGTCACTACCACTACCATACGGAGAAGATTCTTCGCCTGGCTCAAGAATTGCCGATCATCATCGAGGTGGTCGAATACGCTGAGCGTATCGAGAAGATTCTTCCCCGGCTGGATGAAATGATTGGGGGCGGCCTGATTACGCTCGAAAAGGCGCACGTCATCCTCTACCGGCCCAAAGACGTAAAGTATACTTCCACAGCTTGATGTGCTGGTGTGGAACGGTGCTGAGCTTTTTTGCGCCGTTTTAGATCAACAATGAAAGGCGAAGGAGTTCGCCTTAACCGCCCTTTAATCGGGCTAATGACTCCTGGCAGCAACCATGCGGCCAGGAGTTTTTTTGTTGGCCGTAGAGTTGTGCAGAAAGGTGAGGTGTTTTGCGAATCATTCTTTTGTGCGTGTTTGGAGTAGCGGGGACACTAACCCGCTATTGGATGCAAGGGCTGGTGCAGGAGCAAACAGGACCCAATTTCCCTTACGGGACATTGGTGGTCAACCTGACTGGCTGTTTCTTCTTGGGGCTGATCGGAGAATATGCTTTGAACCACGTCTCCATTCCACCCGACTGGCGTATCGGTATCACGGTGGGGTTTTTTGGAGCGTACACCACCTTTTCCACGTTTGAATGGGAGACGGCCCACTTTATGCAGGACGGCGAGTGGGCAAGAGCCACGGTTTACGTCGCCGTGAGTCTTGTTATCGGAGTGCTTGCCATGCTGGGAGGCATGCGGCTGGGCAATACGCTCTCTTAAGCCTTTTTCTCCTGGCATGATCCAGGGCTACAAAGACGAAGGGAGCGGGGTTAGACATATCGGGGAGGCCTTATGGAACACATGGAACACGAACGTTTTGAAGGCGACCGCACTCTCATGCGGATTCACATCGGCGAGGACCACAAGTACCAGGGAAAAGCTCTCTACCATGCCATCATCGAGCTTCTTCGTCACGAAGGCTTCTACGGCGCCACCGTACTTCGCGGCGTGGCTGGATTTGGGGGACATCACCACTATCACACAGGAAACATTCTTCGTTTGGCGTACGACCTGCCCATTATTATTGAGGTCATCGATTATGCTGAGCGCATTCAAAAGGTCATTCCACGCCTGGATGAGATGACGGACAGCGGCGTGATTACGCTAGAAAAGGTCCATGTGATCCTCTATCGGCGGCACGAGACGGCTGCCGCGACGGATGTGAAATCGAAATAGTCAGGGAATAATCATGAAAATTGCAATTATCTCAGACATTCATGGAAACTTTGAGGCTTTGTCCGCGCTTAATGAAACTTACGACGAGCTTTGGGTTCTCGGAGACCTTGTGAATTATGGGCCGGAGCCAGCGGCGGTGATCGAATATGTCAAGTCCAAGGCCTCTGTCGCCGTCCGGGGAAACCATGACCATGCTATCGGCTTCAGGGAGGACCCGAAATGCTCTCCCCGTTTCCAGGAAATGGCTGAAGCCACGAGGCGCTTCACCGATTCCGTTCTGACGTTTGGTGAGAAGCACTTTCTGCGCGGCCTGCCTATGCAACTTCAGATTCAGCGAGAGAGCACTCGCTTTTACCTGTGCCATGCGGTTCCGTCGGACCCATTGTACGGTTATTGTGAAGCCGATTCGCACCGGTGGGTGGGGGAGACTGAGAATCTCTCGGCCGGCATTGTTCTTGTGGGTCATACCCATGTTCCGGCGGTGCGAACGTTCGGCGGCCGCATCGTGGTGAATCCCGGCAGTCTAGGCCAGCCCAAGACGGGAAGCCCCGAAGCCTGCTACGCCGTGTGGGAGGACGGGAGGATCGAGCTGAAATCTTATCCATATCCCGTCGAAACCACGATCGGCAAAGTTCAGGCGCTGCCTATTGAGGCAGCCTTGCGGGACGAACTCAGCGCGATCCTGCGCATGGGGGAAATTCCACCAGCACATATTTCCGTAAGGAGGGAGAGTGATTAATGGGCAGGATCAGCAAGCTTGATGCTCTGGAAATACTCGACTCACGCGGCAACCCGACCCTTCAGGTCTTGGTCCATCTGGCCAGCGGAGCCGCAGGGGTTGCGAAAGTGCCGTCGGGCGCTTCAACGGGCAAGCATGAGGCAGTTGAGCTCCGGGACGGTGACAGAAAAAGATATGGCGGCAAGGGGGTCCAAAAGGCGGTTGCGAACGTCGTGGGAGAGCTTCAGCAAGCCTTCCGCGGATTTGAGGGCGCTCAAACCGCCCTTGACGCCAAGCTAATCGCCTTGGACGGGACGCCTGACAAGGGCCGTCTCGGCGCAAATACCATTCTCGGCGTATCTGTTGGCTTTGCGAAGGCGTGCGCAGCGGAGAATGGGTTGCCGCTATACCGGCATCTTTTCCAGCGTGAAAGCTACCTGTTGCCGGTGCCGATGTTCAACGTCCTGAATGGCGGCCGGCATGCCGACAACAACGTTGACATTCAGGAATTCATGATCGTCCCGGTCGGGCTTCCTACTTTTGCGGAAGCGCTGCAGGCTGCGTCAGAAGTTTTTTACACTTTGAAGGAGATTCTTAAAGGCAAGGGCTACGGGACAGGCGTGGGTGACGAGGGAGGGTTTGCGCCAAAGTTGAAATCTAACGAAGAAGCCATGGAATTGCTATGCTCGGCAATCCAGAAGGCTGGGTATAAACCCGGATACGACATTGCGATTAACCTGGACCCCGCCGCCAGCGAATTCTACGAATCCGGGGCCTACGTTTTCAACAAATCTGACCGTTCCAGGCGTACGTCAGAATCGCTCATTTCGTTGTGGGAAAATTGGCTGAAACGCTATCCGGAAATCTATTCGTTGGAAGACGGTTTGGCGGAGGACGACTGGGAAGGCTGGCGGAAGATGACGGACCGGCTGGGGAACAAGGTGCAACTGGTTGGTGATGACATCTTCGTGACCAACACGCAGATTTTCCAGGAAGGAATTCGGAAGGGAATTGCGAACTCAATTCTCATCAAGTTGAACCAGATCGGCACGGTGACGGAAACGCTGGCCTGCATGGAACTCGCCTCACGCAATGGATATACCGCCGTCGTCTCTCACCGTTCCGGCGAAACAGATGATGCCACGATTGCGGATTTGGCGGTTGCCGCGGGCACCGGCCAGCTTAAGTCAGGATCTGTCTGCCGTGGCGAGAGAATCGCCAAGTATAACCGCCTGCTCGAGATCGAAAAGGAACTTGGCGCAAACGGCCGCTATGCAGGACGTAAAGTCTACGAACGTTGGCGGCCAATTTAAGGGTTGAGAAGCCAGAGGCGCTGGGATCATGGGAGAGAAACCCGAAACCTTGTCAAAATCCGGCACGCAAGAGCTGTTGCGCGACTACGACACGGTGAAGCTCGATCTCGCCTCGTCCATTCAGGCCGCTTTGCGGCTTGTGAATCATGAGTGCGACCGGGAGAGCCATAACAGGATCAGGGATCTGCTGACCAATCTGGCGGAGGACCGCTTTGTGCTGGCCGTCGTCGGACAATTCAGCCGGGGGAAGAGTTCCTTGATGAATGCGCTGATGGGCATGGACCGCCTTCCCATCGGAATCGTGCCCCTGACCTCGGTGGTCACCAAGGTATCGTACGGAAATCCGGAGCGGGTCTGGATCGAGTACCCCAACAGTTTCTTGAGAGGAGAGATTCCGCTGGGCAAGCTTGCGGATTACGTTACGGAGACCGGAAACCCCGGCAACCAGCGGGGTATTGCCGCGGCGGAGGTACAACTCCCCTCGGAGTTCTTGCGGCGGGGCATTTGCTTTGTAGATACGCCCGGCGTTGGCTCAGCCATCCGGGCGAATACCCAAACCACCAGGCAATTCCTGCCCCAGGCGGATGCGGTGGTTTTTGTCACCGCTTTTGATTCGCCCCTGGGCCGCGAGGAGGTCGACTTCCTCCAGGAGGTGAGAGAGCACGTCAGGAAGATATTCATCGTGGTGAACAAGCTTGACCTCGTTCCTCCCGGCGAGCGTGATCACGTCCTCACGTTCATCCGCGAGCGTCTCGAAAACGAAGCAGGGATCGACAGTCCGAAGCTCTTTGCGGTTTCGTCGCTCCACGGGCTGCGGGCCAAACTCACCGGGTCCGCCGAGGCGGTTGTGCAGAGTGGTCTGGCGTCCCTGGAAGAGAATCTCATCCATTTCTTGACAACCGGGAAGACTGCGGAATTCCTCATCCGAACCTGCGACCGGGCTATTGCCTCCATTGCTGAGATCGATCCGCCCGTGGTTGTGGGCAACCAAGCCACCGCATGGAACGGTGTAATCAAAAGCTTGGACGCTATGCGATGCCAGTTGACGGAAGGCCCGAAACCATCTCCGTCCCCTTCTTCGCGAGAAGCGCGGGCGATACCCGAGGCCGATCTCATGCAGGCGGTTCGGAAGCCCTGCCAAGTGTGCACGAGAGTGGCCGAAGGGATGTTTAAGTTCATGGCGAAGTTTCAGTACCAGGTCATCATGGACGAGAATGAGCGAAAGATACTGGCGGCGAGAGGGGGACTTTGCCCATTACACACGTGGCAGTATGCGGAAATTGCGTCGCCGCAGGGCATCTCGGCTGCCTACCCCGCCGTGCTGGCTTCAGTGAGCCAGAGACTCACAAACCTGGCGGCAGCTCATGCCGCAAATGACCTCTGGGCTGGGACTCGGAACCTTCTGACAGGAGTGGACAAGTGCCGGGCCTGCCAGGAACAACTCGCCCTCGAGCGCACTGCATTAGAGCATATTGCGCGAAAAATGACTCCAGCGGACGGAGACCAATCAGCCCCCTTGCCTGTCCTGTGCCTGCGGCATTTAAGCGATCTCTTGCAAATGGCGCCGAAGTCAGAGTGGGCGGCTGATCTGATCGAGTTTGAAGCGGCGCTCTTTGAACGGCTGGCTGAGAATATGCGGCGCTACGCGCTAAAGCACGATGCGCTTCGCCGCGGCACGGAGAGCGAAGATGAGCGGGTGGCTTACTATCGAGGTCTTAGCCAACTGGCTGGCGACAAACGGTTGCAAACACCGTGGCGGGTGGAACGCTTGATCTGAAAACCGGCGTGACGGAGTGAAAGCCTCGTTCTCGAAGCGTCCGAAGAGCGAGCGTTCGACAACGGTCGCGGGGGACCTATGAATGCTCCATCTGGAAAACTCACCACCACGGGCGTTGCTGACTCGCCCGGCGTGATTGAATTGCCTGAACACATTTTGAGAGCAATACGAATGGAAGGTGCTTACCGCGAAGTGGCAATTCATTCCGCAACTGGCCGGGTACTGAGTTTGCTTTCTCTGGAAGGATTCTATGATTCGTACTCGGATGTTTACGACCTGAATGGTCGCCGTTGGAAAATCCAATGCCACATAGTCACACCCACTGGAGAAACAATCTACACGCTGGAGCATGTGCGGGATTGAGCGGAGCGCCAATGGCGCTTTCACCATCCGGCTGCGGATAGCGCACTGAAGAAGGCTTCGCGCTTTGCCGGCGGCTGCGGCACCGGCGGTTTTCTCAGGAGTGAGTCGATCCTAATGAGTGGAATTCATAGCCGTCTAAACGACTTCGAAGTGTGATAGGTATTAAGAGTGGGCGATGGGGTTCGCCTGAAAAATCCTCGCGAAAGCGAGGTAATGACTCCTGCCGCGGCGTGGCGGGACCTGCTGTTTCCAGCCTGCCAGCCCGAGAACTGTGGAGGCTCAGATGGAACCCCTGCCTTGCATTTGTCACCTGGCTGAAATCATACCCCCTCAGCATTCCTTCTGTCCCTTTCAAGCTGCGCTACAGTCTTTCCACGAGTTCATCGCAGGCGCGGCGCGCCAGGCGGGTTCCCAAGAGTCGAAGGATGGCTGCTGTGGTTGAAAAAGCAAGGTTGAAATTTGAAGGTACCTGCGACCAAAAGCAGGAAGTTGCGGCGCCATTGCGGACTTTGGAAGCGTCTGCAATTCGTTTGAATGAATTGTTTCACTTTTTTGACTCGGCCCTCGTCCGACGCCCGCCTTGGCGCCCGGCAAAGGCGGAACAGGTTCAAAGGCTGATTGCTCACCTGCGCTCCAGGATCACGCAAGCGGTCAGCGATTTCGGGCTGCAGCGCGTTCACCAGGATCCGGGCCTTGAGGCTGCGTCCCTGTTGGCATTAATGAATGAGAGCGTTCAGCGGCTCTCCCACCCTGACAATCGGGACAAACCACCCGCAGACATCGCACGGCATGTTTCAGCACTGGCGAGTGACTGCCTGAGAATCGTGGAAGAGATCAACACGGCCATTGGCATAAACATCCCTGATGCCGCAGTGGCCGGTTTGGACCCCCCAAAAAGTGAGCAACACCTGGGAGTATAAATTCGCGTTTCATGCTTGCGGGCCGGAGGATATCCCGCCTGAATTCAGTAATGGATACGATCGACTCGTACACTCGCATGGTCAGCCGGTCTTCGGCCTTTTCACTCCTGCGGTCGAGGAATCGGGCCGCATCGTCTCCCGGTGGCTTCCACCCAGAGTCATTTGGCTGTTCGGAGACTCGCTGGCTGTTGTGTCGCTTGATGTGAGATCCGACCAGGTCTTTATGACTGAGTGGCGGCGGGCTAACTTGTTGGGTTACGGATTGGCGGAATTCCTTCTCCATGGCTGGTTCAGCCTGTACCCCAATGACCCTTCGGAAGAGAAGTTTGTGATCCGCTTTCCGCCGCAGGCTGCAAGACACTTCGATGACCTTGCAGCAGTTCTGACGAACTGGTGCCTGGAAGGAGAAATGCGAACGGACATCTCCACTCATCAACCGATTGCCTTACCGGGCATACCCAATAAATTTGCAAGCTTTCTTCAGGCTCACCCGAGGCTGGCCTCATCCCAGGGCTTCTTTTTCCAGCCAGCTATGAAACTCCAAGGGAGTGGGGAGCGGCGATGGGCGAACCTGCTCCTTCTTGTGAATCTTGAAAGCATCGTTGTACTGTCGGACCAGTATCAGCGAGAGTCTTCGGCATTCGGTGTTGAGATGACTTTTCTTCCTTTGAAGGGAGTTAGATCAGCCCGTTGGCATGAATCTCCGGACGGCCACGCGGCCGTTCTCCAAGTGCTTTTGGGGGAAACGAACTGCAGACTACTACTTTCGTGGCAGGTTTTCGACGGCCTCAAGCCTTACGCATTTCGATTTCTCGATGCGGTCGATGCTTTGCTCGATCAAGCAGGCCACCCGCGCGCTTCTCAGGAAAGGGTCGGGACGCCTGGGGATGAGGTGATAGCCGCGAATGAATCATTGACGAACGAGAATGGAAATTGTGCGGACGACAAGAGAAATTGAGGCCCTCATCGAAGAGCTCAATAACCCTATCCAATGCGATCAAGCGCTTTTGGCGTTGATCGGCGAGGGTAAGGCGGCCGTGCCTGCGCTCGTGGAGTTTCTTCGCACTGCAAAGCCGTCGAGTCTGCCGCAGGCAAGGCTGCTGGCGGTCGAAGGGCTAGGCTTATTGAAGGGCGACGACGCGCTCGACGCCCTGATCGCCGTTGCCACTGAGCGCCTTGCCGAAATTACCGACCCTGTGGTTCGCTTGGCGGAAGAAAGCGTTGCCAGCCGGGCGGCCCTTGCTTTGGCGGACTTTTCGGATCCCCGCGCTCTTGAGACACTGCTGCGGCTCGCGCCAGGAAAGCCGTTGGTTGGCGTCGCTGAGGCCTTCGAAAAGCTGAGAGATCGCCGGGCCGTCCCTCACCTGGTGCGTTGGCTGGAGGATGATTTTGTGGCGGAACCGGCGGCTCGTGCGATTCGCGCTTTCGGCCGGGCAGCAATGCCGAGTCTGCTGGAATCCTTAAATGAAAGACGCCGCCAGCACGGCATCGAGACGCGGCTGAGCCAGCGGCGTAGGTGGCGGATTCTTGAAATTCTCGACGTCCTCCTTGAGGGCGATGAGATCAGCGTGCTTGAAGCGTTCTTGGGAGACCCGGTTGAGGAAGTCCGCCTCAAGGCCGCGAATGCAATTCTCAACCACGGGAATCCGGACCAGCAGCGGCGTGCTTTCAAGATTGGGCTGCGACTGCTCGATTCGCACGAAAGAGATATCCGCGCTGCCGCTGAGGAACTTTTGCGCGGCCACCTTGCGGCGGGACCTGACTTGCTGGAAGAAGAAATTCAGAAGCGGAGAGCCGCAGGTGAATCGGAGCACATAATCTTTCCACGGGAGAGCGCGCTCGCCCTCCTGGTACGAATTCAAAGGCAAACAAACCGCTCCGCGGAGCCTTCATGAGTAACCAGCCACAACTGGCGGAACCACCTCCGGCCCGGCCGGTCAGTCTCTGGCGGAACCGCAACGTCGTGGCAATGGGATTCACGAGCCTCCTCTCGGATGCCAGCCACGAGATGGCAACAACTATCTTGCCGGGTTTCCTCGCTGTTCTTGGCGTCTCGCCAGCGGCCCTGGGCGCCATTGAAGGGGTAGCAGACTCAACTTCGAGCTTCACAAAACTTCTCTCTGGCTGGCTTTCTGACCGCCTGGGGCATCGAAAAGGCCTTGCCGTGGGCGGCTATTTTCTGACCGGAGCATCAAAGGCTCTCTTTGCGCTCGCCTATGGGTGGCCCCTGGTGCTCGCGGGGCGCACTCTCGCGTGGTTCGGGCGAGGCATTCGCGGGCCGTTGCGGGATGCAATGCTGGCTAATTCCGTTCCCGCCGAAGCTCGTGGCAAGGCCTTTGGATTTCACCGCGCAGGAGACACCGTGGGCGCGATCATCGGGCCTCTCCTGGGTGTTTGGCTGCTGGCCTACCTTCATCCACGAATGACTGATCCTTCCGAGCCTTTCCGCATCATCTTCCTGCTTACGCTCATTCCAGGTTTGGGCTCTGGCGTCGCATTCGCCGCCCTGGTTCACGAAAAGCGGGGCGCTCCGTCCCGAAGAGAGTTGTGGGCGACCATTACAGGCTTGCCACATTCCTTTCGCCGCTTCCTATTCGGCGTCGGCATCTTTGGGATGGGAGATTTTGCCCGAACACTCATGATTCTTGCGGCCACGCAGTTGCTCGCGCCGAAGTACGGTTTACAACACGCAGCGGAAATCGCGGGGTTGCTGTACGTCGGCCATAATGTGGTTTACGCCGCCTATTCCTATCCCGTGGGTGCGCTTTCGGACCGCTTGGGAAGGCGCGGATTGTTATCCCTGGGTTACTTTGCTGGAGCGCTGGCGGCAGCCGGCTTCCTTGCCGCTTTCCTATTGAAGTTGGATGTGATCATCTATCTTTTGTCACTCTTCGGACTGAGCGGATTCTCCATTGCCATCGTGGACGCACTCGAGGGCGCACTCACGGCTGATCTCGTTTCTGAGGACACTAGCCGCGGCACGGCTTATGGAGTGCTTGGGACCGTCAATGGCGTGGGTGACCTGGTGGCCAGCGTTCTCGTGGGAACACTCTGGACAGCCGTTTCTCCCGTTTCAGCTTTTGCCTATGCCGCGATCCTGATGGGATTGGGCGGCATCATCATCTACCGGGTGCGATGAAAGATGGTGCGCCAGCGAGGACGTGGACATGACCTACTACTGCCCGTCATGTTGGGCTGAAATCCCCGATGGCGCCAGGTGCCCGGCTTGCGGGGCAGACGTTCAGCGTCTGGCTCAGGAAACTTACGAGGAAAAGTTGATTCGCTCCCTGCACCATCCCGAGCCGACGGTCCCGGTCCGGGCTGCGACGATTCTTGGGGATCTTCGCTCCAAGTCCGCCGTCGATGCGCTGATTGAAGCCGCCATGTCGAGTCAAGACCCATATCTACAGGAAGCTGCGGTTCAGGCGCTCGGGAGCATTGGCGATGCGCGCGCCCTGCCTTGCCTGGAACGCCTGAGCCGCGAAGGCGCTGTTCGAGTGAGGATTGCCGCCCGGCGCGCGATGGGCATCACAAGAGACGCGAACCAAAGCAAATAATTCTCAAATGGGCAAGATGACCGTCAATTTGCCAGACCACTCCATGGGTCTCTTCCTAGGGCGGGAAAAGGAAGCCCGTCGTTTGCAAGTGGCGATTCATGCGCGGCAGAGCTTGATGATTGCCGGTCCAGAGGGCATCGGGAAAACGGCACTGGTTTCAAAGGTGATCGCTGAACTTTCCCCTGCCATGCGGCAGCGCTGTATTTATGTTTCGAGCGTCAAGGACCTTCACGATCTCTTGCGCCAATTGATCCGCTCCTTATTTGAAGCGGAGGACGCCGGACTACGGCGAGAGCTTCACGCAGCGGGCGTTTCAAAGCCGGGCCTCGACGTGTGGTTCAAAAGCCTTTCGACCAGCCGGCTTCGAGGCACGCTTTACCGCACCGTGCAAGGCAATGACTACCGCATTTTTCTTGATCATTTTCCTCCGCTCACTCGCGGAATGGCCCGGGTCATCAAGGAGCTTTTTTGGATGCGCGCCACGCCGGTCTATCTTGTGCCGAAGCAACCGGCGGCCATCATGGCAGGCGTGGCCAGCCACTACTTCTATTGGGGAGAAAGAGAACTGCTGAATCTTAGGCCGCTTCCGGCTCATTTGGCGCGCGAAATATTGGAAGCTTGCATTCAACGATTTGGCTTGGCCAGGCTTGATCTTGAAGGGTTCCGCGAAGAAGTTCTAGAACTAAGCCGGTTGGTTCCGGGCGCGATCGTCACGATGTGTGAAATGGCGGCCGATCCGCACTACCAATTCGATTCACAGATCAAAACAAAGCTCGTTCACATCGACTACCTGATGAGAGGGTGCGCTGCCAATTTTGACAGCGCACGAACGCCGTGAAGCTGTTTCAAGGTGGGGAAGAGTCTGAATGCGGTATCGGACATTACGGCTGCTGGCTCAAATTGCGAATTTCTTGTTCCAGATCATCGAGCCGCGCCAAGGCCGCTTGCACCGCAGGTGCGCCTGCTTCCTGCGCTGCGCGGGCATGGCTCAAGGCTTGCTCGGCGATGCGGGAGACCTCGTGAAGCAGCTTGCGAATCTCAACCTCCAGCCGGTTGCGGCTTTCCTGAACGCGATTGAGGATGTCACTCTGGACGCGGGTGCTGTTGATTTCGAGGAGGCGAATCAGGAATTCCACGGCGCTTTGGTCGATAACTCGGTGGGCCCTGACTACCCCAAGGAACAAGTCAGCCAACCATCGCAGCGGCGAGGCCGGCTCGGCGACCTCAATCAGGTCCCGGAAAGTGAAGTGGGAGCGAACCTGGAACCCCGTGTCCGCGTCGAGGGCGTGTGGCATCCGAGCCAGCTCTCGAACGCCTGCCTCGGCAAGCTTTTTCAGGAAATCGTTGCCCATCCCAACAAAACGGCGTGTGACTTGCCGGTATTCCCGCTCTGCCTCTTCTTGCTCGGTTTCGAGCCACGGCATAACGAGCTTGTGCACAATTTGCTGGGCTTTGCGCAGGATGCGACGCCGGTAAGAGGGACCCATTCCGCGTGACGCTTCTCGCAACGCTCTTCCAAATTCCTGCTTCGCTTGAGGTGCGGCGGAGTTGAGAAACGCTTTATGCCGGCTGACGAACGCGTCGGAGAGGCGCTGCTGCTCGGCCATGAAGAGAAAGCCCATCTCCCTCATGGAGCGCTCCGCTGCGGCAATGGTTTCCCGCATTGCCGCGACTTGCCGTTCGGATTCTTCGACCGGGCGGCGCAGAGCGTCCCGCTCTTCAGCAACGATTGCGAGCAATTGCTCGCTAAAACGTTCGATGCCGCGTTCGCACGCCTCCCGGACGATCTGACGTCCGGAATCCAGGACGAGCCGATTTAGCGCCTCAATCAGTTTCCCCCAATCGCGCCCCGGGCCATGGTTTTCCAGCCGCTCGATGGCGCTGACCTCAAAGACCGGCCCCGTCTGCCTGTGCAGACGTTTTTCAAGGAGTTGCCGGGTGAACTGGATAGCGGCGGCCCTCTCGGCATCGGTGGTGCGGTCCGCCTTGTTCAGCACCAGGATCACGTCGCGAACCTGCCGCCCCACGGCTTCCACCAACCTCAGTTCTTCTCCCGCAAGCGGCGGATCCGCACCCACCACCACCAAGGCAGCGTCGATGCGGGGCAAGAAAGCCTGGGTCGCTTCGGTGTTGCCCGCGAAGACCGAGCCCAGCCCGGGAGTATCCACCAGACACATCCCCTCGGCGAGCAGCGGCGCAGGAACAAAAACCTCCACTCCCGCAATCCGCTTCACGTTTTCCGGGTTGTGCTCTTCTGAAACATACAGGTTCAGATCGGAGAGGTTGATCTCTTGCCAGCCTCTATCCTGGCGCTGGATGCGGGCCATGCGCCCGGCTCCATACCTCACGATGGTGGGTACCGTCGTAACCGGAATGAAGCCGGAGGGAAGAACAGCCTCGCCAATGAGCGCGTTGATCAAGGTTGACTTCCCGCGCTTAAACTGGCCAATGCAAGAAACGTAGAAGCGGCCTTCCGAGACGCGGGCGGCGAGATCGCGAGCTTCGTCCGAGAGCCGCCGGGCGCCTAGTTCCTCCTCCACCGCTGCAAGGCGAAGGAGTCTTTGGGCGCCGCCCATCTCACTCGTGGGTGCCGGCGAGGTCAGCGTACGGTCTTCGGACATGGCGTTCAGCGTCATTAACTCCCTTCATGTTTCGTCTCGGTCACATCCACGTCGTGGTGATAGCCAGTCAGGAACTCAATCGCACGCTGGGGCGAGGACCACTCCTCACCACGTGGTTCGTGCTTATATTGATAGTCATGCTTGTGCTGGAATTCCCGAAGTTCGCCGAGCAATCGCCAAACCTGGTTTTGTGCAATCTCGCAAACCGCGCTCAAGGCGGCGGGCGATGTCCATGTTTCGGCGCCCGCCCGGAGGTGGCCGAGGCAGAATCCACCCGATTGCCGGTACCGCTTTGCAAATTCAGATTCCTCCAGGAGCTCCTCCACCGCCTCCAGGTAATGTTCTTCCGACTCGCGCGCCATGGCGCAAACCATGCAGTCTCTCCCGGGCGCGAGTTGGAAAACGCGGCCGCTTCCTTCGTGATTTCCCCACAATCGGGGCCGCTGGCGCTTGAAGACATAGGGGTCTGCCCGCAACGCTTCAATATCCTTCAACGACCGTTCGAGCAAGTTCTCGCATAGAATTGCAATGCCAAAGCCATCGCTCCAGCTTTCTTTCTCGATGACTTTCGCCTGCCGGAAGTGCTGTGCGCAGAATCCTCCGCCATGCAGGAACTTTTCGCGTGCATCGCCGGACATCATACCTTCGTAGAGAAAGCTGAAAATATAGCGGCGCACGGACGTGTTCAGAGCTTCGCAAACGGCACATCCTCCCTTGGCAAGAGCGTCTTTCAAGGCGCTTGTAGTAAACCAACCCGCCCGCCGTTCGCGTGTTGAGCCAGAGCTTGAAGCGTTTTTCATGCGATGGATTCCCAGGCTGCCTTCCGTTCGAGCTTGCTCGCGGCGAGTAGCGCGCCATCCGCCAGGGCGGGTGCCAATGCACGCTGCCTGATCTTCTGCCCGAGCGTCCGCCCTCCGGGGCCGACCGTCAAGTTGTAGCGCTAGCAACCGGAATCTGTTCTCTGTCTTGAAATGCGGCAAGCGCCGCCAAGTCCTGGCGAATGGTTTCACTCTCCTCTGGGCCGGACTTTCCACCCTCGGCAAGGCGTTCAAGCTGGGCGCGGTAGCCGTCCGCGTGCGCATCGAAGTGGCGGTGGAGCTCGGCCAACATCTTTCTTGACCAGGACTCCAGCAGTCGTCCGTAGGACTGGAAAGCTTCGCCCGCCTTCTGTCCAACCTGTTGCCGCAATTTCTTCCCGATTCGCCCCTTCGTAATGTTCTTGCCGAAAATGGTCAACCAATCGCGTTGAATCCTGATTTCAACCGGCCCCGGGTCGAGGCGCGGCATCTCTTTCACTAAAGAGACGAGCTCCTCTTCATCCGGGAGGTCCTCCGCCTCAAGAACACGCCCGGCGTTGGAGAGGGCGTGGGACAGATCCCGCGCCAGCCCCTGGAGTCGCTCGAAAATCTGATTCGCTCCCTCCGATGCCGTCACGATTAGATGTCGAGCCACCGCGTCTCTTTCATCGGCCTTCACGCCGTCCGGGTTGAACCAGAGTCGGGCGATCTCCAACGCCGCGCGCGCGAAGGCGACTTCAGACATGTTCCGGATTTCGTCCGAGGCTTTGAGACAGAATGAGTTGGACTCTTCAAACTTGCCAGCGGCCCGCCGAAGCTGAGCCTGCGCCTCCCGCGCTTGTTTCGAGCTCTTCCTCGGATCTTTGCCGGTGATTTCCACGCGAATTTTCAAGGTGGCCTCGACAGAGTCCCGGAGCGCGGCGATCTTCCGCCGCAGGGATTGCCGGGCGAGCTCTTGATGGCGCTCGAAAAGGGGCTGAATCTCACACGTGAACCACTCATCCAGCAGCCGCGCATCCTCCCCCTGCGTGCTGACCGGCCAGACTGAAAGCTCTATTTCGAGCTGCGATTTGATCTGGCCGGAGATGTACTTCACCGACCGTTGCCGGTCCTCATGCTGCAACAGGTCCGCCTTGCTAAGCAGCACCAAGGCGGGAATCGCGGCTTCGTAAAGACTCTGGATCGTTGCGATATCCCCCGCCGTCAGCGTGGAACCGGCGTCCACCAGGACGATGCCCAGGTCGCAATGGGGAAGATAGGCCAGTGTTTCCGCCGCGCCGGCCGTGGCCAGCGACCCAAGGCCAGGTGTATCCACGACCACCACGCCCGCCTGCAAGCGCGGAGACGGAAGCTCGACAACGATGCGCGCCACGTGTTTGGCGTTGGCAGAGTTCAGTTCTTCGCCTACAAATTCCGCCAGACGCCCGATCCCCATTGGTTCCGTTTTCCTGTCCACGTAGGAAACCGTTAATTTCGGCTCGGGGCCGTAAACCAGCCGGGTCGGCACAGCGGTGATGGGGTTCACGCCGACGGGCAGCACTGCGGTTTCGAGAATGTGATTGAGCAGCGATGACTTTCCCGAGCTGACTCGGCCAAAGACAGCAATTTGGAAGGTCGGAGATTCGATCTTGTCCAAAATGATGGATAACGCCGGCCGGAACTCCACCAGTCCACGGCTGGTGACGACTCCTTCCAGCACGTTAAGCAACTCGATCCCGCCGCCGGCTCGCTCCAGCCGTTTGAGACGGCTCTGCAGGTCCTGGTCAGCATCTTGCGCCAAATACGTGTTCAGTTTGCGCAGAATGCCTCTCATCTCATCCACCAAGCCGTTTAACTCCGGGATGAGCGATGGCGGCACCGCGCCGTAACCTCGCATGGCCTCGGGGCGGCATTCGTCAAACGCGATGTCCGCGAACTCCAGGGTCACACGGATCGAATGACGCGCTCCCAATTGGGGACCCGGCGGCGAAATTCCCTGGCTCTTCAGAATCTGTACCATCTGGGCGCGGATGCGAGCAATGTAGTCCTGGACTAATTTTGCCTGGGCGGGTGTGATGTCGAGCCGGTACTTGGGAAACGGCGGCTTCGACAATGAAGACACAAGGATCGATTCGATGTCCGAGAGAAGGCTGTCGACGTATTGGGCGCTCGAGAGCAAATGGCGTTTATGATTCGAATTCAGTGTTACGTGGGCTTCCATCGCTTGCCGCCTTCCTTCCGTAAAGGGAACGGCCAGTTGCGAAGGAATCTGGACGAGAGGACTGCAACGTGAGGTTTCTAAAAGCCCTTAGCCGCCAAGAACCTTCGCAGGAGTTATCTTCCCCACAAGGGGCGGTTAAGGGCGAACTCCAACGCCTGGATTCATTATCGAACTTGAGAATTGCTACGTCAATCCAATTCGAAAGCAGGGCCTCGATTAAGCCGGCACTGCCTTGTTTTCTCCGGGAACGGCCATAAGTGGCAATCGCAGACGGCAGTCGGGAAGCGCAACACATCGGGCGGCAAGTTCCTCTTGCAGAAGCTCAGGGTATCAAGTACGATATCTTTTCATTCCGGTGATGGAGCGCCACCGTTAACATTTCCGGTAATCCGGGACTAATGGCTCCTACCTTTCGCAGGTAGGAGCTATTGTTATTTTTGGGGCGAAGATGCTGGCTCGGATCGTTTACAACCTGCTGCAAGTGGCCGTCGTCATGGGTTTTTCGCCCTTGCTGGCGGGAACCATCAATCGCCTCAAGGAGGTTGTCCAGTCCAAGCGCGGGCCAAGTCTGCTCCAACCCTACCGGGACATCTGGAAATTCTTTCACAAGGACGAGGTGATCTCCGAACAGAGTTCATGGATTTTCCGCTTCACGCCGTATGTCGTGTTCACTGCGCCGGTCTTCGTTACCCTGCTGATCCCGGTGCTTACCAGTTATCCGCTGTTTCTTGCGTTCATGGGGGACATGCTGGGCGGAGGCTTTGTCTTGGCGCTGGCGGGCTTCTTTGCGACCCTGGCGGCTGTTGATACCGCCAACCCCTATGGCCCAATGGGAGCTAGCCGAACGCGGTTGGTTGGCTTCCTTGCTGAGCCAGTCTTCATGATTGTTTTCTTTACTGTTTCTTTTGTCGCAGGCTCGACGATTCCCTACATCGTGCAGCAGCAATGGGTCCAGCCGCTGTCTAATTTCTTTGAACCCGCTCACGTCCTCATTCTCCTTGCTTTCTTCATGCTGATTCTGGCTGAAGGAGGACGCATTCCGGTGGACAATCCTTCCGGGCATTTCGAACTTGCCATGATCGACGAGTCGAAGAGTCTGGAGTATTCCGGCCCGGCCGCAGCCCTGATGAAATGGGGCGGGGAAATGAAGCTCTTTGTTCTCATCTGTATTTTTCTAAATGTCTTGTTGACGCCGTGGGGTCTGGCCGGCAGTACGGCTCTGAGCGAGGTTCTACTGGCGATTCCGCTCGTCATGCTTAAGGTTTTCATCTTTGCTTTAGTGCTGATCATTGTTGAGAGTTCGCTCGCGAAGTTGCGGCTCTTTCGCATCAGCGAATTTTTGGGAGCTGCCTTCATTATCTCAGTCGCCGCGATGATTAGCTGGCTTTTTGCGATCTGACGATGCAAAGAAGGCACGGTAACGGCAGCCATGAATCCAACATCCTTTCTTCCACAGCTCAACGCGCTCGCGGGCGGTCTGTTTCTACTTTGTACGTTCGGCATGGTGGCGACGCGCCAGGTGCAGGGCTGCATGCGCTTCTTCATCTGGCAGTCCATTTTCCTGGCTTCGTCGGCTTTCCTGCTGGGCGTGCACCCCGTGGTGTGGGATCTGCTCGCCGTCGCGGCAATCAACCTGATTAACAAGCCGGTCCTGATTCCCTGGCTGTTGCGAAAGACGGTGCCGGAGGAAGTCTATACACGGCGCGAGATCGATCAGGCGCTCAACATTCCAATCTCGCTGCTTATCGCGCTCGGCTTGGTGATCGCGGCTTACGTAATCACCGCGCCGCTGCTGCGGATTCCGGCCGGTCCTTCAGTGGGAGTGAACCTGCCGATTGGCCTCGCGGCGCTGCTGTTGGGCGCTTACACACTCACGGTGCGCCGCGAAGCGGTTCCGCAACTGCTCGGCTTGTTAGCCATGGAAAACGGAGCCTTCTTTACCAGCATCGCCATTGCTCCGGAGCTCCATCTTTTTGTCGAGCTGGTGGTTGCCTTCGACGTGCTGATCGCCGTCTTCGTAATCGGAGTTCTCACCCGTGCCCTGCAAGAGCACATCGGCACAACCAACGTGGGGTCTCTGGCTGCGCTCAAAGAGGAGTCCGCTCCGTGATTCTTATCGTGATCTTAGCGCTTCCCTTGGTGGCATCCATTCTCTGCTGGACGCCCAAGCCGGGCCGACGGATTGCGTCCCGTCTTACCTTGGTGACCAATCTGGCGATCCTGGCGCTGGCGGTTCGGGCAACTCTCCAGGTTATCGCAAAGGGGCGGGTTATCGCGATTCCCGGGTGGCTGGAATTGGATGCGCTGGGAGCGCTGATCCTGCTGTTGGTTGCGGCAGTGGGGGTTACGGCGTCTCTTTATTCTCTAGGCTACATGAAGCGCACCACGCATGACCTCTCCATACTCCACCATTATTATGGCAATTTCAATCTCTTCATCTTCTCCATGCTGGCCGTGCCGGTGCTGGTCGGGCCGAGTGTCGCCTGGCTGGCCGTGGAACTTACCACCCTTCTTTCGGTACTTCTCGTTGGTTTCGAGAGCAACCGGGATGCGCTGGAGGCGGCTTGGAAGTACGCCATGCTCACGCTCACCGGCGCGGCCATAGCCCTGTTTGGGTTTTTGCTGCTGTTTTGGGCCATGCACGTAGCGGGGGGTTCCACATACACTTGGTCCGGGCTCGAGGCGGTTGCGCCGCACATGCCCCCCGCGGTGGTTAAGATGGCGTACCTGACGATTCTGGTGGGTTTTGGAACAAAGGTAGGTCTGGTCCCGCTACATACTTGGCTGCCCGATGCCCACAGCCAAGCCCCCACGCCTGTATGCGCTTTGCTCTCCGGCATTGAAACGAGTGCGATTCTTTACGTCATCCTGCGGTTGATGCCGATCGCGCGCGCTTCCCTGGGGGATGCCGTGGACCGGTGGGCCTTGGTCTTTGGGCTGATTTCTGTGGGTGTGGCGGCTTTCCTGCTCATTCAGGTGCATGACACCAAGCGGCTTTTTGCTTACTCCACGGTCGAGCATATGGGGATCATTCTGACGGCCGCCGGGCTTGGCGGTCATGCGGCCGCGTACGGCGCCATGGTCCAGATTTTTTCTCACGCGTTCACCAAGTCTTTCTGTTTCTTTGCGGCGGGCGCGGTCCTCATGGCACTCGGCACACGCGAGATCGCCGCAGTGCGCGGCTTGATCCGGAGTTCGCCGGCGGCCGGCGCCGCCCTGCTAACGGGCAGTCTGGCCATCGCCGGTGCGCCACCCTTTGCAGTGTTTCTCGGGGAGTTCGCCATTCTGAAAGCAGGCATCGCCGGCGGGCATTACGTGGCCACGGGACTGCTCGCCATTTTTCTTGCCGTCGCCTTTTTCGGCATTCTGCTGCACGTCAATCGCATGGTCTTCGGGAATCCTCCGGAGAATCTTCCTGCGCCGCCCGGCATGCCGTGGAGCTGCGCGCTCGCGTTGCTGCTGGCTGCTGCGCCCGTCGTGATTTTTGGATTGTACGTGCCGGACACCTTGCATACTCTGTTGAGCCGGGCTGCCGGACTCATCGGGGGGTAAACGCATGACTCATCCAGCGAAGACAGTCGCCCAAGCCGGACAGAAGTGGCCCGCTGACCTGGAGGTCTGGGTAGACCGCAGAAGACCTGTTTGTGAACTCCGGTGCGGTTCACCTCAAATTCTTCCGGAGCTAGCGAGTTGGCTGGTTGACGAACTACATTACCATTTTGCCGGCCTGATCGTGGAGGAGCAGGCTGCCGAGTGGGAGCTGCGCTATCTCTTTTATCAGGAGCAATCGCCGGGCTGGGTTCACACGCTGCTTCACCTGCCTCTTGAGCAGCGAACGGTTCCGAGCATCAGCCCGCAGGTGTACGCGGCCGACCGGCACGAGCGCGAGGTTGAGGACCTGTTCGGCATCACGTTTGAAGGCCATCCCCACCTCGGCGACTTCGTTCTTCATAACGACCTCTGGCAGGAAGATGTCGCTCCCATGCGGCGCGAGTTTGACGAAGAGGCGGCGCTTGCGAACCGCAGCCCTGATACGGAGTGGCGGCCTCGCACAATTGTTGAGGCTCCCGGAGCTTTCGCGATGCCTGTGGGACCCATCTACGCCGGAGTCACCGAATCCGTGCACTTTCTTCTTGAGACGGCAGGCGAAGACGTCATTCGCGCCATTCCCCGCCTCTTCTATAAATACCGGGGCATTGAAAAGATTACGGAGGAAAAGACTGTGGAGGACGGCCTGCTCCTCGCCGAGCGGTTTGCGGCGACCACGGCCTTTGCCCACGCGCTCGGTTTTTCTCTTGCCGTTGAGTCGATCTGCCGCGTGAATGTTCCTCCTCGCGCTGTCTCGCTGCGCGTCTTCGTGGCCGAGCTCGAGCGGTTCCGGCATCATGCTGGGGTGATCCAAGAGATTTGTGAATCCACCGGCCTTTCGGTCGCGGCCAGCCAGGCGGCCATTCTGGAAGAGGATTTGCTCCGCGTCTCGGGGGCGTTTGCAGGACACCGTTACCTCTTCGGTCTCGCGGTTCCTGGAGGGCTGGCGTGCGATTTCACGAATGCGGCCTGCAGTGACGCCGTTGACCAAGTCAGAAGGATTCTTGGAAAGCTCGACGATCTTTATGAAATGCTCCGCTACTCGAGCAGCTTCCTCGACCGGATTGAGGGAGTTGGCATTATCTCCCCTCCAGAGGCGCGGGAGCGTGGCCTGGTTGGACCGATTGCGCGGGCGTCGGGCTTGGCCAGCGATTTGCGCAAGGCGCAGCCTTATTGCGGATACGACAAATTTCAGTTTGAACAGCCGTTTGAGAGTGAGGGAGACGGCTTCGCGCGACTGCGAGTGCTCTATGCCGAAGCGGTTCAGGCGGTACGCATCATGGCGCAGATTCCGGCGCAGCTTGAGGCCGGCGAGGTCTTGGCTCCGCTGACCGTTCAGCACGGAACGGCGTTGGGATGGGTTGAAGCGCCGCGCGGCGCGGCGTTCCACTGGATAAGGCTTGACCAGACTGGACTGATTGAACGCTATCGCGTGATTACGCCGTCGTTCGTCAACTGGCACGGCTTCCATCTGGCGGCGGAGAACTTTGCTTTCCAGGATTTTCCAATCATCCTGGCGACGCTGGGACTCTCCGTCGCCGAAAACGACCGGTAGGAGGAATCTCAAATCGATGAGCGAGTGGGTGCTGAAAGGAATCCGCAGCGGGGTGAAAAGCACGCGCTATCCCCGAGCCGAGGAACGCGCCCCCGGCGTTTCGCCTGGCTTGCCGGATGTGCCAGGTCCGCTCAGCGAAGAGCAAAGCCGCGCGCTTGTGGCGCGCTGCCCAACGGGAGCCATTGGTCTTGAAGGTTCTGAACTGGCGGTGGATTACCGCCGTTGCGTTCACTGCTTCCGCTGCGTGCGAGGCACGGACTCTCCGCTCGGCTGGAAGAACGGCTATGAGTGGGCCGGCATCGCACCCGGTGCAAACTCTCCACGCTGGCCGAGTTGCTTCAGGAAATCTTTGCACATTCGCGTCGTGGACGCGGGCGACTGCGGAGCTTGCCTGAACGAAGTGAGACAACTCAGTAATCCTTACTATAACCTGCACAGGCTCGGGTTCTTTATTACCCCCACTCCCCGCAATGCCGACATTCTGCTGGTGGTCGGACCCGTGACGGACCATATGCGGGCACCTTTGCGGGAGGTCTATGAGGCCATGCCTGCACCAAAGCTCGTCATGGCCGTTGGCGCCTGCGCCCTGACGGGAGGCGTGTTTGGACCGAGCTTCATCACCAGCGCTGGGGTGAAAGATCTGCTGCCTGTGGACATTGAAGTGCCGGGCTTTCCGCCGCCACCATTGGCCATCCTTCATGGCCTGCTGGTGGCCGCCGGGCGCAAGCTCCCGGTGGATCTGTTCTCTCCCTCGGGGATTGTTAGCGGGGAGAAACGATCTGCATGAGTCCGCAGCTTTTGATGGACATCTTTTTTCTCTTGTGCGCGGGTGGGGCGCTCTCTGTGCTCGTCGCGGGCGAACGCTGGAGCCTGCTAATTTTAGGATTGGTTGGTTCACTCGCCTCCCTTGCAGCCGGCGCGGCGGCCTGCCTGCTTCTGGTGCGGGGAGGTTTCGCGGTCAAGCTTTGGTCTTTACCTTCCCTGGGAACGGTTACCCTTTCACTCGACCGTCTGTCGGCCTTGTTCATGTTAGTATCGGCCCTTGTCTTCCTGCCTACTTCGATCTATTCAGTTGGCTACCTCCAGCACTACCGGGGGCATTTCGATCTACGAACGCTGTGTGTCTGCTATTTTGGTCTCTTTGCTTCGGTTGTCCTTGTGCTCAGCGCGGGTGACGCAATCAGCTTTCTCATAAGCTGGGAGCTGATGTCACTGCTTGCCTATCTCCTGGTGAATTACCAACGCCGGAGGGAAGCAAACTCGCGCCCCGGCTACCTGATGCTGACTCTGGGCGAAGCGGGATTTCTGGGAGTCACACTCGCCTTTCTTATCCTTGCAGCTTTTTCCAATGGTCTAAGTTTTGCCGGTTTGCGGACGCACCTGTCGTCGTTCGGCGTCGGAGCGCGCTGGTCAGTCTTTTTGCTTTCCTTCTTAGGATTCGGTGTGAAGGCAGGGCTGATTCCCTTCAACCGCTGGCTGCCTCTAGCTCACCCCATCGCACCCGCCAACGTGTCAGCCCTCTTATCCGGCGTCCTTCTGAACTTGGGCATTTACGGCATTGCGCGCGTAAATCTCGACTTGGCGCCCGCCGCAAGCGTGGGCCCAGGAGTGGTCGTACTGTTGGCCGGGACACTCTCTGCCTTGGCCGGGATCCTCTACGCCAACCGGGGAAACGACATAAAGGAAGTACTGGCGAACAGCTCGATTGAAAACATGGGCGTCATCTGTGCCGGACTGGGCGCAGCGATGGTGTTCAGGGCTTCCGGGCATCCGGTCATCGCGGGAATGGCGCTGGTCGCAGCCGCGTATCAGATGACGAACCACTCCGTTTACAAATCCCTGCTGTTTTTCGGAGCGGGAGTGATCGACACTCAGGCGGGCACGCGGCAAATGGACCAGTTGGGAGGTCTGATTCGGAGGATGCCGTGGGTGGCATTCTTCTTTCTCGTTGGCGCTCTCTCTATTTCGGCCCTGCCCCCATTGAACGGATTCGTTGGCGAGTGGCTGACACTTCAATCCCTCCTGCAGAGCGCGGTGTTGTCTTCCCGTGCGGTCAAAATGATTTTCGCACTTTGTGGAGCAGGGCTTGCGCTTACGGCCGGACTGGTAATTACTTGCTTTGTTAAGCTCTACGCCATGACTTTTCTGGGCGTTTCGCGATCTAAAGGAGCGCCGCCGGACGTAGCTCCCATTCATCCCTCAATACGGGCCGCCATGGGAATCTCCGCCGCACTGTGCGTTCTTTTGGGTCTTCTCCCATCCTATTTTATTCCGGTCCTGGGCCGGTGTGTGGCCCGTTTGGCCGGGGGCAATGCCGCTTCCTCACTGGTACCCCCTTTCTTTGCGCCGACGTCCAGTCGTTCCTCATTACCGGCACAGTTTCTGGCGGACTTCCACAACTTGGGAGCTCAACTGGGACACAGCTTTCTCCCTGGGCCCGGCCTTGTGGTGCTGCACCGAGGAGGCGAGCACAATCCGGTTGTTTTCGCGATGTCAACGGCATATATGGCCCTTGTTCTTTTTTTATTGCTGGGTGTTTCGTTTGCGTTGGTGAGAGGCTTGATATCGCGCGGGCGTCAAACCGCGAGACGGCGTGTGTGGGCCGGTGGGTTACCATCCCTTCTTCCGGAGCTGACCTACACCGCAACGGGTTTTTCGAGCCCCGTGCGGGTGACCTTTAACGCCATCTTTCATCCTCGCCAATCTGAAGACCGCCGGGAGATCGTGGCGATACACTTTCGCGCACGGATTACAAGAGTCGTCGAAGAGGTCCACGTGCTCGACAGAATTCTCTTCGTTCCAATGGCCGGACGGGCGCAGCAGATCGCCCAGAGATTTGCGGGCATGCACCACGGAAGACTTAATGCCTATGCCGCCTATATTCTGGGAACCCTCCTCGTAGTGTTGTTGCTCGGGCAACTCCCCGAGATTGGCCAAGTCACCCTGGGCCCGGCTGCGATCGTGATCCTGGCGCTGCTCGTCGACCGTCTGTTGTGAAGGGTACGCGAAGCCAATCCCGCCCATTCAGGCCTTGTGGCGGAAGCGAAAATTGCCGCGTTCGGGTTATTGTATGAACGGAGCACCGAACCGGAAATCCGATGATGACCATCCAAATTCTAATCATTGCCTTTTTCCTGCTTTGTGCAATCGGCGCCACCCTGTCGGCGATATTAGCTGGCACGCACGGTCCTCGCGTCTTGCTTTGGACCGGGTCGCTCTCGTCCCTGGCCCTATGCGGGGCTAGCGCCGTCGTACTCTTTAGCAGACAATCCTTCAATGCGAGCCTCTGGAACTTGCCGGAACTGGGTACCCTAACCCTAGCCATCGATCATCTCTCAGCCCTGTTTCTATTTATATCCGGCTTGATCTTTCTTACCACTTCGGTCTTTTCGCGCCGTTATCTCGATCGTTACGCCGGGCATTTCAACCTACGGTCGTTTTCCATTTTGTATCACGCTCTCTTCGCGGCCGTGGCGCTGATCCTGATGGCCGGTGACGTCGTGACGTTCCTGATTGGGTGGGAGGCAATGTCGATTCTCGGCTACCTGCTGGTGAACTGCCAGCATAAGCAGAATGAGAACCCGGAAGCCGGATATCTGATGCTGTGCATGGGAGAGGCTGGGTTCCTTGCCGTAGCCGTCGCATTCCTCCTGCTCGGGACGGCAGCCGGCAGCCTGGCGTTTGCTTCCATCCGGTCTGTGGCTGCCACTGCGGGGCCTGTCTTGCGTTGGGCTGTGTTCCTGCTTTCATTCGTTGGCTTCAGTGTGAAAACCGGCTTGGCGCCTTTCAACCGCTGGCTGCCGAGGGTCTATCCGGTTGCGCCCGCCAATGTTTGCGCTCTGCTGTCGGGAGTTCTGCTCAACCTCGGCGTCTATGGCATCGTCCGTGTCAACGGGGACTTGCTCCCCCTTGCCTCCGTCAATCCGGGGTTAATTGTCCTGGCGGTGGGCAGTTTGACGGCGCTGGTGGGCATCCTCTATGCCAACCGCGAAAGTGATATGAAGAGCATGCTCGCGGAAAGCTCGATAGAGAACATGGGCATTGTGACGGCAGGACTAGGGGCAGGCTTTGTTTTTTTAGCCGCACACGCGCCCGCGCTCGCCGGCATCGCCTTCATCGCCGCGCTCTATCAGATGCTGAACCATTCCGTTTACAAGTCGCTACTCTTTTACGGGACAGGCTCGGTGGATGCCACCGTGGGCACGATTGATATGGACCGTCTTGGCGGGCTGATCAAGCGTCAGCCGTGGATTGCAGCGTTCTTTCTGGCCGGGGCGCTTTCGATCTCAGCGTTGCCCCCCTCGAACGGCTTCGTCAGCGAGTGGCTCACGTTGCAATCGCTGCTCCAGAGCGCGTCGCTCGGCTCCGCGGGCGTGAAGGTGGTTTTTGCGCTCTGCGGTGCGATTCTCGCCCTGACCGCGGCGCTCGCCGTCACCTGCTTCGTTAAGGCCTATGCCATGAGCTTTCTGGGGATGGCACGATCAGAACAAGCAAAGAGGAGCGGCCGTGTGCCCCGCTCGATGCGGGCCGCGATGGGTTTTCTAGCTTTTCTGTGCCTGCTGTTGGGCGTTCTCCCCACATACGTGATTCCGGTCCTTGACCGCGCGGCACGAGTGCTGACGGGAACAAATGCAGCCGCGGCGCTTGTTCCGCCTTTCTTCACTACAGGTTCCAAGCGCCCCCTGTTGCCTCCGGCCTTTGTGACCGATTTCCATAATCTCGGCGCACAGATTGGGAGAGGCGTGCTCCCAGGTGCTGGCCTTGTGGTACTTCACCGCGGCGAGGCGCGGAATCCGGTGGTTTTTGCAATGTCAACCAGCACCATGTTCGTCATGCTCGCGCTGCTCATAGGTTCTACGTTCCTGGCAGTACGCTGGTTGTTGGCTCGGCGCCGTCAGCACACCTTTGGTCCCGTCTGGGCCGGTGGACTGAGCCACTTGCCGCCAGAGCTCACGTACACGGCGACGGGTTTTTCCAATCCTGTCCGCGTCACTTTCAATGCGATCTTTCATCCGACAGCGGTGGAGGACAGCCGCGAGATGGTCGCCGTACACTTTCGTATGGCGATCCGCCGCCGGATCGAGGAAGCCCACGTGCTCGACCGGCTGCTTTACCTACCTGTACATGGCGCCGCCCGCTGGCTCGCCGCCTCGGTTGCCCGGATGCACCACGGTAGGCTGAATGCGTATGTCGCCTACGTGTTGCTTACTCTAATCGCTGTGCTCGTGCTCGGCCGACTCATGTAACCGTATACAGATGCAAATGACGTTATCCGACGGCGCTTCTGGATTCCTTTTCTTACCGCCTCGGAGAGCTCGCGGTGACTAATTAGTGCCACATGCTGGTTGACATATGCTTCGCCGATATCCTGATCTATGATCGCTGGATTTGTGACACCATCGCCGGTTATGACAACAAATATGTCCGCAAGGCGAAGCGGACATCGTAAGTTTAGGAACGGGGCGCGGTCGGCGGCGAAAAGACAGGAGAGGGGAGGGGCGTTTCGGCGGGCGCTGGAGTTACAAGAGATCTCGAAGCGCGAGAAGCTTGGCCTGAACCTCAGCCCATGCTGGATACGGTCCATAACAAAGTATTCGGCATTGCGCCTCGTACTCAGCAGCGATCGTCGCGGCCAGGCCGGCAGGCGGAAACAGCGCATCGCTCTTGGCAAAACTCATGTCCTCGGGATGAAAATAGCTCTTGGGGAAATGAGTGCTGCTGATCTGGTCGTAATCCACCTTGATGGCTGCGTACTCGGCGGATTTCAGCATGTCGATCACCTCCGCTCGTGCGGCCAGTTGAAACAGGTCGTAGTAGTGCCTTGCGTAAGTTCCGAGGGGCAGTCCGTCGCGCTTGAGCAACTCCACCTTGCTGTGGATGGCGAACATCTTCTCGACGAATGTTCGCCGGAAGTGCAACAGGCGCATTTGAAACGGTCCCTCGTCTTCTGCGCCCAGAGATAGGCCGTTCTCCTGAAGGGACTGAGCAACGTACGACCGCAACTCGACAATGGTGGTGGGTTCGCGACCGCTTGCGGTTCCGGCTTCAAGCAGCACGCGATTGGCGACTTCGCCAGGGCCGCCGAAGCGTTGCGTGTAGGAGAATCGATCGCTTCGCCCGAACCCGCCTATGGTTCGACTCTCACTGTCAACAAACGTCAGCGCCGGATGTGTGCAAAGGCAATCACGGAGCTTCTTAAGTTCCCGATCAATGGCGTTCTTTCCGAGGGCTGGCTGGAACGCGAGTGGATCAAGGAAGATGTCTATGTCTTCCGAGAACCGCTGGATTAGGTTCCAGCCCTTCGCCAGGCTTGTGCCGCCCTTGAAGATGATTTTGTCGTTGGCGTTGACAGCGATGATTCGCAGGGCTTCTGTAACGTAGTAATCCTTCTCGATGACGGCCGGGCGCAATCCTTGCTGGCGAAAATGCTCCGCCGCCCGGAGCATCGCTTGCTCGAAATCGGGATGCTCAAACAGCTTCATGTGAGCGGCGCTCTTTGGCCTGCCAGTGACGCGCCTGCGGCAAGTCGGCCAGTAATCCGAAGTCGAATCGGGAGAACGGATTCAAGGAAGCCCGCAAGCGCCAAAGGGCAGGGGGGTTCTTTCCAAGCTGTTCACCCAGGGCGCCGAGCATCGCGCGCACACGCGGAGGCTCGGATTCAGCGACTTTGAGCAGACGCTCGAAGCGGCCTTTCTCCGACAGTAGCGCCAGGGTTCTGCGAACCGTTGCTTCCGGCGACAGATCACTCGTCCTGCCCTCTCGCCTTAAGAAATCGAGCAGTGCCGCATCGGTCTGGGAAAGACTCGCCCATGCCTCCGGTCGCCGCGTGTGGATCACCGTGTCGCCGCCAACGAGTCTCTTGGGTAGGCTTGAGGCACTGGTGGCAACCTCGCCCTGCCTCGTGCTCTGCGTTGTGAATCCCAGGAGATTGGCGGCGGCAATCCCTGAAGGAAAGATTGTCTTGCGCCCGGACATTAGCTTCCGGATTGAGGTGGGGTTTGGCCGGCTCTTGCCGAAAGCCGTTTCTCGGGTGCGGTAGTAGATGCCCTTGCTGAGGCGTTCGAGTGCCCCCTGGCGAGTCAGACGTGACAGGGCTTGCGCCACGGCGGTAAATGGAAGGTCCCGGAAGTCTTCAAGCCGCCATAGCCGTTCACCACTGCGTTCGATCCGCTGGCGGACCAAGCTGGTGATGGGACGTGAGCCGGTTGAAGATGGGGTGAGGGTTTCCATGCACCCAATATAGAATTTTCGGACAGGCATGTCAAGTTTTTATGCGATAAAACTTGACGTTGATTCAATTCATAGAACTGCCGATGGGGTGTTTTGAGGCAAACACCGTCCCGCAGTTGCGTTTCCGTTATGCTTCCGTTATGCTTCCAATATATGGACTGAGAAAGTGGAGTGAATTTAAGCTAAGATGCGTTGAATCAATCAGCTAGCCTTGGGCGACTACAGCCCTGAAAAGGCTGGCGTCGGCGGTTCAACTCCGTCCCGCGGCACCATCTTCGCCGATCATCCTCAGCAAGTCATCTGGCTCCAAAACTTTAAAGCTTTTATTGCCAGATCAGAATCTGATTGATGGGGCGAGCTTCGAAAACCCAACGCAGGGCACGGGCCGCGTCACTCGGGGGACTCGCGGAGTGGTGCAGTTCGATGAGGCAAACTGTGGTTAAGCCTTGTTGTCAGAACCAATCGCTGCGGTAAGCGATCCACCAACTTACTACGATAATTGGAAAGGTCGCCAGGAGGCCCCACACCAAGGGAAGAGCGAAATCTGCTATGAGGCTCAGGGTAATAAAGCTGATCAAAAAGACTTTCCTTTGCATGGCTTGACTCGTTTGGCCCGCCGGACGCCAATCTTTCACAACCAATGAGCCCAGGTTTTTTTGTGGAGCCGAGCCCGGTCCCCGCCACGGACCAATTGAGATTATATATCGACATGCGAGCCTTCGTGCCTACCGGCCTAGCTGTCCATAAGGATATAAACCGACGACGGGCATTTGATGTGACGCCGCTCGGGGCTTCGCCTGGCAGGAAGCGGGGAAATCCGCCAGCGTCCCGCTGGCCTTGAGGTCTGCCGCCGGGACGGCGGCGCCACGGCACAGAAGGTGTTCGCCCCGGTCTTCCGTAGGGGCGACCCTAGTGGTCGCCCACGGGCGGGCACCAAGCCCGCCCCTACTCGGCATCATGCGGAATGTAGAGGCATCGCGGAATGTAGAGGCGGGCTTTAGCCCGGCAAGCGAATGCAATGATCCGTGCCCGGCTAAAGCCGGCCTCTACGGTTCTCGGCGATGGGGACATCGCCGCTACAGCCGCGAAAACGTATCACTACTCCCTACGCCGTTTCCGGCAAATTTCGCAAAGTCCGGTTATAATTTGTTTTCGACCCAAAGCTGGCTTGAAGATTGTAATGGCTGGCGTGGGTTCTGAGGACCCGTATGACAGAGGCAAACTGAATGAGGAAAAGAGTTTTGCTGGCGTGTGTTGTGGCCCTTACAGCGGGGTGGCTTTTCGCGCGGCAGAAGAATCCGACCATTTACACCATCCCCCTTCCGCCCAAACCGGATTTTTCCAGCCTGCAGTGGTTAATCGGCGACTGGTCCGGTAAGACTGCGGTGAAGAAGGCGCCGGGTGACGTCCACCTTTCCGTGGCCTACGCGCTTCAACAGCGTTTTCTCAAGATTAAAGGAGACGTTTCACTACCCGCCACCAAGACTGCGCCCGCCACCCATGAATCCTGGGTGGGGATGCTGAGTCAGGGAGCATCCTCTGGCGCGTTCACCCTTCGTCTCTTCACCAGCAATGGCTTTATGACCCGCTATCAGGTGACGGTGACGGGTAGCCGGGTGCTCTTCAATCCACAAGGCGGCCCGCTCCCGCCGCAAGGCTGGCTTTTCCGGTGGATGTTTGCGCAGGTCGGCTCGGATGTATGCACGGAGACGGTGGACGTCGCCCCGCCCGGGAAGTCTTTTTTCAACTATTATTCTGCAACCCTTTCCAGAGTCGCTGCGGGGAATTCCGCCAGCACTGCTCCACGCGGTGAGTCCGCTCCGAACTAGGATGGAGCCTGGACCGTGGACTACCGGATGGGTGGTTCTGGCTACCGTGACCCGGTGAATGGCGGAAACGAACTGCATCTTTTTACCGTCCGAGGGGAAGTTCACCATGGCAAACCGGGGAAAGTCCATCCTCAAGAAATTTCTCATCGCTTTCGCCATCCTGATCGCCATTCTTCTGATCCTGCCCTGGTTCATCCATGTTGACCGGTACCGCCCGGAGATCATATCGGAAATCGAACGGGTGACAGGGCGCCGAGTGGAGTTGGGAAGGCTCTCTGTCCGCTTTTTGCCCAAGATTTCCGTGGTCGTCCAGGACTTCTCACTGGGCAATCCGCCGGGATTTCCTTCCGGCAATTTCATAACTGCCACGGCGGTTTCAGCCAATTTGGCGATCGGCCCGCTGCTTCATCACCGCCTGGTGGCTGGGTCCATCCAAATTAAGAAGCCCGTTATCATGCTGGTCTCGAAGGGCGAACAGTGGAATTTTGCAAGTCCGCCGATGCCTGCGATCCGCAACGCATCCTATTCCATTTCCTTCCAGGCGACCGTCAAGGAAATCGTCATCTCGGACGCGCACATGATGTTGGCCCACGTGCTCCCATCGGGAGAAATCAGTCCAGCTTCGCTCGAAGCAATGGACGCGACCATCGATTTGAAATCGGTCAGCCTGGGCGGCCCGGTAACGTCCACATTCGGTTCATCAACCGGCTTAGCGCCAGGAATTTCCTACCGACTTGCGAGCCTGCATGCGGGCGGTGATTTCCAATCCACCAGTCCTCCCCAAGTAACAGCTCACGGGTCACTCGCCGTCAAGACTTTGCGGTTCAACCAAGTTAATTTGACCAACCTAAAGTCAAATCTGGCGCTCGATCCTGCAAGACTATCCCTCAATCCAATTTCATTCGACACCCTTGACGGAAAAGGTAAGGGAGATTTCCAGATGGACCTTGCTCATCCCAATTCGCCCTACCAGCTTTCCCTGAACCTGACCGCAGTCAACGTGGCCAAATTGCTGGCAGCGTTTGAGGGAGGGAATGGCAAGATGACGGGAACGGCGAATGCTGATTGCCGTTTTTCAGGCGATTTCGCGGGGAGCGCGGATCCGTGGATCGGCAAGCATGTTGACGGCAACTTAACCATTCTGCGCGGGCGTGTCCCTGACCTCAAGCTGAGCAAGGACATTCTGCAAATGATGAAGATCGTGGGCATCGGTCCAACCACGGGAGACATCTCTTCATTCTCATCGCTCTCTGCAGATTTTGAGCTGCGCGACGGCCTGCTGTCGAGCCGCACGATTACCCTGTTCGGCAACGGACTGAATGCCACCGGACAAGGTAGCACCGACCTCAATCGTGCGCCCGATCCCACTTTGAATTACCAGGGCGTTGCGCAGATCAAAGCCGCCCGGACGCCATTGGCCAATGCGCTGTCCAGCTTGGTCCAAGTCCCCATTCGGAATGGAATGGTTGATTTGCGTTTTCACGTCAACGGCACGCTCAATCAGCCAAAATTCGTGGTCGAGCCTCCCCCTGGATTGGCCCCGCTGCTGGGCGGTGGCGCCAATCGAAATCAGGCCACGCCCAATCCTCCCCCCAATTTAATACAAGGGATCATGGGGTTGTTCGGTAAGAAAGCTCCTGCGAAGAAATAGAAGGGCTACGGCTTTAACTTGGGGTATTCACGAAGTTCTACCCGAAGACCGTCAGGGCACGGTTTTAACCGTGCCGTGACGGGCCCCTCAAGGGAGGTTCGCGAATAATCCGAGTTGGGTGGGTGCGGCGGGGTGGACTCAACCCGCGTCTGAATGCGATACCCCGCTGGCCCGGCAGCGGGAAGGGTTATAAATCAATAGGTTGGGGTTTGAAACGCGGGCGTTGCCGGGGTTTCGGCCGTGAGCCAATTAAGGCCGGGGGTATCGCTTGGACGTAACCAGAAAGCTATTGAATTGTAGCTTTCACTCGCCGTCTTCCACCGCCCCTCTTCTTCTTGGGGGCTTCACCTTCAGCGATTTCAAATGAAGCTATCGAAGTCACGAACTTCTTCAGTCCTGCCGTGTCAAAATCGATGGTGGTCCGCTCATCATCGCGCTCGATGATCGTGCCACAGCCATATTTAGAATGCTTTATATATTGCCCGACTTTAAGATTCATCATTGCCTCTCAATCCGGGAGCAACCCGTTCGCTGAAGCGGCTCTTGCGTGCCTTCGGACAGCGCTACTCCCCAGATAGGTTTCTTTCTGCACCTTTGGCGTTCAGGACGAAGCCGCCATCGAAAATTGGATGGTTTCGTCTCCTGAACGTTGCGATGAGGGGTTGCTCTCTGGCCAGCCCCTTTTGCTTCTATGCCCTTTCGACTTGATCGGCCTGCAAGCCTTTCGGTCCAGTTTTGACCTCAAAGCTGACGCGCGCCCCTTCGTCAAGCGAGCGGTATCCGTCTCCAATGATTGAGGAGAAGTGTACAAACACGTCTTCTCCGCTATCGCGCTTGATGAAACCATAGCCTTTAGCGGCGTTAAACCATTTTACAGTACCTTGTTCTTTCATACTGGTAAGATCTACCCTTGATTAAATTGGCAATTCGTTGTCATGGCGACGGAGGAAAGACCCGGCGTCCGAAACCCAAATTAAGGCTAGTAGAAAAGAAAGCATCCTCAAACTTGGTAAGAGTGTCGGGTTGGATTCTCGTCGGCACCGCACAAACTGCACCATTATAATAGCACATTCACGCCGGAAAACACCCAAATATATTGAAAACGCACAAGAAAGCCACCGCCGTTAACGGCCGATCACAGAAAATTGGGACCAAGAGACAAACGAATTACATCACAGGCTATTCATACTGAACAACTTATTTACTTTTATTCAAATAAAACCTTATGCCTTACCTTGGCAGGTTTCGGAAAAGCCCTCTGCGAAGGGCGTAGCGGCGATTTTTATCGCCATAAGCCCAATGTTTCCAACACACGGCTTGCGGCATAGAGCCGCCGTACCACGGTTTTCCGCAGCCTGTTAGGAGAGCACAGCATACACTTTTTTGTAATCCCGGCAAGGCTTACTGTTTTTGGAAGAAGAAGTTAGGCTGCCGGAAGATTTACCGGCTGGGGACCTTGGGGAATGGGTGCGGTACAATTCCCACACCTTCCTTGACCGCGATAATCTGATCGATGGGAATGTTCGTGAGCTTATCCTCCGTGCCGCTTGGCCACTTGATGTCCAATAAATCGACCTTGGTGCGTTTGCCCAAGCCAAATTGAATGCGGGGATCGTTCGCCCCCATATAACTTCCGCCGCCCTCGGCTTGCTTATGTTCCGTGAAGCCCTGGGAAACCAGCTTCAAGCTCGCTCCGGTCCCGTCGCGATTGGACTTCGTGCCGATCAGAAATACCTCCAGCCAGTGGTTGGCGTTGCCGCCGTCGTTCCTCAACAACTCGGGATAATCACCACGCGCGTTGATGGCGGCGTCTATGTCGCCATCATTATCGAAATCGGCGGTGGCCAGACCTCGCCCGGCGATGGGCTTCAGAAAGTCAAGCCCCAGCTCCGTGGAAACGTCCTCAAACTTGCCGTGGCCGAGGTTCCGGAACATCAGCTTAGGTTCCTTGTAATGCACTTCCGTGTGGTAAAGCCGGATGTTATCGAGCATGGCGCCGTTCACCTGGAAAATGTCGGGCCAGCCGTCATTGTCATAGTCCATGAATTTGGCCGCGACACCGCTCAGGAAGATGGCCCGGTTGCCGATGCGGCTCGGATACGTGTCGTCATCAAACGTCCCGTCGTGATTGTTGTGGTAAAGGCGGTTCAGCTCAAAATCGAGATGGGTGATGTAAAGGTCCAGCCAGCCGTCGCCGTCCACGTCCGCGGCGTCAATGCCCATGCCGGCCTCATACTTGCCGTCGGCGCTGGCGGCCACCCCGGAGGTGAAAGAAACGTCGTCAAACGTTCCGTCGTGTTTGTTGATAAACAGAAAGTTCGGCCACGTGTCATTGGCGATGGCGATGTCCGGCCAGCCGTCGTTATTAAAGTCCGCCAGCACCACTCCCATGCCTTTCGCTTCCGGGACGCCTACGCCCGACTTCACCGAAACGTCAGTGAATGTCCCATCACGGTTGTTGTGATAAAGCTTGATCCGCTCGCCCTTGTAATTATCCGGATGGCAGTAGGCTCGATATCCCGGACGATGCTCGCCGCAATAGATATTGTTCTTCGGGGTCCAATCAATGTAATTGCAGACGACCAGATCGAGATATCCATCCTTGTCGTAATCGAACCAGCCGGCGCTGGTGCCCCAGTTGCCGTCGTCTCCGACGCCCGCCTTCTTGGTGACGTCCGTAAACGTCCCGTCACCGTTATTGTGGTAAAGAATCGAGCGGCCATAGCCGGTCACGTAAAGGTCCTGGTTGCCGTCATTGTCGTAATCACCTACGGCCACACCCTGGCCGTAGAGCCCTTCCGCGCCCACCCCAGCCTGTTTCGTCACGTCCGTGAACGTACCGTCGCCGTTGTTGCGGTAAAGGGCGGAGCGCAGAGGGTGCGGAGGCTTATAAGCCTCCGTGGCGGAGGATTGCACCAGGTAGAGGTCATACAACCCATCGTTGTTGTAATCAATCCACCCCACTCCTGTGCCCATCGTTTCCAGGTAATACTTCTGATCGCTGGCGGTGGAATCCTGCTTGAAGGTGATCCCGGCGGCGCGGGCAATATCCGTGAACTTCACCGGAATGTCAATGGTGGGCTTCGCTTGTGAGGGATCGGCGGGTAAAGACGGGTAAAACGCGAGTCCGGCCACGGCAGCCAGCGCCGCTATGACCAGTACCTTGGCGCGGCGTGTCAGCCTTGACTTAACATTTGAATGCTTCGGCTTCAATCCTTGATTCCCCGTTGCAAGCTGCGCCCTAAATATAGCCCATTGCGGGCAGGATGCTCAATCATCAATTGTGCGATCTCAGAGAAGGCGCAAGATCGAGGCGGTATCTGTTTGGTCGTGGGTCAGTTTGCTGGTGTGGCGGTCTCTGACCGCCGGAAACTGTTGAAGAATAAAGTTCGGCGGTCAGAGACCGCCGCTACAGCCGCGAAAACGTACCACTACCATCTGTTAGTGCTTGAAGCCGAAGACCCAGGGCAGTGGTACAATTTGTTGGTCATCGATGCAGCGAGAATTATGTTAGTCAGTTACTGTTTGATGTAGTTATACTTCATATGATATAAATGCTGCTGGAAGAAGATTGCAAGAGCCATCCGGCAATGAGAACATCACCCGTCGCGGACGGAAGCAAAACGGACGCCTCAAACCAGGCCGATAGATTGCGGTCATTCCCGCGAAAGCGGGAATCCAAGATCAGGCGTGGCGGTGGATTCCCGCTTTCGCGGGAATGACGAGCCCACAGTGGCTCAGAGTATTCTGCCAGACAAACGCAGAGTTCGATGACAGACACGCTAGTGACCTGTCCCACTTAATTCTTTACAGGCGCTCAGTGCTCGGGTGGGTGATGTCTACTCTTTGCTCGCCGCTTACGAGAGAAGGCGGTAGCTGCCGCTACCGCAGTCCACGGCGGGCTTCGCCCGCAAGTTCACG
>DATKST010000092.1:0-7715 GCA_035531475.1 Terriglobia bacterium
GCGGTCAGAGACCGCCGACTCTTATTTCTCAAAAGCCTTCGGCGGTCAGAGACCGCCGCCACAGCAAACTGCGCCACTACCCCTTTCGAGAGAAATTGACGGGAAACGGCCTCAACTCTTGCCGTTCAGCCCTTCGAAAAACCTTTGAACCAATTTCCCCTGATTTTCTCTATCCAGCCGGCCACGGACCATCTGCCCGGCAATTTCCGTAGCCTGGTTTGCCGCAAAAGCCTTCAACTCAATCTTGGCGGCTCGGGTCGCCGCCTCGATCTGGGCGCGAGCGGATTCAGAAGCCCTCTCGGCTTCTACGATGGCTTGGCGGCGCATCCGCTCCGCTTCGGCTTCCATATCCTTGGCGGCCTCTGCCTGCAAAGCGGTGATGTCCTCATTCAACCGCTGCAGCCTCTGTTCGACCGATTTGAGCTTTGCCCCGGATTCCTCCAAGGCTTTCCGTCCTTCTTCAAGACCCTTCAGGATGTTCACGCTTCGGGTGCTGAAATAGGACGCCAGCGGCTTGCGAAGGAGGTAGAAGAGGCCACCCACCAGGATCGCAAAGTTCAGCCATTCGAAGAACGCTTTGCGTCCGCTGTGCTGGGATTTCCCTTCACCTTCCTGGGCGGCGAAAAGCAACAGCTTGGACACATGAGCTGTGCCGGCAAGTCCCGAACTGCTCCCTGCGGAAACCGTCAAGCAGGCTGCCCGCCGCGCCTGAAACAGAAACACGCCCGCCGCGAGCAAACCCAACACCACGATCTGGAGCCATCGCCGCTTCAAGCTGCCGGACCTCCACCCAGGATTTTCCCACCGCTACCACCGACGATCACTTCGGTAATCTCCTGGGCCAAAGAGTGGCAAGCCACTCGCAATTCTTCCTGAGCCAGTGCCGTTTCCCTGGAAATTGAGGTGCTCGCTTCTTTGATGAATGCCTCCGCTTTCTGCCGGGCCGCTTGCAAAGACTTTCCCCTTTCTTCCAGTGAACTGCGCCGCGCCTGTTCCTTCTGCTGGTAAATATTTTGCCGGGCCGCCATGAGGGCAGCTTCGTACTCCCGGGCCTTGACCGCCGCCGCCGCAATCTGCTCCCGAGCCTTAGCCAGGGCGCCCGAGGTGGCCTCTTCGCGCTCCGCCAGAATTCTCTTCACCGGGTTAAAGAGGATTCGTTCCAAAATGATAACGAGCGCGAAAACAAAGATGACCGTGGGGATAGTTTGGACAAAGAGTTGCCCAAGCTGATTCAAGATTTCATTCATGCGGAGATTTCGAACCCACTGATAGGGATGGTGCTGACTACCGAGAAATAGAAATTTATCATGGACGCCATCACCACGTCAAGGCGGGTGGCTTCCTGTTTGCGCACTTGGAATCCGTTTTAAGATTTTCCCTCGACGGCCTTGACAGTTGCCGTTAAGCTAAGGGGCGAAGCAAACACTGGGACTGACTGGCATAAGAAACCATGAACAACGTCATTCAAGGATTGAAACAAGAAGCCCGGGAAAATCCGCAACGGATCGTGCTCTTTGAAGGCACGGAAGACCGCACCCTCCAAGCGGCGGAAGTGCTTGAAAGTGAGGGCCTTGCGCGCCCGGTGCTGCTCGGCGTCGAAGACGAAGTTCGGAACAAGCTACGGGAGCTGGGGATTGCTCTTACCAAGACACAAATCATCAATCCGGCTACCAGCGACAAGCTGAGGGCTTGCTCCCGCATCCTCTACGAGCGGCGCCGGTCGCGCGGCATGACGGAAAGCGAAGCCCTGGATGCCGCCAAAATCCCCCATATTTTCGCAGGGCTGATGGTGGCTTCGGGGGATGCGGACGGGTCCGTGGGCGGGGCGCTGTTGCCCACTGCGGACGTGGTCCGGGCCGCTCTTTGGACCATCGGAATGGCGCCTGGGTTTGCGTTGGTCTCCAGCTTTTTCCTTATGGTGTCCCCCGTGTCCTCCGTCGGCGCAGACGGAGCCTGCCTGTTCGCCGATTGTGGTGTGGTGCCGGAGCCGACGCCGCCCCAGCTTGCGGAGATCGCCTTGGCCACCGCAGAGAACGCGCGCGCCATCCTGGGCGTCGAGCCGCGTGTGGCCATGCTCTCCTTTTCAACCAAAGGCAGCGCGGACCATCGCCTGGTAGAAGCCGTGCGAAAGGCCGCGGAAACGGCCAAGGCGCGCGCCCCGCATTTGATCCTGGACGGCGAATTGCAGCTTGATGCCGCCGTGGTCCCGGAAATTGCCGCGCGCAAGGCGCCTGGCTCTGCCGTGGAAGGCCGCGCCAATGTCTTCATCTTTCCGGATTTGAACTCGGGGAATATTGCCTACAAGTTGGCGGAACGCTTTGGCGGATGTAAGGCTATCGGCCCAATCCTGCAAGGCCTGGCAAAGCCAGCCAATGACCTTTCCCGCGGCTGCAGCGCCGAGGACATTGTAAACGTCACCGTGCTGACCGCGATCCAGGCGATGCGATAGTGCTAACCACGTCGCGATGAGATTGCACATTCATGTACAATTTGCGGTGCTTTTGTGGAGGCCTAGGCGATGAAGACCGTCACTTTCACCGAGTTCAGGAAGAACGCGTCGGAGGTTCTGGATCTCGTCGAGAAAGGCGAGAGCATTCGCATCCTGCGCCACGGCAAAGCGATTGCCCGGATCGTTCCTGCAGAGTTGCGCGAGGCCAAACCCGCATGGAAACGCCCGGGCCTGCGCTTGGTGACGGCGGGGGCATCGCTGAGCAGTGCGGTGCTGGAGGAAAGGCGGTCGTCACCTTGAACCTCTTTCTCGATTCGTCGGCGCTGGCCAAGCGCTATGTCCAAAAGCGGCATGTGCGCGCCACCCGAGAATCAGAGAGATTCGAGGATTTTCTGGCGGCTCTCCCCCTTGTGTTTCCCTACAGCCCGCAAGATGGCGTTCAGAGTTCCGATGCGCAGGGGGTTATGGGCAGGAACTGCAATCCTCTGATGGAACGGTTCCGCAGTCTCCAAGACGATGTGGCTACCCTCCTGGTGGATCACTCGATATCCCCACCGCCTGCAAAGGAGCTTGACAAGATCTTGTCCGCTCAGATCGCGTGGAATTTTCATCCGTTGGCAAAGACTTCGTCGCGAACCAAGTGGAGGCGGATGGCAGAGGGCGGTTGCGGCCGGTCGAAATAGAAAGCAGCCACGGCCTCCTTGACGTTCCTGCGCAAACCTTCCCAATCGTCCGCTTGCGTGAAGATGGCCTCCGTCAGGCACTCCGCCACAAACCCGCCATCGGCCTCCTGGATGACTTCAAAAACGATCTCGCTCATAGTGGTTAGGTTATTCTAGGATGGTCGAATAGACAAGTATGTCTTTTCAGGCCGCGTACATCGGCCGCGAGGCGATGTAGGCGCAGACGCCGCCTTTGGGTCTCTGTCTCTGCTCCCACTGGATCGCAGACCTGAGAAGGTCTGCGCCAGCCTGCGTGAGGAGGTAATGCTCCTAATGCTCGCGCAATTCTGAGGATCAAGCCCATGCTCCCTCCCGGACTGTAAGCTAACTCAGCTTCACCTTGGGTTGTGATGCAGCACAAAACCCCACGGCAGCGGGTAGGACAGAGTTCATGCTCCTCGAACTCTGCGCTACCTTTTCCGAACCACTAAATTCCCTACACCTTAAATTCCCTTTTCACCTTCTCCGACTTTTCGGCCACGGAGCGGGCTAGTTGCTCTTTGTGGTCCACCAGTTTGCGCGCATACTCCGCAGCGGAAGTAGCAATGATTTCCACGGCGAAGATTGCGGCGTTGATGGCTCCGGGCTTGCCGATAGCGGTGCAAGCCACGGGAACGCCGCCGGGCATTTGAACGGTGGAGAGCAAGGCATCGAGGCCGGCAAGCGTGGTGGTGGCCATGGGGACGCCGATCACGGGCAGGGTAGTCTCCGCAGCAATCACTCCGGCGAGGTGCGAGGCTCCTCCCGCGCCGACAATAATCACTTTCAGGCCGCGTTCGATGGCCGACCGCGCATACTCCGAAGTGCGGACGGGGGAGCGATGGGCGGAGGTGATTTCAATCTCAAAAGGCACACCGAATTTCTTCAGTGTCGCGGCCGTTTCCGTCATCACCGGCAGGTCCGTATCGCTGCCCATCACAATGCCGACCAAAGGTTTGCTTTTTTCGTCCATGGGCCTTCCTGAAGTCTGGGATTATTGCTACGAGCACGCTCAGAAATAACTGTTCCATCTTCCAACCGGCACCCCTCACCCGCCGCTTCGCGTCACCCTCTCCCCCTTGCGGGGATAGGGCAGGGGTGAGGGGAGGTGTTTGGTCCTCAATGGAACAGTTATTATCTGACAGTACCTCAGGGCAGGCACCGTGCTGAGCCGGGATCGTCCACCCTGGCTGCCCCTACACTCGAGGGCGGTCGCCGGGAGCGGCCTCAGCACCCCGTGGCATGAGGGCAAGGCGGCGAAGGCCACTCAGGCCGATATCCTTGCGGTAGTGCATACCTTCAAACTGGATTTTGCCCACCGCCGTGTACGCTCGCTCGATGGCGGAGGGCAAATCCTCCGAACAGGCGGTGACGCCCATGACGCGGCCGCCAGTTGTGATCAGTTGATGATCCCGCATGGCGGTGCCCGCATGGAACAGCTTGACGCCCATCAAGCCTTCGGCAGGTTCGTAGCCGGTAATCACCTTGCCGGTCTCGGGGTTGCCCGGATAGCCCCTGGAACTTAACACCACACACACCGCCGGATTCGGGCTCCAGTGAGCTTCAAGCGCCGCCAGCCGGCCATCGTGCGTGGCCATCAGCAACTCCGCCAAATCGGAGCGCAGCCGCATCATAATGGGTTGAGTTTCCGGATCGCCCAGCCGCACGTTGTATTCCAGCACCTTGGGACCCTCGGCCGTGACCATAATCCCGAAATAAAGAAAACCTTGATAGGGCAGCGCATCCACGGCGAGACCTGCTAAAGTCGGTTGCACAATGGTCCGCAAGATGCCTTGGCGAAGAGTCTCCGGCAAAATCGAATCATGGCTGTAGGCGCCCATGCCTCCGGTGTTCGGGCCCTGGGAATTTTCATAGAGCGTCTTGTGATCTTCGGTGGGGGCAAACGGGATGACGGTGCGGCCATCGGTAAGGATAATGAAGGACATTTCCTCACCTTGCAGCGCTTCCTCAATCACCACTCGCTCACCGGCGCGGCCCAGAGTCTTCTGGCACATGAACTCATCCAGCGACTTCGCGGCCTCTTCACGAGTTGTTGCCACCACCACGCCCTTACCCGCGGCCAAGCCGTCCGCTTTGATAACCACCGGAAGCCCGAAAGTTTCCAGGGCCCGGATGGCGTCCTCAAAATTCTCCGCCACCTTGAACGTAGCAGTTGGAATCTGATGCCGTTCCATGAACTGCTTGGCAAAGATCTTGCTGGATTCAAGCTGGGCGGCGGCGCGCGTGGGTCCAATAATGGGCAACCCCGCCTTTTGGAACTCGTCCACCACGCCCGCAGCCAGCGGCGCTTCTGGCCCGATGACGGTCAAATCCACATGAAGTTGGGATGCGACGGCAAGAATGGACTGAGGCTGAGTGAGATCAACGGGCAGGCACTCCGCCTCCTGGGCGATGCCGGCGTTGCCCGGCGCGCAGTAGATTTCCTCCATCAACTGGCTTTCTCGAAGTTTCCAGGAGAGGGCGTGTTCCCGGCCCCCAGATCCAATCACGAGTATTTTCATTGAGGGCGTTAAGGTATCGGTAGTCGCCGTTGTTTGTCAATCTTGATTTTGTGGGTCTCGAATTCCAAGAAGTAGGGGCGCCCCTTGTGGGTGCCCTTTCGGGCGGGCACAAGGCCCGCCCCTACATGGAACACCGTGCCGGGCGGCCGGTGGCCAATGGTCAGCCTGGGTGTTCCCCCAGGGTATGGCTTAAGCCATGCCCTGACGGTGCCTGATTCAACCTAACAAAGTATTACTAACAGGTTGCGGAAAAACCCTTTGGGAAGGGCGTAACGGCGATTTCATATCGCCATAAGTCAAGACGCGGCTGGCGGCATAATGCCGCCGCACCACGTTTTTCCGCAACCTGCTAAAGGGATCGTCAGGAATAAACCGGGTCAATCGTGCCTCAAAAGAACTTCAGTCACGCCCGGGGTGGAGGATGCGCGGTCAAGAGAGTGCTGCACAACCCAAGTCAACACTTCCTGGGCGTTCTGACTCCAAGTGCGGTTCTTGACCGCCACCACCGCGTTCCTGGCCAGCCGGAAACGGAGGTCGTCATCGATCCTGAGCCTGCGCATGGCCCCGTATAACCCTGCTCTGTCACCGGGCGGAAACAGCAGCCCGGTCTCGCCATCTTGGACGATTCCGCTCATCTGGCCAATGCGGGCAGCGACCACGGGACGTCCCACCGCCATATATTCGAACAATTTCATGGGCGAAAAATAGAACTGGTGGAGGGCTGGCGCGGGGGCCACGGCGATATCCATCGCCGCGATGTACTGGGGCACCTCTTCGTGCGCCACGGCTCCGGCAAAGGTAACCGATTCTTCCGCCCCTGCCTCCTTCACCCGTTGTTCCAGAGCCGCCTTGAGGGGGCCATCCCCAATGAGCAGAAGGTGGACGTTTGGATCGTTGCGGCGCAGGTCGAGGAAGGCATCCAAGAGAAGGTCGACGCCGTGCCATGACTTGAAGGTGCCGGCGAATCCGATCACAAAACAATCGTCAATGCCGAGTTGGCAGCGGAGGGCGACAGGGTCGAGGTCCGGGTGGAAAAGGGCGGCATCCACGGCATTGGGTAAGACATGAATTTTGAGGGGAGAGGCGCCCGCGCGCTCCAGGTCTTGCTTCAGTGTCTCAGAAACCGTAACCACAATATCCGCTTGGCGCCAGATGAAGGTTTCCACGCGGCGCGCCAGCCGTGGGCATGTCAGTCCCGAGCGGCGCTGCTGCTCAAAGGCGAGCGGCGCGTTCACTTCCAGCACATGAGGGACGCCGAGCTGCCGCGCCAGCCTCCATCCACTCAGTCCCCATAGACTGTAGCGCTCATAAACAACATAGGGGCGAAAGGCCCTGGCAATGGGCTCCGCCGCGCGGCGGAACGTCCAGTTGTGAAGGAGCCGGACCAGGTCAGGGCTATGGCGCGGGTGGCGTCCGAGTATCGAGTTGGCGGTCCGGATGCTCGCCGCAAGCAGGCGGTTGGGCAGAGCAATGGCCGCCTCTTGGAACGTCACTGCAGAGTTCCCGCCAAAGCTGGGGACGCCGCTCATCCTGCTGGAAATCAGCTTCACTTCGTTGCCCGTTGCGGCGAAGGCTCTTACCAGGCTGCGGATGTGGACTGACCCACCGCTGCTTCCGGCAACGTCGATACCGGGATCCGAGGACAAGTAAAGGATTCTCACCGTTGATCATCTTTCCTTAGCGCAGCGTTTCGTAAGTTCGCTCACGTATTCTCGCACCCCCTCACCCGGCGCTTCGCGCCACCCTCTCTCCGCTTGCGGGGAGAGGGGCTGGGGGTGAGGGGTTGTTGAAGACGATTGCAACAATACGTAACCGTAATTGCGAATGGTGGTGCTTAGCGCGCTTGCAGGAGTTTGCCCGGCCATCTTGCAAGGTCAGGCTCAGCGGATGCTCCTGCCCCGCTTCTCCGACGGATTTTCCCCCTCCCTTGACCCTTGGAATCTGAGGTAAGCGATTTATTTTCATGCTGGAAGGTTCAGGTAGGGGCGCTATGTTGTACCCATGTAAGTACTTGACATTGGCCTTTTCATTGTCTATGATGTG
>DATKST010000093.1:0-33010 GCA_035531475.1 Terriglobia bacterium
TGCACATCATAGACAATGAAAAGGCCAATGTCAAGTACTTACATGGGTACAACATAGCGCCCCTACCTGAACCTTCCAGCATGAAAATAAATCGCTTACCTCAGATTCCAAGGGTCAAGGGAGGGGGAAAATCCGCCCGAGCTACGCGGAAGCCGTAATCGGCGTATTGAAAACCTGGCGGAATGCTGGAGCGCGCAGCGCAGCGGCTGACCTTCACGTGATGCCGCCACGAACCGCCCCGCGAGGCGCGGCGGTCACCCTGCTCAGGGCCGCGCGGGTTGCGTTGCGGAGAAGCCGCGTAGTAATTCCGGTCAAACCAATCGGCGCACCATTCGTGAACGTTCTCCCCCATGTCAAAAAGGCCATAAGGATTGGGCGCGTCAAGACCCACGGGCAACGGTCCTCGCACATCGCCTTTCCACCGGCGGACATAAGAAGGCCACGCCTCCGGCGGCTCATTTCCCCACACGTACAATGACTCCTCGCGGCCACCGCGAGCCGCGCGCTCCCATTCCGCCTCCGTGGGGAGCCGGTAATGGTGGCCCATCACCTTGGTGAGCCAATCGCAATATGCCACTGCTGCGAACCAGCTCACGGCGACTACGGGCTGTCCAGGATGATTGAAGTCGGCATGGGCCCACTCGGTTGGAGGTGGATATCCGGTGGCGGTGAGGAAGGCGGCATAATCTTGATTGCGGACTTGAAGCGCGGCCAATTCAAATTCGTCCAACCCTACGCGATGGACCGGCTTTTCCTCATCCCGGCCCCCATCACATCCCATCAGAAAATCCCCGCCAGGAATGCGCGCGCATTCCGGCCCTTTGAAGTCATGGGGCAGAGAACGGCCAGACCCTGATGCAAACGACACCGGATTCACCTCCATCGTGATGCTGCCTTCATCGTTCAATTCCGAAGGTCTTGCAACGCCGGGTTTGGTAGTGGCGCAACCAAACTGCGTGACTACCCCGGTTTTATTTAGTTTGTTCAATCGTCAATAAATTTCTTAAAATTCAAGTTTACTTGAAACCGATGCGCCCTGCGGCGAAGTCTGTGTGGAAGCGAAAGAATGTTTTACGCCGCAACGCTCAGGAGGATGGGGAGAAGCGATGTCGAAGAAGCATCTTCAGACAACACAGAAGCAATTCACCAAAACCGCCGAAGCGTTCATAAAGCAACATCCTCGCGACACCGCGGAAATGCTGGCGGAGCGGGCCGGATTTGCAAAGCCGCAAGCGGAAGACCTGTCGCTGGACGTGGCTTGCGGAGGCGGGACGTTGGTCCTGGCGCTCGCACCCAGGGTGCGCAGGGCCTTCGGAATTGATCTGACGCCGGCAATGCTGGGCCACGCGCGCGAATTCCAAAAGGAGAAGCAGATTCAGAATGCGGCGTTTGCGTGCGGTCAGGCGGAACGGCTTCCTTTTGCGGATGGCGCTTTCGATCTGGTGACCTGCCAGTTTTCACTCCACCACATGCAGAAACCGCAGGACGCTTTGCGGGAAATGCTGCGGGTCACCCGTGCTCAGGGCCGCATCATGGTGGTGGATACGCTGGGGCCGGAAAGCGATGAGAAGTGGGAACTGCACCAGGAAATTGAAGTCTGGCGTGACCCATCCCACATCGGTTCCCTCCGCCTGACGACATTCATTACCGGCTTTGAAGCGTTGGGACTTGAAGTGATCCGGCAGAGAATCTCCCGCCGTGAACGTTCCTTCAACAGTTGGATGCTTCGCGCCGGTCTCGATTCCTCCGAGCGGCGCTACGTCGAAGCGCGCCGGCTGCTTGAGTCGTCCATGCCCGGCGACCGCGCCGGTTTTTCGCCAAAGTCTGACGGCGAGGACATTCTGATCACTCACAATGAAGGCATGTTCCTGCTGACGCGACACGCAGCTTCTTGATTAACCACGTGCAGTTATTCCCGAACGGACATTAAGTGGATAGCATCGAGATTATGGAGCAGTCTTTACCGTGTCGCGCTTCTCGAAAGGCCACTCACCCGCCTGCAAGGCGCGGATGCCGTAAGCCACACTCCCTGCCAGGAACACGGCAAACGCAAAGATGAGCGAGTGCGGGGCAACTGTGGAGAGTACGTAAATCCAACCGAAAACTGAAATGATACCTGGAATGGGATAAAACCACATGCGGAAAGGCCGCGGCATTTCGGGAGCGTGCTTGCGCAGAAGAAAGAATCCGAGGGTTTGCGGCAGGTACTGAATGAGTACCCGGGTGGCGATGAGACTGCCGATGACTTCATTCAGGTGTCCCAAGCTGAAGAATGAGGCCAAAATACCGAGCGCCAGCAACGAAACATAGGGAAACTCGCCTTTGGGATGGAGCCGCCCGAAAATTTGGAAAAAATTACCGTCCACGGCCGCCGCATAAGGTATGCGGGAATAACCAAGAAGCAATGAGAACACTGAGGAAAATGCGATCCAGAGTAACAACACGGCCATCACATGCCCGGCCACGCTGCCTTCCAGCCGCTCGATATAGAGCGAAGCGATATAGCGAGTGTGCATCACCTCGCGCCACGGAATGACGCTTAGAAAAGACGCCGTCATCAATACGTAAAGCGTTCCGACCACGGCGATGGAAAGCAGGATGGCTCGCGGAATGACGCGGCCCGGGTCACGGATTTCCTCGGCCAGATAACAGACGTTGTAGTACCCGAAATAATCATAGAGCGCGTAGAGTGTGGCGTGGCCTAATCCCGCCCAGAAGATCCAGTTCAAATGGAAAGCATGCGGCGGAAAATCCAGCAGGCGAGTGCTGCTGAAATGGGGGGCGCCGGACACAACGATCCACAAACAGCCGCCGAGCACGCCCGCAACCAGTACCACGGACATGTTGCCAATGGCCCCGATCCTGCGGTAGAGCAGCGCCACGAGCAGAAGCGGAAACAGCGCCGCCAGCGCTCGAATACTCCCATCGGAAAGTCCCGGCAGGATGTAATGCATGTAAGCCGAGAAGCCGATGCTGCCGCTTGCCACTGACAATGGCGCGGAAAACATGATCTGCCACACCATCAGGAAGGAAAGCCAGCGGCCCAACTTCGCCGGGCCGTAGGCCGCGCGCAAATAATTGTAACTGCCACCGGCCTTGGGCAGTGCTGCCCCCAGCTCCGCCCACACCAACCCGTCACAGAAGGCCAGCACTGCGCCCACAAGCCACCCGGTCATGGCCTGCGGGCCACCCATGGTGGCAAGCAGAAGCGGGATGGTGATATAAGGTCCAATGCCCACCATGTCGGTAATGGCGAGCGCCGTGGCCTGAATCAGCCCCAGCTCGCGCCGCAGCCCGGGCTTTTGGGTTGGGTTGGTCATGGAGGAAGATCACGCAGTCGCGGGGCTCATTCGCAGCCGGCGCCCGGCTGGTGCAAACTTAGACTCTGGTCCGTCCCTTGATTTCTGTCAATGGATATAAATGGGTGGTAGTGGGTCAGTTTGCTGTAGCGGCGGTCTCTGACCGCCGGAAATTGTTGAAGAATAAAGTTCGGCGGTCAGAGACCGCCGCTACAGCAGCGAAAATGGTCCACTACCAAAAGGGTTTTCCCGTGGGAATTTCCGTGGCGACGGGGAATATCCAGCTCAGCGATGCAGCTTTTCCTTAAGACGGCGCATCAGGGCAGTCTTCGTCTTCGGAGAGGGCCGCACGGGCGGCGGGGTGCGGGAAATAAAGTAGAGGGTGAGCGCAGCCTCACGGAGCTGGGCTTGGCAGCAGGCGCAGCCTCGTCCAAGATGGTCCTCGATATGCGCGGCGTCTTCAGCAGTAAGACTGCCCAAGAGGTAAAGCTCGTAAGCTCCGTTCAGGTTCCGGCAGTCCATGTACCCACCAGTGTCAAAAGCCGTTGGCGAAGAAAGCCCAATCCGGCCCGGAGCTCGTCCTGGGCCCGGCCCAGCGGCTCCGTTCGGAACGTGGCAATTTCCTGTTCCGTCAAGCCTTCGAAAACCACCCGGTCAATCACTTCACGTTGGGGCACAGGAAGCTGGCGAAGGAGTTTGGAAAGAAGCTCCCTCCGGTTTTCCATCAGGGTTACTTGAGCGGGAGACGGCAGCCAGTGCGAGTCCAAACGCGAGCGGTTGGCAGTGGCCGATGATGCGTGGCCTGGGGCGGAGGCGCGGAGGCGGCGCAACGCGGCGTCCCGCGCCACTTGCGCCATGTAAGCCAGCACGCTGGCTGCCGGTGATAATCCCGCTCGAGCTTCGCGCCATACCCTTAAGAAGACAGACTGCAGCACTTCCTCCGCCTGGTCATGGGAGCTGAGAATGCGGAGGATCAGCCCCAACAACGGCGGCGCCAGGTCATCGTAAAGTTCGGCGAGGGCGGTTTCATCCTGCGCGCCGATGCGTTCAAAAAGCTGTTCCGAAGATTTTCCTGGGGCCACGATCATGTCCGATCCGCAGCGGCCATTCTCAGTGAAACGGCCGATACCTCACTCTTATACAGTGCGCAGTAAGTCGGCGGCGATCCAAGATTGTAGCGCCGGTCTGTGACCGGCGGATTTCGCCGCTCATAGAGCGGCGCTACAGCGAATGACCGCCGCCGACTTACTGCGTTGTGTATAAGATTTAAGAAGCGCCAGTCCGCGAGACAAATAACGGTCGTGATGCCGTTCTCCGGCACGGCTCGTGGAGTGTCCACGAAATAACTGGACCATTCGCAATTTACGGTGACGTATTCTTGGAACGTTCTTCAACACCCCTTACCCCCAGCCCCTGTAGGCGCTAAAATAAGCGTTTCCGCTTCCCCTGGGCCGCGCTAGCGGCGACAGCCTGTGGCCCACGGCGATTAGCCGTGGGGTAGAGTTCCCAAAAATCCTCCCATAAGCCCCGCCAGGGGCGATATTATTCCCCCACGTAATGCCGCCCCTGTCGGGGCTTGGAAGTCTGCGCTCCCCTCTTTTCCCACGGCTAATCGCCGTGGGCCACATGATGGCGCCCGCCAAGGCGGGCTTTGGCGTAGTTCCTGGCCCTTATTTTAGCGCCTGTGGCCCCAGCCCCTCTCCCCGCAAGCGGGGAGAGGTTGGCGCGTCTCTTCTGCCTCTGGGTTCTGGTTTGGCAATCCTTCGCCCCATTCAGGATGACATCCAGGCGGTGCCCAAGCAAATCCTTAATCTTTCGCATAAATATTTTCAATTGGACTTGCGCGCGTCCTGGCTCGACAATGAATGCAAATTCCGGCAGCTACCGGAGTCGCATCTGGAAGCTCTTGCCCCCAATCTTCGCGTTGCGGCCCGAGCCGGACAGTACCTCCTTCTCGTGGATACCCCCGGCCGCTGAATATGGCCGGGGGTTTATTTCTACTCTTCACTTCCTTCATTGCATCAGCGTTGCAGCGATCTGCTGGCGCGATCGGCTGGGGGGTGGAACGGGTCTTATATTCCTCCAAGATTCTGCGGGCGACGCGCCTCGTGTGAACTCCAACGCCGCCGCAATACCCGGTCGAGTTTCTTACGCCAATTTTTCAGGAACGACCGAGCCAGCGGCCCCAAAGTTTGCAGATTGCGGGAAGACAGGCGAGGATGGAACGGCGCGCCCGGTTTTCGCGGACTTGAACCGCAGACCGGCGGCACCATTCAGGAAGCGCTGGACGGCGGCATCACGTTCCTCTGCGCCCCATCCGAAATGCCCGGCAAATATGGCCGCGACCGCAGGGACAGGCTCGCTCAGGCTGCACGCGGACCAGCTCAGGCCGGAGCGTCGAAGCAGGAAATCCTCGATGCGGAGTGCCATTTCGCTTTGGATGGAGAACGCCACCTCTGCAGCGAGCAAGCAGGATGACCCCGGCAGCAATTCGGCCAATCGTTGCTGATTGTGGATGGGGTTGAGAACATCCCGCCAGCGGCTGCCATAGGTCCGGACGATCCGCCCTGCAACTTCGGCGGGAATAGGGAAATCCCGCCTCGCCTCCTCCGTGGCAGCATTGACAAACGCTTCCCACGGGCCGGTGTTTCCGCCCGGAAGAGGAGCGAGGCGTGAAGGATGGGCGGCCAGGTTGCGGTTGGGAAGTTTATTGGCCCGGGAACCCGAATCGTGGTTTTGTGGCGAAGTTGATCCTGGGTATAAGCGTGGCGCGATTGCGTCCACCAGCTTTTCTCCCAGGGCGCGCGCGGTGGTCAATTTGCCGCCGCAAACTGAGATCATATTGGCAGCCCAGGAATCTTCATGGAACCGGTACTCGCGCGTGTTTTCGGATGGGGCCCGGCCGGGTTCGAGGGCCAGCGCCCGCAACCCCGCGAAGGTTCCGAGGACGCTCTCCGCCTTCACTGGCTCGCCGAGGACGCGATTGACGGCGCGAAGCAGGTAATCCACGTCCTCAGAGTCGGGCTGGACGGCGGCCGGGTCTCCATCAAAATCCGTGTCGGTGGTGCCGAGCAGGGAATACCCCTGCCACGGCATCATGACAAAAATGCGGTCACCCGGCAGGATGGCGGCAAACAGCGCATACCGGTCTGAAATTGAAGGCAGCACCACGTGCGTTCCCTTGGTCAAACGAACGGTTCGTGTCCCGTCATAACCCGGCAGCAGGGCACGGAAGCGGTCAACCCATGGACCCGTTGCGTTCACCCAAAAGCGGCCGGAAATTTGGAAACAGCGGCCGGAAAGTTGATCCCGTGCTTCCGCCGACACAATACTCGTCTGCCCCGTCGCATTGGCTACCGCCAGCCTCTCCACTGAGATATAATTGGTCGCAACGGCGCCATGGCCGGCTGCATCCAGGATATTTTCCACGCACAGGCGGGCGTCTTCGGTTTCAGAATCGTGATAAATGGCGCCGCCCAGCAAGCCTTCACCGCGCAGGCCGGGAATGTTGCGTAAGGTTTCCTGCGCGGAGATCATGCGGTGGCGGTCGGAAGCGCCCAGGTTGCCGAGCAGGTCATAGATCGAGAGACCCAGGCCAATCTTGAAGCGTGAATAGGGATCCTCGCGATAAATGGGAAGCAGGAAGGGTAGGGGTTGGGCCAAGTGCGGCGCAAGTTCCAGGAGCAGCCGGCGCTCCCGCCGCGCCTCGTGGACCAGCTTGAAGTCGCGCTGCTCGAGATAGCGCAGACCACCGTGAATGAGCTTGGAGGATCGGCTGGAGGTGCCACTGGCAAAGTCCTGAGCTTCCACCAAAGCTACCTTCAGCCCACGCAAGGCCGCTTCGCGCGCTGTGGCGGCGCCGTTGATCCCACCACCCACCACGACCACATCGAAAGTTGAACCCGCAAGCGCTGAAAGATCCCGATTCATGGCCACACCTGAGTGGGATAGATTAACATAGCTAAGTGTCGGCGGGGCGGAAGGGCAGGAATCGCTTTCACCGGGAAGATGCGATTGAGGGATGGATCTGGATCCCGGGTTGCGGGCGCAGCATTATAGTTTGCCCTTGCCTTCACGCTTCTAACCTGCAAGACAATCGATTGCGGAATGGAGGAGTCAATGCCTTCGAAGTGGTTATTCAAATCCGATCCTGAGCATTACTCATTTGATGACCTGGAGCGCGATCGCCAAACCGTTTGGGATGGAATCTCAAATAATCTGGCCTTGAAGCACTTGAGAAGCGCGCGGCGCGGAGACTTGACGTTGATCTACCACACGGGCGAAGAACGGGCCGTGGTGGGCATGGCGGAAGTGTTGAGTGACCCCTATGTTGACCCGCGACAGGATGATCCGAAGCGGGCCGTGGTGGACGTGCGAGCCAAGGAACGGCTGCAGCGGCCCGTGACCCTGGATGAGATTAAGAAGCAGTCCGCTTTGAAGAGCTTCGATCTGGTACGGTTGCCACGATTATCCGTGATGCCAGTTACGGAAGAGCATTGGAAGACAATTCTTTCTATGAGCAAGAAAGGCAGAAAAGAATAACAAGCATCGTATTCTATATCGTTCCATGTCGAATGCAAGAAATCCCAAAACTTCCGTCGAGCTGGCCCGGCTCGAGCGCCAGATCATGGGTTGCACCCAGTGTCCGCGCCTCGTAAAGTATCGCGAGGAAGTGGCTCGTAACAAGCGCCGCATGTACGCGAGCGAAGATTATTGGGGAAAGCCGCTGCCGAGCTTCGGAGATCCTGAAGCCGGGTTAATGATCCTGGGCCTGGCGCCGGCGGCGCACGGTGGCAACCGCACCGGCCGGATGTTTACAGGGGACCGCTCCGGTGACTTTCTTTGCCGCGCGCTCTACGAAGCGGGCTTTGCCAATCAGCCGGAATCGCGGCATCGTGGCGATGGGCTGGAGCTTCGCAATTGCTTCATCACCGCTGCTCTCCGTTGCGCGCCGCCCGCCAACAAGCCCTTGCCGGAAGAGATGCGTAATTGCTCCTTTTACCTTCAGGAGGAGATGCGTTTGTTGCGAAGGATGCGGGCGTTATTGGTATTGGGCCGGATTGCATTTGATACCTTCTTGCGGTTGGTCTACCCATCCGCGCCCATCCAAGCCTGGGAAAACCGTGTTTGGACGATGGACCGCCAAAGGGTTGAGGAAGAGCAAAAACGCACCAGCCTGCTGCCTGCCAAGTTACCACCCCGTGCCGCAATCCGGTTTGGTCATGGGCTGAGTTACGACCTGGGCGATGGCATTCCCAGGTTGTTCTGCTCTTATCATCCGAGCCAGCAAAACACGCAAACGGGCAAGCTGACTCCCCAGATGTTGCGGCGAGTTCTGGACGATATTCGAACTTTCCTCAGACCCACCGGCCCGGCTTAGGGGCGAGCTCTGTGCCCGCCCGTGGGTGGCGACACGGCCCCGAATCACGGCCGGCCATGAGGGCAGCTCCTGGTGCATCTGAATGGGCGATGCTCTTACTTTTTTTCCGTCGCCAACTGTTAACATCAATGTAACATAGCCAATGATACAATCCACGCATGGCCAGACATATTGCCATCATTGAAGACGAAAAAGATATCGTAGATCTCGTGTGCTACACCTTCCGCAAGGAAGGATACGACGTGGATAGTTTCCTGCGCGGACGTGATGGGCTGGAGCATCTCCGCCGCTCGCCGGTCGATCTGGTCATTATTGACGTCATGTTGCCAGACCTGGACGGTTTTGAGATTTGCAAACGGATCCGGTCGAGCGACGACCTGAAGTCCTTGCCCGTTATTTTTTTGACCGCCAAAGGTGAAGAATTTGATCGCATTTTGGGCCTTGAAATCGGCGGCGACGACTATATTGTGAAGCCTTTCAGCCCGCGCGAGTTGGTGGCTAGGGTCAAAGCCGTGCTGCGACGGCGGGAGCGCGCGGAGGAGCCGGTGGGAGTGATTGAAGCCCAGGATTTCCGCCTCGATCCGCGCACGCAGGAAGTGACCGTCCGCGGCAAGACGGTGGAATTGAGTACGCTCGAATTCAAGCTCTTGGAATATCTGGCTTCCCACCCACGCCGCATTTTTGGCCGGGACAAACTGCTGGATGAGGTGTGGGGCCGGGACCGGTTCGTAACGCCCCGCACCGTGGATGTCCACATCCGGCGGTTGCGCGAAAAGATTGAGATGGAGCCGGACAAGCCACGCTACTTGCAAACGGTGCGTGGCTCGGGATACCGCTTCCTGGCGGAAACCGTAGCAGAGGGATAGATTAAAGGCCGCCAGTCGCACGGGGCCGAGGCTTCGCCGGCAAATATGACGGTCCACAGTCCCATCTTCCGCAAACTTCTCTTTACCGCCCTCCTGGTTGTCACTGTCACCCTGCTGGCTCTGGACATTTACTTGGTCCGCTACACCGCTTACCACCAGACGGAATCCCTCGAGAACCGACTTGCGGCGCAAGCTGGAATCCTGGCAGGGGAACTGCGAAGAACACCCGTGTTGAGGCTTGGAGCTTGGGTTCGGGACGCGGCCCAACGTTCGAGCAGCCGGGTCACCCTCATCGGCCAGGACGGAGACGCTCTTGCGGATTCCGAAGAGGACGCAGCCGCTCTGGGCAACCTTGCCAACCGGCCGGAAGTGCAGCAAGCTCGCACTGGGCGGCGCGGCGTTTTGATCCGCAAGAGCAAAGTGACCGGGCAAAGCCTTTGTTATGTGTCAATTCAAAGCTCCGGCCCAGGCCACGCTGGGACCATCCTGCGCCTGGCGGTGCCGGTGGCGGGTCTTGACCGGGCGCTTGGCGCCATCCGCTGGAGGATCCTTGGAGCTACCCTAATTGCCGCCCTGCTGGCTTTGATCCTTGCCTATTTCTTTTCCCGGGTTATCACCCAACGTATTGTGGCGATTGAAGCCGTTTCGGAGAACCTGGTCAGCGGCAGCCAGAATGTCCCTGCCTGGCTGCTCGAAGCGGACGACGAGTTGGGAGCTTTGGCAAGGTCTTTGAACCGCGCCGCCGGTCAGCTTCGAGATTTGATCGTCCAATTGAAGGCTGAATCTGCCAGCCGGGAAGCCATCCTGGCCAGCATGCGCGAGGGTGTGGTGGCGGTGGACCACGACCTCCGCTTGACTTTCTTCAATGAGTCATTTTCACGCTTGACCGGTGTGAATCCGCTGCTTCCACCCCGTACGCCTTTGCTTGAGGCAGTCCGGGACCTGGGTTTGAGCGAACTGCTAGGGACGGTCCTGGCCGAGGGCAAACCGCAGAAAGCGACCTTGCAACTCCAGGCGGCGGGCGCGCATATCTTTGAGGTGCAAGCCACGCCGCTGGCGGCGGGTGGTAATGTCGGCGCGATCGCCATTCTTCATGACATTACGGAGCTTGAACGCTTGGAAAGAGTGCGGCGAGATTTTGTGGCTAATGTTTCCCATGAGTTGCGTACGCCTTTGACCGCCATCCGGGGTTACGCTGAGGCCCTTTTGGAAGGCGCCCTGGATGATCCGGCCCACAACCGGAACTTCGTGGAAGTCATCCTCGCACACTCCAAGCGGCTGGGAAACATTGCTTCTGACTTGTTGATCCTGTCGGAGCTTGAATCCGGTCGCGAGGCCACCGAATCCGAGCGCGTCAACCTTCGAGCCATTGCGGAAGGGGCGATGCGAACGGTTGAAGCCGAGGCCCAGGCCCGCGGCGTCAGCTTGAAGGCCGGGCGGCTGGAAGACGCGGAGGTTCTTGGCCACCGCCTGCGCTTGGAGCAGGCCATCCTCAACCTTGTGGATAACGCTGTGAAATTTAACCAACCGGGCGGTGAAGTACGAATCGAGAGCGGGACGGAAGAGGGTGGAAGATCGTTCGTCTGCGTAGCGGACACCGGAATCGGCATCCCCTCTGATCATTTGTCCAGGATTTTCGAGAGGTTTTACCGCGTTGATAAGGCGCGGTCACGGGAGGTCGGCGGGACTGGCCTGGGCCTGTCAATTGTTAAGCACATACTGGAGCGGATGGGCGGTACAGTTCAGGTTGAAAGCCGCTTGGGCAAGGGTTCAACCTTCACCATTTTCCTCCCCAACGCTCCCGACCACCTGCACATGGAGAGTTGAGGCGTCACCGCTGCATGAAGTCTTTTTGCGGCTATTGCCGTTTCGCTTGGGCCCTGGATCCGGAAGGCTTTTGGCGAACTTATACGCCGCTTGCGGCAGAACCCGGGTGGAAAGCGTGTGCCCATTCCAAATTCACCGCCCCACTGTCCCATAAGTTGCTGATTTATATACTCCTAATTACAATTAAATGTAGATGAAGGCCCCTCCTGCCACCCCTTTGTAACTTACTGAATGGTGGTCCGTAACTTACTCTTCACATCGCGTTTACATGACCGTAACGCCATTCACCTATAAATTGATGTTCATCAACCTCAGATAGAAGACAATCTTGCCGTCTGCCCTAGCAATTCCGGCACTTATGGTATGGACAAACGGCAAAAAGGAGAAACAATGCAACGGTTGAGACGAAATATAGGGCTGGTGCTTGGAGTTTTTCTGATCGCCAGCAACTTGAGTTACTTATATCCCGCCGGGCCGCAAAACCTCGCCGCGCAAGAGGGTAGCAATCGTACGGCAACCGCCGGGCAAAGCCAAACGGATCATGCAGCATCGCAGGCTAAGCAACCGGCTGGCGTGCCAGCAACCAACGAGATGGATACCTTGAAGCGCCAGTTGAAGGAGCAACAAGAGGAGATCGAGAAGCTGCGCGTTGCGCTCGAACAGCAAGCCAAGTTGCTGGAACAGGCGATTCCGCGCCAGGAAACAAAGGCCACGCCGCCACCAGCGGCTGCCAAGATGTTGAATCCCATACCGATCAAGTCCCAAGCCGAGGTTGCCAGCCTGGCGCCGGTGATTCCAGCGGCAGTACCAGCCTCCGGAAGTGCGAACAGTACCTCTCTGAATGATTCCTTGAATCAGGCCGCGACTTCCATACCCGCACAGGCCTTGAACTCGAGTGACCGGCATTTGAACCCGGCAGTAAAAGATGCACCGGAAGCCCCAATTTCAATTGGTATTGGGAACGCCACACTGACTCCTCTGGGTTTCCTTGATGCCACGGCTTTCTTCCGCAGCACCAATCTGGGCAGCGGCATTGGAAGCTCTTTTGGCGCCGCACCGTTCTCCGGAACTCCGCAGGGGGAACTCAGTGAGACACGCTTCAGCGTCCAGAACAGCCGCTTGGGGCTGATGTTTGACAGCACCGTGGGCAGCAATGCGGTTCGCGGTTACGTGGAAGCAGACTTCCTGGGTTTCCAGCCGGTGAATGCTTTCGTCACCAGCAACAGCAACAGCCTCCGGTCGCGGCTCTATTGGTTTGACCTGAAACACGGCAAGTTTGAATTTCTGGCCGGCCAATCCTGGAGCATGTTGACCCCGAACCGCACCGGCCTCTCCCCCATGCCTTCTGACATTTTCTTTTCAATGGACATGGACACGAACTACCAGGTGGGCCTCACTTGGGCGCGCCAACTGCAATTCCGCTTCATCTATCACCCCACCGATAACCTCAGCATGGGTCTTTCCATTGAAAATCCGGAGCAGTATGTGGGCGGCGCGGTGGTGCTACCCAAGAGTTTTAGCTCCTCGGAAGTTGACAATGGCACGAATACGGCCACTCCAAATCTTATGCCCGATGTGGTCGGCAAGATTGCTTATGACGGGCACGTGGGTGGCAAGATCGAGCACGTAGAGGTGGCGGGCCTTCTCTCGCAATTCAAGACCTACAGCACGACACTGCCTGGAACCTCCAGGCTGACGGGCGGCGGAGCTTCGGTTAACTTCAACCTGGAACTGTTCAAGAACTTTCACGCCGTCGCCAGCACTTTTTACAGCGATGGCGGCGGGCGCTATATTTTCGGTTTAGCCCCGGACATTGTCATTACTCCCAACGGCATTCCCTCCTTGGTCAATGCGGAGTCGGCGACCGGCGGCTTTGAATACCAGGCCACCCCGAGCATGATGTACTATGGCTATTATGGTGGGACTTACATCGGCCAGAATTTCAGCACCATCCCCGGCACTCCCCCCAGTGGAACAACTTACGTGGGTTACGGCTATCCGGGATCGTCCTCCTCGGCGAACCGGTCCATTCAAGAGCCGACTTTTGGAATCATCCGGACCTTTTGGAAGAATCCAAAATACGGGGCTCTGCAATTGATCACGCAGTATTCCTATTTGACGCGCGTTCCCTGGTATGTTGCCATCAACACGCCCAAAAACGCGCACCTGAGCATGGCATACGTGGATGTGCGTTACATTCTTCCTTAAGGCAAGCGGAAGGATAACCGCTCCCCGCAGGCGCGAACCAACCCCCTGCGGGGCTTTGGTTTTTCTCTGCTTAGGGTCTGTCAGATAATAACTGTTCCATTTCGGACCCAATACATCCCCTCACCCCTGCCCTCTCCCCGCCAGCGGGAAGAGGGTGACGCGAAGCGGCGGGTGAGGGGTGCCGGTTGGAAGATGGAACAGCTATTCCTGAACGGGCCCTTAGTTTTGTGCCCATGAGTCTTGCTGTGCTATATTCATTCCTTGGGATTGATGGGCAACCCCCTGAAGCAGTGGAGGCATCTTAGCTAAGGCTGAATTTCATTTCTCTTGATTTCTTTTGCCTTTGGCGACGGACGACTTGCGAAATTATTTGAGAAGACCTGAGTTTATAAGACTGGTTCTCCTTTCCCTTCTCGCCATTGTTGGGATTTTGGCTTTTGGCGAGCAGGCCCGGCGCTGCCGCTATCATTTTGATGGAGGCAGAGGATGGGATCTTCCCCAAGCCAACGCCGCTGAATATTCCTGTCCCCGCCCCCACCGCTTGGGTTTTGGCCCCGTTGTAACTTTCGCCCAGCCGGTTCTTCCCGACTCTCTGAGGTCGCTGGTCCGGCCGCTTCCCATCCGCACCGTTGTTTACTCTCCTGTTGGTTCAGGCCGGCTCCGCGCTCCTCCACTCGGAATCTAGGATACCGGGTGTCCATCGTTCGGGTTGGTGCCAGCCCGGTTTCCCATTGGTAAGGTCAAGGGGAGCGGGCAGACGCTCCACCTTGAATCTGAAACCAAATCCCATTGAAACGGAGATCAAGACTTGGAATCCCCACTCACCCTCGATCAACTCGAGGCGATTCGCACCCTAGGTACGTGTAACGTGGCGAACGCCATAGAAACCTTTAATGTCAGGCTGCGGAATGAAGGTTTTGCCAGTGGTCGATCGATCCGGTGCATGTTCGAAGAGCTTCCGCCCATGTTGGGCTACGCCGTCACGGCGCGGATCCGGTCCTCAGCGCCGCCGATTGCCTCCTCATTTCCTCCTCCAGGCCCTCAGCGGCTGACCTTCGCCGACCGGGACGACTGGTGGCAGTATGTGCTTTCCATTCCTCCGCCGCGCGTGGTGGTGATGCAGGATGTGGATCCCAGCCCCGGTCTTGGTGCTTTCTTGGGCGATGTCCATGCGTCCATTTGCCAGGGTCTTGGCTGCGTGGGCTATGTGACCAATGGCGCCGTTCGCGATCTTGAGGTGGTGCGGCGGTCGGGCTTTCACTTTTTCGCCGGCCACGTCTCCGTGTCACACGCTTACGCCCACATTATTGACTTTGGCGAGGCCGTGGACATTGGCGGGATGCGTGTCCGGCCCGGGGACATGGTTCACGGTGACCGTTGCGGAGTGCAGACAATCCCGCTGAAGATCGCCGCAGAAATTCCTGCGGTGGCCGCCTGCCTTGCGGAAAAGGAGCGAAAGATCATTGAATATTGCCATTCGCCGGAATTCACTTTGAAAGGACTGCGGGTGTTTGTGAAAGAGATTGAGAGGCTTATGCCCTGTGAGCCCGCCACGGTGAACAAGGAAAGAAACATTGGAGACCATGACCGCCGTTGAGTGGCCGGCATTTTTTTGTCCCGGAGAACCGGGGTCCGGGAAGCAAAGAAGGCAAACTAAGTACCCCCAGCCCCTCTCCCCGCAAGCGGGGAGAGGGTGGCGCGCAGCGCCGGGTGAGGGGGTGCCAGAATACGTGAGCGAACTTTCGAAACGCTGCACTAAGGCTTTGAAGTTTTTGCCACCGGAAGGGTCTGTTTGAAAGATTCCGGGTGAAGATGGTTTTTGTGGATTTCCCGCCGCGGCGGGAATCAGGCGAGGAATCCTGACGGCCCCCCCACAGGGTTCCTCGCTGCCATCCGGGCTAGTGCCAATACTGTTCAGATAAGTGGGTATCTCGTAGGGGCAACCCTTGTGGTCGCCCACGGGCGGGCACGACGCCCGCCCCTACTTGCCACCAAAATTGGCGGTGAGGTTTAATGAGGAATTAATGGAAAAAAAGATGAATGAACAAGATCATGGAATCCGAATCGAGCAATTGGCTTTGCTCCTTACCCTGGCCGTGACCAGCGCGTGCCTTGCCTCTTGCAGCCGGGCCGGAGAAAGCAAGACCAATGACGGTCCCTCCAAGGCCGTCTCGGTGGCGGTGGTCAAAGTGACCCGGCAGAATCTTGCGAACGACCTCCGCATCGCCTCCGAATTTATCCCGTTCCAGGAAATCGATGTTACCGCCAAGGTCTCCGGATACATAAAAAAACTCAATATCGATTGGGGCTCGCACGTCCGGCAGGGGCAATTGCTGGCAGTGTTGGAAGTGCCGGAGCTTGATGCCCAGGTTTCGAAGGACGGCGCCGCCGTAGAACGGGCGGACAAGGACGTTTCCCGTGCCGGACAAGATCTGACTCGAACCCAATCCGCTTACACGGTTGCGCACTTGACCTACACTCGCCTTGCGGGCGTGCAAAAAGTGAGGCCGGACTTGGTCTCGCAGGAAGATGTGGACATCGCGCACGGTAAGGACCTGGGAACTGGCGCCAGCGTCTCCGCCGCGCAAGATGCGCTGGCCGCAGCCCAACAGGAACTGGCCGTTGCGAACTCCATGCTGGCCAAGGATCAGGCATACCTCAACTATGCCAGCATCACCGCTCCTTTCGACGGAGTAGTGACCCGGTTGGACGCCTATCTGGGCGCGCTGCTTCCAGCCGGGACTTCCAATGCTTCCGCAACCTTGTCTCTCTGCCGGCTCTCACAAAACAATATGCTCCGGCTGGTGATTCCGGTGCCGGAACGGATCGTCCCGGACATCCACATCGGCAAACCAGTGAATGTGGACGTGACTGCCCTAAAAAAAGTGTTTAAGGGAAAGGTGATCCGCTTTTCGGATCAGATTGATCTGGCCACTCGGACCATGCACACGGAGGTTCAGGTCCCCAACCCGAAATTTGAGATTGTTCCAGGAATGTATGCCTACGTTCAAGTCCCGGTTGAAAGTGAGTCCAACGTGCTTGCGGTTCCCATCCAGGCGGTGGCAATTACCGGGGATGGGAAGGGCAGCATCGAGGTCGTAAACAGCCAGAAAAAGATTGAGGTGCGGCAGGTCGTCTTGGGTATTGAGACTGCCGCTGAGGTGGAGGTTGTGTCCGGGTTGCATGAAGGCGAACGGGTCGTCTTTGGAGAACAGGCCCGCTACCACCCCGGTGAGATTGTGAGCCCGAAGCTTGTGGACGTCTCCAAGCTATTGGAGGTAAGTCAATAATGGCAAAATTCTCGCTCCGTCATCCTTATATAATTATTGTGGTCTGTCTGATTGCCTGCGTCATGGGGCTCACGACTGTGGTCCGCATGCCGGTTGATCTTTTTCCGCCCATCAACATTCCCGTGGTCATGTGCGCAACCTTCTATAACGGCATGCCTCCTGAGCAAGTTGAGGCCCAGATCACTAACACCTTCGAGCGTTTCTTCACGCTGGGCAGCAACATTGACCACATAGACTCCCGATCGCTCGCCGGCGTCAGCCTGATCAAGATATTTTTTTCTCCGGGAAGCAACGCGAATGCTGACGTCACACAGGTCTCCAACCTGGCGATGGCAGACCTGCGGCGGCTTCCTCAAGGGACTCTGCCTCCAGTCGTTCTCAGCGTATCGGCTTCAAGCCTGCCCGTGTGCCTTCTCACCGTCAAGGGCAAAGGATTGAATGAAACGCAGCTTCATGACTATCTGCAATACCAAATCCGCGACCAAGTCGCAAACGTTCCCGGGGCCACAGTGCCCCCGCCCTTTGGCGGCAAGTACCGCCAGGAGATGGTGTACGTCAATCCTCTCAAGCTCCAAGCGCTCCAAATGAGTCCCATGGACGTAGTGCGCGCGGTCAACTCCTCGAATGTAATTCTGCCTGCGGGAGACGTGCGGATTGGCCCCCTGGACTACAACGTCTACACCAACTCGCAAGTGGCCAACGCCCAGCAGCTTAACAGCGTGGTTCTGAAAACCGTGGGATCGAAAAATGTTTACGTATCGGATGTCGGTAACGCGATAGACGGCTCGTATCTCCAGTACAACATTGTTCGCGTGGACGGCCAGCGTTCGGTTTACGTGCCGGTCATGAAGCAGGGCGGCAACACCAATACCATCAGCGTGGTCAACGGTATCCGGCAAGCAATCAAGCGCTTGCGCGATATTCCGAGCCAGATGAAAGCTATGGTGGTATTCGACCAGTCGCAGTTTGTGCGCCAAGCCATCAATACGGTGCTCAATGAAGGCGGCATCGGGCTTTTCTTAACGGCAGTGCTGGTTTTGGTTTTCCTGGGAAGCATGCGCGCCACCGCGGCGGTGTTCCTCTCCATCCCCCTTTCTGTATTAGCCGCGATGTTTATGCTCTACACGGGGGGAAGCACGATCAACGCCATGCTGTTAAGCGGCTTGGCGCTGGCGTTCTCCCGCCTGATCGATAACTCCGTCATCGTCCTCGAAAACATTTACCGGCACATGGAGCTGGGCGATGAGCCGGCGGTCGCCGCCGAGCAAGGGACGGATGAGGTCGCGCTGGCGGTGCTTTCCATTACGCTGGCCACCATCGTAGTCTTCTTCCCGGTCACGCTGCTCTACGGCGTCAGCAAATTCCTTTTCACGGCGCTCGCCATGGGTGTTGTGCTTTCTCTGGTCGCCTCTTACTTTGTGGCGGTATCGGTGGTGCCCTTGTACTGCGCCAAGGTGCTCAAGCCACTTCATGGCCACGGAAAAGAGGAAAGCCCTGAGGAAGGCCGTGAATCCTTCGGACAACGATTTAATAGGGGCTTCAATACCAGATTCGAGCGAATGCTTGGTGCTTACGATACCTGGGTGCTAAAAACGCTGCAATTTCCCCGCACGGTGGTGGCTGGATTTGTAGGTATTTTCGCCTTGAGTCTTCTTCTTTATCCTCTTCTGGGTTTCTCATTTTTTCCTCAAACGGATGAAGGGCAGTTCGTGATCAACATCAAGGCCCCCACGGGAACCCGGTTGGATGTGACCAACGAGTATGTAAGCCAAGTAGAGAATATCGTACGAAAAGTCGTGAGCCGGCGCGATTTGAAAGCGATCGTATCCAATATTGGCGTCTTTCCAGATTTTTCAGCGCTTTTCACAACCAACTCCGCCATGCACACCGCATTCGTTCAAGTCGGCCTCGCCAAAGACCATCACACCAGCAGCTTTACTTATATGAACCGAGTTCGCCGGTCGATCGCTCAAGATCTCCCCGAGCTCCGAACCTACTTCTACTCGGGTGGCTTGGTTACCTCAGTCTTGAACCAGGGCGCTCCGGCCCCCATTGACGTGCAAGTCAGCGGCACGGATCTGAATGCGGACGCTAAGATTGCTCAAGTGTTGGCCGGGAAATTCCGAACGCTTCCAAACATCAGCGACGTGTACATTCCACAGGATATGGACTATCCGGCGCTCCAGATTAACGTCAATCGCACCCGGGTAAGCGAGCTGGGACTGAGCCCGAAGGAAGTGATTGATAATCTTATAACCGCTCTGACCTCCGATGTGATGATTGCGCCCAGCTACTGGGTAGACGCCAAGACCGGTAATAACTATTTCGTAACGGTGCAGTACCCGGTTAATACTGTGAAGACGATCCAGGCCTTGGAAACCATGCCCTTGCACGCGCCCAATCTAGCCATGCCCACCTACCTGGACCAGGTCGCCAGCGTCAACCGAATTCTCACACCGACGGAAGTCGATCACTACATGCTGGAGAGAGATATCGATATTTACGTGGCGCCGAAAGGCGAAGACCTTTCCCGGCCGTTGGACGCAGTCAAGAAGATTATCGCCAGCACGCCGCTGCCGGGCCGGAACTTCCGGGTGGACGTTCGCGGTCTTGTTCTTACTATGGAAACCTCATTCAAGAGCTTCACGGTGGGCCTCATTCTGGCGATTCTACTGGTTTATCTGATCCTGGTGGCGCAGTTCAAGTCCTTCACGGATCCCTTCCTGATACTGCTCGCCATTCCCACGGGCTTGACTGGCGTACTGCTCATACTGTTCTTAACCGGAACCACGGTGAACATCCAGTCGCTGATGGGGGTATTGATGATGACGGGGATGGTGGTCTCCAATACCATCCTGATTGTGGATTTCGCGAAGCGTCTTCAATCCGAGGAAGGGAAATCGGTCCGGGAGGCGGTGGCCTACTCATGCCGAATCCGCTTACGGCCTATCCTGATGACCTCGCTGGCCACCGTCGTAGGGCTATTGCCGATGGCTTTCAAACTTGAGGCCGGAAGCGAAGCCTATGCGCCTCTTGCCCGGGTCATCATCGGCGGCGTTGCAGTCTCGGTGATTCTCAGTATCTTTGTCATCCCGGCAGCTTACCTCCTGGTTTACCAGAGGAAGGAGAAAGCACCCGAATCCAACGCGCTGCTCGAGCGCTAGGTCCGGAGCCAAAGGAATGCCAAAGTTCTCAATTCGCCATCCTCATCTGATTATCGTAATCTGTCTGATTGCCTGCGTGATGGGCCTTACAAGCTTGGTGCGGATGCCGGTTGACCTTTTCCCGCCCATCAACATCCCTGTTGTGACTTGCGCCACCTTTTACAGCGGCATGCCGCCCGCGCAGGTTGAAGCCCAAATCACCAACACCTTCGAGCGCTTCTTCACACTGGGCAGCAACATTGCTCACATGGAATCCCGTTCCCTCGCCGGCGTCAGCCTGATTAAGGTTTTTTTCACTCCCGGGAGCGATCCCAATGCCGACGTGACGCAGATTTCAAACTTGGCCATGGCGGACCTCCGGCGGCTGCCGGAAGGGACGCTCCCGCCCGTAGTCCTGCAGACCTCCGCTTCCTTTCTGCCAGTTTGCCTCCTGGCAGTGAAGGGCAAAGGATTGAATGAAACCCAGCTCCGCGATTACCTGCAGTACGAGATCCGTGACCAGATCGCCGGCGTTCCCGGCGCTACGGTGCCCCCGCCCTTTGGTGGAAAATATCGCATGGAGATGGTCTATGTAAACCCGCTTAGGTTGCAGGCGCTGAGCTTGGATCCGATGGACGTGGTGAACGCGGTCAACCAGTCTAATCTCATCCTTCCGGCGGGTGACGTGCAGATCGGCGCCCTGGACTATAACGTCTACACCAACTCCCAAGTGACCAACGCCCGGCAGCTTAACAGCGTGGTTCTGAAAACCGTGGGATCGAAAAATGTTTACGTATCGGATGTCGGTAACGCTGTAGACGGCTCTTTTCTCCAGTACAACATTGTCCGCGTAGACGGCCAGCGTTCGGTTTATGTTGGCGTGATGAAGCAGGGCGGCAACACCAATACCATCAGCGTGGTAAACGGCATCCGGCAGGCGATCAAGCGCTTGCGCGATATCCCGAGCCAGATGAAGGCCATGGTGGTATTCGACCAGTCGCAGTTTGTGCGCCAAGCCATCCGGACGGTGATGAATGAAGGCGGCGTCGGGCTCCTTCTTACGGGGCTGATGATCTTGCTTTTCCTTGGCAGCCTCCGCGCCACCACCGCCGTCTTTCTCTCTATTCCTTTGTCGGTGTTGGCGGCCCTGTTCCTGCTTTACGTCCAAGGGAGCATCATCAATGCCATGCTGTTAAGCGGCCTGGCGCTTGCGTTCTCCCGGTTGATCGATAACTCCGTCATCGTGCTCGAAAACATTTACCGTCATATGGAGCTGGGCGACGCCCCGGTAAAGGCTTCTGAGGAAGGAACCAACGAAGTGTCTTTAGCGGTGCTGGCCATTACGCTCGCCACCATCGTGGTCTTCTTTCCCGTCACGCTGCTTTACGGCGTTAGCAAATTCCTTTTCGAGGCGCTCGCTGCGGGCGTCGTGCTTTCTCTGATCGCCTCATATTTTGTGGCGGTCGCCGTCGTTCCGTTATTTTGCTCTCGCGTGCTCAAGCCCCTGCGACGGCTCGAAGGAGCAGAGCAGGGAAGCGGGGCTGCGCACTCGCCGAAGTCGCTAGGGCGCCGTTTTTACGAGGCTTTCAACGCCCGCTTTGAGCACATGCTGGATGGCTACGACCGGTGGGTGCAAAAGACGCTCGATTACCCTCGCGCCGTCGTAGGGGGGTTCGTCGCGATTTTCGCGGCAAGCCTGCTGTTTTATCCCTTCCTCGGCTTCTCATTTTTTCCGCGCACGGACGCGGGCCAGTTCATGATTAATCTAAAGGCGCCCACCGGCACGCGTTTGGAGCTGACCGATGACTATGTCAAGCGGGTTGAGGGTATCATTCGCCACATCGTCAGCCCGCGCGATCTCAGCACGATTGTTTCCAACACCGGCCTCTCCTCCGGTTTCGAGTCTCTCTTCACTCCCAATGCCGCAATGCACACTGCGTTCGTGGAAGTGGGGTTGAACGAGGACCATCACGTGAGCAGCTTCCAATATATGGACGAGGCGCGCCGGCAAATCTCACAGCAGCTCCCGGAGCTGCGCACCTATATCCACTCCGGGTCGCTTGTGGAATCGGTGCTGAACCAGGGTTCCCCCGCTCCCATTGACGTTCAGGTGAGCGGAATGGACCTCAATAAAGATATGAGTCTTGCACAGGTGCTCGCCGCCAAATTCCGCCGGCTTCCTAACATCAGCGACGTTTACATCCCGCAAGATATGGACTATCCCGCCCTGGAAATCAACGTCAACCGCACTCGGGCCAGCGAATTGGGTCTCACGCTCAGGAACGTCATCGACAACGTCATCACGGCCCTGACCTCAAACCTGATGATTGCTCCCGGTTACTGGATCGATCCGAAGTCTGGCAACCAGTACTTTGTGTCGGTCAAATACCCCAACGACACCGTTCGATCCCTGTCGGATTTGGAGACGATGCCCCTCCACGATCCCAGCCTCAAGACGCCAACTTATCTTGATCAGTTGTGCGCGATTCGACGGATAAAGACCCCCACGGAGGTGGACCATTATCAGCTCGAACGGGAAATTGATATCTACGTGAAGCCCACGACAGAAGATCTCTCCCGGTCCTATCACGCCATTCGGCGGATTGTCGCCTCAACCCGGCTTCCTAGCCGCAATTTCCGAGTGAGTATCAGGGGCTTGGTGGTCACCATGGAGACATCTTTTAAGAGCTTTGCAGTCGGTCTCATCCTGGCAATTCTTCTGGTTTATCTGATCCTGGTGGCACAGTTCAAGTCCTTCATGGATCCGTTCCTGATTCTGCTCGCCATTCCCACGGGGCTCACGGGTGTGCTGATAATTCTTTTCCTCACCGGCACCACCGTGAATATCCAGTCTCTTATGGGAGTCTTGATGATGACGGGGATGGTGGTTTCCAACACCATCTTGATTGTCGATTTTGCCAAGCGCCTTGAACAGGAGGAAAAAACCGTGCGCGAAGCGGTGGCGTTGTCGTGCCGCATCCGCCTGCGGCCCATCCTCATGACTTCGCTCGCCACCATCGTGGGTTTGCTCCCCATGGCTTTCAAACTGGAGGCGGGAAGCGCCGCGTATGCGCCATTGGCCCTGTCCATCATCGGCGGCGTGACGGTCTCCGTGGTCCTGAGCATTTTCGTGATTCCCGCCGCCTACGTGCTGGCCTATGGCAAGAAGGATCAGGGAACTACCCTCGCCCCGTCTGAGGAGGTTCGATAATGATTTTAAGAAGCAAGCTGTTGTGGAGCCTGCCACTGCTCTTTCTGTCTGTTGCCGCGGGTTACGCGCAACAAGCGCCTCCGCCCGGACCGGCCCAAACAGCACAACCAAGCCAATCGCAAGCGGTGCCCCCCGCGGGCTCTTCTCAGGTCTATCCCACACTGACCCTGGACCAGGCGGAAGCCCTGGCGCTCAAGAACCACCCCCAGATTCAATACGCGCGTTACAATGCACTGGCTTCCGAACAGTTGGTCCGGGAAGTCCGGTCGGCCTACTTTCCCACGGTATACGGAAGTATCACCGGTTCTGTCGCTGACCGTAACACCCGCATCGGCGCAGGATACATCGACTTGCCCAGCCTCTGGAACCGCTTTGGCTCCGGCTTGAGCATCGATCAACTCATCACCGATTCCGGCCGCACCCCCAACCTGGTGGCCAGTTCGCGGCTGCAGGACCAGGCGGCTCGCCAGGATGTCTTCACCTCCCGGTATGATGTGCTGCTGGCAGTCGATCAGGCTTATTTTGAGATCCTTCGTTCCGAGGCTCTCTTGCAGGTGGCGCAGAAGACGGTGGGGGAGCGGCAGGTGGTGGTGGATCAGGTTTCGGCCATGGTCAAGAATCAGTTGAAATCCCAACTTGATTTGAGTTTTGTGCAGGTGAACCTTGCCCAGGCCAAGCTGTTGGAGATCAGCGCGCAGAATGATGTGGACAAGTCTTTCGCGCAGCTTTCCCGGACTCTCGGCACCTCGAAATACCAGGAGTACACTCTTCAGCAGCGCACACTGCCGCAACCGCCGCCACCTTCTGCCGAAGACTTGGTGAGCCTGGCGATGGCCAACCGCCCGGAATTGGCAAGCCTGCGCTACAGCCGCCAGTCCGCCTACAAGTTTCAAAAGGCAGAAAAAGACCTTTCCCTCCCCACCGTGACCGCACAAGGCGACGCCGGCGTCCTCCCGGAAGTCGCCCAGCTTCTTCTGCCTCGAATTGTTCCGAACCATTATGAGGCGGCGTTCGTCAATGTCAACGTGCCCATCTTCAACGGCCATCTTTTTGCGGCGCGGCGCACGGAAGCAATGATGCAGGCCCGCGCTGCCGACCAGAAGCTCCGCAATGTGCGGGAACAAATCGCCCGTGATGTGAGGGCGGCCTGGGCCGATGCCACCACCGGCTACCAGCGGATTGCCGTCACCCAACAACTCCTGGACGAAGCCCGGATGGGTCTGGCCCTTGCCCAGGGCCGCTACAATCTGGGGCTTGGATCGGTCGTTGAGCTCACGGAAGGCCAGTTGAACGAGCTGCAAGCGGAAGTCGAAAACGTCAACGCCAAGTACGATTATCAAATTCAGGATGCCGTGCTTCAGTACCAAATTGGCAATCTGAGGTAACGCCGGGTAGTGGACCATTTTCGCTGCTGTAGCGGCGGTCTCTGACCGCCGAGCCTTATTCTTCAATAGTTTCCGGCGGTCAGAAACCGCCGCTACAGCAAACTGACCCACGACCTAACGCCGGGCGGTCACTCTCGCTCCGGGTGACTGGGGCTGTCCACCTGATCTGCCCGCCACGCCGCCCGGCCTTCCTGAGCCTTGGTCGTCTACTGGTAGGTAAACGCTCGGACTGGCGCGAAAACACAAAAGGTCCCACAAAAGCATCCGCTTGTTTTGCGAAATCTTCCCTATTGGCAGGAAGTTCTCCCGCCGAATGAGCAGTTTCTTCAAGCCTTCCAAACCTTTGAAGGTTGACCCCCGCCCGATTATCCCTGCTCCATCCGTCCGTTTTTAGTTGGCACAAAGCTTCTCCAGGGCCGGAAAATCCAGCTCTCGGCCCGGTGGACCGCTGCAGAAAAAAAGACATTTTCTTGACAATTCCGGGACTCGAACAGGTTTCGATCAGCGCATCCTATTTAGTTGATGTCAACCCTTTTAAGAAGGAGAAATACCATGCGTTTATCGATCCGCTGTGTTTCAGTAATTGCGGTTTGTATGCTCGCCGCGGCTTCGGCCCTTGCGCAGTATGGAGGTGGGGGCACAGGTGGAGGAGGGATGGGCGGCACGGGAGGCTACACCGCTCCGAAAGGCGGTTACTCTTCCAGCACTGGCATCGCCATTGGAGCGGCAGCAGCAGCAGGTGTCGGCATAGCCTATTTTGCTCTCCACAATCGCGGCAAGGTGGTTGGTTGCATCGTGCCATCGGCGGCTGGCAAGAAGCTGTTGGACGCGAAAGACCAGAAGACCTATACGCTACTGGCCAGCAATAGCATCATGCTGCCACCCGGCCAGCGGTTGGCTTTGAAAGTGAAGAAGGCTAAGGATGCTTCCGGGGAGCCAGAGCTCAAAGTGCAAAAAGTGGTGAAGGATTACGGTTCCTGTAAGAAGTAACGGACTGCCTGGGCTGTGGAACAGCAGCGCCCGTCTCTGCCCAGGCTTCCGTGTAGTGATTTCGGAACTGGCCGTTCATCGGATTTCCTTGCCCGAAAAAGATCGCAGGCATGATGTTGGATATTGCTGAGTACCAGCTCGCATCGCTGGGTAAAACTCTGGCGTTTGCGGGTTGGACTCTCCGGTTCTCCGGTCATCGCCCCCGCCCATTCTTCCATGAAGATTCCGTTCCAGCAGGCTCCCGAAAAAGGTTGCCGGCCTTGTCGTCCTGAGCGTTCACAGCCTTTCGGCTGCCCATAATTGGCAGAAACTCGACGCGCCCTCAACTGCAATGTGAGGCTGAATCCACAAGACTTACGCGACGAGTTTCTGCGGAGAGGGGCGCCAGAAATCGTCCGATTGCGGATTCAGTTCGAGGACCGGCGATGCTGGGACGGGGTTTTTCCCGGATGTAGCCATCTACTCCTTGCATAAGAAGTTTAGGTAGTGACTCAGTTTGATATTTCCTGACATGGTTCGCCGCCGTCATCCCCGCGAAAGCGGGGATCCATGTCAGAGACGAGCCTTTTTTCTGCACGAGTCAGAATGCCACTCCGATTTGCGGACTGGATTCCCGCCTTCGCGGGAATGACGGCAAACGAACACACTGATAAAGAATCCTCAAACTGAGTCACTACCGAAGTTTAACCAATATTTACTATTATGATATTATAGACATCTGGGTTGAGACGAGTTATATCTGTGTGGTCAACTTCCCAGCTTGTCTCACGGATCGACCCTGGGGTGGTTTTAGTGACTTCAACTCGCCGACGTCAAACATCCACGAAATGCCGTGGGAATTCGCCGAAGATGTGCCCTGCCCCAGTCCTTTTTCCGGCCGGGAGCAATCTCGGTTGGTCTGTCGCCGGTTACCCGTGGCTCGCCAGTCTTTTTCTGTTAACCCTGCTCGCCGGTTTTAAAATGCCCGCGGCACGCGGGGCGGCTTCAGCGGCGAATCTGCCGACGCTGACCACAGCCCGGCAGATTCTTGAACTCAGCCGCTCCGAAGCTTCCAAAGGTTATCCCGTGCGTCTCAAGGCTGTGGTGACCTTCTATGGAGACCCTGCGCCCGACCTTTTTATCCATGATTCCACGGGGGGCGTTTGGGTGCACCTGCCGGAGGGCGCACCGGCCCTTAAATCGGGCGATCTGATTGACATTGAAGGCGTTACCGAGCAGCCCGACTTTGCGCCTCAAATCGGAAAACCCCATTATCGGGTTGTCGGCCGGGCTCCCCTGCCCGCCGCTCCTCGAGTGACGTTCAACCAAATGGCTTCTACTCGGGAGGATGGCCAATGGGTTTCGGTGGAAGGCATCGTGCGGACCGCTCAAATCGATGCCCAATCAAAACTGCTCCTTCTCGGTCTCGCCATGGGGGACGGGCTGATCACCGCACAAATTCCCAACTTCCATCAGCGCGTCCCCAGGCGCTTGATCGACTCGGAGGTCCTGATCCGCGGTGACTGTGGCGCTGTGTTCAACCCCATGAATCAACTCATCGGGGTTGATATCTACGCCCAAAGTCTCGATCAGATCCAGGTCCTCGAACCTGCCAACCCTGACCCCTTCGCGCTGCCCGTGCTACCCATTCTGGAGCTTCAGCGCTTCAATCCTCATCAAGACTCCGGCCATCGCGTTCACGTCCGGGGCATTGTAACTCTGGATTTGCCGGGTACCGGCCTCTACATTGCCGACAAAACGGGGAGTCTCCATATACAGACGCGGCAGCCGTCACACCTGGAGCCCGGGGACCGAGTGGACGTGGTGGGATTTTCCGGAATTGTGGACCGGCATCCGGCCATCGAGGATGCTGTTTTCAAGGTGACAGGCCGGGGGGCGGCCCCCGTTCCGGCTCGGGTTACAGCGGCTCAGGCGCTCCAAGGAAGCTACGACTCGTCACTCGTGGAGATTCAAGGCCGCCTAGTCGAAACGGCGTTGACTCCTGACGAAGCTCTTCTGGTTCTGCGGCAGGGCTCGATGGTGTTTACGGCGGCCTCCAATGCGAATCTCTCCCTGGCCAAACTAGCCTCCCTGCGGGATGGAAGCCTGCTTCAAGTGACGGGTGTGTGCGTAGTGGATTTCGATACAACAGGACATACATCGTCCCCAACCGCGCCAACAACGTCTTTCAAAATCCGTTTTGACACTTCCGAGGAGATCAGGGTGCTCAAGAAGGCCTCCTGGTGGACGGTGGGGCGGGCCCTCGGGATGGCAGGATTACTGGTCCTGGGGATCGTGGCCATCTTAGGGTGGGTGGACTCACTGCGCCGACGCGTCCAGAGCCAGACGGAAATCATCCGGGCCACGCTGGACGCCACGGGTGACGGCATTCTGGTGGAGGATTCGGACTTAGAGATTGTGATCGCCAACGGCCGCTTTGCGGAGATGTGGGGTATTCCTCCGTCTGTCCTGTCGACACGCGATGACCGCCGTTTGATCGAGCATGTTCTGGCTCAATTGGCGCAGCCCGAAGCCTTCCTCGCCAGGATTCGGGAGCTCAATGCCAACCCGGAAGCCAAGTCCGATGACATCCTTGAATTCAAGGATGGGCGGGTGTTCGAACGCCACTCGGAACCGCAACGACTGAACGGAAAGTGCGTGGGCCGGGTGTGGTCGTTCCGCGACGTTACGGAGCGGAAGCGGGCCGAAGACGAATTGGAGCGCACCTGGAACGTCTCACTCGATATGCTGGGCATCTGCGGCTTTGACGGCACCTTCAAACGGCTCAACGCCGCCTGGACGCGAACCCTTGGATTCACCATCGAGGACTTGCTGGCCGAATCTTACATGAGCATCGTGCATCCGGAGGATTTGCAAGCCACCGCGGCCCAAGTCGAAGTCCTCAAGGCAGGTAGCGATACGGTTGCGTTTAGTTTTCGGGTTCGCACCAAAGAGGGGCCGTACCGCTGGACGGAGTGGAATGCCTCCGCGCTTAAGGGCAAGGAATTATTCTATGCGGCGGGCCGTGATATCACGGAGCGCAAGCAGGCGGAAGTCGAACTGAGCCAGGCAAAGGAAGCGGCGGAGGCCGCCAACCAGGCAAAGAGCGAGTTCCTGGCGAACATGAGCCATGAAATTCGCACGCCCATGAACGGCGTGATCGGCATGATCGATCTGACGCTGGATACCAGCCTCAGCGCCGAGCAGCAGGAATATCTTTCCATGGCTCGAACCTCGGCGGATTCCCTGCTCACGGTCATCAACGACATCCTGGATTTTTCCAAGATAGAAGCCGGCAAGCTGGAGCTGGACTCGACGGATTTCAATCTGCTGGACAGCCTGGAAGAAATTGTGAAATCCTTTGCCGTGCGGGCCCACGGGAAAGGCATTGAGCTGGTCTGTGACGTGCGGCCGGCAGTGCCGCAGACGGTTCACGGCGATCCCACCCGGTTGCGGCAGGTGATCGTCAACCTCATGGGCAATGCTCTGAAATTCACGGAACGCGGAGAAGTGGTGTTGCAGGCGGAAGTGGAGAGCCAGGAAGGCGAACGCATCCGGCTGCACTTTACGGTGAGCGACACCGGCATTGGGATTCCCGCCGCGAAATCCAATGCCATCTTCGAGGCCTTTTCGCAAGCCGACAGTTCCACGACGCGCAAGTACGGCGGAACGGGGCTGGGCCTGACCATCGCATCGCAGTTGGTGAGAATGATGGGAGGCAAAATCTGGGTGGAGAGCGAGGTGAACCGCGGCAGCAAGTTTCACTTCACGGCGGAGTTGGGTGTGGCGCAGAACGCCGCGCCGGCCGAGCTTGAGAACCCAGTTTCCCTCCATGACGTTCAAGTGTTGATCGTGGATGACAACGCCACCAACCGGCGACTTCTGGCGGAGATGTTGACCCGCTGGGGGATGAAGGCGGCAGTGGCTGCGGACGGCACAGCAGCCCTGCTGGCGCTGGAGCAAGCGCAAGAAGCCGGAGAGCCGTTCCAGGTGATGCTCACGGACTCGGAGATGCCCGACATGGACGGCTTTACCCTGGCGGAGAGCGTGAAGCAGCACCCCAAGCTCGGAAGGTCCCCAATCATCATGCTGACGTCGAGCGGGCAACGGGGCGATGCGGCCCGTTGCCGGAAAGCCGGCTTGGCGGGATACCTGACCAAGCCGATCCGCCAGGCTGAAGTCCGGCAGGCCATCCTGCGCGCCCTGGGCCAAGCGTCCCGGGTCACAGCCAGCCCCCCAGCGCCGTTAATTACCCGCCATTCTTTGCGGGAAGGGAAGCCTGCGGAGGAGCTGCGGGTTCTGCTGGTGGAGGACAATCCGGTGAACCAGCATTTAGCTCAGCGGCTCCTCGAAAAGCGCGGACACACCGTGACGGTGGCGAACAACGGCCGTGAGGCCCTGGCGCTGCTCGCCTCGCACAATTTTGACCTGGTGCTGATGGACGTTCAGATGCCTGAAATGGATGGGATTGAGACCACGGCGGCCATCCGCGAAATGGAGCAGAAGACCGGTCAACACCTTCCCATTATCGCCATGACGGCGCACGCTATGAAGGGGGATGAAGAGCGCTGCCTGCAGGCGGGCATGGATAGTTATGTGGCAAAGCCGGTACAGGCACAACAACTCTTCCTTGCCATCGAAACCGTGTCCGCCAGCCGAAAGGAAGCGTAAGCGCCAAACCAGTGATTTCGTTGCGTTAATCGGCCTCATGGGTAGTGGTGCGTTTTCGCCGCTGTAGCGGCGGTCTCTGACCGCCGAACTTTATTCTTCAACAGTTTCAGGCATTCGGAGACCACCGCTACAACAAACTGACCCACAACCGCCCGGCCCAAGGGTCAGGAACCATACGGAGTAGGGCTCAGGCTGACTTTGGGGCACGCGGCAAGGGACAATTCCGCGTCCTCCGGGCCCACCGGCGGGTTTGCCAAAACCCGGGCAAGTTGTGATTCCAGTTCGGCCACCACGCTTTTGGAGTAACGGATAAAGTGGTGTCCTGAGAGCAGAATCGCAAATCCCATGCTGAACTTCGCTGGATTGAGGGACCAGCGGGCAACGAGTCGCAACAGGAACTTCCAGTAGGCTTTCCGATAGGAGGAGAGGATGCCCTGGTGGACGATGGAGCGAAAAACGATTCCAAGCAGGGGCCAGAGCGGGATTCCCGGCGCTTTCTGTGGCTTGCGGGCCTTCCACTGCAGAAGCGAACGATAACACCGCTCGTAAAATGCAGAGGGGGCGTAGAGGGAACCGAGAATCTCGCGGTAACCCTCCAGCAGAACAGGCAACGGGATGAGAGTTCTAAAATTGGGCGGATCGAAGTTGCTGGTGGCCATGCTGTCCATGAGCAACCGGCCTTCTTTCATCATTCGATCAAAAAGTGGAGTCGTCGGAGGCGCCTGCAAGAACCCGGCCATCGCCCAGGGGATGGCAGCGCGCTCAATGAACTCTATTTGCTGTTCGAAGATATCCTCGGTATCGGAATCGAAACCAATGATGAAGCCCGCCGTCACCCAAAGACCTTCGCTCTGGATGAAGCGAATGCTCTCCAGCGGATCCCGCCGCATATTTTGGAATTTCTTAGCCTCCTTCAGAGACTCTTTCGAAGGGCTTTCAATCCCGATAAAGACATAAAAGAAGTTTGCGTCCACCATGGCTTTGATCAATTCGGGCCTCTGAGCGAGGTCAATGGATGCCTCGGTGTATAACAACATCGGATAGCCACGAGATTTCTGCCACTGCTGCAGCTCGATGGACAGTTCGAGAGCAGACTTATGGTTGCCGATAAAATTATCATCAACGATAAAGACTTGGTCGCGCCAGCCTAGTTCAAACAACGCATCGAGCTCCGCCAGCAACTGGCTGGGGCTCTTAGTTCGGGGTTTCCTTCCGTAAATGGTGATGATGTCGCAGAATTCGCATTGGAACGGACAGCCGCGGGAGAACTGCACCGCCATGGAGGCGTACTTCTCAATCTTGAGCAGATCAAACCGTGGCAGCGGCGTCTTGCTGACATCTGGCTTGTCCTTAATAACATAGAGCCGTTTGGCGGAGCCGCGCTCAACATCGGCGGCAATTTCAGGGAAAACCTCATCGGGCTCGCCGACCACTACATGATCCGCCAGTCGAAGCAGGGTTTCCGGTTCACTGCTGGCGAAGGGACCGCCGATCATCGTCCGCTTGCCGAGATCCCGGGCCCTGAGCAGGATTTCCCGAATGTCATCTTTCTGGACGCGCATTCCGCTGACCATGACGAGGTCGGCCCAAAGGATGTCTGCATCGAGCAGGTCCTCGAAGCTTCGGTCGATCAGCCTTAGCGTCCAGCTCTTCGGACAGAGCGCACCGACGGTGAGTAAACCAAGCGGCGGCTGGTCGGTCTCTATTGGAACAAGATCCAGTATTCCGTCGAAGCTCCAGAAAGAGGACGGAAAGCGCGGCCAAATCATCAGAACCTTCAGTGCTGAGCCGAGCGGCGGGAAGGCTAACGGCTCATCGCGATCGCTCGCCGAAACCAGTCCTGGAGACGACTGAGAATTACTTAATGGAGTCATATTATCCTCACTTGCCGCAAAGACTGGCCTTCATCGGAGGGCCGCTTGAAATGGGCCAAGCCAGTGGTAACTTCCGGAATAGGGGCTGGCGGATAAAAGGCATCCTGAATCAGGCCCCATAAGCTGCCAACGTCTGCTGCGCCTGCAAAACCAAATATACCAGGGAAATCCCCATTGGCCGCAAGCTCACGCCAATCTCCATCGCGTATTGGAGTTATAGCACGATTGAAACCTGAAGTCTCTTCAAAACGGCTCAAAATTTACAGGGGCGACGCTCAAGGCAACACCCACGGGTTCACTGATGTCAACGGGGTATACACCGAAGTGAATGACCCAAACGCCCCAGATGACACCACGGACGCCCAGAAAACCGACACGCGGGACGCCGAGCATCTGCTGATTTTGCAGTTGACGGACCGCTTCCCGCACATCTGGGTTCCCTTGCCCGCCGCGCGCGATTTGCGGCAGTTGCTGGCGCATCGCAACAAAGTGGTGCCGATGCGCGCGACCGGCTCGCATCGGATACGTGTCCCTTGACAAAGCCGACGCCGTCATAGACGCTGCTACAGCACTAAAAATGGTCCACTACCCAGGTCCCAATTCCCTTGACACGCTCCGGGCCCCGTCATAGGATTTAATCCCCACCTGCCCTATCGCCCAGCCGCGCCGGTTTAAGCAGGCGGCGCCGTCGATTCGGACGGCGGGATCAATGGGCGGGCACCTCGGCGGTCTGAGCGGGAAGATGCCGCTAGTGACCTGTCCCACTTAATTCTTTACAGGCGCTCAGTGCTCGGGTGGGTGATGTCTACTCTTTGCTCGCCGCTTACGAGAGAAGGCGGTAGCTGCCGCTACCGCAGTCCACGGCGGGCTTCGCCCGCAAGTTCACG
>DATKST010000094.1:0-29413 GCA_035531475.1 Terriglobia bacterium
CGAATGCCATATAAACACGGACGCGAGAACAGCATGGTTGACACCCATAAAAGACTTCTCTATCCTCAACACATGAACTTGAGCCTCTTCGGTTCTGGGGTCAATCCCGCATCTGTCCCATACGCCGTGACGAATGTCACCCATTTTCAAATTGACGATGAAACTTTTCGGCTGGTCACATGAGTAACAGTTTGGCCGGGATTCTGATGGCCTTCATCGCTGGAGTCTTGAACCGAAGCATTGCTTCTCCTACGAAGTGTGTGAGGCGCTGGATGTGGGAAAACATCTGGGCGGTCGTTGCTCTCTTTCTGTTTCTGTGGATTCTGGCGTTGGAGACAATTCCAAATCTTTTTGATTTGTATCGGAGCGCCGGCGCAGGTCCGTTGCTAACGTTGATCGGACTGGGTGCCGGCTTCGGACTCGCGCAGACTTTTTTCGGGTTGGGAATTGCAGCTATTCCCCAGTCTTCCCGCGACTGACGGTCCCCTACCGGAAGTTCGTGAATAATCCGGATTAGGAAACCCGGGCAATTTCCAGCTCATTCCGGGCGATAAATGAGAGAGCTTCGTCGGCGCTGAAAACCCCTTCCCTGCAGCCCAGGGCTCGAGTGCAAGAAGCCCCGATGGCGCTAGCAAACCGCACGGACTGCTCCAAAGGCCAATTCTGGAGCATTCCGGCGATAAAGCCCGCTGCAAACGCATCCCCGGCTCCAGACTCGTCAATAGACTGGACGCGATAGGCATTGGCCGTCAACACCTTCGACCGGTTTCGAACCAAAATGCCATTCTGTCCGCGCGTGATCACCACCGTGCATTCGGGATTACCACGGGCCAATACCTCAGCCTGCTCGGCGGGATCTTTCTTTCCAGTCAGCGCCTGCGCCTCATCATTGTTGGGGAGAAAAAGATCGGTGTATAGCAGGGCTTGTTCAACCAATTCAAGGGGAGCGGACGTTCCTGCGCTCAAAACAACATCCAGAACGGTCATCAGACCTTGTTCTTTTGCGCTGCGGAAGAGCCGGGCAAGGTCTTTCGGGTTAAATCCCGGCATGACGCCGTAGCCCCCGAAATAGATCACCCGTGCCGCTTCGAAGGCCGAGGGATCCACGTCCGCCAGGACAAAGTCTTCGTTCGCGCCCGGGCAATGGAGGTAGCGCCGGTCCTCTCCCTTGACGTTAACAATATAGGTGTTGGAAGTCGGATGTGTCTTACTTTTCAGGACGCGTGTGGTATCAATCCCGAGATGCTTCAGGTCATTCAGCACAAAGTCGCCGAACAGGTCGTCACCCACTTTGGCGATCACTCCGACTTCCAGTCCTAAACGCCGCAAACATGCCGCGGTATTTGCGGCACATCCCCCGGCACTGAGGAGGTATCGGCTAACCAGCTTCAGCTCGCCCTGAGCAGGCAAAGCGTCAATGGGACTCGCAAAGATGTCGGCAATCAGCATCCCGATACAAACAACATCCATAGGCCAGCCACCCCGTCAAAGGGCTCACATTCGACTGGGAAACGCTTTTCGTGCCCCGATCCAGCGTCACACAATCAGTCCAACCTTTCTCAGTGTGGCAGGACCAAATCTTTCGCTGCTGCCACGATTCTCTCGACCGACGGCACGTAGAAGTTCTCCATGACCGGCGCAAAGGGAACCGGAGTATCCGGAGCGGCAATGCGCCGCACCGGGCCATCCAGGTAACCGATGCAATGATCCGCGACCCGTGCCGCAACTTCGGCTCCCCAGCCTCCGGTGAGGTTATCTTCTTCGACCACGATCAGGCGGCCCGTTTTTTTGACTGACTCAAAGACTGCCGGCCAGTCAAAAGGTGCCAGGGTGCGAACATCGATGACTTCAGCCTCAATTCCCTGGCCTGTCAAAACCTCCGCGGCCTGCGCGGATTTGTGAACCATCAAAAGATTCGCTACCAGCGTCACATCGCGGCCGGCCCGCACCACCTTTGCCTTTCCAAGAGGTATCAAATACTCTTCCTCGGGTACCATTGCCACCACCTGCACACCGCCCTTCTCCTTCCTTGCTCCCTTGCTGCCATAGAGTAGCTTGTGCTCGAAGAAGATGACCGGGTTGTTGTCCCGGATGGCACTTTTCAGCAGGCCTTTGCCGTCATAAGGGTTGGAGGGGCAGGCTACTTTCAAACCCGGTACATGCATAAAAAAGGCCTCTAAGGATTGGCCGTGCTGCGAACCTCGCGTGGTAGCTCCGACCGGAGCCCTGAAGACCAACGGAACAGTTAGTTTGCCTCCCGACATATAGCGGAGTTTTGCCGCGTTGTTGGCAAGCTGATCCATAGCCAAGAACAGGAAGTCGCCATATTGGACATCCGCCACGGGCCGCAAGCCTCCCAGGGCCGCTCCAGTGGCGATGCCCGCGATGGCGGCCTCTGAGATGGGAGTGTCGATCACCCGCTGGTGGCCGAACTCTTCCGACAGGCCCAGGGTAACGGTGAAGGCGCCGCCGAACCCGCCTTCAATACCAATATCCTCTCCGAGCAGGACTACCCGTTCGTCACGACGCATTTCCTCGCGAAGCGCTTCACGAAGCGCCTCCACCATCGTCATTTCGCGGCCCTTCACCTCCTGATCCGAACCAACCTTAGCTGAAGACATCGTTGAGACAATCCTCCGGTCTGGGGCTTGGGTCCTGCTCAGCCTGAGCGATGGCTTCTTCCAGTTCGCGGCTGATGACCGACTGGAGATCCTCGACGCTCTCAGGCTGCAGAAGCCCCTCTTCTAAGAGTTTCTTTTCATAGCGGGCGATGGGATCTCGCTCCTTCCAAGCCGCAACCTCCGCAGTCTCGCGGTAATGGCCCGGATCACTTCGGGAGTGCCCTGCAAAACGGTAAGTCTCAAGTTCCAGGAGTGTAGGACCCTTTCCGGTCCGGGCGCGTTCAGCCGCTTCGGTCATCGAGGCGTACACCAGCTCGACATCGTTCCCGTCAACGGTTTGGCCCGGAATGCCATAGGCTGCCGCCCGTTCACTCACGTGCTTTATCTTCATCACCTTCTCAACGGATGTCGAGGCCGCGTACTTGTTGTTTTCGCAAACGAAGACCACCGGCAAGTCCCAGATGGCCGCCATATTGATGGCCTCATGGAAGGTACCAATATTCGTCGCTCCCTCCCCGAAGAAGCAGGCAACCATGTTCGGCTGTTTCAACGATTTGAACGCCAGAGCATAGCCGGAGGCCAATGGAATTCCCCCGCCGACAATGGCGATCGCGGGCAACATGCCGGACTCGCGATCACCCACATGCATCGATCCGCCCTTACCGCGGCAGCAACCGGTTTCCTTCGCGAACAGCTCCGCCATGAGGCTCTTTATGGAAACACCACGCGCGATGGCATGTGAGTGGGGGCGGTGGGTGCTGGTGATCATATCGCCTTCTTCAAGGGCCGAGCACACTCCCACGGCAGTGGCTTCCTGCCCTTGCGATTGATGAATCGTGCCCGGAAGCCGTCCTTCCAAAAACAGGTAATACACCCGCTCCTCGAACATCCGGCACAGCGTCATACGGCGATACATCTGGAGCTTCTGTTCCTTCGTCAATCTGGCTTTGTTCATAATGAATTCAAATGCGCTTGAACCCTTTCCAAGAATTTTGCAGCCGCGATCCCATCAATCACGCGGTGGTCAGAACTGAGTGTCAAGCTGCAAACGTCATCCATCCTCAGTTGTTTGTTCTTCACAATCACATCTTCGCGTACCGCGCCCACAGCCAGAATTGCACTGCACCCGGGCGGTATTATTGCACTGAATTGCTTCACCTTGAACATCCCCAGATTGGAGACGGCCAGTGCCGGAGCGTGAGGGAGCGATTGCACGATCCGGTCTTGCCTCACCTCCTCCAGGGTCCGTCGCATGCTACTCAGATACGCTTCCCAAGCGGATGACGCTGGATCTGCGATCGGGACGAGGGCCAGCCCAGATTTAGTTGCCGCTACCAGGAGCACATCGGATGATGTGTGCTCTTCCAACATCCCTTCCCGATAGTGGACATTCATATCCGGAACATCCCGGAGCGCCAATGAGGCCGCTCGGACAAAAATATCGTTCAAGGAAGCAGATAGGTCCGGGTGCGCCGCATTCCAACGCTCACGCCACTGGATTACGTTGGAAACCTCCACATCAACGGTCACAAAAAAGTGTGGAATTTTCGCGGCACTTCGCGTTGTTATGGCAGCCATTGAGGAGGCAGCTTTCGGAGATCGCTGATTTTTCCGTGCCTTCTCCACGTCCCGTTTGGTGATCAAGCCGTCCGGCCCGGTTCCAGCAACGATTCGTAAATCCACTTTCAAGGCCAGGGCTCTCTCCTTCGCCGCCGGGGTGGCCGCCGGGCGCCCGGATACTTCTGCTTGAGGTGTAGAAGAAGCCGCCATTGGAACGGAGTTCGTTGTTTCTGATTGGGCGGATTCGTCACTGGGCTCGGTTTCGGTCAGGATGATTTCGTACGCTTCTTCCGGATCATCAGTGAGTAGCGCGATGAGTGACATTGCACCCGCCATCTGACCCTCTTCAACCAGAACAGCACGCAGGTATCCCCCCTTATAAGCTTCCACCTCCATTGTCACTTTGTCCGTTTCAACTTCCAGCAGAGGATCACCCTTTGCCACTTTATCGCCAGGCTTCTTCAGCCAGCGGACAATCCGGCCTTCTGCCGTGGTCTGACCTAGGTCCGGCATGATTACACTGTGTGTCATCCTGATGAACCACCTCTAGTTCAGGAAAAAGCACATCCTGCGAGTCAAAAACGCACACTTGATCGTAGCTGACAGGCGACCTTACATTCCCACCCTAACCCCAATACTGTTCACTTAGGGACTGTCAGATAGTAACTGTTCCATTTCGGACCCAATACATCCCCTCACCCCTGCCCTCTCCCCGCCAGCGGGGAGAGGGTGCCGCGGGGAAGCAGTGCTTCCCGTCGCGGCGGGTGAGGGGTGCCGGCTGGAAGATGGAACAGTTATTTCTGAACGAGCCCTTAGCCAACTATCCCATTAGAGCCTGATTTCCACGCCCCTAGTTCACTGCAAACGTGACATCGAATCAGGCGCATTCCGGCCATTGGCTTGCATCCCATGGCCCGACACGGAGACTTTGAACGTTCTGATTTGGTAGGGCCCCATGTCAAACATCAGTGAGTTATCTTGAATAGCGACCTTTCGGATAGGTTGCTCGAGGAGGTTACATTCCTCAGCAGCCACGATTGGCGACTGAAACCTAATCTTTGTTGCTTTAGTTTTTGTGCCGCTTGCCTCATAAATTCTGATTACCACACCACCGGACCGGCTCGGCTTGAAAGCGCTCAACACAACATTGGCCGGAGAGATTTCAACCGAACCCCAGCGTTTCGGCAGGCTCCCCGAATGGCTGGGCACAAGATGAGCGATCAAGGGATTGTTGAATTCAAGTCCGGCGCGGTAAATGTGAGCAGCCCGCCAGTCGCCCGAGTGAGGCACGAGGGCGTAATCAAGAGTTCTCTTGACACCCAACTCCAGTCCCAAGTCAGAGGACTGGCCGGTTTCGTATCCACCGATAAAGGGATAAGCCGAGATCGTGGCGGAACGCATCAGGGACAGCAGAAGCGTGCCTTGCGCGACGTTGTTTCCAGGAAGTCCCCTATTTAATAGGGCAACCCCTCGGGCACCATCACTCCAGTCAATCCAGTTCTGGGCGGGAAATTCCTGGTCTGTAGGCCGCCGAATGCTGCCAAAAGGGATTTCGTCAAAACGCTGGCCGCGAAGGATCGAGGTAGGAAACAGGACCCGGTAGCGGACGAGCTTGTCATTATTGACGAGCTGCGTCCGGATATCGATCCGCTGAATACCCGCGTAAAGCCTCACGGTTGTTGAAAAACTTCCCGAACCGAACGGATGGGAAACGTGAAATTCCGAAAACACGGGTCCGGCCGTGGTTCTGCCACCGCCTCCCACCCATTCGTCGCTGAGGTGCGATCGATCCGGAATGGGCAGGCCCTGCTTTCGCGTCATCGCCGTAAACCTTCCGCCGTTCAGGGTTCCGTAAAGCTCCCAGAAGTCTCCACCATCCTGCTCTTGCGCGACAACATTGGCCGGCCTGCTGCCCAGAGCTTCCCAGTCGCCTGAGCCTGACTTCATCACCAGTTTGGTCATCGCTCCCGTCCAAAGATCAAACGTGGCGCGATAGAATTCATTCTCGATGGATCCGGAGTCCGAGTGAGTAGTTGACACTAGCTGCTGTGAAGCCTGGCCGGCCAACTCCGCAGGAATTTCACCGGACGGGGGAGGCTGCCTTTCCGGGATTACCTCATAAATCGAATAGCCCAGCGCCGGCACATTGCGCGCGATAAAAGCAATCTGGGCATCCTCAATGCCTCCGTCGGAATAGTCCATTGTCTTGACCAACTGCACGGGGATGCTATGGCCCATGGGATCAAGGAGCTTGATTGAGGTGATTCCGGGAGACGAAAAACCGACTTCGGCGATGGCGATATCCGTTCGGGCCCACCCGAGACTGTTAAAGACCATGATGGGAACGGCTTCAGCACCCGGCGCCTGCGGACCCCGGGTATCAATGTCCGAAGCCAGGACATCAAGTCCATTCTTAACCATCGCGTCGCCCAAAGTCTCCGAAAACTGATAACCACGAATCGTATCCTTGTAGACTTTGTCCACCATGTCGCCCGAGATCAAATCGTGGGCTTCATTGAATAAAACCGGTTCCCAGCCACGGTTCAGAGTGTCGACGGGCGGCGGAGCGCCAAACCAGGAATCCAATGCGCTGAGTTTCTCGGCGTCAGCCAGAATGCGCTCCGTCTTTCTGAGCCATTGCTTGAGTTCGATCCGGCTGCTGTAAGTCCCTTGAAAGACAGGATTCAATTCTCCGCCCATTACGGGTTCACTGGAGCGCCTGGCCACGATAGATTCCATGTCAGTCGGCACACCGAATCGTATGGTGAATGGCTTATTAATCTTGCTGTTGAACTCATGAACCATAACCGGCAACACCGTTTCCGGGTTGACGACGTCCGCTCCGGCCAAAGCCACCCGGTTCTGCCCATGGGAATAGCGCCACAGAGATTGCCAGATGCCGCGGGCGTATTGATCAAATTCAAATAAGCTCCTGGGGGACGGGTAGAACAGTCCATAACCCAAAGGCAGCCAGAACGCAGGAATCCTGGTGCCATCAATTCCCTGCCAAAGAAACTGGGAGGGAGTATCCCCTTCCGGAACACCGCGCTGAAACCAGTAGGACTTGTATCCCGCAAGCTTCAGCAATTGGGGCATTTGGGCATGATGGCCAAAGGTGTCGAGCGCCCAACCTACTGTAACGCTCACCCCGAGTTCGCGCTGATAGTATCCCTTTCCATACAGGACCTGCCTCACCCAGGACTCACCACTGGGAATGTTGACATCCAACATTACGTCGTTGCCGCCGACAATTTGCAGCCTGCCTTCTTTTACGAATTTCCGAAAGTCCGGAACAGCTTCCGGATACCTTTCGAGAAATGGTTTGACGTAAGCAACCTGATCCAGCACAAACGTATAGTCAGGATACTTGTTCAACAGCTCCAAGGCCGTCAGAATGTGAGGCAAACCGGCTTCAAGATATTCTTCACGGGTCTTGAAGACGGCTCCTTCCCAGTGGGTGTGAGGAATAATCCAGAGGGTCGGCTTTGATGCGTCACCGCCACCCTGCTGCGATGCCGCCGCGGATGCCTTTGCGTTCGGGTGCAACCCCGCCGCAGCCAAAACAGGGCCGGGGACAGCAGCACAGACCAGCATGCAGGCAAATAGACCCGGATACCTCCGCTTGCTTTTCACGATTGATTCCCTTTTATCTTCTTGATCGCTCCGGACGGCGTTTGATGCGCAACCGGCGGCAGGATGTCACTTGTTGCCGATTTCGGGGGCTCGCTTGATGCGTGGATCAGTGAAACGGTCTTCGTCATCCGTGCTGCGAGTCGAAAACTCAGATACGATTGCTCCGTCCGGGCCGGCCTGAAACCAGTGCGGGGTGTCCGGGTAAAGCGTGTACTGCTCGCCACCATTCAGCACCACTTCATGAAGCATTCGGTAGTGGCCTTCCGATCCCGCCGGCGGCTTGCATGCCGGGTTGGGTGTTGGCGTTCCCGGGACGTACAGGTACACCGTTCCCCAGCGGCAGCGAAATGTCTCCTCCTTCCCAAGCTTTTGCCCATTTGTGGGGTGCCAGTGCTCCGGACAGGTTTGGTGAGGAAACATGACGATCTCTTTAGCGCACACACGGTCAGTGTTGACGTAAGTAATGATCTCAAGTCCGGTCTTCTCCAGCTCTCCCAGGCCGAAATCCGCCACCTCAAATCTCTGGCACTCCTCGGGGGTGATGACAATTCCCGATCCCTTTAGCATGAGTGCAGCCTTTTCCACGACTCCTGCATACTGATTCTGATCGATCATCGCCTTATCTCCCAAGCTCACCTTCGTTATCGATAGCACTTATCCGGCGAGGAGCGTTACGGGCTACATCTTCGTCCTGGCTGTAGCTCCTTGGTCCGGCCAAGCCTTCCCCGCAGAACCACATTGGACCAATAACTCCTTTACCTTTTCCTTAATAGCCTTCCGGCCGGCCATAAGGACATCGTGCTTCCCACCGATCCCGATAAACGGATGCGGACTCATCGGCTCGCGATAGTCCGTCAGGGCCTGCTTCGCCGCTGCCAGGTAGGCCTGCTTGAGTACTGTCCCGAAGTTAATCTTGGCTACGCCCCGGTTGATATAATTGCGCACGTCTCGAAGCTGGATGCCGGTCCCTCCATGAAGCACCAGGGGTACAGGCACGTGATGGTGGATTGACTCGAGTACTTCGAGGTCAATCGTCGCTTCGCCGCGAGTCAGAATGTGAACATTGCCCACTGCAACACCCAAGGCATCAATTCCTGTTTCTTCAACAAACTGGCGTGCGAGGATGGGATCGGTTCTTTCCGCCTTCACGTGACCAGCCCCATCCGCCAATCGGCCCACGGCGGCTTCAACTGAAACGCCCGCCTCGTGTGCATGCCGGACCACCTTGCTGACAAGCGGCAAATAATGTTCCATAGACAAGTGCTCATTTTCAACCATCACGGCGTTGAATCCGAGTTCAATTGCGCGCGCAATCTGGGGATAATCGTCCGATTCATTGAGCAAAAAAACGATGGGGACGCTTGATTCTTGCAGAGCCATCCTCATACCGGAATAGTACGCGAGGTTCTCCGCTTTCTCCCGTTCCTCGTGCATCAAGAACCCGCCGTTGAAACCGGCAATAATCGGTGATTCAGCCTCTTCCGCGGCCTCAATGACTGCTTGGAAGGACTCCAAATTCCAGGCTTCGCAATAGCACACAGCGTAGCTTTCACGCTGCGCCCTGATTAATAGTTCCTTCATAGAAGCGATTGCCATCAGAATTCAACCCGAGTCATCGTTACAAACCAAATCAAAACTGCCCGAGCCTCATTAGCAAACTTTGCGAGCACAAAAGTCTTACAATCAGGCGCAGCCAAAAGCGAGGTGGGCCAACTGAGCCTGACCTCTAACGCACTCGAATTGTTGCCACCTCATGCGGGCGGAGGCTAATCGCCAGCGAGTCGCTCTCGAGCGGCAACGGACGCTTGTTGTCTTCCATGGCATTGCAGAGCATGGCCGAGGTCACGTGGAGGCGATTAAATTTTAGTGAGGCTGTGGTCGCGCGCCCGGCAATTTCCTGAAGCCGGAGAATGGTTCCATTTCCGTCTTCAGCAGCCTTCCAGTCCACCAGCACCACATTCGGTTTGTCGATCTGCAGGAAGCTTGCTCCCTGCGCGGGCAGAGGCCGAACCGGATTGCCCACCTTGTCCTGAGACACCACTTCGTCAAGCTCCACGGGCCTCATGCTTTCTTCAGCAAGGCGGGTGAGCTGAAGTGGACTGAATTCAGCAGAATCCGTCACCACATATCGGAAAGTGAAATCGCCCCCCTGGGCAGCGCGATAATTGGTGTCCCAGTAGTTGTTCATCACATACGAGAATAGCGTCGAACTCTTTGGTGAAAACGTGGAGGGCCACGTGCCGCGATTAATGTCTCCAAAACTCGCAAGAGGAGCATCAAGCGGCACAACGCCTACCGTAAGATTGTTATGGCGCGAAGCCATCCAACCTTGAATGCTGAACCACTCAAGGCTTGCTCCTTTCAGCAGGTCGTGGGCCGGATCAATCCATTCATCCTGGGTAGAGTATGCGAACTGGCGCCGGCTGCTTCTAACCGGGAAAGCGAAATAGACTCCTTCCTTAGTGGTGACCGAATCTTTCTTGACGTGATTGATGAACTCGATCTTCTTGGAGTCGTCGAACAAGAGGATTTCCGTATCGATCTCAGGCGTGTTCATGGAACGGCTGCGAAGGCGGATGGACTGGCCAAAGGATGTCTTGGTAACGCTGACGATCTCGCCCTGCGAAGCCGGGTGCTCTGTCAATCGTGCCTCCGGCCAGGTGCTGATCGGGCGCATGATGCGGGTATTGCCGTCGCCTCCGCTGACGTACACGTACTGGTCAAACTTGTAAGGGCTGCCGGAGTCAACAAGCTCGTGATTGAGCTGCTTGTCAAAGATGCTGGAAGCCGCTCCACTCGCGGCATCCACCGTGATGCGATAATAGTTATTCTCAATTGTGGTTCTGTTTCCGAGCGGGGGTTCCCGAGGGATTGCGGCCGATGCCGGGTAGCTGATGGCATAGCACTTGTACCCGGTCGCCGGCACGCCCTTGGCCATGAAGCGAACGTGCAAGAAGCCCTCTTTTGCCCAAAGGACGTCCAGCGGAACTTGCTCACCCGTGGCCAGGTCCTTGAGCACGGCGTGGTCCTGAAAATCCGTTTCCACCAGGGCGTCGCGTGTCCAATTGAGTGGGTTAAAGACCACAATCGTGTTGGCCGGGACGTGAATGCTGTCGGCAAGTTGGCTCAGCGACCGGTTCATCAGATCGTTGATTTCAAGCCGCGCCGTGGAGGCGCGGCTATCCTTGACTTCAAGCTGCCGGATGCTCTCCAGATGGTCCGGCTGGGTGATGGAATTAAATGAGGCCCAGGTGTGTTCCGAAAACAATACAATATTCCGCCAAATGTCCGTGGTGAGTTGGCGGGGTGCGTGAACGTCAGGATCGAGCGTGTGAGTCAGGCTGGAAAGAATATCCGCTGAAAGCGCCCGGTTCTGGTTCTCACGATCCATCGCCGCATAATAGGCGTCGCTGCCAATGCCATCCTCCCAGTAGGGGCCACCGTCGCCACGATAAGTGGGCAGGTCCTTTCCGTAGTTCGCCTCAATGTATTCAAAGAAGTCCGGGAAAGTGGTGTATTGCAGCTTGGGATAGGCGTATTTCTGGTCCCAGGATTGAGCAAAGGTGGCCGTCGAGGGAAACAAATCCGTGTTTTCCACCTGCGTGCCGTAAATCAGGACCGTATCGGGCTTGTAATCGGGATGCTCATAAGCTTGAAGAAACACTGGAAGCGAATCCTGGACGGCAGCCAGCGACGGTGGCAGACCGAAGAGGGACTGAACCTGCATGTAATGCCGCGAGTACCAGAAGAGGACCTTCTGGCCATCGGGGCCCGCCCACCAAAAGGGAGATTTCTCATTCCATCTTCCATAGAGCAAGAAAGGCGCGCGCCAATTGTTGCCCGCCGCAACCCAGTATTTCACGCCGGCGCTGGCAAGGACTGTGGGGTAAGAGCCTGTGTAGGAGGGCACGTCCGTGATGTTGGCGTAATCGAATGGTATTCCATACTTTCGTGCCAGTGACTTTGAAAAATAGAGCGAGCGGTAAAGCGTCTCAAGCGATGCATAACCGGTCAGCAGGTTTGAATACTGCGCCGGCTCGCTGATCTTGCCCTGCCGAATTAATCCGACGATCTCATTCCGCTTGGACTTTGACCGGGTTTCAAGCAGTTGCTGCATGTTCCATGAAGCATCCATCGAGAACCGGAAATCAGGATGCTCCTGGATTAGCTCCGCGGCTTGTTCCAGCACCCGCGGCTGCACTTCAGCCACTTTGCCCTGGTAATCCGTATAGCCCACGTCCAGATGGGTGTGGGGCACGACGTCAACCGTCCATTTCCTCGCCGGAACGAGTGTAAAGGAAAAATTATGAGTAGCTTCATCGCTGACTCTTAAACTGCCTTTGGCCTTGCCGGTCCACTCCGGCACTTCAAAGTCCACCAACTGCTCGCCGAAGTCCGGGACGCCAGAGAGACGCTTGGAGAACCGCTGCCCCTTCATCTCAAGCTCGGCGTTGCCGCTGCTGATCTTGCGGTTCAGGCGGACAATGCTTTCCACAACTTCGAAGAGTTTGTGGTCTTTCTCTTTGTAAAAGACCGTTGGCGTCAAAGAAGCGTCTGCTTTGGATCGTGAGAACTTTGCCGAAGGATCCTGCGACAGCTTAAGGGCGTCATAGAAAATACCCGAATCCCCCATGCCCACCGTCCCGGTGCTGTTATCCACCTCCGGGGGATCATCGACGCAGGTCAGCGTCAGTTTGTTCTCTCCTTGCTTAAAATATTGTGTAGGAATTTCGATTTTCAGCTCTTCGTAAGAATACTGCGGAATGAAAGCTACCGGGAAATTGCCCATGTTATAGCTCAGGCGCGGCCGGAGATAAAAAGTGCCGCGCTTTCCGTTCAGGTCGATCAGCAAGTTAGGCCGTCGTGGCATGTAGGGCAGCACGGCAACGGTCAACGTGTAGGCGCCATGCGGTGGCTGATCCAATGAGAAAAGAATTGTGAACGGATGAGGGCGGCCACCCGCCACGCCATTCGCGGAGCCCGGTTGAAAACCGGACCAATCCGTTTTCCAATTGCTCCGCCCAACCTGGTATACCGGCTCAGATTGAATGGAAGTCAGGGAACCAAATCCGAAACTAACGCCAAACTCCTCCGAAGATTGGTCAAACTTGCCGATTTGCCAAAGGGTGTGTTCTTGAGCATGGGCAAGTGGGGGCAAGGCCATCCCGCACCAGCACAGGCACGCAAGGATTCCAATCATTCGCTTCACGCTCGGATTTGCCATTTGAGATCCTTCACCTCCTGGAAAGCTGGGTCGCGGGAATATTCCAGGCCTGAATCTTCCCCTGCTTCGTCTTGCCGCTCACCAATATTTCATGCGCACCCAGGCAGACATCCGCAATCTCGATGACATCAGCCGGAACCTCAGAAAGAAACGCGACGTAACTCACGGATTTCTGTCTCAACGCCGGAACCACACAAAAGCGCGGTGCGCCAAACAGCGGTCCCATGGCAAAAGCTTCGCGCCTTCCCACCGGGAAAGGTGTTGTTCCGAATTCCAGCCCACGCGCCTGAGTTTTCCCGCCCCAAGGCGCATCCGTCCTCGTCTTGTTCTCTTCCCAGATGGCCATCCAGGGAAAATCCTGACGGTGAAAACAGTACCCCATCAGCAGGCGGTGATGGATGTTGAGCGCGGCCACAAACTCATTCTCCCGGCGCGGGTCAAGCAGCAGCGTCACCACAAATCCTCGGCCGGGATGGGTAAAAGGCTGCGATATATCCACGGCTCTACCGTCCGCACCCGGCGCATGTGGCCAGCGGAAATCACGCGAAGATTCAAGTAGGGCTTTGCCTTCGTACCCGTGCGGGAAGGTTTGCCCGCGCCTTGCCGATACAAAGATCCGGCTATGGTCACGCTCCAGAAAAGGTGGCCCCAGCGTAACGTGCTCCACCCAATGGAAGAAATGGTCCATCTTCTTTTCGTTAATGACCGTCTCCTTGAAGTAAACGACGGGCTCTTTCTCCCAGACAGTTAGCTCCCGCTCAAACCGCAATCCTGCCACCGGCAGCCGCACGCCCAGTTTCAGCTTTGCTTCTTTCGCGGTAGTCCGCCCCCCCATCTTCTTCCAGGGCAGGCAAGGCGACTCACCGTGTATCGCAAGCCCATGCGCAGCTTCCTCTTCGGAAGGAGCGCCAAAATAATCCAGACACAAATTGTGCCCCGCGATGCCCGCAATCATCCTGCCAGTAATGGGAGGCCCGTACTTGCGCGCATGCACTTCGGGACGGTAGCGGTACGGGTCAATCGTTTTCCACGGCGGAACCCACAGCGGATTCAAACTCGGCAGGCCGGACTCCTTTGCAAAGTGAAAAACCGCAATGTGCCCGCCACCTCGCAGCACCGTTAGGTCAACCAAGCCATTGCCCAGCGACCAGGCGTTTCGGCCCTGCCAGGAGCTTTTTGTGCAAAAGGCCTCGCTTCGAGCTTTGATTTTGGGCACCTTGCTCCTCTAAACCCAATGCTGTTCGGGTAATGTAGGGGCAACCCTTGTGGCCGCCCGCGGGCGGGCACAAGGCCCGCCCCTACTGCTCTTGCACATTGCAACCTGGGCTCCGCCCGGCGCGCGGTCCTGAAGCACGGATTAACCTTAAGCTTTCTTCGCGCCCGTTCCAGAAGTCTGAAAGGCCATTCCGCCCACCGGCACCAGCAGTCCACCCTCCACCATCACCGCCGAACCGGTCATGAAAGAAGCCCAGTCACTGGCCAAAAACACGATCACCCTTGCCACTTCTTCCGGCTTACCCATGCGCCCCAGAGCGTGCAACCGGTCGCAGGCTTCGAGCACCCGTTCCGGGTGGTCATCGAGCGACGCGGCCCAGCGCAGCATCGGCGTGTCAATGGCCCCGGGCAGCACGCAGTTGGCGCGAATCTTATCCGCCGCATAATCCAGCGCCAGGCAGCGCGTCAGCCCCAACAGCCCGTGCTTGCTCACCACATAGTGAACGGAATTGCGCTGCGCTGCCACCGACTGCACCGAACCGGTAATGACAATGGCGCCGCCGCCGCGCTTGATCATTTCCGGAATCGAATATTTCGACATCAGGAACGCGCTTTTCAGATTGATATTCAGCACTTCGTCCCAATCTTCTTCGGAAAGCGTGGTGACGGTTCCATAGCGCTGAATGCCGGCGTTGTTCACCAGAATATCAATGCCCCCAAAGCGGGCTGCAATCTTCGGGGCGAGCCTCTCGACCTCCTCGCGACGGCTCACGTCGGCCTGAAAGAACTCGGCGCTGGCCCCGCGCTCTCGGATTGCCGCCGCGCGCTCTTCGCCGCGTTGGGCGTCTCTATCCACAACGGCTACCGTGCCGCCCCGCGCTGCAAATTCCTCGCAACATGCCAAGCCGATGCCGGAGGCTCCGCCCGTAACGACCACTACTTTGCCCGTAAAGCCGATGCTCTCTATCCTCGATGGTTCCACAGCGTTTGTCCTTTAATCTTGAGATCCAAAACCGAAATGTGGTCCCGGCCCAGGTTGCTCACATAGAGCCGGTCAAAATCCGGGCCGCCGAAAGCGCAGTTGGTAGGCTGGCACAAGAGAAGGTTTTCAACATCCTGGCACAGCAGTTGAACCTGGCGGCTGGGAGTAACGCGATAAATACAATTGGAAGCGTAGGTGGTGACATACAAATTACTCTCGGCGTCAAATGCCAGCCCATCGGGAACCCGTGCCAATCCATCGGCAAACACCTCCGGATTTGAGGCCGGCCCGTCGGAGCAAATCTCAATACGCAAGACACGGTCCAGATTACTTTCGACGACATAAAGAAACCGCTCTTCAAGATCCAGGGCCAAGCCGTTGGCAAAATGGAATGGTCCGGCCGCGAACAATTCGCTGTGGCCATCCGGCCGCAAGCGGTACACCACTCCGTTCGCCTGTTTCCATTCACCCGAATCACTGAAGTAGAGATTACCAGCCGAATCGAACACGCTGAAATTGGGATTGATGAGCTTGCGGCCCGCAACGGAGGTGGCAAGCGTACTAACCTGTCCCTGCGGGGTAACCTTCAGGACCGCATGGCGCCCCGCGTCACAAATGTAGATGTTCTCTTGTTGATCGAGCGTGATGCCCAGGCAGAAGCCGCCCGTGTTCGCGATCACCTCAAACTTCTTGCCATCGGGTGAAATACGATAGACCTGCCCTGCCTCCCCGCCGGCATAAAGCGCGCCGTCGCGGCCCATCGCCACGCCCTCCGGGTGATCGAGGCCCACAACGAAATTTCTGACTTCTGAAACCGGATAGAGCATGAATGTCCCCCTGAACCCCAATACTGTCGGATAACGTAGGGGCGACCCTTGTGGTCGCCCGCGGGCGGGCACAAGACCCGCCCCTACATTACGTTTCAGAACCGCATCAATCAGTTCTTGGTGCCGCCCACCGCCCCTGCGCTTTGAAGCTTCCGGGACAAGTTGAATTCTGCCCGGGCCTTCGCGGGATCCCCGAGCTTCATAAATGTCTGCCCCAGCAAATAGTGAAACCCCGGATTGTTCGGGTTTATCTTGAGGAGCCGTTCCAGAGCCATCCGCGCCTCGCTCGGCTTGTCTTGCCGCAAAGCCAGAGCAGCCAAATCCTGATTGGCTGTCACATTGTTCGAATCGTTCGATAGAGCTTTCCGGATCCATTGCATCGCCACATCAGGCTGACCCGCGTCCATGGCGATATGCCCCTGTTCAGCCTGTGCCTCGGCGTTATGAGGGTCAATTTCCAGGACCTTTTTCAATTCGTCTATCGCCAGGCTATTCTTCTTCTGCGCGGTATAAGTCTTTGCCAGCGCCAGTCGAGCGCCGGCCCCATGCGGATCAGATTTCAAAGATTGAAGATATGCTTTTTCAGCCATCGCAGGGTTTCCCTGCTTCAGATGGAGATCACCCAATGCCTTGAGGAGTGCAGGGTCGCCGGGCCGCGACTGCAAAGTGGTCGTGAGCAAAGACCGGGCCCCTTCAAAATCCTTGGCGCTAATCAAACCCTCTGCCAACGCATACGAAATGTCCGGCCGCCCAGGCGCTTTGTCATGTGCCAGGCGCAGCCAGTCAACAGCGGACCTGGATTCTCCCGTAGCCAAGGTGTCAAGCCCCATGTGCAGATAAGGGTCAGGATTTGAGGGGTCCTGGCGGATCGCGTCCTGGTAAGCCTGACTCGCATCGGCGTACCGGCCAAGTTTCGACAAGGTCATCCCCAGGTCCAGGTCGGTTGCCGCGTCGCGGTCCGGGGGCGGAACCGCTTGGAACTGCTCGGCGGCGCGTTGGTATTCACCATGCCGGGCAAGTTCCGTGCCCAGCGAAAAATGGATCCGCGGATCGGACCCGGCCAGACGGGAAGCCCGTTCTGCGGTTGATATCGCTGCCTCAGGCTTGTCTGAGCCAAAGTACGCATCGGTCATCTCGAGCAACAGGACCGGGTCCGTAGTCTGGGCAGCTCCACCTGCCTCAAGATAGAGGAGTGCGCGCCCATACAGTTTCTCGGTAAGATACAGGCTTCCCAAGTTCAGATTGGCGGCTGGATTCCGTGGGTCTGATTCCAAGACCCTTTTGAATTCAGCAATGCCCGACGCCTGCTTGCCAGACCGGAGGTAGCTGCTCGCCAGATTGTTGCGGAAAGTTGAGTCGACAGGGTCTAACATCACTGCCTTCCGGTAAGCCGCTTGAGCCTGTTCAAACTGTCCATCGAAGTCGTAGGCCAAACCCAGCACGTTAAACAAACCAGCGTTCTTATCGCACGTCTTGATTGCTGCTTGTAGCACTTGCCGCGCCTTTCTGGATTGGTGCTGTTCGAGCAATGCGTTTGCTTTTTCAGTGGACGCCGCGCAATTCCCACTCGGTTCGGTTGCGCCAAAGCTCATATGCCCCCGCAGTAGGACGAAAATGATGACAGCGATGGGAATCGTAATCCCGGGCTGGCGCCTTCCAATTGCAGTCTCAGTTCTGAAGCTCCAAGACATGCCGTCGCTCAGTAGTTGGGTTGTGAAATGACCACGAGGGCTTGAGTAAGAGAGTCACGAGTGAATTGCTTTGACTCCAGTTCACTAGCCTCCCGGACTTGTGCGAAGAGCTCCTCTGCCTTCTGCTTCTGGCCATTGCGTCGATAGGCCTGGGCCAGCAGATAGGCGATGGACTTCGCTTTTGGATCCTCAGCACGGGCACGCTCCAGATCGGAGACCGCAGCCTCGATCTGGTTGGAGAGCATTTCCAGTCTGGCCCGGTCCGCATAAGCGTTCGCCTGGTTGGGATCGAGTGACAATGCGGTGTCGATAGCCCGGCGCGCCTGGACAAACCCAGGCGTACCAGGCGACACGCCCTTCTGGAGCAGAGTCTCCGTTTCGAAGTAATAAGGACGTGGATCCTTCGGCTGCAATTCGGCGGCCTTCCGCATCGCCCCGATGGCGCCCTCAAGGTCTCCCCACTCCAGCTTGGAGAGACCCAGAGCGATATAGTTTCCAGAATCCTGGGGAGCCATTCGGATTGCCTGTTCGTAATCCTGTTCGGCATCCTTAAACTGTCCCTTCAAAGTGCGAGCGATCCCCCGGCTGAGTATCAACTCATGGGAGGCTGGGATCATTGCTATTCCCGACGTTAAGATTTGAACGGCCAGATTATAGTTCAAATGCTGGCAAGCCAGCGTAGCGATGTCGAGATAATTCTGGGGGTCTTTGGGGTTGTTCAGGATTCCTTGCCGGAAGGCGTCATAGGCTTCTTTGGTCTGGCCGGCTTTCTCTTCTGCGACGCCCAACAGGCTATAGGCCTCGGCGGAAGACTTGCCATGTTTCAGGAGTGAAGCCAGGGTATTGATGCACTGGCCATATTGGCCATCACCAAAATATGCCAACGCCAAACCATAGTTGTGGCTGAAGTCGTTCGGGAAGCCGGGCGGCAGTTGATTGAAAGCCCGGATTGACTCCTTATAAAGATGGGCCTGTCCAAGTAGCCAGGCGAGACCAAACATCTGTGGATTAGTAAGCCCCGGCCGCCCGATGAGCCCTTTCAACGTCAGGACGGCCGTGGCGGTTTGTCCCTTCTTCAACTGGGCTTTGGCGACCATCAGAGAGAGTCCCGCATCGGCGGTCACCTGAGCGGGGACACGGGAAAAATAATGCAACGCCTGGGAATAGTGGTCTTGCCCGAACTCATATTGGCCGAGGATGACGTTTCCAGCTTCATCATCAGGATGGCGGTCCACAACCGGCCGCAGCTCCCGGGCTGCTTGGCCCTTGAGTCCCTGGCTCCAGTAAACAATTCCCAACTCTCTTCGTGCTACCCAGTAGCTGGGATCGATGGCCAGAGCCTTCTGGAGAGCCTGGACCGCCAGTTGAGGCTTCCCCATCAGAGCAAGAGCGATACCCTGTCCGCTTGGGCCTTGTGGACTCTCGGGCGCTTCACGCTCTACTCGCCGGAATTGCTCCAGCGCATCGGAGTATTGCTTTTGTTGGAGAAGCTGCATTCCCTTCTGGTAGGCTGCGTCGGCCTGTTGGTTGCCGGGCTGGTGGGACTCTCGCTGCGTGGCATTTGCCGTCTGCCCCGCAGCAGGAGCACTGGCGACAAGAATAAGGAAAAATGTGAGAGTCAAGAAACAAAAACTATGAAGGGCGTCCCGCTTGATGGTGATCAACACTTTTATGATGTCCATCCCGGATGGCGGCACCGTCAGGGCAGCGCGTTAGCGGAGGATCCGAGTGCCCGCCACCCTGACTGTCGCAATCTGGAAGGGCTGGATGGAAAAGCTGAACCCGCGAGGGGAAACAGGCAGCGCCTGCTGCTTTTGCTCCATGGCGTTACACATCCAGGCACTCTGGACGTTAAGAACCGGGGTGCTGATGTTTACGACGCTGGCCCTCCCCCCCACCTCAAGGAAACGCAAGATCGTTCCTTCCTTGTCTTCGGCGCGCTTCCAGGTGACGAGGACCACGTTCGGCTGACTGACTTGCAGGAAGCTCTGGCTGGCCGCGTCCAAAGGCTCGGGAGCATTGGTGGCTTTGTCGTTGTGTATAATTGCATCCACTTCCAAGGGAGTCATCTCTGCCCATCCCAGGCGGCTCAATGCAGCCGGATCGAGTCTGCGTCCGCTGGTCAGCACGTAGCGGAACGTGAAATCGCCTCCCTGCCCGGCTCGATAATTCGTGAACCAGTAGTTGTTCATCACATAGGAAAAGACGGTCCCGTTCCGTTGGCCAAAATTCAGGGGCCATGTTCCGCGCACAATATCGCCCAGCGTCACGAGCGAGGCATCTAGTGGAACGATAGCCACGCTCGCGTTACCCTGCTTCGCCTCGACCCAATGCTGTACGGAAAACCATTCTTTGCCGGCGCCGGGCAATTGGTCATGAGCAGGATCAACGTATCCATTTTGGATTTCATAGCGGAATTCAGGATGATCCATCGAGAAGGGAAAAGCAAAATACACTCCTTCTTTTGTGTAAACTTCGGTCTTGCGAACACGGTTGATAAACTCGATTTTTTTCTGGTCATCAAACAGAACAATTTCGGTTTCAATGCGAGGTGTATTGACTGCGGCACTCTCCAGCCGGGCGACCATTCCGAAAGGTTGCCGGGTTATTGAGATCCCCCTGCCTGCCCCCGCCGGATTCACCGTAAGCGTGGGCATGGGCAGCCCCACCTGATTGAAGAGCAGGCGGTTGTGAGCAGGCTGGTCGCCTCCTGTCACGTAAAGGTACTGATCGAAGCGATAAGGGCTGGAAGAATTAACCAGATTCCTCTGGAGCTGCTTATCAAAAATGCTCTTCACCGAACCGCTTTCAGGGTCCAGAACCACCCGATAAAACTTATTTTCCAGGACATCACCCGATCTCGCTTGCAGGCTCGGAGGCTGCGACTGAGCCTTCAGCGTATAGCACTTGTAGCCGAGTGAGGGCACGCCCTGGGCCATAAATCGGATGCGCTGGGTCGAGCCGCTCGTCGGCAGGACCTCGTAGGGCACGGCTTGATGTGTCACCAAGTCGACGATTTCGAACCCCTTCGGAAGGTCTGTTTCCACCAGGCCGTCCCGTTGCCAGTTGAGAGGATTAAAGACAACCCAGGTACCGCTCGGGTCATGAATCTTGTCGGCGATTGCGGCAAGACCTCGATCGAGAACGTATTCAAGTTCCTGCCTGGCCCGCACGGCAAACGCATCCTTAACAGCCAACTGCCGGACAGTCTCTTCACTCTTGGGACTGGAGACGCTGCCCGCTGCCCCCCAGGTGTGTTCGTCGTACAGGACTAAGTCCTGCCACATGCGCCGGATAATGGAGCCCGCTGGCCGCACCCGAGGATTAAGCAGAGAACTCAGCGTCGAAGCGTCTTCCGCGGAGAGCGCCCGCTGCTCGCTTTCGCGGTTCATGGCGGCGAAATAGGCATCGGAGGCGATGCCATCTTCCCAGTACGGGCCTCCGTCCCCTCGAAACACTGGAATTGAATTTCCCTCCTGCCCCGCGATGGCTGCCAATGCTTCTGCAAAGCCGGAGTAACGCAACGAGGGGTAAGCGTAAATCTTGTTCCATTCGTCGAGGAAGGTCGCCTGCTGCGGGTACAAGTCAGAGTTTTCCCCCTGCGCGCCAAAAAGCAGCATAGTGTCAGGCTTGTATTCCGTGCCGGGATAGGTCTCCAGGAATCTGGGCAGCGCATCCCGTCCCGTTACGGCTTGAGGAGGCATGCCGAAAAGGTTCCCCACCTGCCCGTAGCCGTTTGAGTACCACATCAGTACTTTCTGACCGTCCGGACCTTCCCACCAGAACGGCGAACGCTCTTGGAGATGACTCTCATCCAAAATTGGTCCGCGAATCTGATCGCAGCCGGCAAGGAAATATTTGACTCCAGCCGCTGCCAAGATTGAGGCATAGGACCAGGTATACGACGGAACGTCGGTGATGTTCGCGTAATCAAAATCCTCGCCATTTTTCCTGTCGAACCGGAAACTCGGATAAAGCGAGCGAATCAAGGTCTCCACCGCCGGAAAACCGGTAAGCTCGTTGGCATATTCCGCGGGAATGAAGATCTTTTTCTCTTGAATGAGCCGGATGACTCGCTCACGGTCGCTGGCGTCGCGCCCTGCGAAAAATTGCTGGAGCACCCAATAGCTGTCCGGGCTGTACCGGAAGCCGGGATGATCGCGAATCATCCCGGCGGCTTCATCCAGAACCCGGCTCTGAATCTCAGCCACCTTGGATTGGTAGTCGGTGTATCCCACGTCCAGATGCTCGTGAGGAACCACATAAATCCTCCATTTTTTCGCAGCCGTAAGCACAACAGGGAAACGCCGCGAGGGGCCATGGAGGCTTGTGATGATCACAGCATGGGTGCCCGAAGTAAATTCGGGCACTGCAAACTCCACCCGCTGCTCGCCAAAGTCTGAGTCTAATAACAGCGGCTGGGTGAATCTCTGTTTGCCCACAACGAGTGTGACGTGACCGTTGCGCGCGGGCGAATTGTGATGCACCAACACGTCCACCAGCTCGGTAAGTTGCCCGCCTTTGCGCTGATAAAAAATCGTCGGCTGAACTTGAGCCGTGACCTCTGTGGAGATGAATTTCCCCTCCGGATTCTGATCAAGCTCCAAAGCGTCATAGGTGATGCCCGGATTGTTGATGTCGTCACGCTGGGAGGGTTCGTCCACAGCCGTCAGCACGAGCTTGTTGGTCCCAGCCCGCATGAACTTGCTGGGAAGTTCCACCGGGACCACATCCTCCCAATGTTTCTCCCCGGGGACGTCTATCCAATGCGGCTCCTGATAGACCCATCCTTGGTGGCCGTTCAGCCCAATCTGCAGGATCGAAAGCCGCTTAGTTTGAACCAGCATCCCGATCTTTAGGACGCAAAGTCCCTTGGGTGGCTGACCCAAATCAAATTGGATTGTGTAAGGGTGGAGACGGTCGCCGGCCTTCCCGTTGGCCGAGCCGGCCTGGAAAGCAGGCCAGTCCGCCTTCGGAGTGCTTTGACCGACGATGTAAACCACCTTGCCTGTCGCGCTGCTCTGGTTGAACTCACCGGAGGACAGGTCAAATCTGCCGATGCGCCAAAGCACGCGGGGCACCGCATCGGCAGAAGGAGAGAACCCCGCCAGGGTCACTAGAAACAACAAAGCTGCCAAAACTCGATTCAGTGCCTTAGCCTCAATGCTGTTCATTAGGCCCCTATGCCCCTCGCAACCCGATTTCCACGCGCCCTGTAGGGGCGGGCCTTGTGCCCGCCCGTGGGCGACCACAAGGGTCGCCCCTACAAGATGTCCCCTTAGCTGAACAGTATTGGCCTTAGCCTGCATCTGATTCCCTCCTCTGTGAGGTTAAGGAAAAACTGCTTCCGGCTGTGAAGAGATAGAGAAAACCCCCGGGCCCGAAGGCCCGCGCTACCCCCTACCAGACAAACTTCAACGCGAACTGAATCTCCCTCGCTGGCCCAGCCGCAAGAATTTGCATGAATGTCGGGCTAGTCACGCTCGTCGATGATGCTCCCGCCTGATTGGCGTAACCCGGAGTGGAGCCGGTTTCAGGATTAGAAAAGTTGACATTATTGAAGATGTTGAACGCATCCGCCCTAAACTCCAGGTACTTCGACTCGGTAAATTTGAAGTCTTTCATCAGCGAGAAATCCAAGTTGGTGTATCCCGGACCTCGGAGGATGTCTCTTCCGGAATTGCCGTAAGTATACGGGGGTGAGACCACAAAAGCCGCCGGATTGTCCCAGTGGAATCGATTCTGCACAAATCCCGGCGGCAAGGGATTGCCAACCAGGTTTGCCCGATCGTTGCCCACGCCGGTGTTCGAGTTATCAAAGCCAGCCATAACGGTAAAGGGCGACCCGCTCTGGGCGGACACGATCCCGCTAAGCTGCCATCCCCCAAGAACACCGTTCGTCACCCGGCTCGACCGGCTCCCAAAATGCATCCCCCGGCCGAACGGGAGTTGGTAAACGGAACTGAAAACAAAGACATGAGTGATATCAAAACCGCAGCTTCCGTAATCCGCAGAAATGTTGTACGGATCTTGGAAACTAGCTTGCGTATAGGGTCCGCTTTGGAGGTCCAGGCAATGCGACCATGTGTAGGACCCCAAAAACGTAAGACCTTCGGAAAAGCGTTTTTCCACCTTCGTCTCAAGCGCGTTGTAGTTGGAAGTGCCTAAATTGGTGTCGTACCCGAATAGCCCAAAGGCCGGATAAGGAGTCCGATTCGTTCCCACGAACAGCCCCGGACCCATCTGATTGGGCAAAACCGTGTTGTCCGTGTAACCCGTCTGGAGGTGGTAACTGTTGGAGCCCACATAGGTCACATCCATTGTGGTATTCGGCGTGAACTGGTGCTCAACGCCAAAATTCCACTCCGACACGACCGGCATCTTGTTTTGGTTGTTAGCCCCGGAAAAGATAAACGGGTGAGAGGCTGTCTGAGGTGAGGGGAAAAAAGTGGTCGCTCCGGGTGGAGAGCTAAAAAACGTATTCGGAATTCCACGGTTCAAATCCACTATGTTAGGGTCAACCCCCCACGGCCAGGGAATGCGGAGGTCCTGGGTCTCCTGAACCAGGTTATTGCTGTGGTCATCAAACATGGCAAACCCGCCACGAATAACTGTGTCTTTGGGTAGCCTATATGCGAGTCCGAACCGCGGCTGGAAGCCGTTATATTGAGGGTCAAAATAGGTGGCGCGGACATTAGCAAAGGGAAATTGTGTGCCAAATGGCTGAGAGATGAGGAAGCATCCACACTGATTGCTAAAGCCCGACGTTCGATCGTTCGCCCAATGAAGAGGAGGCACGTAGTCGTAGCGCAAACCGAAGTGAAGATTGAGCTTACGCGAGGCCTGCCATTTATCCTGAACGTAATATCCCTGCCAGAGGTCTGTGGTATTGGCTGCTGTCTGGCCCAGAAAGCCACTCAAGTTAGAGGGAAGGTTGAGCAGTGCGCTAGCCAGCCCGTCGCCGGTTTGGGATTGGTTGGCGCCGGGGCCGATGATGGCGCTGGTGGGGAATTGGTCGAAAGACTGGTTCATGCCCCACCCGTCATCAAAGCTGTGGATGTGGTAGTACATCACTCCGGCACTGAGAGTATGAGGTCCGGAAATCTTCTGAACATCCGCGTTGATGATCTGAGACCGCCCAGGACCCAAGGGGATCGAAAATTGACCTGTTCCCCCCAGGCGTGGAGAAAGGCTGATTGCTGGCACCAACGGAACGCCATTTTTGACGGGCTCAAAGCCAAGCTGGTTTGTCGATTCCGAAAGGGCTAATCCCGCCGGCGTATTGCCGGTGAAGAAATTGGTATATTGATATCCGTAGTGCAAAGTGAGAAGCAGCGTGGGGCTGAAGAGATGCGTATAACCTACCGAAATTACCCTGGCGTCATTAAGTTGCGTCGAGGTGCCCAATAACAGGCTATTCGGCTGGACTGCGTTGGGGTTCGTTAAGTAGAATCCGCCAAACAAAGTATCGTTGTTTCCGAAAGTGTGATCAATTTTCACGCCGAACTGGTCGTCCGAAATCACCTCGTTTGAAGCGACAGCAAGGTTCGGAAAGCTATTCCCGCCGGGCCCGAAATTGGGCAACGGATAGAAAGCATGAATGTAGGCCAGGGCCTGAGGATTCAGCATGGACGTAGGGACGATGTTTCCGGGGAAGGGATCTCGCACCAAGCCTGTGCTTTGAGCCACCAATCCGGTGACAGGATCAGCCGCCCCGGCTGTGACTTGCCGCGTGCTATACGGATTGTAGATTTGACCTTGCACTACCGGGCGGCCTAAAGGATCAAAAATGGGCTTGCCTGAGGAATCGACCGTCTGCTGCTTGGTCAGCAGATCAGAAAAGTTTCCGCCCAGTTCCTGCGATGTGGGAACGTTGTTGAAGAGCGTGAAGCCCTGGCTTGACCGAAAGCCCTCATAGTAGCCAAAGAAGTACGTCTTCTTTTTCCGGCCGTCATATCCAGGCAGCATCACCGGCCCCCCGAGGGTAAAGCCAAACTGGTTCATTCGAAAAGGAGGCTTCTGAGTGCTCGCAACGTTGTCGAAAAAGTTCGCTGCATCCAGCTTGTCATTCCGCAGGAATTCCCACGCATCCCCGTGAATTTGGGCGCTCCCTGTCTTAGTGACCACATTGACGTTCGCTCCTGGACTCATGCCCACCTGCGCATCCGTGATGTGAGATTGCACTTTGAATTCCTCAATCGCGTCGGGAGGGGGGCTTATACCATAAGTGTCATCCATAAGGTTGTTATTGAGCGCCCCATCGAGAGTAAAGTTATTCTGTCTTCCCCGCTGACCATTGACATCCGGGCTAATTCCGCCGCCCCCAATGGGAATTATGAAAGCCGACTGTTGGCCTCCCTCACGCGGCACTGCGCCCGGCGTCAGCAAAATCATCTGGGTAAACTGCCGGCCGTTCAAGGGTAGGTCCACCACCTGCTTTGAAGCAATAACCTGCCCGATGGTAGAGCTTGTGGTTTCGAGGGCCGATGGCGCCGCGGTCACTTGGACCTGCTGGGTTACAGCGCCGACCTTTAGTGTGTAATCCGCCTCTAAGTCCTGGTTGACCTGCAGATCGACATCCGCCTGGCGAACCGTCGCAAATCCCGGCCTGGACACTGTCACGGCGTAATGGCCAGGGGGCAATTGGGTAATCGTATAAAAACCCGAGGCGTCCGCTGAGACTTGGCGGACTAGGTTAGTGGCTAGATTCGTTACCGTAACCGTTGCCCCGGGAATCACGGCTCCTGACGTGTCGGTGACGGTTCCGTGAAAGGCGCCATTGACCGTCTGGGCGCTTGCCGGGTGTCCGGAAAGGGCCAGAAGACCCACCAATAATCCCAAAAAACATGCGTTCGCGCGAAATTGAAGTCTTTTCGTCCTCATTGCAGTCTCCTCCACTTTCAGTATTGGAAGTAAGCCTCTGCCGTTTCATTCTGAATCGGCGAGGGCTTCGGACCCACGACTCAACGCATTAGCAATTATTCAGATTCAACCACGCTCCTCAATATCTGGTTCAAGAAGTCCTCCGTCATATCGCGCAAAAAACTGCGGCACTCTTCGGGCGACCCGGTTCGAAGTTTTTCAACAATTTCCCGATGCTGGTTCACAATTGCTGGCAAATTTAGGCCCGTGTGCCGGAAGGAGCGGATCAGCACATAGGCAAACTGCGGAGTTGCAACAACACGTAACGCCTTTTCCAGGTAACGGTTGCCTGACATTTTCCAAATGTGCTCATGAAAGCGCAAGTCACTCCTGGAAAACTCCAGGAATTCCCCCCGGTCAGCGCCTGCTTGCATCTCATCAATTGCGTTCTGCAAGTCCTCCAAATCGGTGTCATCAGGTCTTCCATTTTGCTTGGCGAGTCCCGCAGCCAAGCCTTCGCACTCCATTCGGAATTGGTAAATCTCCTTAATATCTTCAACGCCGTAATCCGTAACAAAAGTGCCATGTTTGGGGGTTCTAACCACAAGCCCTTGAAACTCCAGCTCTTGGAGCGCTTCCCGCACCACGCTTTGGCTGACGTCCATTCCCTTTGAAAGCCGAAGCTCCGTGATCCGTTCGCCGGGAGCTAGCTTTCCTTCCAAAATCGCCCCCCGGATCAGTTCCACCGCCCGGTCCTTCGTGCTGGTGAGCCGGATTTTGTTGAACAGCTTTTCACTTGGCATTACGACTATACAAAATTTAATGTATAACGTTTATCGATAAACGTGATAAGACTAAAGTTCAAATGTCTAGTTGTCAAGGATAATTTTAATTGCTTTAGAATTGCGCTGAAATATTTTGGAGGCTTGGCTGGCGGGTGAGTCGGCTCCCTCTTAAATGTCAAATCACTTGAAAATGTTGGAATTAAGCCCAGTTTGTTCAAGTTGTCTCTAGCCGGTCACTCCCGCGGCCTGCCTGTCAGGGCTGGGTCGCCTGAAATAACTATGGACGTGAAGCCACGCCATCTTGCTTAAGAGACTAAAATGGGAACCCAGGCCAAATCTTGGCCCTACCAAAAGGAGTCGACGTGAAACTCGGATTAGGTCTTTATCGACATATGCTGACTGCTGAAAATTACCGCTTTGCCAAGCAATGCGGTTGCACTCACTTGGTCGTTCATTTGGTGGACTACTTCTTTCAAGGCGAGGATGACGGCCAGAATCAGCCGGTGGGCAGCAATGCGGGCTGGGGCCGCGCCGGAGATCCTCATAAAGTGTGGACTTACAACGAGTTGGCAGAGCTAAAAGCCCAAATCAACTCAGCCGGTTTGGAGCTGTTTGCCATTGAGAACCTTGATCCAGCCCATTGGTATGACGTCCTTCTGGATGGCCCGAAGAAGCAAGAGCATTTGGAGAACGTGAAGACCATCATCCGCAACATGGGGCGGGTGGGCATCCCTGTCTTAGGCTATAACTTTTCAATCCCCGGCGTCGCCGGCAGGATTAAGGGACCCTTTGCCCGCGGCGACGCCATTTCCGTCGGCATGGATGAAGTGGATCAAACGCCGATCCCGAAGGGCATGGTCTGGAATATGGTTTACGATCCCGATGCTCCTGCGGGCACAGTTCCCACGGCGGCACCCGAACAATTATGGCAGCGGCTATCGGATTTTCTCGAAGCCGTCGTTCCGGTAGCGGAAGAAGCTGGCGTCACACTGGCGGCACACCCTGATGATCCTCCGGTCCCCATGCTGCGCAGCCAGCCCCGCCTTGTCTACCAGCCCCGCCTTTACCAGAAACTGCTGGACCTGAAGCCGAGCTCGCGAAATGCTTTGGAATTCTGCGTGGGCTCGCTTGCCGAAATGACGGAGGGGGATATTTATCAGGTGGTGGACCAGCATAGCCGCCAGGGGAAGGTGGTCTATGTCCACCTTCGCAACGTGCGTGGCAAGGCGCCCCATTACCGCGAAACCTTTATTGACGAGGGTGATGTGGATGTGTTCCGAGTGCTTGAAATCCTGAAGCGCAATCAATTCCAGGGCGTCATCATCCCCGATCATACACCGTTGGTGGAGTGTACGGCCCCCTGGCACGCCGGGATGGCTTACGCGCTCGGTTATCTCCGAGCTTTTCTGCAAAAGCTTGATGGTGATGGGTAGCGGGAAGGTGCGGGGTGTTCAGGCTGCCCTGGGACCAACGAGGGTCGGAGGATGTTTCAAAGTTTCATTCCTTCCTGATCTAAGGGCCCGTTCAGAAATAACTGCTCCTCCGACCGGCACCCCTCACCCCTGCCCTCTCCCCGCTGGCGGGGAGAGGGCAGGGGTGAGGGGATGTATTGGGTCCGAAATGGAACAGTTATTGTCTGACAGACCCTAACCCAACTTTCGCAGTTGAGGGGGTCTGCAGCCAGTAAGTGGCTTATTTTCAGCAAAGCGTTCTTCAAGGTCGGCACTACATTTGCAACTTTGGCGAAGCCGTCTGTGAAATCTCCTGCGCCTTGATTCTCGGTGGCGGCTGGGAGGGTAGCGTGAGCTCCAGTCGATGCAACATCAGTTGCTGATCGGGTTCTGGCTGCGTATAGCGGGGCATGATCAGCCCCCGTCCTGGCGGTTGCGGCATCGGAGCCGCCGTCTCCCAGCTTTCTCTCGCGGTTTCCACCCGGACATGATCCCGGCCCCGAAGCAACCTTCAAATTGGATCTGGCCGCTGTTGCCCGCCACCAGCTCGAAGCAGCGGGAG
>DATKST010000095.1:0-50885 GCA_035531475.1 Terriglobia bacterium
CTTGCGGACTCTTCCTCCCTCAGCACCACCCCCGCCGCTCCTGGCGACGCGAATAATCCCATGCGAATCTGGCCCCGGCGCCGAATGCACGCCACCACAACCACTTTTCAGCACTTCCCTTAATGGATGCGGAATCGCTGGCGCACCGATATCAGGGTTGCGGATTCAACCGTGCCAGACTATGATTTCACTTTTGCTCATCGTAGCTCGAAGCGAGCGGAAAGCGTTCATCCCATATCGAAGGAGCAGATTCATGGATCGATCCCGTCATCGCTTATCCATACTTTTTCTCGAACTCATGGTTCTGGGCGTTGCAATCCTTCCTGCCCAGTCTGGACCGGCAATCACCTTGACGGTGGATGCCACTCAAGCGCCGGAGCACATCCTTCACACGCATATGGTGTTGCCGGTGAAGCCGGGTCCGCTCACCCTTTATTACCCCAAGTGGATTCCCGGAGAGCACGAGGCCTCCGGCCCCATCAGCAACTTGGCCGGATTGAAGTTCACGTCCAACGGCCAGGTGATTCCCTGGCGGCGCGATCTCCTCGACGTGTTCACCTTCCATCTGGATATTCCGGAGGGCATCAGCAGCCTGGAAGTGGCATTTGACTACATCGAGCCGGGTGGCGGAGGCTTCAGCTTCGGCGCTTCGGCCACCGACAAGCTGTTGATCGTCAGTTGGAACCAGAACGTGCTGTATCCCGCGGGGGTGCCCGCCGAGCAGATCAACATCAAGTCCGAACTGATCCTGCCTCAAGGATGGAAGTTCGGGACGGCGCTGCCGGTGGAGGGTACTCAAGGTAATGAAATCTCCTTCAAGCCGGTTTCCTTGAACCGGCTGGTGGATTCGCCAGTCGTTGCCGGCCAATATTTCCGCGCCGTGGACGTTACGCCCGCGGGTGAGCCGATCCACCATGAAATCGACCTGATTGCGGACAGCCAGGACGCGCTGAATATGAGTCCGGAGCTTCAGAAAGACTTCACGAACCTGGTGGCCGAGACCGGAAAACTCTTCGGCGCGCGGCATTACCGCGATTACCATTTCCTGCTGACCCTCAGCAACCACGTGGCCCATTTCGGCCTTGAGCACCATGAATCGGACGACAGCCGCATTGGCGAAAATACGTTGCTGACGCCGCAAGGACGCCGTGGTCTCGGTAGCCTTTTGCCGCACGAATTCGTTCACTCATGGAATGGAAAGTTTCGCCGTCCTGCCGACCTGAGCACGCTTTACTACGAGCCGCCGGAGAAGACCGACCTCTTGTGGGTCTATGAAGGTTTCACCGATTATCTGGGTCCGCTTCTGGCCACCCGGAGCGGCATCTGGACGCCCGAGCAATATCGCGAATATCTGGCGACCATTTCTGCAATGTTAGGGCCTGGCCGTCCTGGCCGCACCTGGCGGCCCTTGCAAGACACCGCAGACGCGGAACCGGGGGTCCACGGCTACGGCGGCTGGGTGAATTGGAAGCGCTCGACGGATTATTATCCCGAAGGGGATTTGCTCTGGCTGCAAGTGGCCACCATCATCCATGACCAGAGCCAAGGTAAGAAGTCGATCGAGGATTTCTGCCATCTCTTCTATGGCGGTCCCAACCTGGGTCCGCAGTTGAAGCCTTATACCTTCGATGATCTGGTCACAGACCTCAACCAAGTCGTGCCCTACGATTGGGCAGGTTTTTTTCATAAACGGTTGACCTCCACCTCGGCTCAGTCGCCAGTCGGCGGTATCGAAGCGGCCGGCTGGAAGGTGGTGTACACGGATAAACCGCCGTCGTTCGCCCGTAGTGGACCATCCGGCGGCGGAGTGAACGCAGCTTACTCCATCGGCATGCGGGTCGGGAGTGATGGAGCGGTCGAGGACTCGATCGTGGGCGGACCTGCGTACAAGGCCGGGATCACGGCGGGGATGAGCATCAAAGCGGTGAACGGCCGCGCCTTCACGCCGGGCCTGCTGCACGCCGCGCTGAAGGCGACCCAGACCAGCGATCAACCCATTAAATTACTGGTGTTGAACGACGATTATTACAAGACCTGCACCATTGTTTATCGCGGCGGTGAACGCTATCCGCATCTGATCCGCGAGGAGGGAAAACCGGACTATCTGGATCAGCTCGTGAAGCCGCTTGCCAAGCCTCAAAAATAATAATCGAGCCGGAGCGCATGGCCAGGGGCGTCCCTGTTCATGCGCTCTCGCGTCTTGCCGCATCATCCCGTAGTGGTGCAGTTTGCTGTAGCGGCGACCTATGAGCGCCGAAACCCGTTGAGCATTCAAGGTCGGCGGTCGCAGACCGCCGCCACAGCGGTGAAAACGCACCACTACCCATCGTCCCGTCACGTTGTTTCGCCGAGAGGGGTCCAATTATGAGGAGCATCCTTCGTTCATTGGCGTGCGCTTTGGTTGTGTTCTCCGCCTTCCTTCGCGATGGCTCCGTGGACGTGGCGCTCGGCTGGCCGCTGCGCTATTCGCACTCGCCCGGCGAAGTGGTGGATACCCGCGATCTCGACGCCCTCTCCCGGATGGTCGCGGCCGTCTCCCGAAGTTGGTGAGACGTTCGTGCTCGTCGGAAAGCGGGAAAAAAATCCCTCCATCAAGGGAAGCGCCAACCATGAAGATCGATCAGGCTGTGGAAGAGTATGAGGATTGGCTGGGGCAGCAATTGCGAATTCTTCCCGGGGATTTGAAGCTGAAACATCAGCGCATGGCGGATGACTTTTTCGCCTTTCTGCGAGCTACTTTCTTCCGCTGGATGCAATGGTGGCCCGAGATATGTCCGGAGGCGAACAAGACCCCGGTGGTGCTTGCCGTGGGTGACCTCCATGTGGAGAATTTCGGCACTTGGCGAGACGTCGAAGGCCGCTTGATCTGGGGAATCAACGACCTGGATGAAGCTTATCCTCTTCCCTACACGGTGGACCTTGTACGGCTCATGGCAAGCGCGCATTTGGCGGCGGATGCGGGCCATTTGAAGGTTGGGCCCGAGGGCGCGTGCAGCTCCATCTTGGAGGGCTACGCGGCTGCGCTTGAGGCGGGAGGACATCCGATGGTTCTGGCCGAGGGGCACAAGTTCCTTCGGGAAACAGCGATGGGAGAGCTGCGCGATCCGGTTCACTTCTGGCAGAAAATGGATGCCTTGCCAACGGTGAAGCAACCCATTCCAACAGATGCCCGCCAGGCATTGGAAAAAATAATGCCGGAGCCGAAGTTGGACTACCGGGTGGCGCACCGGGTGGCCGGGCTGGGTAGCCTGGGCCGTGAGCGCTTTGTGGCGATCGCCGAGTGGCGTGGCGGCAAGATCGCGCGGGAGGGCAAGGCGCTGGCTCCATCCGCCTGCGTGTGGGTCAATCACGGCAAGGGTTCGGATCAAATCCTATACCAGAAGTTGCTCGATACCGCTGTTCGCTGCGTCGATCCTTTTGTCCACCTCGAAGGACGCTGGATTGTGCGGAGACTTGCCCCGGACTGCTGCCGTATCGAACTTGCCGATGTTCCGGACGAGCGTGACGAGAGCCGCTTGCTCAAAGCCATGGGCTTCGAGACGGCCAACCTGCATCTGGGCAGCAAGGACGCCACCAAGCAGGTGCGGCTGGACTTCAAAAAACGCTCGCCGGATTGGTTCCGGTCCCTCGCCAAGGCGATGTTGAAAGCCACGCGCATCGACTGGGAAGACTGGAAGGAAGGCCAGAAGCATTGAGTACGCCATGTTAACTTCCGACATGGCAAAGTCGGCCGTATCGTTAAAACATATGATTTGAGATCACCCCATCAGCCATACCAACGGCACAAGACCCAGCACTGCCAACCCCATCAAAAACGCCAGGCTTTGCAAGCCGGTCCTGCGGTCCGCCAGACTGTAGGCATAGAGTGCCTTGACCACGTTGTTGCTGGCGGTGGCGATCACGATGCCGGCTGCGGCCACCCTGATGGTAATCAGCGTGCCCAGGGCCTGCGTCATGCCCATGATAAAGGGAGTGATGTCCGTGACCCCGGTCAAAGCTCCCAGAGCGTAGACTCCGCCCTTGCCGAGATGAGCCGCCGCCAGATGCGATAAGGAGAGAATTACGACAAACAGGAGCGCAAAGAGGAGCGCCGCCCGCAATTCGAGCGGATTTTCCGGCTCAAATTCCCGGGCCACTTTGCCGGGTTCCACATCTGACCGGCGGGACCACCACCATCCGACACTGATGCCCAGAACCGTGAGGACGATATAGGGCAGGGCCAAGGCCAACGTCAAGCTCCAACTGAAGAACGCTACGAGGATGACGATGCGGATGAAGGTCACGCCCGAGGCCACCAGAATGCCTCCGGAGAACAGATGCGGATGGCCCTCCTGCTTGGCCCTGCGGGCCAACACCACGGTGGCGGCAGTGGAGGAATACGCCCCGCCCAACAACGCCGCAAGGATCACGCCTCCGCGCGCTTTGGTCATTTTTTGCAATGCGTAACTGGCATAGGAAATGGCACTGACGGCCACCACCACGAGCCAGGTCTTGAAGGGATTCAGATGGAAGGCGGTGAAATCCTTGTTGGGCAGGACCGGCAGGATGACAGCGGTGAGCAGAAGGAATTTCGTGAAAGTGAGAATTTCTTCTGGAGGGAACCGCTGGGTGAGACTCTCCAGCCCGGCCTTCAGATCGAGGAGCAAGACACAAGCTACGCCCAGCGTGGTGGCAATCCAGAAGTCGCCGTAATAGACGAGGGCCCCGAGCAGATAAGTGGCGAGCGCGGACATCTCCGTGGTGATGCCAGCAGCCTCCGCCGAGGTCAACTTGTGCCAATACGACAGCCAGAGGAATCCGGCGATGGCGAGAAATCCCAACGCCACCAGAAGCGGCTGGCCTTTGGAAAGGAGCGCGAGGGAATAACCAATCAGTCCGATCAGGGGAAAGGTGCGAACCCCGCCAAAATTATAGCGCGGGGCGGCCGCCTTGCGCTCCTCCCGCTCCAGCCCGATCAGGAACGACAAGAGCAACACCAGGACAATCTTCACGCCGTCTTGGGGCAACCACCCGTAGAAATTTGTCAGCATCGTCTTGGGCCTTCCCGCTCCGCGCCGCCCAGACCAATCTAACTATACTCAGAACGCCGGTCTAATCCTCGATTCCATTGGCCATTTTCTGCTGGGCGCAGACGGTGTGCAAAATCCAGCCTACCTTCAGCCCCTCGCGATCAGGGGACATTATATCCGATAGGCATCCGCGCTGAAGGTGATGTCGAACTGGCGAAGAGTGCGGATGGTTTCCGGAATGAGTCCTTCGCCGCAGGCCTTATCGATGGACGGAATCGGGCCGTCGGCGATGATAACTCGAAAACCTGCTGACGGAGAGCGATGGCCGCGCCCAAGCCCGCGGGTCCTCCTCCCACCACCCGTACGTCCGTATCCACGCCGTCTCGGCTGCGGCTCACCATCGGAGGAGCACCAACTCCGCGCAGAAGCCCGGTCCCATCGCAGCAAGGAGCGAATACGTGCCCGTGGCCGGACGCCGCCGGCGACTGACTTCCTCAAAAACCAGGAGGACCGAGGCGGAAGACAAGTTGCCGGTCTTACGAAGGCAATGCCAGGAGGCATCCAGCGCTTCTCCGGGAAGACCTAAAGCGTGGGCAGTGGCGTCAAGGACTTTGGGACCGCCGGTGTGGAGAATCCAGCTTCCAATATCCGACCGGTGGAGGTTCATCGCCAATAAGAAAGAGTCCACATCATGGCCAAAGTGCCCTTCAATCAGGTCCGGCAATTCCGCCGCCAGCACGATCTTGAATCCGCGTTCGGAAATGTCCCATCCCATGATGTGTTCGGTGTCGGGATAGAAGACGGATTGCGTGGCCAGAATTTCTGGTCCTTGTAAGCCACATGCTTCTGCTTTTTCTGAGCCGCACACAATCACCGCGGCGGCGCCGTCCCCAAACAGCCCGGCAGAAATCAGATTGGCCATCGAGACATCCTCGCGCTGAAGGGTGAGTGAGCAAAGCTCAACACAGAGGAGCGCCGCAGCTTGGTTGGGATAAGCCCGGACGTAATCGGCAGCGCGGGCAATGCCTGCCGCTCCGGCCACACAGCCCAAGCCGAAAATTGGGGTGCGCCGGATGTTGGGCGAGAGGCCCATTCGATTCACCAACCGCGCATCCACCGAGGGGCTGGAAATTCCGGTGACGGAAGTGAAGAACAAGGCATCGAGATCGCGGGCGGATAACCCGGCGTGGGTGAGGGCGCCGCAGATGGCGGTTTGCCCCAATTCCAGGGCGGTCTCGATCCAAACAGAATTGGCCTGGCCCCAGGTATCGAGATGGTAGTAGGCATCGAGCGGCAGGCTTAGGAAACGGCCTTCCAGCCCCATGCGCGAATAAAGGCGGTCGAGCAATTGGGGGCTGTTCAGCCGTTCGCCCCAATACGCCTTCAACGCTGTGGTCAGCACGTCCTGCGGATAATAATGCTTTGGAAAGGCGCTTCCCACGCCTGCTATTTTCATTTTCCTCGCTTTGCGCGGCGGCAAAGGTGCTTGGGCAGAGAGGCTGCTATTGGAGTTTGGCCAATTCTTTCCGGTAAAGCACGTTCTTGGGGAATTCCTGAGCCAACGCCCGGAGCAACCGTCTTGCCTGGTTTCGATCGTGGTTTCGAAGCGCGGCGACAGCAAGCAGGAGGCGGGCGAACGGGCGGAGATAGTGGCCTTTTTCGGCCGTCAAGCGCAGCTTCCGGAGGCCGGCATTCTTATCGGTCTGGGCGCCGTAGAGGCTCAGCAGCCAGCGGAGCGGAGCGGGGCTCAAGCCCAAAACGTAATTCTCCACGCCCACGGCGAGATAGGCATCGTAACAATTGGGATCCAGCTTCAGCAGTTTGTCCGCCAGCAACCCATTGCGCTTCATCATGCTCAGCGAGGCTAAGTTGCGTTTCTCGATCAGAGCCAGATAGTCTGCGCGCATGCCCAGGTTCATAACCTCAGCGAATAAAGCATTGGTGTCCTGTGGGGACTTGGCCAGCGCCTCCGACGCCAACCGGTTGCTTCTTTCAAGCGCCGCATCAAAAGCTTTCTTGGCGGCGGGGTCAGGCTGTTCCACTTGCCGCTGCACAAAATGTTTATCGCTTACAAACAAACGCGATTGCAAAATTCCGAGCCGGTCAAACTCCGCAAACAAATAAGCGGCGGCGTCCGAAGTGGGACCCAGAGGATCACTGGAATGCATCTGTTCCCACTCTTGGAAACTACTGTGCGCGGCGCTGAATTGCAAGTTGTACATCTGCCGGTAGCCGGTATCCAAAGGGGAAGCCGGAGATTGCTGGGTTGCGCTGCCTGCCCTGAACGGGGCGAGGACAACCAACAAGCAGAGTAGCGGCATGGTGCGGTATTTCATGGAATCGTCAGAAACCTGCAGCTATGGCCAGAGAACAGTTTAGTCCCCGCCTCCAGCCAGCGCACGGAAAAATTGGGTTGCCAGAGGCTCTTGACCTTTTGAGTGTGTGATGCTGGAACAAAGCTGGGAGTATGCCTCCGGCCAAATTTACTTACATTTAACAAAGGAATCTCCAACCCCTGGCTTTCGCCGCTCATCAGATGATGCTGGAAGTGGCAGGCAAGTCAAAAGAACGCCTGGGAAATATCCGGTTCACGGGCGGGTTCTGATACAACCTTGGGAACGTCGGAGGGCTGGCCGCTCAAAGGTAGAGACTCGAAAGCACGGTTGAAACTGTGCGTTACCGGTCCTCGAGCAAAACTTCGTAAGTAATCCGGGGCAACGGTCCCACTCGAAACAACGCCGGTTTTACAGCGATTTTACCAACTTACCGTGTCTCCCCGTGTTAATTCCATCATCATAGTTATGTAGGAGGATGGAAGTATGGAACAGATTCAAGTCCGGAGACAAGCGGAGCGGCCTGCAATGTTTCAAAGCACGCCGGCGTTTTCGATGGCCGAGGACAAAGCCCTGAGCGCGTGGCGGCGGCGAGGAATAATAGAAACCAGGATGATCTTTTTGTTTACGTTGGGAATGTTTGTGACGGGAATGATTGCCCTTGTGGTGCTCTATACCAGGACCAATCCTTTGCCCGGCGCCGCCGGTTTGGATGAGGGAGTGAACCAGGAAAACATCACGGAACAATCGGAGCCGGAGGTCGAGTGGCTCACCTCACAATTGGGGCTGAACGAAAGCCAAGCTGACAAAATCAGGCCCATGGTGGATCAAGAGCAACGGATGATTAACCTTGCCGTTGCTGATGCCTCACTCTCTGCCGAACAGCGAATCGCTAAAGTGAATCAGATTCGCTTGGGCACGCTCGACCGATTAGTCCCGGTATTGAAGGATGCTCAGACCGTTCGCCTGCATCAACTCCGCCAGCAGGAGGCCGGAGAAGTACGCGCGGTGTGGGACCCGTCTCCAGAGACTGGCAGCAACTGAAATTGCGCACCTTAGTACTGCCGTTCGTAATTACGGTGACGTATTCGCGTCGCGCTTTTCAACAACCCCTCACCCCCAGCCCCTCTCCCCGCAAGCGGGGAGAGGGTAGCGCGAAGCGCCGGGTGAGGGGCAAAATACGTGAGCGAACTTACGAAACGCTGCACTCAGTTTCCAGGCGAAGATTCCGGCGGGAGCAGCGGCGGCGGCGGACGTTTTTTCTGAATTTCATCGGGATTGAGGAGAAAAGCATGCGAAGAAACGTATCGATTTTCGCGTTGACTTTGGTGGTGGCGGCAGGACTGGTGATCATTGGCTGCAACTCCGGTCAACAGCCTACGAATGATTCCGCAACCGTGGCTGCCATCCAATCGCAGTTGTACCAGAATGCTGAGCTGAAACAGCTTGACGTTCACGTGAACTCGGACCATGGCGTTGTTACCTTGACGGGCCAAGTCCAGTCGACGCTTGAAAAGCTGGCAATTGAAGCCCTTGCGCAAAAGGCGCCGGGTGTGAAGCACGTGGTGGATCAATTGGCGGTTTCCACGGACGCTACGGCGCAAGCACCCAGCTCGGTGGCAAGTGCCAAGTCCCCGCTCCGGCAGGAAGCGTCCGGGCACAAGCCGCGAAGGCATCGCATGCACCAGCAAGCTCAGGATGATTCAGATATGGCGATGAATGGCCAGACGCAGCCTGCCCAGGATCAAGCGGCCACTCCGGGCTCAAGCTATGCAGGATCCAACTCCAATCCGCCTGCCCAACCTGCGGCAGCGCCAAGTCCAGCTGGGGCGGCGGCTCCGCCGCCGCCCCAGCCGGTCACCATCACCATTCCTTCCGGCACCGTGGTGAGCATCCGGATGATTGACTCGATCACTTCGCAAACGGCCCAGGCGGGTCAGGAGTTTGCTGCCGTGGTGTTCGCTCCGGTGGCGGTCGGAAACCAAGTCGTGGTTCCGCAAGGGGCAGACGCCAAAGTGCGCCTGGTTCAGGTTCACAGCGCCGGCCATTACCAAGGACAGTCGGAGCTGAAGGTGGAGTTGACGAGCCTAGCTTTCAATGGCAGCTCCTACAACGTTGAGAGCGGTTACTACGATAAGACGGGCAATTCCCGAGGAAAGAATAGCGCCGAAAAGATTGGGGGCGGCGCAGGTCTTGGAGCGCTGATTGGAGGATTGATCGGCCACGGCGCGGGTGCTGCCATCGGCGCTGGCGTGGGCGCAGCAGGCGGAACGGTTGCTCAAGCCGCGTCCCATGGGCAACAAGTCACCATCCCTTCCGAGGTCAAGATCGATTTTGTTCTAAAAACACCTTTGACCGTGACCCAAAGCCCGGGTCCCGGCGCAACCGGTGGGAACAGCAGCGGCCAATAAATCTGCGAGGGATGGCGCGGAAGGTGCGTGGCGGCTTCAGGACTCAACGCCCGATTCAGCTTTTTCGTGGATGTGGCGCAATGAAGCCCTGCGCGCCAAATGCCCCATTTCAATTTGGAAACTTCACCCATCGGATTGAGTGCTGCTGTCTTCCGCCTGGTCCAGAAACCTGTATCCCAGTCCCCTAACCGTAAGAAAATGCCGGGGATTTTTTACGTCGCCTTCAAGCTTCTGCCTCAGCAGCGCAACGTGCACATCCACGGTGCGGGTCATGACGGCGGAGTCGTATCCCCAAACCTCCTTCAGCAATTGCTGCCGCGAGAGTGTCGCACCCCGGTGCTGGATGAAGTAACTCAGCAGCTCAAACTCGCGCGCTGACATTTCCAAGGGGGCGCCACGCTTCCGGACTTGAGTGCTGCGAAAGTCCACGACCACCGTGCCAAAGTGGAAGGTTTCATGCGGCGAGACGCTCAACGGCGAAGCAGCCCGGCGCAGCAAAGCCTGAAGCCGGGCCAACAATTCAGTTGCGGCAAATGGCTTGGCGAGGTAGTCATCGGCTCCCAGCTTCAACCCCAGGACTTTGTCTCCTAGTTCAGCGCGAGCCGTAAGCATTAGAATGGGAGTGTGAATATTCCGGCGGCGGAGCGTGCGGCACACTTCGAAGCCGTCCATGGCAGGAAGCATCACGTCCAGAATAATCAGATCAAACCCGCCTTGAGCGGCACGTTCCAGCCCCACCGGCCCCTCTTTCGCAGTCTCCACGCGATAGCCGTCGTTGGCCAGAAGGTCCGTCAGACTCAGTAACAAGCCCGGCTCGTCCTCCACCAGCAGGATGCGAGGGCCCATAAATACGGGTGTCTTAGTCATCTGATTTTCCCCTTGCGGAGAATGAAAAACCGGTCATGCCTCAAGCGGCCTTCGAGTAAGTCTTTGTGAAAAATCCGAGCTAAAGACCAATGTTGTTCACTTAAGGTCCGTTCGAGAATAACGCGTCAGGTTGAACCAGAACCCCTCCCCCACCGCTGCGCGGTTCCCCCTCTCCCCGCTTGCGGGGAGAGGGCTGGGGTGAGGGGTCAGGCGGCGCCTCTGACATCAAGATCACGAGACTCGCCTTAACCGAACAGTATTGGGGCTAAAGAACAGGCGTTATCCAGGGTTCTGCGTCTTAGCCCACGCAGGGCAAATACAACACAAACTTCACTCCTCGCGGCTTGAGATTCTGAGCTGCCACATGGCCTTGGTGCGCCAGCAGATGAGCCGCAACCAAGCTCAGTCCCAAGCCCGCGCCGGAAGTCGCCGACGCCACTACCTTGCGGCCCCGGTAGAAGGGCTCAAAGATGTGCGGCAAATCACCCCGGTCGATTCCCGGGCCACGGTCTTCGACCGTGATGATGACCTCTTTGCCTCTCCACCGGTAAACAGGCCGTGCTGTAATTCGCAGCCACTTCCCTTGCGAGGCGTATTTCAGCGCATTGGAGAACAGGTTCTTGATGGCGCTCTCCAGGACTTGCGGATCGGCTTTGACTGGAGGGATGTCCTGACTCACATCTTTTTCCACCACCCAGCCGCCGTCTTCAAAGGATGGGGCAAACGGCGCCCAAGCACGATCCAGGATTTCAGTTACGGAGACCGGCATAAATTCATAATGCTGCCGTCCCGACTGCAAGGCCGCGTAACCCAGGGTCTGCTGGATCAGATTGGAAAGCCGACGGCCCTCATTTTGAATCGCTTGACCATATTGCTCGACGCGTTTCGGATCACCCACCAGCCCCTGCGCCAGGTTGTGCGCAGCCGATTCAATGACGGTCAGTGGCGTCCGCAATTCATGGGAAATTCCTGCCACAAACTTCATTTGCCGCTGGGCCAGGAGCCTGGCGCGGCGCGCCGCCATCACCAGCATCCCAATGCTCAAGGCCAAAAGCAAAAGGGTACCAAAAGCTATCGCCAGGTTTCGGCTGCGGTTGGCATTGACTTCAGCATCCAAGGATCCCCGCTGATCGCGTGCCACAAGCTGCCACGCACTGGGATTGGCGCTCGCCCTTACTCGCCAGCCGGGCCGGGGTGGAGGACCGGGGCCGCCCGCCAGGTCCGGCCGGCCGGGGGCCCTTTGATACCGGGGGCGCAAGCCGCGGCCCGAACGGAAGGGCCCGAAGCGCATCCGGGCCGCATACAACGTGATCTTTGCGTCATAAGCTGAAAATGACGACGCCGTGAGCGAAGGGTTCGACACATAAATGATTTGGGGCGGATTTCCCGTGATGATGGCCACGTGATACTTGGCAAGACCCGAGACGCCGAAGGACCGCTGGACCAGAGTGGGAAACACGTGCGACTTCAGGTTGGCAAGATCAAGGTTAAGAAAGCACCATCCTGTCAATTCAAAGTTGGATGGGCGTAAACCCTGGATTCGGGACCAATCCGGCGACCCAAGTCCATTCGGAGGTTCCGGTGGAGGCGGGAGCAATCCGTGAGCTAGGTCAGGTGGCCCGGCCCCCATTTCAGAGGAATAGGATTCCTTCCCGCTGAGGGGACTGAACAAAGGGACGGCGAGAACCGGGCTGCCCTCAACCAGCAAGGAAGCAAAACCACGGGGCAGAAACGGCAATCGAAACTTGTGTATAAAAGCATCGTTCTGGAGTGTCTCTTGAAATAGGGATAAAGATGCGGGCCATTCGCGGGGAAAAAAATCTCCCGTTCGGGGATCGAACGTCTCAAACCTCACCTTCCCGCTTTCAGAACGGACCGCGATGCTGACCGAATGGATCAGTTCTGGCCACCGGGTGGTGGTCCTCCATTGCGAATACGATTCAAGCAGGTTCGTACCCCAGGATTTTCCCGCCCGCGTCCTGGAAATAGGCCGGAAAGACACCACCATTTCTGCTAGCTCCGCTGAAAATCCCCGCTCCAGGTCCATCATTCCGGCTTCAAGATTCGTTTGATCATTCTGGCGGTCAAGCTGGCTGAGGCGGTTAATCCACCGGTAGATGAAGACGCCCGCAACCAGTAGGATCGCCACCGAAACAACAATGAATATCAATGATAAGCGAGTCCTGATTCGCGCAAACGCCACGGAGCGTATTATATCCTTCCGCCCCAACAGGTGACACGGCTCAGCCTGGATGAAGCCCGGATTTACGACGATTTTACAATCGTATTGGATGGGCCGGCGGAGCACCACCGGCCCCGCATTTCCCGGCAAGATGCCGGCGTTACCTCACCCGGTGCGCCGCAATACTTCATGACCGCGACGCTGGCGAATGTTCATTGAATTTACTGCGGATTTACACGTTTCCTTCCATCTTCCGGTTCAAAATCACATCTTATGTAAGTGGAAGCCAACCGCAGCTTCCAGACGAATATGAAATGTGGAAGCCGGAATAAGAATATCCGGCAACCCCAGCACAAAACTAGGAGGAACACCACCATGAAAACCAAATTATCAAAACTACTAATGATGGCAATCATGCTCAGCTTGACCGGATTGATGGTCTTCGCGCAAAGCGACAATGCAAGTCAATCCGCGCCACCACCGCCTGGACCAGCCGCAGGCCCACCCTTCGGTTGGCACGACCGCCCGGGGGGACGGATGGGAGGCATGATGGCTGCTCTCCTCGGCCTCAGCCCTGACCAGAAGTCCCAAATCCAATCCATCCATTCCGCCCAGCGGACTACGATGCAACCGCTCATGGCCCAGGAAGCCAGCCTTCGCCAGCAACTCCGGCAGGTGACTGAAGCGACCACTTTCAACCAGGCTCAAGTTCAAGCTCTGGCCACGCAGATGGCCCAAATTCAAATCCAAATGACGGTGGCTCGAGCCCAGGTTGAGTGGAAAGTCTTTAATGTCCTTACCCCCGATCAGCAGTCCAAGCTGACGCAGTTCCAGCAGCAGATGGAACAGGAAAGACAAGGCCGGATGAATGGCCAGAACCCAACATCCTAGCCCGGATAATTGACGAACTTCACCTGGAGGGCCGTAGTTCCCCCTCACCCCAGCCCTCTCCCCGCAAGCGGGGAGAGGGAAAGCGCGAAGCGGTGGGTGAAGGGGAACTACGGCCCACGTGTAAGACCCTGTGAAGAGTCCGGGTTGATGACCAGGCCTCACTCCGCCACCAGGAGATTCTCCGCAAAGGGCCACTCAGGATCGATCCACTGCGCGTCACAGCGGAAACCGGCATCCCCGGCCATTTGGGAGATCTCCGCCAGGGAATATTTGTGGCTGCTTTCGGTCCATATGGTTTCGTCTTGCGCAAATGTGACCTGCAGTTGCGCCCGCCGAACGGTGACGACTTGATTTCGCCGCGACCGGAGGTGCATTTCGACGCTGCCCGATTCAGTGTTGAACCGGACGGTGTGCTCAAACTCGCCCAGGGCGAAATCCGCGTCGAGCTCACGATTGATGCGGGCCAGAAGGTTGAGGTTGAATGCGGCAGTGACTCCAAGTGGATCATCATAGGCGGCGAGCAATTGAGGAACGGGCTTCTCAAGGTCCGTTCCGAGGAGGAGTAAATCGCCGGGCTGCAGAATCCGACGCACTCCGGTCAGAAATTCCACGCCCGCCAGTCCTTCAAAATTGCCAATCGTGCTCCCCAGGAAGAGCACCAGCAGGTGCTGGCATGGCTGGCGGCGGGTGGAGACCTCCAGAACACCATCCAGATATTCCCGCTCCAGCCCCACCATGGTCATGGCCGGCATATCGCCCAATTCGAGCTGGCACATTGCCAGCGCCGCCGGCGAAATCTCAATGGGATAATAGGCGGTGGACTGGCGTGCGCAAAGGGCCTGGAGGAGATGCCGGGTTTTCTTGCCATTGCCGCTCCCCAATTCTGCGACCAGAACGGGGAGCGGCAGCCGCTCCACGATCTCATCCGAGTGCCGCCGGAGAAGACGCTCATCGGCGCGAGTCAAACCGTATTCCGGAAGGATGCTGATGACTTCGAAGAGCTTTGACCCTACCGGGTCATAGAGGTATTTTGAAGGCAATTCCTTCTGACCGGGCTTGGTAAGCCCGGCCCGCACATCGGCGGCAAGCTCGCCGGTCATGCCTGCGGTGATGGTTTGGGCCAGCATGGGAATTCCCATCATTGGATTAGCTCCTCACGCAGCGGAACCCCGCATAGATATACGGATAGTTAGGCTGGAACCAATTGCGAAACGACCTTCGCAATATGCAAGCGGCCGTGCGAGCTGAGCCACCTTTCATCACGGAGTGCTTCCCGTCGAAGAAGTTGGCGGAATATCCTGGATAGAAGGGGAACGGCCGAAAGCCCTCAAACGGCTGAAACACCGTGGAAGTCCATTCCCATCCATTCCCCAAGAGATCTGAAACGCCGAAGCCGCTGCGCCCGCTGGGATGGGCGTTGACCGGCGTGGGATCCCAGCTCTGAAAGTCAAAATTCCCATGAATTGCTTGGGGAAACTCATCACCCCAGGGATAAGCCCGCTCCAAACCGTCGCGAGCGCCATACGCCGCGCGATGCCACTGGGCCTCCGTGGGTAAAGCCTTGCCCACCCACCGCGCGTAGGCACTGGCCTCGGCGTGGCTCACATAAGCGGGGCCATCGAGCGGCAGGGGAAATTCCTGAAACATGCCCTTGAAATGCCATCGGTCTTCAACCCGTTTCCAGAAGGCAGGGTGAGTTATGGCGCTGCTCGTTCTCCATGCCCAAGCGTCCTCTGACCAAAGGGTTGGATCTTCGTAGCCGCCTGCGATCATAAATTGGAGATACTGCCCATTGGTCACTTTGTACTGATCAATTTCAAACGACGGAACCATGACTTGGTGGCATTCAAACTCGTTGTCCCAGCCAAAAGTAGTACCGTCATTCCTTGAAAGACCGAGCGTTGCCGATCCGGCCGGAATTTCTACCAATCGTGCCGCGACCGGTGCACTCCTAATGTTTTGAGTATGCAGCCGCGGAATCTTCCGGTCCAACGGAAGCTGATGAAGCATGTAGGCAAGGGTTTCCGCATGCATCAGCCGATGCTCGATGGCCACGTTTAGAAGCAGGTTGGATGATGTGAGTTCATTTCCGGCGGTTGCGGAGTCCTGGCGAATTGCATTGGGAAGTTTTGCGTCGAGAGTTTCCCGAATCCGCTGATGGTAGCTGCGTACTTCGGACAGGGATGGCCAATCCTGGGGCTGGTCGGAAGGAAGTCCGCCATCTACCGGGTCGATGCCAAATGCGAACAACTGATCGAATTGCGGATGGAATGCCTCCACCCCCAGCATCCGCTCGCGCAGAAGATTCCAATCAAAGGCCTCAAGATGCCCGAGATAGAAAACGATCCGGTGCCGCTCCGCGATGGGCCTTTCGTAGAGAGAATCCGGCCTCACCACCTCAAACAGGCGGTCTGTCTGGACGCGAGCTTCCGTCAAGCGGTTGAGGAGTTCAGCTTTCACATCCATGGCTTTCCGACTCGCAAGCATTGTTTCGAACCTCCAAAGATCGCGAACCGTCCCGCAACGATTCCACGGTTCACCCGGTGGCTGGTCCGTGCCACGCTGCCTGCCGCCGGGAGCCGTTGCGGGCGAGACGCAAGCCCTGCGATGAACGCTTTGCCCACCTATCTTGTGGGCCTTACACCACTTGGATGCGGTTGAAGCTCCCCCCGGTCTATCCAATCGGAGGCGCCAACCCGCCTGCAAGATGAGATGGGCCGCGTGCCTTTCTCCAAGTGGTCAAATCCTCAGACGCTCCGGGCCGCTCACGTAAGGATTGCCGCGCTCATAAAAGCGCAACAGCCGGTGAGCGTCACGGGTGATGCCAATTCGCACGCTGTTGCTGGTCAGTCCCGGCTGTCTCACCGGTTCGCCGAGCCAAAGCGGTCCCTGGTCGCACAGATCCATGCCATCGTATTCCAAATCGATGCCCATGGCCGCAGCAAGCTTGCCGGGTCCGTTGGCCAAGCCGGCCAGGGGGAGATTCTTCCGGCGCTGCTGCATCCAGGCGATTCCCTCCAGCGGCTCAAGAGCGCGCAAGAGGACTCCGGCGCCAATCCCGCGCGATTCGCCGGTGACGTTCAACATGAAGTGCAAACCGTAGGCAACGTGAACGTAGGCATGGCCGCGTTCCAGAAACAATGAACGGTTTCGCCGCGTCATCCCACGATAAGCGTGCCCGGCCGCATCGCCCACAACGTAGGCTTCCGTTTCCACGATCCGCCCGCTTACCCCTCCCTCCGGCAGATCGTGGACCAGCGTCTTGCCGATCAAGTATTGGGCTAACTCCGCCGTGTCCGTGGGTAGATCGGTCCGGCGAAGCAGGTTGGGGCTTCGCCCGCTCTTCGCCCCAGCAGGGCGGATCAACCGCTTCGTCAAGTTAGGCGGTGCGCATGCCATGATGATGAGCTTCGGCCCGCGCTCCTGGGTCCCTCGATGCGGCCGGCGGATTGACCGTGACTTCGGCGGTCACTGGCCGCGACGGGATACATCGCTTCCGCGCGTCAGCCATCAAGGAGTGTCGGACCGCCGTCCTGCGGGCTCCGCGCCAGTCCCGGCGTACGCGCGGTTCTTGAAAAAAACTTCGTGAATAATCCGGGTTAGGTTTACGCTTATTGGGCGTGATCATTGGGTACATCTCGGGCGCCACCTCGGGATCAATGAGGAGCCGGCCACGAGCCTGAAAAATTCCACGACAATCTGCTGGTGTTGGCCAGCTTCACGAGAACAAACTATTCTACTTCCAGGGACGACGGAGTCAAATACCAGACAAGGACAACATTTATGAGCAGCTCGCGCCGCACCTTCCTGACGCATTTTGGCATCACCACCGCGCTGGCAACCGTTGGCGGATCTTTGCTTCGGGCGCCGGCGGTTTCCGCCTTCGAGGCGGGACCATCGCAAGCTTCCACCGAAGGCGGGCGGAAGGTTGGCTATTGCATCGTGGGCTTGGGGCGCATCTCCATGGGCGAATTCATGCCCGGGATACAAATATCCAAGCGATCGAAGATCGTGGCGCTGGTCAGTGGCCACCGGCCGAAGGCGGAGCAAATGGCTGACAAGTACGGCGTCTCCCACCAGTCAATCTACGATTATGAACATTATGAGGAGATCGGGCACAACCCGAAAATTGACGCGGTCTACATCGCCTTGCCCAACGGCATGCACGCCGAATACACCCTACGCGCCGCCAAGGTGGGAAAGCACGTGTTCTGTGAGAAGCCCATGGCCAATTCCGTCGCGGAATGCGAGCAAATGATTGCTGCCTGCCGCAAAGCCGATCGAAAGCTGATGATTGGTTACCGTTGCCGCTACGAACCCACCAACCTGAAGGCCGTCGAACTGATTCGCCAGGGATATGCCGGAACCCTGCAGCAGCTCAACTGTTCATTCGGATTCAACATCGCTCAACACGAGTGGCGCCTGAATAAGAAAATGGCGGGCGGCGGACCGCTGGTGGACGTGGGGATCTACTGCATCCAGGCGTGCCGGTATTTGACGGGTGAAGAGCCCGTGGAAACGCAGGGGGTTTCTTCCGTCGTGACCCACGACGGTCGCTTCAACGAAGTTGAAGAAAATCTGGTTTGGAACTTTCGTTTTCCCTCCGGTGTTCTCGCCGCCTGCTCCACCAGCTATGGGACTAATTTCGTGGGCGACTACGCCCGGGCCATGGGCTCCAAAGGGATGGTGGAAGTGAATCCAGCGTTTGTTTATGAGGGCCTGCGACTCACCGGGAAAGCGCAAGGCGGGAAACCTCTCGACATTCAATATCATGACCCATCACCGCTCCAATTCACGCGCGAGGCCGATTACTTCGCCGGATGCATCCTTGAAAACAAGGAACCCATGACGGGGGGCGAGGAAGGCCTGCGCGATGAGAAAATCATCACCGCCATTTACCAGTCGTGCGCCGAGGGACGGCCCGTGAAGTTGAATGCGTAGCCGAAGAGTCTGCGGCGCAGCATCAGGGCAGGATGCGCTTCTCAATGATTCTTTTCCGCGCCAGCAACAAAACGCGCCCTTAAATCGATAAAGACCAGGTGGGAAAGGATCACGTGGGCGTCTTCAATCTGTTGCATGTTGTCCGAGGCAACCACGACGGCGCAATCCAGGAGATCTTTCATCTTGCCGCCCCCGAACCCCGTAAAGCCCACCGTCGTGGCGTTCACTCGCCGGGCCAGTTCGAGAGCGCGAAGCACGTTGGGAGAATTACCGCTGCCACTGATGCCGAATGCCACATCGCCGGGACCCATGAAAGGTTCGATCTGGCGGGCGAAGACATCCTCGTAGGCCGCATCGTTGGCCCATGCGGTCAGGATTGCGCTGTTATCCGTTACCGAAAAGACCTTCATGCGTTTTCCGTTGGCCAGCGCCGCGGGCCCCGGCACGTGAGTGCCTTTGCCAAGATCGGCAGCCATGTGGGAAGCCAGCGCCGCGCTCCCGCCATTTCCGAACAGGAATAGGGTGCGGCCCGCTTGATGGGCGTTGAAAACAATGTCGGCAGCGCGCTTCACCTGGTCCAGCGGCAGATTGTCGATCACGCCCTTGAGGTCCGAAAGGTAAAGGGAATAAATACTCACGGATGAATGCAATTCTCCTTCTGCTTGATTGAGGCCCTGGCAGCAGTCCGCCTGATGGCCGCTGCCCGGCGGCTCCCTCCCTGCGACGGGAATAGAAACGTGGCCGCAGGCCGATTCTAGCATAGCAGATTTGCGGGGGGCGATGAGAATAGGTAGAGTACTACGACCTCCCACCAGCGCCCTCACCCGCCGCTTCGCGTCGCCCACTCCCCGATTGAGAAGAGGGAAACGGCGAGGGGGGCGCGGTTACTCCTCATCTTTTCCCACGTGGCGCGGAAAGTCATCCGCAGTGGCCGCCTTCGTGTTCTGGTCCGTGGGTGTATGGAAATACTGCTTGCGCGCTTTTTGCCATTCCACCATGCTCAAGCCAGAAGGATCGTAGACAATGGCTCCGGCGCGAATGGTCATTCGCGCTCTCAGCTTTTCTGTGCCGTCCAGGCGCGCGAAACCGCAATCAGCATAACTGTAATGACCGCGCAGAAGCTGGAGCACCGCAACATCCGCCACGGCCCCCACCGCGAGCGTGCCCAGATCCGTGCGGTGAATCTCCTTCGCCGGATTCACGGTCGATTGCCGGATCACGTCCTGGAAGGATTCCCCCATCGCCAGAAATTTTGAGGCGACGTTGTCAAAGCTGATGACGAACTGGTGGAGATTGCCGTAGTGGATGTCCGTGGAAATGGAGTCAGGCTCGAACCCTTGTTGGATGGCGGGCGCAGCATTGCGCCACCAGAAGCTGGCGGAGCCGTGGCCGACGTCAAAGATCACGCCTCGCTTGCGAGCTTCCCGCATGATGGGGTTTAACTTGCCGTCCGGCAAGATGATCGGGAATTGCTGCGCAAAGACGTGGGTGTGGATGTCACCCGGACGCATCTTCTTCAGGATCAGGTCCGAATAGGGACGCTGCGGCGGGCGCGGGAAGAAATCCACCATGATGGGGACGCCGGCCGCGCGTGCACAAGCCTCTGCCCGGTCCACGCCCGCCCACGGAACGTGCTCGGCGTCCCACGGCTTCATGGTCCAGTAATGCGCGGTCTTGACGCCGACAATGATGTTGCGATATTTGCGAATGGTGGCGACGCACTTATCCGGGTCCATGTCGTCCAGGCTCTGTTCCAGGCCGCCTTGCATGCCGTCCGAAACAATGTTCAACCACGCCAGCACGCGGATTTGGGAACGATCGATCACTTCCTGTTTTTCCTGAAGAAACGTATCCGCGCCGGACGTTCCGGCGTCCACTATTGTGGTTACACCGGAAGCAAGATTCAGGTCCGCCGGGATGCCAAGCGGCGTCTCGTGTGCGCGTCCGATGGGGGCGAACCAGTCGAGGGGCGCGCCACCATGCCCGATGTGAACGTGAATGTCAATCAGGCCGGGCGTGACGTAGAGGCCGGTCACATCCACCACTTTTCCGGCTTCGGCAGCAGGAATATTGCCCTGCACGGAAGCGATCTTCCCATTGGAAATTGCAACGTCCATGAACCCATCAATGTGATTGGCGAGGTCTATGACGTGCCCGCCTTTCAACAGCAGGTCGTAGTGGGGCGCTTGAGCAACCGTGTATCGCGCCCAGCCGGACAGCAGCAAACAAAACGCGGCCCACTTACCGAAGAGTTCCGATCGCCTGATCATGTTCAAATTCTCCCGAAGCATTATTCCCAGGATAGAAGCAAACCAGCTTCACTCCTGCCTTGCGCAGGCGATATATAGTTCAAGACCGTGCGTCAGTCAAGGATTATTAGGTTACCACCACTGCATTGTGTGCAGAACAAGGCCAACAGCTTGAGCGCAGGTTGCCTGGCTGGCATCGTTTCTGAGTGCAATGCTGTTCACTTAAGGTCCGTTCGAGAATAACCGCACATCTTTGAATCCGACCCCCTCACCACTGACCCACTACCAAGATGTGACGTTGCATTGCCTTCATCTTGGGGCTATGATGCAATTCATACACAGGTGTTGGATAACCCGCGACTTGCCGCTACATGGCGCCTCGGGTTCTGCTGAATTTAAGATTGGGAGGCTATCTCATGAGGCGCTTCGTCTACGTGCTTCTCATTTCCCTCGGTTTCGGTTCCCCCGCTTTTGCACAACAGAAGAAGCGAGTCGCAGTCATGAACTTTGATTACGGAACAGTTCAGAGCTACGTCGCTTCGATTTTCGGCGCCGACCAGGATGTTGGCAAGGGAATTTCGGATTTGCTGGTGGACCGTCTCGTCAAGGGCGGCACATACAGCGTGATCGAGCGCTCGGCTTTGGATAAAATCCTGGCGGAACAGAACTTTTCGAACAGTGACCGCGCCGACCCTTCCAGCGCCGCCAAGATTGGCAAAATCTTAGGAGTGGATGCAATCATCATTGGCAGCATTACCCAGTTTGGCCGGGACGACCAGAGCAAGACCATTGGCGGCGGCGCCATCGGAGGCTTGACGGGACGTTTTGGAATTGGTGGCGTCCAAAGGCGCAAGGCCAAAGCGGTGGTGGGCATCAGCGCGCGGGTGATCGATACGTCTACCGCGGAAATCCTGGCCGTTGCCACCGGCAAGGGCGAATCGACGCGATCTGGCACTTCGCTCGTCGGAGCCGGCGGGGGCGGGGGAAATGCGGGAGGCGGCGGTTATGACATGTCCAGCAAAAACTTTGCGGATACCTTGCTGGGCGAGGCCGTCAGCCAGGCGGTGGATTCCGTGGCCCAGCAATTGGACCAAAGCGCGTCCAATCTGCCGACCCATGTGGTGGTCATCTCCGGGCTGGTGGCGGATGTTTCCGGCAACACTCTGATCCTGAATGTCGGCTCCAGTGCCGGAGTCCAAATGGGAGAAGAGCTGAATGTGGCGAGGAAGGTCCGGGATATTCGTGACCCGGCAACGGGCAAGATTATCAAAACCGTTGTCAACACACTGGGTGCCGTCAGGATCACACAGTTGGATGTGAGCTCATCCACCGGGACGTTCACGGGGAGCGGAAGTCCCAAGGTGGGCGATACGGTTAAAAGCTCTCAGTGATCACTGCGATGCGGCGCTGACGAGGGCGTGGTGATGAACGTCCGAAGGGGTAGAACTGGATTCAAGAGCCGCGCCTGCATCGTGGGCGCTTGATCCGGCGCGAGGCTTGAACCCGGCATTTCCCCTAATTTGCCCTCATAGGTTGCTGAAAAAAGGCAGTCTGTCATGCTGAGCGAAGATGTCATGGGCCTTTGCCCACCACTGGGCATGGAAATGCCGCAAAGGACTCGTAGGGGCGACCCTTGTGGTCGCCCGCGGGCGGGCACAAGACCCGCCCCTACATCCGGCACGCCGGACCGCGGGCTAAGCCATTTCAAGGAAGCGGAGGTTCCCGATGAATTATGAGATTGGAACCCAAGTTGGCGACTACCAGATTCTTTCTGTCCTCGGCACCGGGGGTATGGGAAAGGTTTACAAAGTTCGAAACGTGATTTCCGACCGGGTTGAGGCGATGAAAATTCTTCTCCCCGACCTTTCTAATCAGCAGGCCCTGGCCGACCGGTTTCTGCGGGAAATAAAAGTCCTGGCCAGCCTAAACCACCCGAATATCGCCGCATTACATACGGCCTTGAGAGTGGAAAATCAGCTTCTGATGATTATGGAGCTGGTGGAAGGAGTGACTTTGGGGGACAAGTTGCAATCCGGGCATCTTCCCCTGAAAGAGGCCCTGACCTATATGGACCAGGCCCTGTCGGCATTGAGTTACGCGCACCGGCAAGGCGTGATTCACCGGGACATCAAGCCAGCCAATATGATGCTGACCTCACAGGGGATCCTCAAGATCATGGATTTTGGCATTGCTCGCGGGCCCAGCGATTCCAAGCTCACGATGACGGGGACGACGCTGGGATCCTTGCACTACATGTCTCCCGAGCAGGTTAAGGGAGGTCCGCTCGACGCCCGGTCCGATCTCTACTCTCTTGGGGTTGTGCTTTATGAAGTGGTGACCGGCAAGCGTCCCTTCCAAGAGGCGAGCGAATATTCGGTGATGGCAGCTCATCTGGAAAAAGCTCCACAACCTCCCATCGAGATCAACCCCAGCTTGCCGCAACCGCTGAATGCCGTGATTTTGGTGTCTTTGGCAAAAGACCCTGCGCAACGCTTCCAATCAGCCGATGCCTTCAGGACCGCGCTCGCGAGCGTGGCAGGCATTTCGATTCCGGTTGCTCCCGGCGCTGCTGCATCTTCTGCGGCGGCTGCGACAGCATCCTCCTTCGGCATGGCGCAAGCGCCCGGTCCTCAAGCGCCACCCCTCGAGCGCTCTCCCGCTCTGGCTCCTGCCCCGCAAACTGCGAAGCCGGCGGGCTACCGCGGCCTTTATATGGCGCTGGGCGCCCTGCTGGTGGTTCTTGTTATTGCGGCCAGCGCCGTCGAATTGCCGCGGTGGATGAAGGCTCGAGCCGGAGGAAAGGCGTCGAAAGCGGGATCAGCACTGGGTACAGCGGATTCCTCCTCGGCTCAACCCCAGCCCGCAAGCGCCAGCTCCGCAGCTTCTGCGACCAATGAACCGGCAGCATCCCCGGGTTCCGGGCCCGGGACTTCTGCGAACCCGGCGGCGGGTTCGCAGCCGCCATCCTCTGCCACGCCTGCGAATTCTGCATCTTCGAGCCCGGTAGTTTCGAAACCAGCGCCAGTGAGCGGAACTGGAGCGGCAACCAAAGCTAGAACGGGTGGGAACCAACTGGAGAAGCGGAGGCATACTACTCCAAGACATGAAACCATTCCGGGTCAGGGAACACAGGAAACACCGGCAGGAAATTCCGGCCCGGCAGGTGGAAGCACGCAACAGAGTACGCCCTCATCACCGCCACCTTCATCCGGGTCCAACGCCGGGGCAAACACGACGGAGGATCAGCCGGGAAGCTTAATATTGCAGCGATTGCAGGACCGAATGGACCTGCTGACCAGCCGCGCCAATACCATCGACCAAAGTCTTAAGACGCTTCAACAGCAGCAGGCAAGCTCTGGCCTTACCCTGCGGGGTGACGTTTCAGGGTCCTGGAACAGGATGACGGGATTCATGGACCGGGCCGGCACCGCCCTCTCCGCAGAGAATCCTTTGGTTGCCAAGCGCAGCATGGACTTGGCGGAGCGTGAGATTGATTTTCTCGAGAAGTTTCTAGGCAGATAGGTTTGTCCGCGTTTCGCTGTGCCCGAAGATCTTACCGGTGTAACCTTGACAGGACAGACAAGGCGGAAAAGGCTGCCGAACCCGGACCGCAAGCAAAAAGCCCATCCCCAATGTCTGCTCGGGCCTGCCACACGACCGCTCGTTTTACCGAGAATCGAAGAGAGTCAAGACAGGAGAACAAATCACGATGGCTACAGGTTTGAGACCGCAGGACGCTGTGCTGTTATTCAATTTCTTTGCCAATCCCGGCTCCTACAAGAAATCGGATGGACTTGTCGATTTTCTTAATTTAATGGGCAAGTGTATTGGCGTCAGTGGCGGTTTTGGCGGTGGCGGCCGGGGTGGTCACTCGGGTGGGGACCTTACGTGTGACGGGAAAAAGCTGACTGCGGTGACCACCAAAAGCACTACGAGGGAAAAAATTGAGGAGGCACGCCTTGCATTGAGAGGATTTGAGGAGCCAATAAAAGATGACAACCTGGAAAGGATCATCAATGCCATCAAAGCGGGCCGGCTGAATGTGACCATTGCAGATTTCGTGAACAAAACCTGAGTGCCAGTCCTGGGCATTGCTGACCAAAACCCTCACCCCCATCGCCCCGAAAGAGCACGGATGGGATCGGCCAAAGATTGGAATCGGACCAGTCGTGCGGCATCTTGCCCCTTGAGCGAAGCCAGTGGCATCACGCCTTTTTCCATGATGCGATCGGCGGCGGCGGTGGTAAGCAGCACCTCCGCGCAAGGTTTTGCTTGAGATTCTCCATCCCGCCGGTAAAGGTGTAGCGGAAGGCCGGTGATCTCTGACGACTCACCGGGACGCATGCGCCAACCACTGGCGCTGAAAGCTTGCGCCAAAAGGAGCACGCATGCCCAGGCAGGATTGCCCCAAAGATAGTCCTCGTGGGCGGGCGGATCGAGCATTTCCTTGAAATCAAATTGCTCGATGAAATCCGTATCCTTGCCATAAGGAAGGCGCAGCAGGAAGCGTGGCAAAGCCAGCCCCAGATAAGTTGCTTCGGGCAAATTGCGAAGGGCGCGCCAAGCTTCTGCGTCTTCATTTCCTGCGGCGGGTTTCCATTCGTGCGGGTTGGAGAGAGTAGCGATGGATTCACAACCCAGCACACCGGGACTGGTGGCGGCGAGGAATGGCGCGCCCGCGGCGCTTGCAACTTTGGCGATCCGGCCCAGCAGATTGGCGTCGGCGCGGGTGGGGTCAAACGTAAAATTTGCGGCCAGCACCGCCCACGGTTCAACGCCGGGTGTCCGGACCGTCTGCTCTACCAGCAGCTTGTAGAGGCCCGTCGAGTTCAGGTCTTGCCGCGAGGAAAGATCAGCCGCCAACTCGGCTTTGGAAATATCGATCAAGAACAACTGCAACTGTGAGTCCGTCTCGATTCTCCGCACCAGGAAGAAAACGCCGCGCCAGGCTGCTTCGAGGGCCTGGAAATCAGGGTGGTGTAGCAGAGCGCCCATCAGGTGGCTCGTGGTTCTGTCAATGCGGGCGAGCACCTCCGGCTGGCGCGGGTCGGCTTCCGGCGCCAGGTGGGGCGCTACGACCCGGCGGATAAACTCCTGCAATTCATCCGGACGATGGGCATGAGGGGACTGCGATTCGCTTTGTTCGATCAGGTCTTCCAGCAGGTTGCCGGAGGCGAGGCGCGACGGGTCTGGAGCCGCGGCACGAGTCGATGGCGCTGTTGGGTGAGCGTCTGCGGCAGGGCGCGTCGCCGGGGCAAGTCCCAACCCTTCAGCGGCTTCTGCAAAGGTGGCAGGATCGGCAAGCCGCTCGCGCAGTTGTCGCAGCTTGCCGAAGATGGAGGCGCGCTGAAAGAGCTGGTCAGGATGGAAATCATCGAGTTCTTTGAAATGAAGGGAAAGGCTGGGACCTTTCGGGCCTTCCAGAGGGATGCCAAGCGAAGCGCCGGCTCTTCCCAGGACTTCGTCGAAGCTATCACGGTCGACGGGGACAATGCGCCGTCGCGACAGGTCGTGCCCCGTTTCCATGAGGCCGCGATTGGCGCGGCCGCTGAAATCACCGAGCAGAGCGATCCGGAAAGGAGATTGGGGGGAGTGAGGTTGGGGGGATGGGTCAGGCCCCAGGGCCACGTCCATGTGAACTTCACCGAACGAAAAAGGGTTTGGCATAGATACCGCCTCTCCGCGCGCCTTTTTCAGCAACCTGTCAGAAGGACCACAGCATATCACAGCCGGGGTGTCAGCCCACGACCGTCGGTGGTGGAACAGTTTGGTTTTTGTAGCGGCGAGGTTTCCACTGCTGGACTGGTTCTTCCCGGCAGACTGGGAGGCGGCGAGCGCCATTTAGCCGAACCAGCTTACTACCCGAGCTACTTGCTCTTTGATTTGCTGGCGCGGTTCTGGTAACTTGGAGCCTCATGAGGAGACTAAGGCCGGTCATCTGGTCAAAGGGAACTTTCCTGAGCCCGCAATATTTGCAAGCGCAGGACCGTTTCTTCGAAGACACATTGCAATTTCGCGTGGAGGCGGTGAGCTTCCGCCCCTGGGGGTTCGCCCAATTGCGGATCAGCCAGGAGGGCCTGGCGGCGGGCAATTTCATTGTCTCCTCGGCGGCCGGGCTCCTGCCGGACGGCTTGCCGTTCAACATTCCAGGCTCGGACCCCGCGCCGCCCGCCCGGCCTTTGGCCCAGCACCTTGAGGGTGATCGGGACAGTTTGGAGGTCTATCTCGCGGTTGCAGATTACCGCGAACGGGGCGTCAACGTCTCATTTTCTGGCCAAAACTCAGAACCCCGCTATTGCGCGGAGGTATTGTTGGTTCGGGACGAAAACTCCGGAGCTTCGGAGCGGCCGGTGCAGGTTGCCAGGAAGAATCTCCGCCTGTTGCTAGGCGAAGAGTCGCGGCAAGGCACGTCGTCGATGCAAATCGCGGTTGTCCGACGTACCCCCGCGGGTACGCTGGAACTCGATACACACTATGTTCCTCCCTTACTCGATATCTCGGCGAGCGAATACCTGACCAACGCCATCCTGCGGCGGTTGGTGGAGATCCTCGCTGCCAAGAGCAGCATGCTGGGAGGAATGCGGCGGCAGAAGAACCAAAGCCTGGCGGATTTCACCGCTGCCGACGTCGCAAACTTCTGGTTGCTCTACACTGTCAACAGCCATTTTCCGTTGTTTCGCCATCTCTTCGAAACCCGCAACGGACACCCCGAAGAGCTGTTTTCTGCCATGAACGACCTGGCCGGAGCGTTGACGGCCTTCTCAACAAAGATTCAGCCTCGCGATTTGCCCACTTACAACCATGAAGATCTGAGCGGGTGTTTTACCGGTCTCGACGTGAAGGTGCGAGAACTTCTTGAAACGACCGTCCCCACGAACTTTGTATCCTTGCCGCTGAAGCTGGTGCAGCCCTCCATCTACGCGGCGGCCATTGCCGATGACAAATATTTCACGAACACCAGAATGTACCTGGCGATCAACGCCGACATGAAGGAAGTTGACCTGATCAGAAAGGTTCCGCAACTGGTCAAGGTTTCCTCGTCCACCCAGATCGAGGCGCTGGTGCGGCAAGCGATGCCGGGCATGAAGCTGAATTACACGGAAAGACCTCCGGGTTCTTTTCCGATCAAATTGAACTACCGATATTTCAGCCTCAACCAATCGGGCAGCGATTGGGAAGCGGTGGAGCGTGCCCGGAATCTGGCCGCGTATGTCCCGGCTGACTTTCCAAATCCTCAACTTGAGCTGATCATTTTGCTTCCCCAAGCGGTCTGACGCGGGCGCGCTGTGTTGCTTTGGATAAAACCTGACGCTTTGCTCCAAGACCCGGTGGTGGAGCATGGAAGCGGTGCAGGCATGCCTTTGATTTTGATCCTCCGGGAAGTTAGCCTTGTCCGTTCCCGCTCGCGGCGTTCATGGTGTGTCCCGGGAGACAGGTGCATGGTGGCCGCGCCGCTGGCCGGATGGTTCACGAAGGATTACTCGTGGACAATCAGAGCACGGTTTTGATCGTGAGCTGAAGGTCCCCGCGGGAGATTCGTGAATACTCCGGGACTGGGCTAAGGCAGAATTCACTTAGAGTTTTCCCGAAGCTCTAATTTTAAGAAGGGATAGCATTTTCGTTTCCGGAGATGCAACCAGCTCCACCCATGGCCCGCTCAAACGAGAATTCCCGCCAATCAATCTCAGTGGTCACGTGCACGGATTTGGGGCGGCGGCGGACAAACAACGAAGACAGCTTCCTGGTGCTTCATCTCGACGACCGCTCCGATCATCGGGAGCCGTTAAACACGGTTTTTGAACTGGGGCCGTCTGGTCTGGTCTTGGCGGTTGCCGATGGCATGGGTGGCCACCAATCGGGTGAGGTGGCGAGTGGCCTTTGCATGGTGGCACTGACGAAAGTGCTTTTGGGTCTGGCAGCGGCGGCATCGACTTTGGACGAAACCTCCCAGGATATTCTTTGCCGCGCCGTTGAGGCGGCAAATGAAACGGTTTATACCTTGGCGCAGGAGAGGCCAGAGTTCCGTGGCATGGGCACCACGCTGACCGCGGCGTTATTGAGAGGAGCCTATCTGGACATTGCCCAGGTGGGCGACTCGCGAGCTTACCTGCTCCGGGAGCGCCGCCTGACGCAGCTCACGGAGGATCAGACGGTGGGAAATTTGCTCTTGCCCGAGCAAGGTGTTCAGATGAGCGAGCAAGTCAAGGACATGCTTACCCAAGCCGTTGGGGCTCAACCGAAAGTGAAGGTGGCATTGACGGGAACCGCTTTAGAATCCGGAGATCTGATCTTGATCTGCTGTGACGGCTTGTACAAGGTTGTGAACGCGGACGAGATTACAGAAATCTTGCTTCTTCCCGTTTCTCTGAGGGCCAAGGCCGAGGGATTGGTGTCACGAGCCAATGAAAATGGGGGCCCGGACAATATCAGCGTGGTCCTGGCGGAAATCAGGAAAAGCGATGGATTGTAGTTCTCTGAAAGAGGGCAGCGCGCGACCTGCCACGGCAAAGTTTGACACTTTGGATAGATGGCCAGGCCAGGATCCAGGCCGGTTTCTTCAAAAATTCCTGGTATTGCACAGATGCATTGGCCGTGAGGCTTTTCCCGACCGAGTATCTAAATTCAGATTCGAGTGTCTCCAATCAGATACATTGGTCCCGGTTTTGGGCTCCATCTTGATTGGCCGAGGCCCAATAAGAATTCGAGCAGAACCGGCATCCGGTCCACGGCTTCAATGGTTTATCGCCGGCGATGGGGCCTGCGCAGGATTCCGGCGAAGGCTGGCAACATGATTGCTCACATACTGTCTCGCCGACAGGAGACAGACCACAGATTGCCCGGTGGGGACGCCGCCAACGGGTGCGCGGAAACGGCCTGGACGCAGGAGAGCCGAAAGATTTGCGGAATCGCTGGTTGAAGGATTTGGCCGTTGACAAGTTATTTGACGTGTGATAAACACCCAAGAGCATGGCTACAGTCAAAGAGATGTCCTGGAAGCCAAGGAGGGGTACGGCTGCACTCAGATTCGTTATCAAGGTCTTGATCTTGCCTAACCCGATCCCATCCCCAGAGGTACCCTGAGGCAGTTCACTAGCGCCGCCGTGTCGTTTTTGGGCTTACCAAAGTTCCCAGAAAGGAGATTTCCATGGCAAGAGAGAGCACCCAGCACAAGTTAGACCGTGTCCGGCCTCCTCGCGTCCACATTACTTATGATGTTGAGGTAGGCGGAGCGATCGAAGTAAAGGAGTTGCCGTTTGTGGTTGGAGTTCTCGGCGATTTCACCGGCCAACCCGAGCAACCTCTGCCGAAGCTGAAGGAAAGAAAGTTTGTTGAGGTAAATCCCGACAATTTTGATAGCGTCCTCGAAGGGATGAAGCCGCATCTGTCGTTCGCGGTGGAAAACAAGCTCAGCGATGATCCGAACGCTCCGAACCTGAAGGTGGATCTTCACTTTAAGAGCATGGATGATTTCGAGCCGGAACAAGTTGCGCGGCAAGTGAAGCCACTTAAGGAGTTGCTGGACCTGCGAACGCGCCTGTCTGACCTGCGGGGCAGTCTCCAGGGCAACGATAAGCTGGAGGAGTTGCTGCTTGAAGCGGCGTCGAACACCGAGAAGCTCGACAAGTTAAAGGGTGAGATGGGCAAGAAAGAGGAAGGAGGTTCCAATGGCTGATCCTCAAGGCGTCGCGCAATCCACGGCCACCACGACCGAACAAACCCAGGAAAAGGGGCTGCTCGACCAAATTGTTGAGCAAGGCCGGTTCGGCGCTGACACGTCGGCCCGGGAACGCGGCAAAAACCTGGTGAAAGAGTTCATCGCCCAAGTCCTGGACGGCTCAATGACTGTCGCCAAGGACGCGGAGATGATGATCAACGCGCGCATTGCGCAGATTGACCATCTTCTCTCGCTTCAGCTCAATGAAGTGTTGCACCACGCAGCATTTCAGAAACTGGAAGGGTCGTGGCGAGGCCTGAAGCACCTGATGGACCAGAGCGAGACTGGAACCGGGTTGAAAATCAGGGTCCTCAATTGCACCAAGAAGGAGCTGCTGCGGGATGTGCAGAAGGCTCCGGAGTTCGACCAGAGTGCGCTCTTCAAAAAGGTCTATGAAGAGGAGTATGGTGTGTTCGGTGGGGCGCCTTTCGGGGCCCTCATTGGTGACTACGAGTTCGGCAAGCACCCGGAAGATATCGAACTGCTCGAGCAGATTTCCCACGTGGCCGCGTCGGCGCACGCCCCCTTTATCAGCGCGGCATCCTCAGACCTCTTTAACTTGGAAAACTATCTGTCCCTGGATGCTCCACGGGATCTGGCCAAGGTGTTTGACACGACGGAATACGCAAAGTGGAAGGGATTCCGCCAGAGCGACGATGCCCGTTACGCGGCGCTGTGCCTTCCCCGCACCTTGGGCCGCCTGCCTTACGGCAAGGAGACCAAGCCCATCGAGGGATTCAATTACGAGGAGCACGTCGATGGAACCGACCACTCCAAGTATCTCTGGATGAACGCGGCCTATTCCCTGGGTACGCGCCTCACCCAGTCCTTTGCAAAATTTGGCATGTGCGTGGCGATGCGCGGGGTGGAGGGAGGTGGGCTGGTGGAAGGTCTGCCCGTCCACAATTTCTACACCGATGAGGGGGACATTGCCATGAAGTGTCCCACCGAAGTGCCGATCACTGACCGCCGGGAAAAGGAGTTGGCCGATTTGGGCTTTGTCCCGCTGGTACACTGCAAGGGCACCGACTACGCGGCGTTCTTCAGCGCCCAGACCTGCCACAAGCCCAAGGTCTACGATCAGGACTCGGCTAACGCCAATGCCCGTCTGGGAGCCCAGTTGCCTTACCTCATGGCGGTCTCCCGTTTCGCGCATTATTTGAAGGTTATGATGCGCGATAAGATCGGGAGCTTCATGTCCCGTGAAGAGGCGGAGATATTCCTCAACAACTGGATCCGCCGGTACGTGGTACCCGATGATACGGCGTCGCCGGCAGCAAAAGCTAAAGCGCCTTTGCGTGAGGCCCGTATTGACGTAATGGAGGTGCCGGGCAAGCCCGGAGTCTACAAGGCGGTCGCTTTCTTGAGGCCGCACTTCCAACTCGATGAACTGACGGTTTCGCTGCGGTTGGTGGCGGAGTTGCCGGCTCCTGCAAAATAGTGGAACGGACGCCGTAATGGACCGCACCATGCGGTTGGTTCCAAACAAGAATTGCAACTTGACATCTAAATTTCTTTTGAGGAAGGAGACTGCTACATGGCGGTAAACGCATATTTGGTTATCAAGGGGATTGACGGCCCCAGCACCAGCAAGACAAACGCGATCGACATCCTGTCATTCAGCTTTGGCACGAGCCAGACTGCGACCTATGGTGTCGGCTCTTCAGGCATGGAGTCAAAAGCAGGCAGGGCGGACTTTTCAAATCTAAGCATCATGAAAGTGTTGGACAAGACCTCGCCGGCGTTGTTTGAAGCTTGCGTTAAGGCGAACGTCTTGAAGACGATTACTCTCTACTACGACAAGCCGGTTAGCGGAAAGCAGGCCGACTATTTTAAGATCACCTTGGCGGATGCCATTGTGACTTCGCAGCAGCTTTCTGGCTCATCGGAGAATCCTACCGAAAGTGTTTCATTTGCCTTCCAGTCTGTGGAAGTCGCGTATGCGGCTGAGAAGGACGACGGAACGCTTGATTCTTTCGTGCCCAAAGGGTTCAGTCTGGAAAAGCTGGATGCGTGGGCTTCGTCCTAGGGTTGGCGGGGAAAGCGATAAACGAAGAACGCTCTTGGAGAGATGCCTTGGCCATAGAAAGACGAAGGGGAATAGCCATTCTCCCGCAGGGGCGTTCATTCCGCGAGCTTGATCCATTTGTTGAAAGGTACCCAGGCACGGTCCTGAGTTTGCGGGGCCGGGAGCGGCCGGGTTGTGGCACTTAGCTGAGTTAGCGACCCACTCTCAGGGTCGGGTCGAGCTCTACGGTTGGTCTACGCCGCAGGAACCGGCCCCGAGATCGAGGCAAAATGACGGCCAAGCAACTTTTTGATGCAGGAAAGGTAAGAGAGGCTGAAAAAGCCCTGAGCGCCTATGTTCGTGACCATCCGGCGGATGTCTCGCAGCGAACATTCCTTTTCGAGTTGCTCTGCTTCTCTGGGCAATATGATCGTGCTCAGCGGCAATTGACGGCGCTTTCTGGCAGTGGCGCCCAGGCCGAATTGGGAGCCATCCTGTATTTGTCCGCCTTGCACGCCGAAAAGACCCGGCACGAAACATTTCAGAAGCAGGAATTCCCAAAAGATACCCCCGCGCCATCTCGCGCAGGAACACTGAATGGCAAGCCGTTCCAGTCAATTCGGGACGCAGACCCGGATATTGGTGCCCGGTTGGAAGTTTATGCGGCAGGAGCCTATTTGTGGATTGCGTTTGAACACATCGCTTCAATTGAAATGCAGCCGCCCCGCAAATTACGCGACACACTCTGGGCTCCGGCGGTGGTGCGCACCGGTCCGTCCTTCAAAGGCACCGAACTTGGGGAGGTATTGCTCCCGGTGATCTACCCTTTCTCCTGGAAAAACCCCGACGAATCGGTCTGGCTAGGCAGATCCACCGAATGGGCAGGGGACGACGAAGGGAAGGAGTATCCCTCGGGGCAAAAACTTCTGCTGGTGGATGGGGACGAGGTGCCCTTCCTGGAAATTCGTTCCATCGAATTTGCGGATCGCGAGGGGGTGGCTCCGGCAGCCCAAAGCTGACGGAGAAGAACCTTACCCATGGCCCTAAGCGAAGATCTTCTGAAGCCCATCGACGGCCCCAACCCCAGCGGTGAGAACATCCGCTTTAACACCCGTTACCCCGTCTACGACAAAATCAAGGAAGCCCGCCGCGAAGACGAAGAGTTGCCAGAAGGTGTGTGGCAGCACGAGCGGAAGCTGGCCGACTTTCCTCTGGTCATCAAGCTCGCCGAAGAGGCTCTGTCCACAAAGACCAAAGATTTGCAGTTGGCGGCCTGGCTTACGGAGGCGTGGCTCAAGACGCAAGGCTTCAACGGTTTGTGGGACGGACTTAAGCTCAACTACGGGCTCGTGCAGACCTTTTGGGATACGCTCTATCCGGAGATTGAGGATGGCGACGCAGAAATGCGGGCAACACCTCTCGAATGGATTGGCGGAACGTTGGGCTTCCTCGTCCGGTCTGTTCCCCTAACCAAAGACGGATATGGATGGACAAAGTACCAAGAGTCCCGGACGGTAGGCTTTGAAGACCAGGCGAAGTCTGACAACGAGAAAAAAGCCCGGCAAAAACTCCTGGCTGCTGGCAAATTGGCTCCGGAAGACTTTCAAAAGTCGTTTGTCGAGACCCCCAAGACATTCTATCTTCTAACGGAAAAGAACCTGGACGGGTGCCTCGGGGAACTCGGCCGGCTTGACCAGCTTTGCCAGGAAAAGTTTGGAGAAGCAGCGCCCGGTTTCGGGAAGCTGAAGACGGCGCTCGAAGAGGTCCGCCATGTGGCTCATGGGCTCTTGGAGAAGAAGCGGGAGACGGAGCCGGACCCCGTCGAAGAGGATCCAATTGCGGCGGGCACAGGAGGTGGGGATGGTGTAACCAGCTCGGGAGAGGGTTCGGGCCACGCGGCAGGCGCTATTGTCATATCCATCGATTCGAGCTCAGAGCCTGCCGACCGCCGCGCCGCCATTTCCAGCATCGCCAGCGCCGCTGCATTCCTGCGCAAGCGGGAGCCTCAAAATCCGGCTTCTTACCTAATGTTACGTGGTCTTCGCTGGGGTGAATTGCGCGCCGCCGGACGGTTAACGGATCCCACTTTACTTGAGGCCCCGCCAGGCGAACTGCGACGGCACATCAAAAAGCTGGCGCTGGACCGGAAGTGGAATGAGATGTTGGAGGCGGCGGAGAGTGCAATGGCCCTGCCTTGCAGCCGGGCCTGGCTTGACCTTCAGCGTTTTGTGGTAGAAGCGTGTACGGCCCTGGGCGCCGATTACGAGCCGGTGGCAGCGGCCATCCGTTCCGAGTTGCATGCCCTCCTAGATGATCTTCCGGAGCTGCTGGATGCAAATCTTCTTGATGATACGCCAGCGGCAAATGCAGAGACTCAAGCTTGGCTGCACACCTTGCGGGAGCCACCGGCGCCGCCGTCCGAGGGTGCAACGGAATCTGCCAACCAGGTCAACGGGCGCGAAGCCGGAAATCGGGGCTGGCCGCGAAGATCGGTGGACAGTTACTCCCTGGCCAAAGAGGCCCTGAAAGCGGGACAAGTTGAGAAGGCTTTCCAAATCATGCGCAAGGAGATTCAGGCGCAGGACTCGGGCCGGGGACGGTTTTTCCGCAAAGCCGAGCTCGTTGACCTGTGTCTTGCAGCCGGCAAGGAAACCATTGCCCAGCCGCTGCTGGACGATATCGCGGCGGCCATCGAAGCTCACAAACTCGAAGACTGGGAGAGCCGCGAAGTGGTTGCCGCCACCCTGGCAACCATTATGACGGCGAGCGCGCGAGTGAAGGGAAATGCCGCCGAAAAGCAAAAATTGTTTGAGCGCATCTGCCGGCTTGACCCGGTGCGCGCTTTAACTTCGGGGTGATGATTATGGCGAGGCGGCAAGGCGACAACACCGTAACGCTGTCCGTCTTGGACAGGCTGATAGACCACGACCCCAAGAATTCGTCGGAGGCCCCGCTGACGCGCTCGCAAGCGGAGCGGGCTCTGAAGAACGGTGTGCGGCGCGACCTGGAGTGGTTACTTAACACCCGGCGCATTGCTTTGGAACCCGACGAATCGCTTAGGGAATTGAACAAATCTCTCTACGTCTACGGCCTGCCGGATTTCTCCGCTTACAGCGTTGCTTCACCAAAAGACCAAGCCATGCTTCTCCGGACCCTTCAGACGGCTTTGAAGATATTTGAACCCCGCCTGTTGAATGTCCATGTGGTGCCGCTGGAACAAGGAGCGGTGGGCATCCAGGCGCTGCGTCTGCGAATTGAAGCCATGTTGCTGATGGATCCTTCGCCTGAGCACGTCTCATTTGACACGTTTATAGAGCTCAAGAGCGGCGCATGCCGGGTGCGCGGAGACACCGATGCGGGATGATTTGCTGCTTTACTATGAGCGCGAGCTCGATTACTTGCGGAAAATGGCCGCGGAGTTCGCCGAAGAAAACCCTAAAATTGCGTCCCGGCTGGCCATTGGGCCAGCCCAGGTGGAAGACCCTTTTGTCGAGCGCCTTCTCGAAGCATTTGCTTTCCTGGCGGCTCGCGTCCATCTGAAGATTGACGACGAATTCCCCGAGATCAGCGAGGCCCTGCTCAGCGTCGTCTACCCGCATTTGATTCAGCCCATTCCCTCCATGTCGCTGGTCGAGTTCCAGCTTGACCCGGAGAAGGGAAAGCTCTCGACCGGCCTTTTGATTCCCCGCAACACCGTGCTGCGCTCCCGTCCCGTGGGTGGAGTTCCTTGCACGTTCCGCACTTGTTACGATACGACGCTGTGGCCACTCACCGTCACCGCCGCCGAATGGAAAACCCCCAGCCGCCTGCAGCCGCCATTGAAAGCGGTTGACGCCGCGGCCGCCATCCGCGTGGAGCTGCGTTGCGCGCCCGACGCGTTGCTGCCAGCGCTGAAGCTGGACCCATTACGCTTCTACCTTCACGGCGAAAGCGGCGTCATCCACGCGCTCTATGAATTGCTCTGTTCGCGCCTGACCCGCATCGTCGTCCGCGACCTTTCCCCCGGCTCGAAGGCTGCTCCCGTCAGCCTTCCCGCTTCCAGTCTGAGGCCCGTCGGTTTCGAAGCCGATGAAGGGATGCTGCCTTACACCCGCCGCTCCTTCATCGGCCATCGCCTGTTGCAGGAATTTTTCATCTTCCCGGAGAAGTTCTTTTTCGTGGATATCACCGGCCTTGCCGAGGTTTGGGACGCGGGCTTCAAGGACGCCGCAGAGCTGATCTTCTTGTTCTCCGAGGTTGAAGGTGAAAACCGGCGTGAAAGGCTGGAAGTAGAAATCACGCCGAAGATTTTTCGTCTCGGTTGCGCGCCCATCGTCAATCTCTTCCCCCAGACCGCAGAACCGGTCCAATTGACGCAGCGGAAGTATGAGTACCCGATTGTCCCGGACGTGCGGAGACCGGACTCCACCGAGGTTTTTTCCGTAGATCAAGTGACCGGCATGAACACGAGAACCCAGGAGACGGTCAATTTTGAGCCATTTTACTCCTTCCGTCACACGGCGCGTCCTGTGAAGGGGCAATCCTTCTGGCTGGCGCGGCGGCGGCCTTCGGGCCGCGAGGGAAGCGACGCAACCGACATTTATTTGTCCCTGGTAGACCTCTCGATGCGCGCGGCCGATCCGGATGCGGATATCCTGACGATCCGCACAACGTGTACCAATCGGGACCTGCCTTCCCGCCTACCCTTTGGGAGCGAAGATGCCGATTTCGAATGCGACGGGATCGCGGCTCTGAAGCGCATCGTCACTTTGAAGAAGCCCACGCCACCGGTCCGTCCGCCCGTGGGCAAGGCGGCGCTGTGGCGGCTGATTTCCCATCTTTCGCTCAATTATCTTTCGCTGGTGGAAGAAGGCCGCGAGGCGCTGCAACAGATCCTGAAGATTTACGACTTCACAAACTCTGCCTATTCCGAAAACATCATTGAAGGCATCACCGGGCTCAAGAGTTTGCCCCGCTTTGCAGGCGTGCTCTCCGAAAATGGGGTCGCTTTTGCCCGGGGGACCCGGGTGGAAATGGAATTGGACGAGGATCAATTCGTGGGAGGAGGCGTGTATCTTTTTGCGAGCGTCATCGAACAATTCCTTGGATTGTACGCTTCGCTCAACAGTTTCAGCCAACTAGCGGTCCGGACTCGCCAAAGGAGGGGGGTGCTTCGAGAATGGCCACCGAGAGCCGGCCGCAGGATCTTGCTGTGAAATACTCCGCCCTTGAGGATTTACTGCGTGACGATCCCTGCTCATTCGAATTCTTCCAGGCCGTCCGGTTGCTCGAACATTTGGGGGGTGACCGGCAACCGGTGGGAATGTTCTCCGATCCGGACCGGGAAGTGGTGCGCTTCCAGGTGAATAGCTCGCTGGGCTTCCCTCCCAGCCAGATCCGCAGCATCCAGTGGCCGGAGGGACACAGCCCCCGGATGACCGTAAATTTCATGGGACTGACAGGACCGATGGGGGTCCTGCCTTACTGTTTCAGCGAGCTGGTGATCGAGCGGTCGCGGGCCAAGGACATGAGCCTACGGGCGTTCCTTGACATCTTCAATCATCGCTCGATCTCATTCTTCTACCGGGCCTGGGAGAAATACCGGTTTCCGGTTGCCTACGAGCGCGCACATCGTGATCAGTTTTCCCATCATTTGCTCGACCTGATGGGCCTGGGGACGGAGGGTTTGCAGGACCGGCAGAGGGTGCTTGACGATTCGTTGGTGTACTACTGCGGAATGCTTGCCGCCCAAACGAAATCGGCGGCCGCGCTCCAACAAGTCCTGAGTGATTACTTTGATGTTCCCGTGGAAATCGCTCAGTTCGCGGGGGCATGGCGCCGACTCGATGCGGATTCACAATGTGAATTGGACGAAACGGCCGCCCGCCCCTCCGGCCAGTTGGGAGTGGGGGCCGTCGTGGGAGACGAGTTCTGGGATCAGCGGTCGCGGGTTCGCATCAAGCTGGGACCTTTGGGCCTCAGTCAATATCGGGATTTCTTGCCGGAAGGCACGGCGTTTGAACCCCTGCGGGCCCTGGTCCGGTTCTTCTCGAACGATGAGTTCGAGTTTGAAGCTCAACTCATTCTGAAGAAAGAAGAGGTTCCGCCTTGTGAGCTGGGAGCCGAGGGTGAAGCGGCCCCGCGCCTCGGTTGGGTCACCTGGATGAAGTCAAAGCCGCTGGACTCGGACCGAGGAGAAACGGTTTTGAAGCTTTAAGGAGACGCCAAGGCCCCGGGTCCTGCCGCATCGCCCTGTGGCTCCCGCGCCTGCGAGGGCGCTGCACTGGATTTCGATGCGGTACCCCTTAGACCCAATACTGTTCAGATAAGGGGATATCTCGTAGGGGCGACCCTTGTGGTCGCCCACGGGCGGGCACAAGGCCCGCCCCTACTGGAAGTTCGTGAATAATCCGGTGCTAGGTCGACTTGGTTAATTGAGGAGGCTTGTCATGGGCTTGAATTTGAAATCTCTTATTGGAAAGCTAAATGATCCCACGCGCGCGGCGCTGGAAGCGGCGGCGGGGCTTTGTCTTTCGAGGACGAATTACGATATCGAAATTGAACACTACCTGATGAAATTGCTGGACGCGACGGATGGTGATTTCGCCAAAATCGCCCAGCACTTTGAGGTGGAAAAGTCGCGTTTGTCCGCGGAACTGACCCGGAGCCTGGACCGGCTCAAGTCCGGCAATGCGCGGACGCCAGCATTGAGCCCTACGATTCTGAAGATGTTCACGGAGGCGTGGACGGTCGGCTCAATCGATTTTGGGGCCACACGGATTCGCACCGGCCACACCATCCTGGCCCTCGCTTCGAACGACGAGCTCTCCCGCCTCATGCGCGAAGTCAGCCGGGAGTTCAACAAGATTCAAGCCGAGTCGCTGCGCAAGGACTTCCAGACGGTGGTTGCGGGCTCGGCTGAAGACGAGCTCGAAGCGGCAGCCGAGGAAGCGGGGGCGGCAGGCCCCGTCCGGGCCGTGGGAGGCAAGACTCCCAACCTGGACCAGTACACTGTGAACCTGACCGAAAGTGCGCGGCAGGGGAAGATCGACCCGGTGCTGGGCCGTGACTTTGAGATCCGTCAGGTGGTGGATATCCTGACCCGCCGCCGGCAGAACAATCCTATCCTCACCGGAGAAGCGGGCGTTGGGAAAACCGCCGTGGTGGAAGGATTCGCGATGCGCGTGGCGCAGGGTGATGTGCCTCCGCCGCTCCGCAATGTGACCCTTCGGACGCTGGATCTTGCTTTGCTACAGGCGGGCGCAGGCGTGAAAGGTGAGTTTGAGAACCGGCTGAAGGGGCTTATCGAGGAAGTCAAGAATTCACCTACGCCCATCATCATTTTCATCGACGAAGCGCACACCATGATTGGAGCCGGAGGCCAGGCAGGGCAGGGCGACGCGGCCAATCTGCTCAAGCCGGCGTTGGCGCGCGGCGAACTGCGGACTATTGCCGCCACCACCTGGTCCGAGTACAAGAAATATTTTGAGAAGGACCCGGCTCTGGCCCGGCGCTTCCAGGTGGTGAAAGTTGAAGAGCCCTCAGAAACACAATGTATGGTGATGCTGCGCGGAATTGCCGCTTCGCTTGAGAAACATCATCGCGTGCGCATTCTGGATGAAGCCGTGAACTCCGCCGTCAAACTTTCGCACCGCTATCTTGCCGGGCGCCAGCTTCCGGATAAGGCGGTGAGCGTTCTGGATACGGCGTGTGCCCGGCTTTCTTTGGGGCAGACCGCCACGCCGCCGGCGATCGAAGACGCCACGCGGCAACTGGACGATCTCTCCGTTCAACAGCGCGTTCTGGAGCGTGAAACCGTGGTGGGCGCGGACCACCGGGAGCGGTTGGAACAGATTGCAGACAAGAAAGCCCAACTCGAGGTCGAGTTGGGAGCTTTGAAAGCTCGTTGGGAGAAGGAAGCGGGGCTGGTCTCCCAGATCCGTGATCTTCGTGCTGAGCTTGAAGCGCTTGTGCCCGCGCCTCCGAAGGGACCGGCGGGAGCTGAACCAGGCGGCGTGGCGACGGCGGTTCGCCAGGTGGATCCCGGAACCTTGCGCCAGGAATTAGCCAAGCTCGAGTCGGAGCTCGTAGCCTTGCAGGGTGAGACGCCTCTGATGCAGGTCTGCGTCGATGGCCAGATTGTCGGAGAAGTCATCTCTGGCTGGACAGGCATTCCCGTGGGAAAGATGTTAAAGGACGAAATCTCCACCGTCCTCTCGCTCCAATCGGTGCTGGGCAACCGGGTGATTGGCCAGCCGTTTGCTCTGGATGTCATCAGCCAGCGAATTTCAACTTCAAGAGCTCTCCTCGACGATCCGAACAAGCCGGTCGGCGTTTTCATGCTGGTCGGGCCGAGCGGAGTCGGAAAGACAGAAACCGCCCTGGCGCTTTCGGATTTGCTCTACGGCGGGGAACGGAATCTGATCACCATCAACATGTCGGAATTCCAGGAAGCCCACACCGTCTCAACGCTCAAAGGATCCCCCCCCGGGTACGTCGGATATGGCGAGGGCGGAGTGCTCACCGAAGCCGTGCGGCGCCGGCCGTATTCGGTAGTCTTGCTCGATGAGGTGGAGAAGGCGCATCCCGATGTTTTGGAGCTTTTTTACCAGGTCTTTGACAAAGGGAATATGGAGGATGGTGAGGGCAGGGAAATCAATTTCAAGAACAACATCATTATTCTGACCACCAATGCCTGTACCGATCAGATGATGAAGCTGTGTGCAGACCCGGAAACAGCGCCCACTCCTCAAGGCATGGTCCAGGCGCTGAAGCCGGAACTCAACAAGATCTTCAAGCCGGCATTCCTTGGGCGCATGGTGGTGGTTCCCTATTATCCGGTGCGCGACGAGGCCATGAAGAAAATCATTGTGCTGAAGCTCGGGAAAATTCAGCGGCGAATTCAGGAGAATCACCGCATCGCGCTCACCTACGATGAGGCGCTGGTGAATGAAGTCGCCAATCGCTGTACGGAGGTCGAAAGTGGCGCCCGCAACGTGGATAACATCCTGACCAATACCCTGCTGCCCGAGATTTCGCGGCAAATATTGGGCCGGATGGCGGAGGGTGGGAGGCTGCAATCAATCCACGTCGGCATTGGCGCAGATGGCGCGTTTGTCTACTCTTAAACGAGAGGAATTTCGATGCCGGGAAGGCCGCCCATTCCCACGTGCCAGGCGAATCACCCTGTCCTCATCAAGGATGGGACTTCCTGCCTTATTCCGGCCCCGGCGCCCGGACCGATTGGTCGAGTTGACGGAAGTCTGGTCACCGCCGTGGCCGTAGGGACGCCCGCCAGCGAGCTTTCTGACTCAACCGTCGCTCAACGGCAACGAAAAGAGGACCGTCCCTAACGCTCCAATGCCTGGTATTACCGTGTGGCGCGTTGAGCTCGCAACGAGCAAAAGAAGTTCTTTGCCGGAATCGGAAATGGTTGCAAGACGATGCCTTACACCCAGGAAAACAGACTCATCTCGATTGATACGCCGCTCGGAGACAACGTCCTGCTTCTGGAGGGCTTCACCGGGCATGAAGGAATCTCACGCCTGTTCAATTTCCAGTTAAATCTGCTCTCCGAAAACGATTCTATATCCTTTACGGATATTGTCGGAAAAAGTGTCACCATCGCCGTCAACACAGCGGGCGACCCGCGATATTTCAATGGCGTCATCAGCCGCTTTGCTTTGACGGGCAAGGAGAGCGGGCTTACTCGTTACCAGGCGGAGATGGTGCCGTGGTTGTGGATGCTGACCCGCTATGCGGATTGCCGGATTTTTCAGAACATGGCCATTCCTGACATTATTGAGAAGGTCTTCACTGGCCGGGGCTTCACGGATTACCGGAGGCAACTTCAAAACACCTACAACCCGGTCGAGTATTGCGTGCAGTACCGGGAAACGGATTTTAACTTTGTGTCACGCTTGATGGAGCAGTGCGGAATTTGCTATTTTTTCGAGCACGAAGATGGCAAGCACACTCTGGTCCTGGGGGATGCGCCCAGCGTGCATCAGCCCTGCCCGGGACAGGCAACCGCCAGCTTTAATCTAACCGCGGGCGATCTGGAGCAGGAAGATGTCATCACGGTTTTCCACACTGAGCAGGTGGTGCAGACCGGAAAGTATTCCCTCACCGATTATAATTTTGAAACACCCAGTACAAGTTTGTTGGCGAGCGAGCCCACCATCGTCAGTGTGGGGGGCAACAGCGGTTTCGAAATGTACGACTATCCGGGAGATTACTTAAAGAAGCCTGACGGCCAGTCCCTGGCGAAGATTCGGATGCAGGAGGAGGAAGTCAACTGCACCATATCTACCGGGACCAGCGTCTGCCGCGCCTTTACCTCCGGCTACAAGTTTGAGTTGGCCGATTGCTATCGCGATGATCTGAACACTTCCTATTTGCTGACCGAAGTCCAGCACACGGCTTCCGTGGGAGGCAGCTTTACCACCGGAGGCGCCGGCGGGGGTTATCACTACTCCAACCGTTTCACCTGCATCCCTGCCACGGTTCCGTTTCGCCCACCGCGCGCGACCCCCAAACCATTTGTCCAGGGTCCGCAGACGGCCCTGGTGGTGGGAAACTCCGGCGAAGAAATATTGGTGGACAGGTATGGACGGATCAAAGTGCAATTCTATTGGGATCGCATCGGAAAAAAGGATGAGAACAGTGGCTGCTGGATTCGCGTCTCGCAGCCCTGGGCCGGCAAGAACTGGGGCGCAATGTGGATTCCGCGCATCGGCCAGGAAGTGGTGGTCAGTTTTCTGGAAGGCGACCCGGATCGCCCCCTCATCACCGGTCGCGTCTACAACGCTGAGCAGATGCCGCCCTACGAGCTCCCTGCCAATCAAACTCGCAGCACCTTCATGTCCCGCAGTTCCAAAGGCGGCGGCACCGCAAATTACAACGAACTCCGCTTTGAGGACAAAAAGGGAAGTGAACAGATTTTCCTCAACGCCGAAATGGACATGGACCATCGCGTGGAGCACGACTCGCGCGAGTACGTCGGCAACAACCGCCATCTGATCGTCCACGTCAATCAGCAGGAGCTTGTCGAGGGGGACAAGCATGGCCACGTGAAGGGGACGCACTTTGAGAAAATCGAAGGCGATATGTCCCTGCAAGTGAGCGGCAAGCAGATGGAGAAGACCGGCGGAGACCAGTCGCTCGAAGTGGACGGCGCCCAGAAGGAAAAGATTGTCGGTGATGTTTCTCTCAAAGTAGGTGGAGACCAGAACGGGCAAGTGGGCGGCAGCGTTTCGCTTCAGGTCGGCCAATCACGTAATGAAAAGGTTGGCCAGACGCATGCACTCGAAGCTGGTCAGACGATTCACTTGAAGGGAGGCATGACCGTCATTATTGAGGCGGGTATGCAACTCTCACTCAAAGGCCCGGGCGGGTTCGTTGATATTGGCCCGGCGGGCGTCACCATCCAGGGGACGATGGTACTCATCAATAGCGGTGGGGCCGCCGGCAGTGGGCCGGGCGCCAGTCCGCAGTCGCCCCAGGATCCTGACGCACCGAAGGACCCCAAGGATCCTGACACCGCCGACGACGGCAGTAAAGGTGGGAAGTTGAACAAATAGGTGTCAGGTGCCAGGTCTTAGGTTTGAGCACTCTAGTGCCAGGTGTGGGATGTCAGATGCCGGTGACAGACTGCGTGGGAAAGATTGCTTGCCACTGGTCGGATGTGTGCTGTCGGCTGGTCTAGCCTGCTTTATTCATGAATTTCGGGGCCCGACTGCCTCAGAGCCAGATTTTATGCAGTGTTTAGCCCAATTTCAGGTCCCGTACAAAAATGACAGTGTGTCAAACGGGCTTCCGGCGACAGTGGCGGCGGACCCGCATTTTCGCTGGCTTGCGTAAAATTCCGCTGTATTCATGAATTATCCGGGCTAGCGGCCTGTTGGCTGTTGGTGCTGCCTTTGACGCTCCTCGTTACGCACCGGCGGCTGACCGTTGACGGCTGAAAGCTGATAGCTCTTGTACTCGTCACTTATCACTGGTGTTGATATGCCTCCAGCAGCTAGAATCACGGACATGCACGTTTGCCCCATGGTGACGGGTATCGTTCCCCACGTCGGTGGCCCGATTCTGCCGCCTGGGGAACCCACGGTATTGATAGGAATGCTGCCTGCCGCCCGCATGACAGACATGGCCACCTGCGTGGGCCCACCGGATTCGATTATGATGGGCTCACCCACCGTCCTGATTGGTAACCTGATGGCCGCCCGCATGGGGGACCCAACCATGCATGGCGGTGTTATCATCCTCGGCGAGCCGACGGTGATGATTGGCGAAGTCGGCATGGGTTCGCCCGTGGTCGTCACGCCCGTGCCACCGTTGGTCCTGCTGGCGCAAGCGATGGGTGCTGCGGGGACGGTCGCGGCTCAATCAGAGTCTGGTGGGTCGGGCGGGGCCCAATCCGTGTCTGCGGCGGCCCAGGCACTGGCCCAGGCAGCACAGGATGCCACGCCGTTCATTGAACCTTGTCCGGGTTGAGAGGCCCTACACAACGCGGCAGGTCCTGCCGAATGAGAAAAGGCATAACGGCGCCCTTCCTGACTTCATCGAGACAAGTTAGGGCGATATATCGAGAGATCGGTCTATACATGAGGACATAAGCCGCCGACGGGCATTTGCTGTAGCGCCGCTCGGAGCTTGCCCTGACGGGGAGCGGCGCAAGCCGCCGGTCACAGACCGGCGCACCAGAACTGGTCGCCGCCGGCTTACGACCGTGTGTATAGAACCCGACAAAGCGCAAAGCAGCCAGGGTAGTTTTTGCACGTTTCTGCGCCTATCCGGTGAAAGAACTTGGGACCATGCGAGTTATCCTGGAGATACAATCAGGACCGTTATCTGGGAATAAGATCGAGTTGAAGCCAGGCCAGCGCGTCCGTCTGGGACGGGCTTCCCAAGCGGACTTTGCTTTTCCCGGCGACTCGCACATGTCCAGCATCCACTTCGTCCTGGAGTGTTCTGAAAATACATGTTGTATCCTCGACGCCAACAGCCGGAACGGAACGCTGCTGAACGGGGAAAAAGTGAGCGAGAAGACGCTCACCGACGGGGACCAGATTGTTGCGGGTGAGACTCGCTTTCTGGTGCGAATCGTGCAGGACCAGCCAGCCGTGCCGGTAGCCGCGCCCATCGAAAAAACGGTTCCGGTTGAAGCGCCAACGGCGCCGCTGAAGCCCGAAAACCGATTGCTGACCCTGCTGCGCAAAGAGTTTCAGCCCCTCTACGCCGTGCTCGACGCCGCCCGGGAGCCGGACGTGCTGAAAGTTCTGTTGGAGTCGAAGGTGGAATACCAATCGCTGTTGGCGGGGGCGGATGGCGTCAAGCTCGCTCACTTTGCGCCTTACTTGGTCCGGTTGCCGGAAGAGTCTCCCTTGCTTGGAACCCTCGCTCGCGAAGCCTGGGGCAAGAGTTGGGGTATTTTCCTGACCTGTGACGACGCCATCACGGACTTACGTGCTCACTTCCGCCAATTCCTGATGGTGAAGCAACCCGACGGCAAGGTGGTCTACTTTCGCTACTACGATCCGCGAGTGCTGCGGCTTTACTTGCCAACGTGCACGCCGGAAGAGGTTAGCGGATTCTTCGGACCTGTAACGTACTACCTGATAGAGGATGAGAAGCCGGACACTCTGCTCAGGTTTTCGAATGCCGTGCGCGGTGTGGGCTTGAGGAAATTCTCGCTCGTATCCGAAGCGGAGACGCAAAGCAGCACGCAAGTTGGGCGGTCCCGTAAGGGGTCTGCTTTGCCAACGGAACCGGTACGCTGATGCTTGCCATTCGCCCTGACCAATTGCAGAAGTTTTCCGAAGCCGCCGTGAAGCGCTTCGAGGACCAGATGGTGATCCATCTCAACAAGTTTTTTCCCAAGCAGTGCAAGGCCGCAGGTGAGACGAAGCTACGGGAGACGATTCAGTACGGAGTTAAGCGAGCCACTGCTTACAGGATTACCAGGAGCAGTGATGTCTGCAAGTATATTGACTTGATGTTGGTTTTTGGCCGCGATTTTGACCAGTCACCTCAGCAAGCGTGGGCCGGAGAGATTCTCGACAGCAAGAGTGTGAAGGGTCCGGTAAGAAGGATGGCGCTACTGTTCGAGACGGCTAAGAAGCACTGTGGTCTCAAAAAGGCCGGGAGCGAAACACAGCCGAGTTAACATGGAACCCAACGATTTGGTGAACGGCACGGGGGAAAATGGTCCTGATTCTGGAGAGACGGGCTCATTCGATTCTGGACAGGGCCCCGTTCAGACCGGCGATACGTCCCACAGCTTCGGCAGCGACAGCAATGAACAGCTTACCACTGGAGGGGACGGAGGCGGGGCAGATAGCGGCCAAACCTTGAGTGAGGCCGGGGAGGACGCCGATCAAAGCTTCTCTTCAGGGCGGCCTGACGAATCGGTGCAGACCTGCGGAAGCAAGTCCGTGACGACTTCGTCACCGGGTGACCGGGACCAGAAGACATTTATCGAAATCGAGCTGGTCGATGACGATGGCAACCCCGTCGCTGGGGAATCTTTCGAGATTACATTGCCTGACGGTACCGTGGTTGACGGAACAATGGACGATGACGGACGGGCCAGAGCCGATGGCTTCGATCCGGGGAGCTGCCAGGTCACGTTTCCCGATTTGGACAAAGATGCCTGGAAGAGCGCATGAAATGACGGCGCGGCAGGGAACGGTAGCGATCCGCCAGTAATTGTGGGAGTTTGAGAGTGGGTTGAGCGGCGTTTTCCGGTTCCGGGTACCGATTGAATCTGAGAGGGTTTGGAAATGCCTGATCATACGGTCGAAGCCGGGGAGTGCATCTCAAGCATCGCGTTCGAGGAAGGTTTCTTCTGGGAAACCATCTGGAACCATCCCCAGAATGCCAGCTTGCAGCAACAGCGAAAAGATCCGAACATTCTTTTCCCCGGCGATGTGGTGTTTGTTCCTGAAAAGCAAGTGAAGCAGGAAATCAGGTCCTCGGGAGCGCATTACAAGTTTGTCAAAAAAAATAGTCTGGTAACGCTTCGCCTGCGTTTGCTGGATGATTTTCACGCGCGCGCCGGCGTCAAGTATGTCCTGATAGTGGGATCACTCAGCTTTTCCGGTCAGACGGACAGTCAGGGTCACCTGAGCCAGAAGATTCCGGCCAATGCGACTTCTGCCTTATTGCTGACGGACGAAGACGCATACAACCTGAACCTCGGTGTGCTGGATCCGATTACCGAGGACCTTGGCGTTCAACACCGGCTTAGAAATCTAGGCTACCTTGGGCAGGACACCGACGGCGTCATCACCGATTCCACAACGGCGGCGCTGGCGAAGTTTCAGAAGGAGCACGGATTGGAAGACACCGGAGAGCTGACGGACGCAACCCGTGCCACACTACAGCAAGTGCACGGTTGTTAAGGGGAAAAAGCATGGCAGATGTCGCAACCCGGCGGATCGCGGCTTCGAACCGGGGCCCGACCACCATCAACCGGCGGAAGATGCAGATTTTTTTTCAGAGCTTTCCTGGCACGAATGCGGTGAGCGGCATCCAGGGTCTGAAGTATGTGTTGACGGTAGGTACATCCCCGGCAGTGATCGCCGCCACCCCTGGGGACGGGCATATTGATATCCATCTCAGCGCCGGCGACATTGCCAGCCTGAAAATCCTGGGCAGCGAGTACTTGGTCAGCCTCCTCGATGGCTTGCCATTCAAGATTACCGAGTTGCGAGGGGTACAGCAGCGCCTCAACATGCTTGGCTACCACGCGGGCGACCTGCAAGCCGATGACCTTCAGGCCAAGACGGGTTTCAACCAGAACCAGAAGACGGAACGCGCCATCATCAACTTTCAGGCAGATCACGACCCCCTGTTCATTGATGGCATCGCCGGCGCTAAAACGCAGCCCAAGCTTCACGAGGCCGTGCGGGGCGCGGGAGGCGAATAGCTCTCATGTCTATCGCCAAATCAGTTTTCCATTGGGAGCGCGTGGTTCCGGTCCGCTTCGCGCGGGCACCCGACGTTGACGACCCCACCGTCTTCTCCGGCCCTGTCGATGCCGATGCTCCAGACCCTGATGACCGCGGCTTCGTTTCCTGGTCGGCTCACGGTGTCACGCATCCTGCGGGCTCTGCGGTGTTGCCCATCGGGCTGGACCCGACCGGGGACCCGGAACTCCGCCCCAAGACGCGGGTCTGCCTCATCCGCCAGGAGATCGACGCAAGCGCCCCGTTGTTCCTGACCCTTGAATCGGGCGGTGTTGTGTCGATTGAGCTTCCTTCGGCCGTTCCGGCCGCGTTGCCCGGGACCCCGTTGATGATGATCAAGCTCCGGGCGCAGGCCGCAGGGTCCACGCACCTCGAAGTCCGCTTCGGCTCAGCGGGCGGTCCCATCATTCACCGGCTCGAAGTGGTCGTCAATCCCATGATCGATGTCCGGATGACCATGCATGTTCCTACCGTCAATGGAGCCCCGCTGAATGACCCGAATGGCAATGTGTTACCGCCTGTTTCGAATCGAACCGATCAGCAACTTTTCAGTTTCCTGGAAGACGTAAATAAGGTCTTTTTCCCGTACGGAATTCGCCTGCTCCCGGACGTCACGGTGGACCGGGCCGGGGTTCTCAAACTTGCCCATCAAGGGACGGTTGACGATGGGACCGAGTTTGACCGCACCGTGGCGTTGAACCGCGCCGCCCATTCCGTGAATGCATACTTTGTGCCCGCTATCGTGGAACGGGCGAGCGCCGTGGCCTCTTCCCGCCAACCGGGGGGCATTGGAGGGGTTGGGGTGAGCCTGGTCACGAATCCGGCGGACTTTGGGCTTCTGGTCGCCGATTTTGTTTCGGATGTTACGGCGGGATCAGGAACATTACCGGTGGACCCTCACGCGATTGCCCATGAGGTCGGCCACGTGCTCAACCTGATCAACGACCCGTCAGGGCGGTTCGTTCACGTGAACCGGGAAGTTGACCTATCCACGGGAGAGGAGCACGATGTCCGGGATGACATTGTTTCGCGCCGCCGCCTGCTTTACGCTTTTACTGACTTCGGCGGAACCGCTGCGAGGCATCCTTATCGTGACGATGTTGGCTACGGCGATAATTCTGTGGGAGGCATGCTTTCCGTCAAACAGCTCAATAACGACCCGACGGATTTGGAAATGGCCGAGGTACGGAGGTCCGCGGCGCGCCTGTGACGTTTTTTGCGAGGTTCAGGAAGCGAGACGGGAGCGGACTTTGGCTTACCTGTTCATCACCCTTGTGTTGCTCTGCCTGGGATCGTGCCAGGCCGCTCCAGATGTTTCGCCGGTCCGTGAGCCCGCACAGAAAGAGAGTTCAGGCATGAATTCAACAGCCACTTTGGAGAACCTGCTGGAATCCGCGAATTGGGACGCCGTAGAAGAGGCTCAGCGTGAAGGTCCCGCCGCCCTGCCGGCAATTCGCCAGTATGCGCGAAACAGAAACTACCGCACCCGTCAGATCTCCTTGGCGTGCGCCGCGCGCATCGGGGGCGGGGAGGCCGCGGCGGAGATTATCGCCGTTGGCTTGACGGATGACAACATCAACGTCCAATTACAGGCCGCCAAGGAGCTCAGCTCGGGAAAATTCCCTTCCGCCGCCGAAGCGGTCCTGGAACAACTAGGTCATGGCAAGGATTATCTAGTGCGAGAGTTCCTGGCGCTTGCCGCGGGTTACATTCCGGGTGGCCGGACCGTGGACGTTCTGCGGCCGTTGGCCGAAGGAAAGGGAGCTTTGTCGACCAACGTTAGGATGGCACTGGCCCGATTGGGTGATGCACAGGCCCTTTCCGAATTGACCAAAGACCTGTCATCTTCTTCGCCAAGGACGCGCTATGAAGCACTGGATCAGTTGCGGTACGTTGGCAACCCGAAGCTAATCCCTTACGCGAAAAGATTGCTGGACGACAAAGAACCCGCCCTGAGGATCGGACCAGCCATCCGTCCGCGCTTCCGACGGGTCTGCGATCAGGCTGTTGATACTCTGGTCTTGATGCTCAAGCTTCGTCCTCCGTTTCCCATTGCCGCTGAGCGAATTTACACTGATGAAGAACTGAGGCAAGTCTGCGAACTCGCGCAGTGATCACAAATCGCGTATCTGCTGTACCAAGTAATCTTCGTCCTACAGCAGCTAACCCGGATTTCTCACTAAACAATTGAAAAAGGCTGTCTCTTCTGGCATAAGCATTTTAGTGAGAAAAACTTGCGCCAGAAAAGGAGACAGCCTTTATGACCACAGAGTGTAACGGAAAACCTTTTGAATGTCAGCCCCTGGGGAAGCGGGAAGTGCGGGCG
>DATKST010000096.1:0-8344 GCA_035531475.1 Terriglobia bacterium
TCGCCGCCGGCCTGCCCGAGTGAGCACGCCAACTCATCCGGAATCTGAATGGTAATTTCCATGCCTGTAGTTTAGCGAATTGCCGAGACCCTTGTACAGCGCAATATGGTAACGGTCCGTAGTTTTACGGCGAGGAACGGGTTAGGGACGGTGCGCGGCAAGAGTCCGCAAAGTAGCATGGGCATCGTGCCCATGCCACGGGCAGAGCTTGCCCTGAGCGAAGTGAGGGGATGCCCGTGCTACGAAAACTGCCGAAAGGCCTCTCGCAGTGGGAGAGCCGTTAACGACGCTTACGCTTGGTGATCGAGTTGCGCAAGGTGGGAAGCGGGAAGCGCGGAGATTACAGTTCGAACGGCGCCTGAGGTTGCGTGACCCGGAGGTAGCCGCGGTCAATTCGTCTTTGGAATTGACCGTGGGTTCGTCATCGAAGGAAAAGACCACAGTCACGAGAGCACTGACCGTGGCTACCCGCTCGCATTGCGCACCGGCGCGAGGTATACGAACGCTGACTGCCGCCCCCGCTCTCATTCCCATTGAGAATGGCCCCGCCGGCGCGAAATCAATCCCGCGACGCTCGATCAGCTTCGCGCCCGACTCGTCTCCGAGTCCGTCCCGCACCAGGCCTTGCACCTGGTCCCGCGCAAAAGGCTTCTGCTGCGCCCAGGCAGACAGGGCAAAGACCAGCCCCATCGCCGGAGGGAGAATCGCGGCGGCGGCAACGAGTCCTCAGAATCGACCGCGTTGGGTTGCCAGCCGATGAGAAGGCAAGGATTTGAAACAGATGCCAAGAGCCGGTAGAGTAGGAGAGTAGACGAGCCCTCAATAAAAGCGGGCGATCCACTCTCCCCTCGACGAACCGGACGTGCAGGTTTCCCGCATCCGGCTCTCCAGAAAGCATACAGCCGCAGGCATACGCAGGCGGTTACGGGCGAGGGAGAGACAGCAACCGCAGTCCCAGACGAGCGAACTGCTGGTTGAAGCTCACACCCTCCGGCGGTCGGAAAGGCCGCTGGCTGCGGCGTCTCAGATGGTAATAGAGACGTTGCTGGACATAGCGGTTGATCCGCCCGTAAGCCGTCCGGGGATAGCCCAACGAGAAGTAGTTCCCCCAGCCCTTCAGGTGCCGATTCAGCTCCGCAATCAGGCGCGGCAGGGACTTATGACTCTGCGCGGTATCGGTCATGGCCCGCAATGGGTCCCGCTCCCGTTGCAACGCCTTCTTCGACGGAATCACATTCCAGTAACGTTGCGCCCGACCGTGCCGGTCGCGGTCGTACCGGAATGTGTAACCCAGAAAGTCCAGGCTCGCTTTCTTCTCCTTCAGGTTCACCACCCGCGTCTTCTCTCGGTTGATCTTCAATCCCATCCAGCTTTCCAGCTTCGCTTCGACGTACCCGATCAGCTTCGGCCCCACGAAGCGCGGCGCCAACACCACGAAGTCATCGGCATACCGCACCAGTTTGGCCTTGGCCCAGCGGGCCGGCCCTTGCGGACCCTGGAACACCTTGTCGAACCAGTGCAAATACAGGTTCGCCAGCAAGGGCGAAATCACTCCGCTCTGGGGTGTTCCCTGTTTCGGACGGCTCACTTTCGGCGCGCCGCCCTTCTCCTCCGGCGCTTCCACTACCGGCGTCTCCAGCCACCTGCGGATCATCTTCAAGACCTGCCGGTCCGCGATCCGCAGGCGCAGGCACGCCTGCAGTTTGTCGTGAGGAATCGAATCGAAGTAGCCTTTCAAGTCCGCGTCATACACCGCCTGGTACCCGCGCCACAAGTGGCCGCGGATCTCTTCCAGCGCCTGGTGCGCCGAGCGCCCCGGTCGAAACCCATACGAACAATCCAGGAAGTCCGCCTCAAAGATCGGCTCCAGGATCAACAGAGTGGCCATCTGCACCACCCGGTCGCGGATCGTCGGGATGCCCAAGGGTCTCAGCTTCCCATTCGCCTTCGCAATGTAGACGCGTCGCACCGCTTGCGGACGGTAGGTCTTGGTGCGCAGCGATTCCTGCAATTCATCCAGGAACCCCTTCACCCCGGCGGGCGACGCTTCGATCTGCCAGATCGTCACCCCGTCAACGCCCGGTGCGCCCTGGTTGGCTCGCACCCGTTCCCACGCCGCTTCCAACGTGTCCCGCCGATAGATCCGGTCGTACCGCGCGTAGAACCGGAACTTCGGCTCCTGCTTGGCCTTTTGGCCCAACTTCTGTCTCAGAAGAGAGAGTGCTCCCGGCAGCGGCACGTCGCGCTCACTTCTCAGCGCCTCGCTCCACTTCCGTTTTTCCGTAGTGGGGGTTTTCTCCAAGCGGTCTTCTCCTCCTCTTACCGAAGTTCACTTCCCGTAAGGCCCCTTGGCTCCACGGTCGTTACCCGCTTCTCCGCTACTATGGGCCTCTCCGACTCCCGACGCGAGCCGCTTCGGGGTTATGTCTTCCCCCTTCGGCGTGGGTCGAGTCACCTCTTCCCTGCTCCCTCGGGTCTCCCAGGTTCCTCGGCTGATCTGTCCTCGCGCGCCGTCTCCAACCACCCCGGAAGGCCCGACGATTGCTCGCACCCGTTGCTTCACCGTCGGTAACAGGCTTCACCACTCTCTGGCGGGCTGGCCACCTTCTTCTTTGTAACGAGGCCGAATCGAGTTCGCTTACGCTACGGCTCACGAGTTTGCCCCAGCAAGGCTTCGCCAGTCAGAATCGCTCCAACCCGCGCTTGCCGGGCTACTTGTTGAACGGGTGATTTACAAGGTGAACTCCCTTCAGTTCACGAGATCAAGCCAGGCTTGTCCTGGCACTCCAGAGTTAAAAAACAATTCTGCGCTACCCTCCCCACACACTGGCGAAATTGGTGCAGCGGCAGAAAATCCATGAGCTGGGAAAATACGGTTCGACCTTCGTTCATTGACCATTCCTCTTGCGTAGGTGGAATGGTTGTAAGGTATCGGAAATTTCAAGTGGATTATGACCGTTTTCACGAGCAATCCCTTGAGGTACAGGCGGCTACGCGGAATTTCAAATCAAACGTTAGGACACTACTGAGTTTTCATGTATTCGCCAGGGGCAAGCCCTCACGGCGTCCTGCCCATCGCGGCTGGGGGTGCCACCAGGCTCGTCAACCAGAAAGCGTGGGCAATCGTTGGCTCGCCCCAGCCCCTGCGCCCGCTTGAAATCGGCAAGGACAAACCTCCCAAGCACAAGAAGCACGCCGGGCCAGCGGACCTTGAGGACTGACCGGCCGTTCAGCCATGCCGTCATATTTCCATGAAAAATGAAGGCATGGTATGCAACGTTACTTCAGTCAAGACCCCCTTCACCTTTGCGGTTGACTCGCTCCGCCCGGTGCCCTACGATGTCCGCACTGTTCGCGGCGGTGATAGGCTGGTATCCCTTGCGCAAAGGCATTGTCGATCTGCGCCGGCGGGTGGAGTTGAGCCGGGCGGCCAATGCTCGTTACCTGGAAGCGTTGGCGGTGGTGGGTGATTCGCGGCCTTCGCATCGCATTCTCGATCCGGGCGTCCGGCCTTGCCGAAGTCAGTCGTTCCTGGCTGCGCTTCCTCATTTTTCCGCCCGTCCGCTTGGTGACCGCAACAAAGCCGGGTTAGGTTTGGAATTCGATCTTTTGCGCTTTTCTCCGCCAACGGTTTAGCCCCTTTGATCTCTCGAATGAGCATTTCGATTCACTTTGTGGAGCTTGGAATTTGCCAGCAAGAAACGGATAGCGCGACAGAAGATATTGGCCCTAGACTCATTGATGCGGCAAACTTGATGCGTTTGAGTCAAGTTTTACATCGCCCCTCACCCCCAACCCCTCTCCCCCGAATGGGGGGAGAGGGTGGCCCGCGGTGCGGGACGGGTGAGGGGGTCACGACTAGCCGGTCTGAGGCGGAGCTAGTATTGAATGGTGATGAAGGATACATCGAAGGCTGAGATCCCGGGCACTTCGAAGGAGAGCGCCATGAACCTGCTGATGGATAGAATCCAGAGCCCGATTGGAGACATCCTCATTGTGTCGGATGGTGAGAACCTGTGCGCGGTGGAATTCGATAACGGCGAGGGCCGGTTGGGGGTTTATCTGCACAAGCGCTTTGGAGACTTCACTCTGCATCAGAGTGACGACCCGCAAGGTTTCAGCGACCGGCTCCGCGCCTATTTTGGCGGGAATATTCATGCGCTGGATGACATCCCGGTAGCGACGGGCGGCACTGAATTCCAGCGCCGCGTGTGGATGGCGTTGCGGGAGATTCCGAGCGGCAGCACCACCTCTTATGGTGAGCTGGCCAAGAAGATCGGCAAACCCGGGGCGAGCCGTGCGGTGGGCCTTGCGAATGGAATGAACCCCATCCCCATCGTCCTGCCGTGCCACCGGGTGATCGGCGCAGATGCTTCGCTGACGGGCTATGGCGGCGGACTCGACCGGAAACGATGGCTGCTGGAACACGAAGGCGCTCTGCTAAACCTTGGCGAGAGTTCGCGCGCTGGGAGGCCATCCAGGGCCATGCAAACGCCATCCACTTCAGATCGACGTCTGGAACAAATTGGGCGCAGTGATCGCGGGAATCCGATGAACACTGGTGACTATCGCTGATGGCGCCCCACGGAAATGCAAAGGCAAAGGTTATGTTGAATGCCGGACCCTGCTGGCGGGCGGTGAAATGCAAGGACAAGGATCAGGATGGACGCTTCTTTTTCGGCGTGGTGACCACCGGCATTTACTGCCGCCCGTCTTGCCCCAGCCGCCCACCGCTGCGCAAGAACGTGCGTTTCTATTCGACGCCGGATGAAGCCGAACGGGACGGCCTCCGTCCGTGCCGGCGCTGCCGTCCGCGCTCTGCAGGAGGTGTTGACCCGGCTACGGCGCAGATTCGCTCGCTTTGCGATTTCATCCTCCGCAATTTCGACAGCGGTGAACCGTTGACGCTTCGAGAGCTCAGCCGCCATGTGGGTGTAAACCCGTTTCGTCTACAACGCCACTTCAAAGCCACCACCGGAGTGACGCCGCGCCAGTTTGTCGAAGCCTGCCGCATGGAGGCCCTGAAGGCCGGACTTCGATCGCAGAAGCCGGTGACAGAAGCGATTTACCAGGCCGGTTTTGGTTCCAGCAGCCGGGTCTACGAGCGGGTGGATACCTGGCTGGGCATGACTCCGGCGAAGTACCGCGCCGGTGGCAAAGACGTGTCGATCTCCTACGTGTTCGTCACCAGCCCGTTGGGCTTGATGATGATGGGGGCGACGGACCGGGGTTTATGTTCGTTGCAGTTTGGTGAATCTCGCCATGAACTCCTCGCCTTGCTGCGCCGCGAATATCCCGCCGCCTCACTCCAACCCATGAAGCGGCCGTACCCGCATCAATTCAGGCTCTGGATGGATTCGCTGTTCCGCCATCTTCGGGGCAGGCAACCCCGCCTGGACTTGCCGGTGGACGTGCGAGCGACCACCTTCCAACGCAAAGTCTGGACCTACTTGCAGTCGATTCCATACGGCGAAGTCGAATCGTATTCAAAAGTGGCCACCGCCATCGCCCAGCCCACGGTGGCGCGGGCCTGCGCCTCCAATCCCGTGGCCCTGATGATTCCCTGCCACCGTGTCATTCGCAGCAACGGCGAGTTAATACCTATGAAAACAGGTTCTGACCAGATCAGGCAGAAAGTTTTGTTTAGGGCGCAGGGGCAAGGGCCAGTTGGGGAATGAGAACGAGGTTCTTGAGTTTCAATCCGCTGGCGATCACCTGCTTGCCGAAGACCGTCAGGTAATAGCGATAGGTATGCCCCACTTTTTTGACCAAACCGTCGAAGCGCAGCCGCTTGAGCAGACGCGAGACTTGCCCGCTGGTCTTCTCGCCCAAATGAGCACGCAGGGTTTTGTTCTGCAATCCGCGCAGGTCGAACTCGCCTCGCACCAGCGCCTCGAGCAGGGTTTGATCTTCGGTCGAGAAGAAGTTCAAGCCCCGATACGACCGGTCGTTCTCCCGCACCGGTTCGCTGACCTTCTGCAAACGGTCGATCCCGGCCGTGGGATCATCCAGGGTGGAGAGAAATTCCAGGTAGCGCCGGTTGGCGGCCTGCAAGGCTTCGCGCAAGGCCGGCAGGCTGTAGATGCTTTTCTTCATCGGCGCCCACTTGGTGACGGCTTGCCCGTCGCGCTGTTCTACCGTGCGGTAGTGCGAAAAAAAGGGAACGTCGTTGACGGTGACCTCGATGCGCAGGATCAGCCCGAACTTGTCATACATCTTGATCGAGACCGGTCCCATCGTATGTTTGATGCGGGTGCCCTCGATGCGGGTGTTGAAGCGGTTACCCATCTCTCCCTGGTAGAGGGGACTGAGCTTGCGGCCCAGGAAGGTGGCGATGTTGTCCGGCTTCACGGTGTGAATAGCGGTGCGGGTGAGGCAACCATAGATGGCCTGCAAGTCCTCCCGGCAGCGGAAGACCAGGTCGGTGGAGAACTCGACTTGGTCCAGGCTCCAGTGATAGCTCACCTCGAACGGGCGAATCACCGGACAGTAACGCTCCGCCCACTCGTCCAGCTTGCGGTGCAGCTTCTCCACCGGCCAATCATCGGCGATCTTCTGGGCACGCTCGAAATCCTCGATCTGGACGAAGGCGTTGTCCAGCCGGGTGGAGTCGATCTGTTGGCGCTCCAGGCGGGCGGCCAGGCGGTGATGCCCGTTGAGATAAACCTGCAGCCGGAAGGGGCACCAGGTGGGGACGCGGACATGGCACAACCCCAGTTCCTCATCGATGAAATAGAAGTAGTAATGCAGGCACTTGCCGTCGTCGGGACGCAGGTAGGTTTTGCCCGTGGCCTTGTCGTGCCAGGGACGGTAGGTGGAACACGGTTCCATGACGGAGAAAATCCACACCAGCCCGGGATGCTCGCCCCGCTGCTTGAGGACCTGGTGAATCTTGTCTTCCTTGCGGAAGCTCTTGGGGCGGCGGATGAATTCGATCTCCAGCCCGTGGTCAGCCGCCCGGCGCTCGGCGTTCTCACGCAGCGTTTCGCGCAACGGCTGCGCCCACTGGACATAGTCAAAAATGCGGATGTGCTGAGCGTAGAGATAGCCCGTCATCCCCTCGGCATAACACAGCCCCGGCAAGGTGCCTTGAATCAACATGCGGTCGTAACAGGAAAGCACGCCGACGATCTGCGCGCTCCGGCGTTCGGTCAATAGTTGTAATCCCATTCGAGAATTCACCTCCTCGGATGGATCATAGCACTCGGCATCCACAACCTGTTTGGTTCCGGCTACGCCGGGTTAGGAATCGAGAATATCGGCTGGCACACATTCCGGCACTCGTATTCAACCCTGCTTCACTCCCTCGGTATGACGCCCGCAGTGCAAAAGGAACTGCTACGCCATGCCGATATCCAAACCACCATGAATATCTACACCCAAGCCGTCACGTCGGCTAAGAGGGAAGCGGCTTCCAAGGTGATAGATATCTTGTGGCGAAAGGTGATTGTACGAACTTGTACTTTTGGGGGAACGCCCCACGGAACTTAAGTCCTTTAGAATGACTGGTACGCCTGGAGGGATTCGAACCCCCGACCTGTTGCTCCGGAGGCAACCGCTCTATCCATCTGAGCTACAGGCGCACGATTTTCAAAGTCTAACCTGCAACACCGCCCGGGTCAAGCCACACATCGGCGTCCGTTTGGATGCGACAGACCCATTATTTCGCCAAACCTGGGCGCGGTTTCCACTTGTCAAGAAACACCTTCAACGCCGAGGGGTTCATGTGCCTTGCGTCTTCAAACTGGCCGTGATCCTGCGCATAAAGGAGCCGCCCGTGCGCATCGAGCACGGCCAGCGCTGGGATTCCGTACTTCAGAGGCACGTGGTACTTTCGTGCGAGGTCAAGATTTTTATCGAACTTTCCCACATCAATTTGAACCACCACGAAGTTGCGGTCGACGAGAACTGCCAACCCCGGCGTTTCGATCTCCGACTCCAGAACGTGACAGTCAAAGCACCAATTCGCCCCGAAATCTAGGATGATATTCTTGTGCAGGCGTGAAGCTTGCCCGATGGCGGCGGAGATCAATTGGTGGGCGTCGGCGTTTTCATCATTGAGCGTTACGGCTGATGCGCCCTCAACACTGAAGATGGCAGTTATCACTACGGCGAGGGCCATTGATAGCTTTTGCGCCATGAAATCCTCCCTTTTGGAGTCTTCCAAACTGCGGCGTGTCGTGTCAAGGCAAAGTAGTAAGTTCCAGCGATTCCGCATCCATTAAGGGAAGTGCTGAAAAGTGGTTGTGGTGGCGTGCATTCGGCGCCGGGGCCAGATTCGCATGGGATTATTCGCGTCGCCAGGAGCGGCGGGGGTGGTGCTGAGGGAGGAAGAGTCCGCAAG
>DATKST010000097.1:0-22256 GCA_035531475.1 Terriglobia bacterium
TGCCGTGAACTTGCGGGCGAAGCCCGCCGTGGACTGCGGTAGCGGCAGCTACCGCCTTCTCTCGTAAGCGGCGAACAAAGAGTAGACATCACCCACCCGAGCACTGAGCGCCTGTAAAGAATTAAGTGGGACAGGTCACTATCCAGTTGCCCGGTCAAGGAGACAAGCCTTCACGGGAATGATGGTACCCACCAAAATGACGGTGCCAAGCAGGAATGGCGTACCAAGCGGAAATAGGTGCCTGGCGGAACGGCAACGACGGGAGCCTTATTTGTCTCCGGGATGCGGCCGCGGTTCCAGGCTCGCACCAGTGGCCCAGGGGAACTTGCGGTGGAACTTGAAAACCACCCTGAAGCCGGGAAATAATGGATGAGGTATTCTGTGACCATGACGCGCCAGATTCTGCATGTCGATATGGACGCTTTCTACGTCTCTGTTGAGGAGTTGGAGGACCCCTCACTCATCGGCAAGGCGGTGATTGTGGGCGGCGACCCGCGAGGCCGTGGGGTGGTGGCATCGGCAAGTTACCATGCCCGTAAATTCGGAGTGCATTCGGCGATGCCGCTGCAACAGGCAAAGCGGCTTTGCCCCGGCGCCGTCTTTCTGCGCGGGCGCTATGAGAAATACAGCGAGTATTCCCAAAAGCTGCATGATATCTTTCTGAGCTTCACGCCGGTGGTGGAGATGGTAAGCGTGGATGAAGCCTATCTCGACCTCACGGGCTGCGAGCGGTTGCACGGTCCCATGCTGCGCGCTGCGGACACCTTGATCCGCGCTGTGAAACAGGCGACGGGATTGCGTTGCTCCGTGGGCGCATCGGGATCGCACGTCGTTTCCAAGATTGCGTCAGACCAGGCCAAGCCACACGGTTTGCTCTGTATTTTTTCCGGCTGTGAGGCGGCGTTTTTGGCGCCGCTGCCCATCCGCCGGATGCCGGGCGTGGGCAAGGTCAGCGAACCCAAGCTGCAGGCTGTGGGCATCAAGACGATTGGCGACGTGCAGCGGCAGAGCGCGGAAAAACTCCAGCAGCAGTTTGGCAAATTTGGAGAATGGCTTCATCGCAAGGCTTTCGGTCAGGATATTGAAGCCTACGCCTGGCACGAAGAAGCTCGATCCCTCAGTCACGAGACTACTTTCGCCATCGACGTCGCCGATCTCGAAACCATTCAGCAAACCCTTTCCGGGCTTTCACAGCGTCTGGGCCACCGCCTGCGGAGCCACGGTTACATGGCTCGCACTATCGGGCTGAAGCTGCGCTACGCGAGCTTTGAAACCGTATCGCGGGAACACACGCTTCCCCAAGCGTCGGATTTCGATCATGAGATTTATGAGGCCGCCCTCGAACTGTTCCGGGCCACCTACGAGCGCAACCAGAAGGTCCGGCTGCTCGGCGTGCGTGCTTCAAATCTGGTGGCGGAAGCGCGGCAGGCCGGGCTGCTCGATGCCGAACGTGACCTTAAGATGGGCCGGGCGCTCAAAACCGCCGATCAATTGCGGGATCGATTCGGGTTTGAAGTCGTGCGGTTGGCGCGATCTTTAGAAAAGGGAAAACAACGTGAATAGTGGCCGCCTTTCCCACGGCCAACGGTTATGATACCTTCTTAAATTCGCAGGTTTTGGGCCATAGCAAGGGAGTCACCATTGAAAAGGTACGGCGAGCATCGATTTCCTGGAAAGCTATTCGTGGTTGAGGGCATTGACGGGTCCGGCAAGTCCACCCAGATCATGCTCCTCAATGAGTGGTTGAAGTCGGAAGGCTACGGGGTGGTGTTCAGCGAATGGAACTCATCGCCGCTGGTCCGGGACATCACGCGGCGGGGCAAGAAGAAGCAAATGCTGGCACCCTCCACCTTCAGCCTGATCCACGCCACCGACTTCGCCGATCGCATGGAGCACAACATCATTCCGCTGCTCAAGGCAGGCGCGGTGGTGCTGTGCGACCGCTATATCTATACGGCTTTCGCCCGCGATGTGGTGCGCGGCATGGAACCCAAATGGGTCCGCGAGCTCTATGCCTTCGCCGTCAAGCCCACCGTGGCCTTTTATTTTCGCGTCTCGCTGGAAGTGGCGATGAAGCGCATCCTGGTGGGCCGGAAAGGATTCAAGTATTACGAGGCGGGCATGGATCTTGACCTGAGTGAGAATCCCGATGAGAGTTTCCGCCTTTTTCAGGGACGGATTTTGGACGAATACGAAAAGATGATCGCGGAGTTTGACTTGATGGTGATCGACGCAGCCTTGCCGATCGAGGCGCAGCAATCTCAAATGCGCCAGATTGTCAGGGGGCGGCTGACCCAAGCCAAGAGGTTGAGGGTAGCGCCTTGAGAGAAACTTACGGAGTTCTTTTACCAGGAATCGATCTGGCCGATTTAACCGGAAAGTTGATCGTGATCGAAGGGACGGACGGCGTGGGCCGCTCGACCCAGCTTCATCTGCTCAGGCCGTGGCTTGAACAGCAAGGCCACGCCGTGGTGGACACCGGCATCACCCGCTCAGAACTGGCCGGGAAAGGCATCAAGAAAGCCAAGGAGGGCCACACCCTGGGCCGTATTACTTTGACCTTGTTCTATGCCACGGATTTTGCCGACCGGCTGAAGAACCAGATCATTCCCGCCCTGCGCGCCGGCTTTGTGGTGCTCACCGACCGATATATTTATTCGCTCATGGCGCGAGCCATGGTGCGCGGGCTCGACCCAGCCTGGATTCGCAACATTTATAGTTACGCTCTGAAGCCGGACGCGGTGTTCTATCTCCGTATTGGGGTGGATGACCTGATTCCTCGCGTCGTCTTTTCGCGAGGCTTCGACTACTGGGAATCGGGCATGGACCTTCACCCCAGCGAGGATATGTATGAAAGTTTCCGCAAGTATCAGAGTTCGCTTCTGGCGCAGTTTGACACGCTGGCGCAAGAATACGATTTTGAGGTAATCGATGCTTCAGCGGACGTCCGGACCATCTTCACGCAACTTCAGTCGGGCATCGCCCGGGTGCTGGACGGAAGGATTCGGGAACGCTTCGCTGCTCCGGAGGCGGGTTCCAGCGAAAAACCGAGGCCGGCTGGATCTCCGGTGATCGAAGTGAAGGAACGAATTCCTGCTCCGGCCGTCGCAGCAACTGAAGATTAACCCCAATACTGTTCAGACAAGGGGAGCCTCATGATCTTGATGTCAGAGGCGTCGCCTGACCCCTCACCCCGGCCCTCTCCCCGCAAGCGGGGAGAGGGCCGGGGTGAGGGGGTGCGAGAATGCGTGAGCGAACTTACAAGACGCTGCACTTAGACTCCAGAAATCATGGGCCAACTTCCATCACCCGCCGTGACCGTACCCTCCAAGCCGGCGTGGTTCAACCGCAATGTGGTGGGCATGGGCTTGGTCAGCCTGCTTTCCGACATCGGCCATGAAATGGTCACGGCTTTGCTGCCAGGGTTCCTGACCGTGCTGGGTCTTTCAGCCGTGACCTTGGGCGCCATCGAGGGAATTTCGGATTCGACGGCGAGCTTCGTGAAGCTGGGCGGCGGATGGCTGTCAGACCGGCTGATCCGGCGCAAGCCATTGGCGGTGAGCGGCTACTTGCTGACCGGACTCACCAACGGTCTGCTTGCTCTGGCGCGGGGATGGCCGCTGATCTTGTTTGCACGCACCACCGGATGGTTCGGACGAGGCTTGCGCAGTCCGGCTCGCAAAGCCATTCTGGCGTCTTCGGTGGCGGCAGAGGACCGGGGCAAAGCGTTCGGGTTTGAGCGGGCCGGGGATACGATTGGCGCCATTATCGGGCCGCTGCTGAGCGTGGCCCTGCTCGCTCATTTTGAAGCGCGACATGTGGGCGCTGACCTGGCCTTCCGCCGGGTTTTCCTCATCAGTTTGATTCCCGGGGTGGGAGCGGCGCTGGCTTTTGGCGGAATGATCGTGGAGAGCCCCCGCTCGCCGGTTCCCCGAAAGTTCTTGAGCGCATTCCGAAGCTGGCCCGCTCCTTTCTGGCGGTTTCTGATGGGGGTTGGACTCTTTGGAATGGGCGATTACGCCCGCGCCATGATGATCCTGGCTGCCACCGTGCTCCTGACTCCCCGCTTCGGTATGGCGCGAGCCGCAGCGGTGGCGGCAATGCTTTACGTGGTGCATAACGTCTTCTACGCGGCCGCTTCCTATCCAATCGGAGCGGTATCGGACCGCATCGGCCGCCGCGGCCTGCTGGCTGCCGGCTACGGCTGTGGTGGACTTGCGGCGGCCGGATTTGCCGGAGCATTTTACGCCGCGCTGCGTGGCATTCCTTTCCTACTTCTGCTGTTTGCCCTGGCGGGAATTTCCGTGGCCGTTTATGACTCGCTGGAGGACGCCATCACTGCGGATCTGGTTGCCGATGAGGTCCGCCACGGATCCGCATTCGGCTTGTTGGGCGCGGTCAACGGCGTGGGGGATCTCCTGGCCAGTGTCTTGGTGGGTTTGCTCTGGTCAAGAGTTTCACCGGTCCTCGCGTTCCTGTATGGAGCGCTGTGCATGGCCGCCGGCGCCGGAGTTGTCGTCTGGAGTGGCCGCAGTGAATTTTGACGGCAGAGCACGGTTTGAGGTCCCACGCCAGTTGACGTCATTTGATGTTAATCGTCCCCCGGCACTGTTTTGAGCCGCATCGGCAGATCATCGTGTCGTCGGTATCATCGTAGTTATAATCGATGGTCAATTCCTCGCCTTTTTCGATCCAGCGCCGGCTGAAATAGAGGATATGTCCTTTCAGGATTCGCGTTGCCAGGTTTGGACAGCACGAGTGATTGATGAGCTCAGCGCCTGATCCTCCCACCGCGCCGTCGATCATCCATTTCTTATTGAGGATGAAAAGGTACAGGGACTCCTCAAGGCGCTTCTCATCTTCCTGGGGAACCCGCTCGCCGGTGTATTCGATGACTTTCCGCCCCGGCGGAATCCTCTGCCCGGCATAGACGCCCCGGCCTTGGATTTTCGAGCGGCCCACCTTTAGCTTGAAACAACTGTACCTTGGGTCAATTTTTGCGGTCTCGCTTTGCTTCGGGTTTCCCATGCGCCTCCGGGCAGTCCATTTAATGCTTCATTTTCATCCACCGCGCCCGCCGCTTCCTGTCGCCGGGGCCGCGTAGCATAAGATTTCCAATTGTCGCGGAATTGGGTCTGTCCGCGCAAGGGCGCAGGAGCAACTTCGAAAGGGCTCGTACTAAAGCAGGATCGGGGAACTTTGCGGTGGCCAGCGGCAGTCGATTCGTAGTATGTTGCTAGGAAAACCTATTCGCGCGCCTGTAGCTCAGTTGGATAGAGCGGCAGACTTCGAATCTGTAGGTCGGGGGTTCGAGTCCCTCCAGGCGCGCCATGATCCTGCTACGGTTTTGCACGTCATCCCGGCAATTCCTTGGCGAGTGTCCGGTGCAGTATTTCTTCCGCTCAGCCTCTTCTTGTCATCTTGTTCTGGCCATACAAACAAGTTCCAATTTGGCGCATCCTATTGGCACATGATAAAATCTATAGATCTCGACCACATTCCGAAGGCAGATGGAGATTGATGAATGGGAACCGCCACGCTACCTCCCGGCCCGAAGGGCAACTTTTTGCTGGGATCTCTGAATGAGATTCGCCGGGACGAACTCGATTTCCTCACGCATTGCGTGAAGGAGTATGGCGACGTGTGTTACGTTCGCGTCGTCAATATACCGGCTTACATTGTCAGCAATCCGGACGACATTGAGACCGTTCTGATCACCAAGAACAGCAATTTCATCAAATCCGTTTTTCTGAAGGAAAGCCGCGCCCTCCTTGGGCAGGGGTTGTTGACCAGCGAGGGAAGCTTCTGGCTCCGCCAGCGCCGTCTGCTCCAGCCCGCATTTCATCATTCGCGGATCGCCGGTTACGCGAAAACCATGATGGAATATACGGACCGGATGCTTGAATCCTGGAAGGACGGAGAGGTTCGCGACATCCATGAGGACATGACCAACTTGACGATGGAGATTATTTCTCAGGTGCTCTTGGGGAATGATATTTCGTCGGACACGCGCGAGGCTGGAGAAGCGCTCCGCATCTTTTTTGACCAGTTTGATGACCGCTTTGGCCTTTACGTGATTCCCGATTGGCTTCCTACGCCCGGCAATATCCGCTATCGCAATGCCATTCGGCGGCTCAACCAGATCGTCGGGCGCGTCATTCATGAGCGGCTCACCCAGAGTGGCGACCGCGGCGATATTCTTTCTTCCCTCTTGCGAGTCCAGGACGAAGATGGCACGCGAATGACGGAGAATCAGGTGCGAGACGAAGTAATGACCCTTTTCTTTACGGGTCACGAAACCACGGCGCTGGCGCTCTCCTGGACCTGGTACCTCCTCGCGCAACACCCGGAGGTGGTGGCCAAGCTCTCTGAGGAGCTCGGCACGGTGCTTGCGGGCCGCGCCCCGACTACGGAGGATATTCCCAAGCTCACCTATACCGATTGGATCGTGAAGGAATCTCTGCGCCTTTACCCACCGGCCTATGGCATTGTTCGTGAGTCGTTGAATGATGTTGAAATTGGCGGGTACACGATTCCCAAGGGCGCCACCGTAGCTATTTTTCAGTGGTCCGTCCACCGCGACCCGCGCTACTACGAAGACCCGGAGGTGTTTCGGCCCGAGCGATGGGACAATAATTTCGCGAAAAGCCTTCCACGCTGCGCCTATATTCCTTTCGGCGCGGGCCCGCGCATCTGCATCGGCAACACCTTTGCCCTCACCGAAGTGGCGCTGCTGCTTGCCACGATCGCCCAAAAATTCCAGGTCACGCTCGCCCCCAATCACAAGGTAGCGCTCAGCCCTTCGCTCACGTTGCGCCCTCGCAAGGGGATCAAGGTGAGGCTGAAAAAGCTCTAGGGCCTGTTCAGAAATAACTGTTCCATCTTAACAACCGGCACCCCTCACCCGCCGCTTTGCGCCTGCGGAATTGCCAGACCATGCGCCCGCTGCGCTACAAGGGCGACTTGGTGGTTTCCGAGTAAGACATCGCGAATAATCCTGGGTATGCGCATTCCTGTTCAGATAAGGGGATGACTCGTAGGGGCGACCCTGGTGGTCGCCCACGGGCGGGCACCAGGCCCATAAGCGCTAAGATAGGAAGACTTCCGCGCAGAAATACTCCATTTAGCGGGCCTTTTCTTCCGCAGAAATTGAGGCATCTTACCTTATCTTAGCGCTTATAAGCACCAAGCCCGCCCCTACAGCGCGTGGGAATCAAGGCTCCAACGGGATAGCTGGCTAAGTGAACCGTGCCGGGGTGCGGCGCGGGACGAGCCGCCGGTGCAATCAACCTTTGGCCAGCTTGGCAGCAAGGGTAAGGAGAAGTTTCCGGTCGTTCCTGCTCATCCCGTCGAAAAGCTTCACCAGCTTCCTGGCGGATTCGGAGATCGGTGGATGGGAATTGACCGGAGGCTTGTGGGGGTGCCCGGAGTCTGGATAGAGAATTTGATAAGCTTCCATCCCCATCGACTCAGCGAACTTTTCAAGGGTCTGCAGGGTCGGTGAGGTATATCCTCCCTCGACGCGGGAAATGTAAGATCTCAAGAGCCCGCAGCGGCGTTCGATATCACCTTGAGACAAACCTTTTGCAAGTCGCAGAGCTCTAAGCTTTTTTCCTATTTGCATATTATTAATAAATCATTAATTAAGTAGTACGTCAACTATTATGTTGATCCTGGAGGGTTCTTTCGGCCGGCTGCTGCCGCACTGCCAGAGTTGTGGTACCCAGGAGCACGATTCCATCAGGCCCCGCTACCCGTTCCGGCAACCTGGGGCGTTGGGCGCCCGGCCAGGGAAGCCATCCACTGCAAGAGGGCCATTTGCAGGACTGCTGCAGGCATTTCATGGACAGAAGGAATCAGGAGGGAGAGTTTACTGCGGCGGATGATCCCGGAATCGCCGCCGTCGCTGATGGCCAGGATGACCGGGTTCTTTTGCTCCACTTCCTCAGCGAGTTGATGGATGAGCTTCTTGTGCGGTGATTGGGACCCGGAAAGAAAAATAATGCCCGTTCCCTCATTACACAAGTCCGGCATTGAAACAGGAAACTCGGAGGGGCTTCCGCCCAGTGTCCAGCGCCCTAACGCTGCCTCTAACCAAGCCGCGCCTTGCGCGGCGGCGGGCCTGGAAAAACCGCATCCCAGAATCAGGATACGATGGAGCCGCCGGATCTCCTCGATCATTTCCCGGGCAGCATTCGAAGAATGGCTGAAGACATGGTCCAAATGGTCCGGCAATTCCTCTAACTGGGCAAGATGGCTTTCTCGCTGGGATTGGTGTGGTTTGAAAATGAGACCGGCGTAAAGACCGAGACTGCCAGCCACGGCATGAACAGAGATCAAGTTTTGTGCTGCACTGCGGTCCTCAGCGTCCAGGCGCAGCGGAAGAAACTCGTCCGCAACGGTGGCGAGCGGATTGCGAGGATCTTGGGTGAGGACTGCCAGCCACGCTCCGCGGCGTTTGGCGGCCACCAAGATTTCAACCGCTGGTTCCGTTGTGCCGGAAACTGATATCGCCAGCACCGGCGTGTGCGGACGGAGCAAGGGAAGATCATAGGCGCTGAACTCGGCGAAGGACCGCCCCAGACAGGGCCGCCCCGCAAGATGTTCAAAGGAGAGCGCAGCGGTTTGTGCCGCGAGATAGCCGGGTCCGTCAGCAACGACGAAGATGGGACCATCACCCAAGGGCATCTTGCGCAAAGCGTTTTCGTACTCCTCGCGGCTCTTGGCGAGGGCCCGCCGTAGTGCTCGAACCATGTCCATGGTGTTGATGTGTTGCGCCATCGGTGGATAGATTCTCCGCTCCTAAAGTTTTGCAACAAGCTTATCGTCGAAAAACGGTGTTGGCAGGGGTGATCCTCGTGATTGCTTAAGGTGGATTCAGAACCGCTCCAAGCGCTCCTACCCTTCCTCACCGGCGAATGAGATTTGCGCAGAGATGTGTGCCCCCCACAGCAGAGCCAGCGCTCCGGCAAAGGCCCAGAGCAGCAGCGTGGCGGACAGAGCAAAAGGGCCATAGACATCCCGAAAGCGGAGGAAGGGCAGGCTCAGCGTGTACACAAATCTTCCTCCCAGGCACAAGATGGACACGATGATGGCGGTGGCAAGGGCGTGGCCCGCCGGCACGGGACCATTGGGAAGAAAATAATAAACCAGGAACAGAATGGAGACGATGCAGGGAAGGGTGATGATTTGCAGCACGATTTGGAACCAAGCTCCCCACAGCCCATGATTCAGGTGGATATGGTAGTTCACTCGCAGTGCGGTTTGGGCGAGGGCCGTCCCTATAATGGTGAGGAAGGACAAGGCGCCGCATGCCAGGGCAAGGCCCGTCGAGATCAATTGATTCCTCAGAAAGCTGCGGTTCCTGCCGAAGCCCCAAGCCCGGTTCAACGCGATCTCCACGGGCATGAAGATGCCGGTGCAGGTGAAGAGGAGCATAATGGCTGAGATAGCCTGCAACCTGCGGTGGCCCACGGCAAGAACCACGAGGTTCCGAATGACGAAATTGGCGCCCGCCGGCAGATTGGCGTGCAGCCACTCCAGGACCACGCCGTAAGCCACATTCCAGTGTAACCATCGCAAGCAGATGGTCAGCATCAGAAGCATGAAGGGAAAGAAAGCGAGCAAGGCGTTTGCCGCAATGGAAGAAGCGTAGACATGAACCTCCGTAGTGAAGAGGTAGCGCAGGCTGCGAAGCAGCACCCGCTTGCGGCGGCGGGGTGGTTGGTGCCCCGGATGGCTCTCCGGCGCGGGTACGGTCTGGCTCAGATTGAGGATGGAGAGAGAATCGTTCAATTTCGTTTCCTGGCCCGTTTTCCGGTTGCCTGTCTGTGCCGCTCCGTTGGCGGTCCGCGGCCTGCACTACGATGATACCTGAGTTTACTGGACTTGGGGACGGTGGGGAGTCCCGGGACATTCGGCTGCCCCATTGCCTTTCGGTCGCGTGCTTGTCCGTGTTCCTAGCATTAGGATAAGATGAGGCTCTTGGAACGGGGCAAGAGAGCCAATGTGACAGCCGTGGGCGAAGCTGTAACCGCGGAGCTCCAGTTTTGCTTTCCCATAGTCCGGGGCCGTTATTTGGGCTGGATTTCGCGCGCCGTTACCCTTTCACTTTGGGCGGAGGTTTGCAACTTGGCGGAGAATTCAACTTTTGACCTTGCCGTGATCGGTGGTGGGCCGGGCGGATATGTAGCGGCCATTCGCGCCGGACAATTGGGCTTGAAGACGGCCATCATCGAGAAGGACGACAAGTTTGGTGGGACCTGCCTCCACTGGGGTTGCATTCCCACCAAGGCTCTGCTTTTTAACACGGAAGTTTACGATACCGTCAAAAATGCCCGCGAATTTGGCATCACCATTAAAGGTTTCACTCTGGATTGGGAAGCCGTTCAGACGCGCAAAAATAAGATCGTTAAAAAGCTTGCGCAAGGCGTCGAATACCTTCTGAAGAAAAACCGTGTGGAGATGATTCGAGGTTTTGGGAAGCTTGCCGGCCCTGGCCAAATCCAGGTAACCGTTGGCAATGCTCCGGGGCGCGAGCTCAGCGCCAACAATATTATGCTGGCCACCGGTTCGGAGGCTAAAATGCTGCCCGGTCTCAAGCCGGATGCACGAACCATCCTCACCAATAAGGAAGTCCTTTCGCTAAAAAAGATTCCCAAGTCGATGGTGATCATTGGGGCGGGCGCCGTGGGGGTGGAATTCGCATCCATCTTTCACCGCTTGGGGACCCAGGTGACCATCCTGGAAATGCTGCCTCGCATCGTGCCTCTTGAAGACGAGGAAGTGTCGGCGGAACTCGAAAAATCCTTCCGCAAGCAAGGTATTGAAATCTTCACGCAGGCGCGCGTCGAGAAAACAACCAAGAACCCGAAGGGCATCTCCGTGGAGCATTCCGGCCCGGACGGGAAGCCGGGCCGCTTGGATGCGGAGACGTTGCTGGTGGCCGTGGGACGCTCGCCGAATACCCAGGGAATCGGATTGGGAAGTTCCCGGGTGCAATTGGAGCGGGGTTTTGTAAAGGTGAACGGAAACATGCAGACGGATGAGCCAGGAGTTTATGCGATTGGCGACATCGTGGCGGGAAGTCCGCTCCTGGCGCACGTGGGCCATATGGAAGGCATCATCGCCGTGACCCATGCGGCCGGCCAGCCCGTTGAGCCGATCAACTATCTTCACGTTCCCAATTGCACGTATTGCGAGCCGGAAGTTTCAAGCGTGGGCATGACAGAGCGGCAAGCGCGGGAAGCAGGTTTCAAAGTTCGGGTCGGCAAGTTTCCGTTTTCCGCCAACAGCAAAGCTGCAATATTGGGGAGCCGCGAGGGATTCGTAAAAATCGTAAGCGATGGACAATATGGTGAGATTTTGGGTGTTCACATGATTGGTACTCGGGTGACGGAGATGATTGCCGAAGCGGTGGTGGCGATGCGGTTGGAGGCGACGGCGCAAGACCTTGCCCACGCCATCCATCCTCACCCCACGCTGACCGAGGCCGTGCTCGAAGCCGCACACGCCGCGGTGGATGAGGCGATCCATATTTGATCTGTGCCATAGAAGGATATTCCTCACTTCAGGCCCTCGCCCTTTGGGGCAGGTGGAACCGCAAAGCTGTTGGTGAGGGTTCCCATGCGGCAATTAGAGTTGCATCGACGTATCTGACGTAACCCGATGCTCTGCCAGGTTGAACAATACGGCATGGTAACCTACCAGGATGGCCTTGACCTGCAGGGGGAGCGGATCGCCCAGCACAAAGCCCAGGAAATCCCGGACACTCTGATCCTGCTGGAGCACCCGCACGTCTTCACTCTTGGCCGCAACGCGCGCCGTGAGAATTTGCTGGTTTCACCGGATTGGCTGCAGAAGGCCGGTGTTCAGTTGTTTGAAACCGATCGCGGTGGTGACATCACCTATCATGGCCCCGGCCAGCTTGTGGGCTATCCGATTTTCGATCTCACCCGCCATCGCCGGGATATTGCATGGTACATGCGATCGGTGGAAGAGGCTTTGATCCGCCTTGCCGCTGACTACGGAATCAAAGCGGCGAGAATTCCAGGCGTAACTGGCGTCTGGCTGGGCAACGAAAAGCTGGCGGCGCTGGGAGTTCACGTCTCCCGCTGGATCACCTCTCACGGTTTCGCGCTCAACGTGAACACGGACTTGCGCTATTTCAGGTGGATCGTCCCCTGCGGGATCCCGGACAAGGGCGTCACGTCGCTCCGCAGGCTTCTGGGCCGTAAGGTCTCAATGCAGGAAGTCCGCGAACGGGTTATTGAACATTTCAGCGCGGTGTTTGGCCTGGAGATGGAAGCCAAACCGCAGCCTGCGGGCGTATTGGACCACCATGAAGAAGTTTGAAAAGAAAAGGGCTGCGCAGTCCAGCGCGGCCCGCAGTGGAAAATCATCGCTATCCACGCCCAAGCTGGCAAGGTCGCGCAACGGGAAATCTTCGTCCCTACTTCTGGCGGACGCATCCCTTGCATCGCTTAGCCGCCAACAGCTTCACGATCTCTATTACTACCTGCGGCTCAATCGCCGAGTGGATGAGCAATTGAGCAATCTTTACCGGCAGGGCAAAGTGGTGGGTGGAGTATACTCCTCGCTCGGCCAGGAAGCGATTGCCGTGGGCGCCGCTTACGCCCTCGAACCGGGAGATTTCGTCGGGCCGATGATCCGCGATTCCGGCGCTGTGCTGGTCCGCGGCTACCGTCCGCGTGATCTCTTTCTTCAATATATGGCCCGCAAGGATGGCCCCACGGAAGGAAGGGACGCGAATACCCACTTCGGTGATGTCGACCGCGGGGTCATCGCTCCCATCAGTATGCTCGGTGAGTTGATCCCGGTTCTGGCAGGCGTGGCTTTGGCCTCCAAGTTGCGCGGCGAGAAAAGGGTGGCGCTCACCTTTATCGGTGACGGTGGAACCAGCACCACGCCCTTTCATGAAGGCCTGAATCTTGCGGCAGTCCAGAAATTGGCCTTGATCGTGATTGCGGAAAACAACGGCTGGGCCTATTCCACACCGGTCGAAAGGCAGATGGCAAACATCCATATCGCCGATCGCGGCAAAGGGTACGGAATCGCTGCGGAGAGTATTGACGGCAACAATGTGGTGGAGGTTTACGAGGCCACTCGCCACGCCGTTGCGCGGGGCCGTGCCGGAGACGGTCCAACGTTGATTGAAGCGAAAACCATGCGCATGAAAGGTCACGCCGAGCACGATGACGCTCGCTACGTCCCCATGGAAATGCTGGATGCTTGGCGCAAGCGCGACCCAATCCTGGTATTCGAGCAGATGCTGGCATCGAGGAGCTTGATGACCGAAATGGAGAAGTCTGGGATCGAGGCGCGGCTGGAGGAGGAGATTCGCTCCGACCTCGCTTTTGCAGAAGCCAGCCCGTTTCCGCCGCCCGAAGGAGCGGCACGGTCCGTCTGGGCATAGCCGGTCGTCAAAGGGGGCAAGACCTTGTGCCCGCCCGCGGGAGACCACAAGGTCGCCCCTACGGGATTTCGGAGGTTGAGTCCTCGATTAGGCATTCAATGAAAACTGTCTCACTCATCTCATTGTTCGCCTTCGAATTTGCTATGCTGGCCCCTGCCAGACTCGCGCATGAACGAACCCAGCGTCTCCTGTCATGACCGAGGACGAGGAATAGCGGACCGGCTTTTCGTAGGGTCAAATTGAAGGAACGAAGCTAGAATGTATATGAAAACAAAGGCTCTTAATTTTTCTGTAGACGCAGGGCGAATCGAATGACTCCCGACGAGTTCCCATGCCTTCACTAAAAACCCAGACGGCTAAGCCCAAGGAAGCTGGTCCGAACTCGGCATTGCTTGAGCGTATGCTCTACTATCTCAAGCTGACGCGCGAGTGCGAGCACCGGATTGAGCGTGTTCTCTACCGGCAGGGCAAGATCGTGGGCGGAGTTTACGTCGGACGCGGACAGGAGGCGATCGGGGTGGGCTCGGCCATCCAACTGGGGTCGGGCGACGTCGTGCTGCCCAGCCACCGCGATTTCTCTTCCTTTGTGATTCGGGGCTTCACGCTGCGGGAGATATTCTGCAATTGGTTGGGCCGGGCCAACGGCCCTTCACGGGGCCGCGAGAACACCACTCACGTCGGCAGCTTGGAACGTGGCGTTATTCCTATCATTTCGCCGCTCGGGGACACCCTGCCCGTAGCCTGCGGCGTAGCGATCGCTTTCCGACAACGCGGGACGAAGAACGTGGCGCTGGTCCACTTTGGCGAAGGAACCACCAGCCGTGGGGACGTGCATGAAGCCATGAACATGGCGGCCGTGATGAAGCTGGCCGTGATTTTCATTTGCAATAACAACGCTTACGCTTACTCCACTGCCACCAACAAGCAATACGCCGTGAAGGATCTCGCTGACCGCGCGCCGGGCTACGGAATGCCGGGCGTCGTGGTGGACGGGAACGATGTGTTGGAGGTTCATCAGGTTGTTGGCGAGGCTATTGCCCGGGCGCGGCGCGACGAAGGGCCAAGTTTTATTGAATGCAAGACCTTTCGCATGACCGGCCACTCCGCTCATGATGCGGCGGAATACGTTCCGGAAAGTCTGAGGGAAGAATGGGCCGGCAAGGACCCCATTCAGCGGTTTGAGAAGCTGCTGTTGGACCGCAAGTTAGTTTCAAAAGCCCGCATTAGCAACCTGGAAAAGAAGATTCATCAGGAGATCGACGAAGCTGTGGCATTTGCGGAATCTTCGCCGATGCCGGAAGGAGCTTCGGCCTCGGAAGGCGTCTACTGTGGCCCCGATTGCTGGTGGGAGAGACCGGTTTGAGAGCATTGTCGGGGCGGGCCTTGTGGTCGCCCGTCGGCGGCCGCCAGGGGCGGATTTTGTGCCCGTGCAGGGGCGACCACGAGGGTCGCCCCTACGACGTTCCAAAAGCGGACGGAGGGATGGATGCCAGTCTTGACGCATCTGGAAGCCATTAAACAAGGCATTTGGGAAGAGATGGAGCGCGATGCTTCTGTCTTCCTGATCGGCGAAGACATTGCCGAATACGGTGGCGCGTTCAAAGTGACGGCGGGAATGTTTGAGAAGTTCGGCGCCCAACGCGTGATTGACACGCCCATTTCCGAATCTGCCATCGTGGGCGCGGCCGTGGGTTCCGCATTAATGGGATTGCGGCCAGTGGTGGAAATGCAATTCATGGATTTCATCGCCTGCGGCTTTGACCAGATCGTGAACATGGCCGCCAAGATTCATTACCGTTGGGGCGCAAAAGTGCCTATGGTGATCCGTGGACCTTCGGGTGCAGGCGTCCACGGCGGACCTTACCACTCGCAGTCGAATGAAATGTGGTTTGTGCACACGCCGGGACTGAAGGTGGTGGTTCCGTCCACCGCTTACGATGCCAAAGGATTGATGAAGGCCGCCATTCGTGATGATAATCCGGTGATCTTTTACGAACACAAGTTCCTTTACCGGCGCATTAAGGACGAGGTGCCGGAGGAGGATTACATCGTCCCCATCGGTAAAGCCGCCGTGCGCCGCGAAGGGACAGACGTTGCTATTATTACTTATGGCGCGATGGTGTGGACGGCGCTCGATGCCGCTGCGGAGCTCGAGAAAGAAGGCGTTTCCGTGGAGGTGGTGGACCTTCGCTCGCTGCTTCCCTACGACGAGGAAGCCGTGCTCGCCAGCGTTCGCAAATGCAGCAAGGTGATCTTGCTGCACGAAGACACGCGCATCGGTGGAATGGCCGGTGAGCTTGCGGCGGTGATTGCGGAGAAAGCCTTCGATGACCTGGACGGTCCCATTGTCCGAGTCACGTCTCCGGATACGCCGGTGCCTTTTTCTCCACCACTCGAAGAATATTTTCTGCCCAATGTAGAGAAGGTGGTGGATGCAGCGCGGAAGCTCGCGGCATATTGAGAAGTGGCGAGTGGTTAGTGACAAGTGGCAAGCAAGAGGCGGCGGGTTGGAAGTAGTTGGTGTAGTGTCCAATAAATAAGTGTACAATCGGCGGGAACAAATTCAACCGGGTTGTACGCACCCTCGCAGTAAGAAGAGGCCAAAAACATTGTCTACTTAATTGTTGGACACTACACTAGGGATAGAGATCGTTGACAGAGGATGAGTTTAAAATGCGGGTGGGAGAGCAGAAGGCTACAAACGGCAAGAAGAATGTTAGAAGCTACAAAGATTTGCTTGTTTGGCAGAAGGGTATGACGCTTGTGAAGGGAATTTATCAGCTAACTCAAACTTTTCCAGAGACGGAGAAGTTCGGACTTGTGTCCCAAATGCGGCGTGCTACCGTTCCGATCCCTTCTAATATCGCGGAAGGCCAGGCACGTCACACGCGGAAGGAGTTTATTCAGTTCCTTTCCCATTCAGAGGGATCTGTTGCAGAATTGGAAACGCAGGTCATTCTTGGTGTTGAGTTGGGATACTGCACCCAGGCGGACACTCAAGAAATCACGAATCTGACGACCGAGTTGAGCAAAATGCTCGATTCGCTTCGACGAAAGCTCGAGGTGAACGGCTGACAATGAACTGCCACCGGCTTTCCACTTGCCACTCACCACTTGCCACTTCTCCGGGGGGGAGAGAGATTCATGCCTACTAACGTTGTCATGCCTCAAATGGGTGAGAGCATTGCAGAAGGAACCATCACCCGTTGGATCAAAAAAGTGGGCGAGCGCGTGGAGCGCGATGAGCCTTTGTTTGAGATCTCAACGGACAAAGTAGATGCGGAAATTCCTTCGCCCGCTTCGGGCATCCTGACCAAGATTCTGTTTAAGGAAAATGACATCGTGGACGTGAACACGATCGTTGCTGAGATTGATGGTGAGGGATCTGCAACCGGCGCTTTAGCCGCTGCGAAGCCTGAAGAGGAAGCTCCTGCCGCAACCGAGGCTCCGCCCTCGGCCTCGAGCGCGCCCGCCGCGGGGCAGAAGATCCGCTCCTCGCCACTGGTCCGCAAGATTGCGCGCGAGCATCATGTCGATCTGGCGCGAGTCCCGGGTACGGGACTGGGGGGCCGAATCAGCAAGAAGGACATTCTTGTTTACATGGCCCAGCTTGGGACCGGGATTGCGGCCGGCGCGGCGCCGGTTCCAACCGGGGTTCAGCCGCCGCCCGCAGCGGTCGCAGCAGAGCCTCAAGCTCCGCCTCAATCTTCGGCGCCGCCGCCCATCATCTTTACCGCGCCCACTCAAGTGGTCCCGATGACGGCCATGCGGCGGCAAATCGCCGAGCATATGGTGATGAGCAAGCGGACCTCCGCACATGTTGCCACCGTTTTTGAAGTCGAAATGACACGCGTGGCAGAGGTCATGAGCAGCAATGCCGCCGAGTTCGAGCGCCGCAACGGCATCAAGCTCACTTACACCCCGTTCTTCGTGCATGCCGCCGTCCAGGCGTTGAAGCAGTTTCCCCTCGCCAATTCTTCGCTGGACGGGGAAAATATTATTTATAAGAAAGATATTAACATTGGGATTGCGGTTGCGCTCGAAACCGGCTTGATTGTTCCGGTGGTGAAGCACGCCGATGAGAAAAACTTCCTGGGAATCTCGCGAGCGGTCCGCGATTTGGCCGAGCGGGCGCGCAGCAAGCGTCTAAGCGTGGATGACGTGCAAGGCGGCACTTTCACCATCACCAATCCGGGAATCTTCGGCAGTCTGTTTGGCACGCCCATCATCAACCAACCCCAAGTGGCGATTATGGGTGTTGGGACCATTGAGAAACGTCCCGTGGTCCGCAACGATGCCATTGCGATCCGTCCCATGGTCTATCTTTCGCTTTCCTTCGATCACCGGGTTCTGGACGGGGCAGTGGCTGATCAATTTATGGGGAGCATCAAGAAGGCGCTGGAGAATTGGGAGGAGTCTGTACTGTGAGGCGGGATGGTGCATGAGCGCGGAGCCGGGCGGGCCCGGCGCGTCCGTGTGAAATTTTCCTCATTATCTGCGGCGGACGTGCCAACAGCCCAAAGCCTCTCTTGGCAGAATCGCCCGGAGCTGGGAACGGAGCATTCCGGGGTGTTTGAAACAAACAAATCCATAATTGCGGGGGTGCGATGAAGAACTCCAATCTGTTTTCACGTCGTCAATGGCTTCAAACTCTGGGCGCAGGCGGCACGGCGCTTGCGGCCGGCTCGTATGCACGAGGCTTCGGCCTGGACCCGCAGACGAGCGGAACTACCGGGGGCTTCAATACGCCGGACAATCAAGCGGAGCGCATGGCTTGGTGGCACGAGGCGCGATTTGGAATGTTCATCCACTTTGGGCTCTATAGCGTTTTGGCGCGCCACGAGTGGGCCATGGAAATGGAGGGAATTCCGGTCCTGGAATACATGAAGCTGGACAAACAATTCAACCCTCACCCGCACGCGGCCCGCGCCTGGGCCAGCTTGGCCAAGCAGGCGGGCATGAAGTATATGGTGATGACCACCAAACACCACGAGGGTTTTTGCAATTTCAATACAAGCCACACCTCTTATTGCGCCCCCAAACAAGCCGCCGGGCGCGACTTGGTGAAGGAATATGTGGAAGCGGCCCGGGAGCAGGGGCTGCGTGTTGGCTTTTACTACTCGCTGATGGACTGGCACCACCCGGATGGCGCCCGCTGCGCCACGGATGAAGCGGCACGGCAGCGTTTTGTGGCCTACACGCACGGATTGATTCGCGAAATCATGAGCCATTACGGGCAGATCGACGTTCTCTGGTATGACGTGGATTGGCCCTTGACCGCTCAGGGCTGGGAATCGGAAAAGATGAACCGCATGATTTTCAATTTGCAGCCGAAAATCATCGTCAATAACCGCAACGGCCTTCCCGGCGACTTTTCCACGCCGGAGCAGCACATCCAGGCTGCGCAGAAGGGACGCGCCTGGGAAGCGTGCATGACCATGAATGATAGTTGGGGTTACCAGCGCGCCGATGATAATTGGAAAAGTACAAAGACCATCGTCCGCAACCTGATCCAATGCTCACAGGGGGGTGGCAACTACCTCTTGAATATCGGACCGAAAGGCGATGGCTCCATCCCCGAAGAATCGGTGAAAGTACTGACAGCAACCGGCGCATGGATGAAGAAATACGGCTCGACGATTTATGGGTCCGATCCTTGCCAGGTCAACAGTTCCGTTTATGCGGGTTTTACGCGCAAGGGCAACACGCTTTATATGCACGTCTACTTTTGGCCGGGCAGTTACGTGGCAATCAGCGGCCTGATGACCAAAGTGAAATCCGCCCGCTATCTGGCGACGGGTGAGAAGATCAATTTCCAACAGACCGATTTCCAGTTGAAACTTACCGGCTTGCCAGTGCAGCCTCCGGACGAACCGGCCACGGTCCTGGCCATTGAATGCGAGGCCGAGCCCGTGCAAAACACACTTTACGTTCGGGAGAACCGCCCCCGCGATGGAGTGTGATCTAAGAACCGTCAGCGTTCAGCCTTCTGCTTTCAGCATTCGTAGGTTCTTTTGCTTGCCGCTGAAGGCTGATTGCTGATAGCTCTTTGAAATTTCCTTCAGAGAACGAGCGCACCGGTGTCTTCCGGGAGCGCACCGGTAGCATTCGTTTGGAGCCGTGCATGAAGCTATTCCACGTGATTGAGGCGCAGCAGTTCGACCTGGTGACACTTCATGAGCTTTTTGACGCCACCGCCGCCATGGAAAGCCTGGCCAAGCAGGGTGGCGGAACTGAGTATCACACCCGCATCATGGCCACGCTCTTTTACGAGCCATCCACGCGCACCCGCTTCTCGTTTGAGGCGGCCATGCACCGGCTGGGCGGGCGGGTGATCAGCACGGAAAACGCCGCGGAGTTTTCGTCAGTGTCGAAGGGCGAAACTCTGGAGGATACCATCCGCATCATCAATGGCTATGCGGATGTTATCGTGATCCGGCACTATGAAGTCGGAGCGGCGCGGCGCGCCGCGGCGGTCTCGCGAGTGCCGGTCATCAATGGGGGCGATGGAGTGGGACAGCATCCCACCCAGGCGTTGCTGGACCTTTATACGATTCGCAAGGAGACCGGCGCCATCGACGGCTTGAAGATCGCCATGGTGGGGGACCTTGCGCAGGGAAGGACGGTCCGCTCTCTGGCTTACTTGCTTGCCAAATTCAAGGACATTCGCCTCTATTTCGTCGCTCCTCCGTTGCTGCGCATGAAGGAGGACATTCTCCTGCACTTGCGCGAGCATGGGGTGGAGTTCGTGGAGGAGCCGGACCTGAATAAGGTGCTGCCGGAAGTGGATGTGGTCTACCAAACCCGGATTCAAAAGGAAAGATTCGGAGACCGCGTTGCAGACTACGAAGAGTGCCGCGGCCTCTATGTGATTAACGGCGCAAGCCTGAAGCGGATGAAGCAGTCTGCCATTCTGATGCATCCGCTGCCGAGGGTGGGTGAAATCGCCATGGAAGCCGATTCCGACCCGCGCGCCGCCTACTTCCGCCAGGCGCAGAACGGGCTTTATGTCCGCATGGCGCTGCTTCGTAGGGTGCTCTCCAATTCCACCGCCGAATGAACCTCGATGCCGGATCGCTCGCCTTGAGAGTTTGCGGAATTATGCACTTGACAAAGTAGAGCGGCGGATTTGATGGGACTTCAGCCCAATAGGTTATTTCTCAAGCCATGACAGTAGCAGCCAGATGACTATGCCCGCGACGAGAACCCAAAAACTTACCTTGGAGAAGCGATCAATCCAATCTTCTGGCACGTCTTCACCACGCAACGTTACTTCGACCGCTTCCCCTTGTGCTTTGGCTTTGAGGGATGCGATGCCTGGCGGGGCATGTCAGCGGTCGGCTTCACCTGAAGCAAGAGGTTGATGGCCTCTTTCTCAGGGAGCGGGATGCGTATTTTATTTCCTGGTTTTCCCATTATCTTATTCTTTCAAGAGCCTTTCCTAGGTAACTAGCAATTCGATCTTTATTGCCCTCTAGATTTGAAAACATCTTCTCGCAAACATCGGTGAACCGAGCAACCGTTTTAGTCGGGAGAGACTCTTGATCCTCAAAAATCCCCAGCGACTGAAATTGAAGTCCCCACTTTTCAAACATTAGCAGAGATATTGTGGCGATGTTGACTTTGTCTTCGCTTGGCATTGCATATACAAGGAGTGGGCGTGCCATGTGATCAATCCGCGCATCCACCGGATACTTTCCTACTTGGTCGCGGGTCTGATCTTTCCAGTCAAATTCGAGTCTTTCTTCAGGAACCCTTACTCTAAGGAACGCCCTAAAGTCCTCTAGAAATGTAGAGCGTACACGCTCGCGCGACAAAAATGAAACATCGTTAACTTTCGTTAACGCCTGAATAAAACTGAATAATGCATCTCCAAACCTGTCCTCGTGTACCGGAAGGACGAGTTCCCCATTTCTGTTTTGTACAGAAAAACCAGCTAGGGAGCCTTCAATAATCTGCCCGCGATTTCCAGAATCGATGTCCTGCTCCTCAAGTTGATAGGATAGGTGCATCAACGTATTAGCCTCATCGCTGAGAATCCAACTGTCATCTTCCTTTTTTAGAACAATCGCAAAGTGATCTCCGTCGTCAAAGCGAAACGGCGTGAACACAATAAAACGCCCTTGACCTTCGGGTTGCAGGTCAACCTGTTCGCAGACGCGGTTTCTGAAATCGTCTCTTATGGAGCCAACGTTCATATGGTTTCAGGAAACAGTGGGGTGCCCGCCAATGGAGAGCGAAACCCACATTCATGTACCAAGCATTCAATCGCACCTTGAAGATCGTAATAGCGAGTAGTCACTTCCGCAAAATGATCCTCGTTGAAGCCTGGAATTTGATACCGCTGTGTCGCCATGTGGACATGAAAATCATAAAAGGTTTGATTCTCTAAACTGTTTGTATGTCGGTGCGATTTCCCATTGTAACGACGTAGTCTAAAAACTGTATAAGTCCCAGGGAGCGTATAGCCAAGAATCACAGAGAAGTTTAAAGGGTTCACACATGCTTGCCTGATCTTAACTACGAATAAACTTCCTGATTCACAGTCGATCTTAAACTCCTTGTGTTTATGTCGGTTTTTCTCAATCATCCTCAGATGTTGGGCTAGACCGTCGGGGATAGTCTTCGGCTCGAAGATGAGCGCAGTGATCTCGCTGTCGTTTAGGATTCCCATCAGATAGGGTGCACGACAGAAATGTGGTAGATCTTACGCAGCCTTCCTCTGACGAGAGCGGCTTTCCCAGAAGTCCTCGAACCGGCCGCTGAGTTTCGAGCATCGCAGTGCGATGATGGCGTTGGCGCCCCGAACCGTCCAGTGCAT
>DATKST010000098.1:0-55679 GCA_035531475.1 Terriglobia bacterium
CTTGCGGACTCTTCCTCCCTCAGCACCACCCCCGCCGCTCCTGGCGACGCGAATAATCCCATGCGAATCTGGCCCCGGCGCCGAATGCACGCCACCACAACCACTTTTCAGCACTTCCCTTAATGGATGCGGAATCGCTGATGTCCCCACGACTGAATTGACGGGCCGGAGCCTATCTGTTAGTCTGTCCGCATGAATGCGAGGGGGCAATGCCTGTTATCTTCCTAAACTTTTTCCGCCTACTTGAGGCCGTCACGTCCCCCGCAATGCGACATTTGTCTTCGAGGCACGGCCTTGTAGTGCAACTGCCGCCAAGAAACCGGGTTAGACAATCTGAGCGTCCAAGAACGGACTGGAGGGGACACCATGGAACCGAAACAGGTAAGAGGCAGACGTGCTGTGAGTCTCATATTGGGCATGGTTCTGGCGTTGAGTGTTTTTAGCCCATTTGCCTTCGCCCAGACCGATCCTGTGCTGCCATTTAGTCAGGCCGCCGGTCTGAAGCTGCCCATTGCTAAACCTGCCGCGCCCGATGCAGCAACCAGGGCGCGGGTGATTGACACCTACGGCAAACTGCCGTTGAGGTTTGAGGCGAACCGTGGCCAGACAGACTCACGAGTGAAGTTCCTGGCGCGTGGTGCGGGCTACTCGCTGTTTTTGACAGGCGATGAGGCTGTTCTTTCCTTGCGACAGGCAGAGGCCGGAAAGCAGAAGGCAGCAGGCCGTGGCGATATCCCAAACTCGAAAACCGCAACTCGTCACTTGGCGCTCGTCACCGCTCGCCCGTCGGTTACCGCACAATCTGTGGTCCGCATGAAGCTGGTAGGTGCGAACTCCCAGGCCACCGTGACCGGCCTCGCGGAACTGCCGGGCAAGAGCAACTACTTTATCGGCAACGATCCGAAGAAGTGGCGAACGGACGTGCCGAATTACTGCCAGGTGCGGTACCAGAACGCCTATCCCGGCATTGATTTGGTTTATTACGGCAACCAGGGACAACTCGAATACGATTTTGTGGTCGCGCCTGGCGCCGATCCGCGGGCTATTACGCTGGACGTAGGGGCGGGGCTTGCCCCGCCCACTATAGCGGCGGTCTCTGACCGCCGACCGGCGGTGAGGACACCGCCGCTCCAACCCAGGGCGCAGCAAGCCCCGCCCCTACGCATCGCCACGAATGGCGATCTGGTGCTGCGCCTCAATGGCGGAGAGATTCGTTTCCACAAGCCGGTGGTCTATCAAGACGCAGACACGGACCTGATCCCTGCCCTCGCGCCCGCCCCCCTCACCCACCGCTACGCAGTTCCCCCTCTCCCCGCAAGCGGGGAGAGGGCCGGGGTGAGGGGGTTGGCGCCCCTGCGGCGCTACCTCGACGGCCACTATGTTCTCAAAGGCCACCTGGTGAACTTCGCGGTTGCCTCCTACGACCACAGTCGGCCGCTCGTCATCGACCCGATGCTATCGTATTCCGGCTATTTGGGGGGCAGCCAGGAGGACTATGATTATGGCATCGCACTGGACGGCTCCGGCGGCGTGTACGTTGCGGGTTGGACTGACTCGGCCGACTTTCCGATCGTGAATCAGATCCCCGGTGCCTGCAACGGAGCCTGCGGAAGCGGCCCCCCCGTTTTGACCATCTTCTTGACCAAACTCAACATCGTGGGCGACGCAGTAGTTTACTCCACCTTCATCGGAGGCAGCTTTAGCAATGCTGCGTTCGCCGTCGCCGTCGACCATTCGGGGGACGCGTATCTGACGGGCTGGACGAACTCTGCGGACTTTCCCATCGTGAACCAGATTCCAGGCGCTTGCATTGGCACGTGCGGTACCGGGGCCAACGACAACGCCTTTGTTGCTGAGGTTAGCGCGGCTGGCAGCGAGTTGGTTTTTTCCAGTTTGATCGGGGGTAGCGGCGGTTTAGACGGGTTTGCGGAATTGGGGGCGGGTGTCGCCGTAGATGCCTCGGGTAATGTCTACCTGACAGGAAATACCATTTCGCCAGACTTTCCTCGGCTGAATCAAATTCCCGGTGCTTGCAATGGTAGCTGCGGCGCTGGGGTCCACTACGACGCCTTCGTGACGAAGGTGAGCCCTACAGGTAGCGTGTTGGTCTATTCGAGCTTAATCGGGGGCAGCGGGGGTGGGTCCCAGAGCTACGAAGGGGACGCCGGGGAGGGCATTGCGGTGGATAGCTCGGGTAACGTATATCTTACCGGCGGCACGTTTTCGCCGGACTTCCCCATCGTCGATCAGATTATCGGCGCCTGCAACGGGACGTGCGGGGACGGGCACTACGGGGCTGGATTCGTGATCAAGGTCAACTCCGCGGGCAGCGCACTAGCCTATTCCAGCTACATCGGCGGCAGTGGTGGTGATACCGGGCTAAGCATCGCCCTGGACGGCACGGGCGATGCTTATTTGACCGGAGCTACTGGCTCGTCTGACTTTCCTCGTGTCGGCCAGATCCCGGGCGCATGCAACGGCACTTGCGGTAGTGGGTACCCGCTGACCAACGCCTTTGTGACGAAGGTAAACGCTTCGGGCAACGCCCTTGTTTACAGCAGCCTAGTCGGCGGCAGTGGTGGGTCCGAGGGCTACGGCGAGGCAGGCGCGAGCATCACCGTAGACGGCTCGGGAGCCGCCTATCTGACGGGCTACACCACTTCTGCCGACTTTCCTCGACTGAATCAGATTCCCGGTGCCTGCAATGGTAGCTGCGGTACTGGGGTCCACTTCGACGCCTTCGTGACCAAGATCAACGCGGCGGCCAGCGCCCTCCTCTACTCAAGTTATCTCGGCGGTAGCAGTGATCAACAGTCGTTTGGGATCGCTGTGGACAGCGCGAGCAATGCCTATCTGGCGGGAGTTACCTACTCGCCGGACTTCCCGCGTGTCAATCAGATTCCGGGTGCCTGCAGGGGGACGTGCAGCACGGGCAACAATCTTGACTCCTTCGTCGTGGAAATTTCACCCAGCCCGTTTGTGACCTTCAGCCCTGCGAGCTTGACCTTCGGGCCCCAGGGCGCTCAAGCGCCAAATGTCCCCGGGATAGTTACCCTAACCAGTACCGGAGAATTCCCCGTGGTCATTAGCAACATCGATTTCACAGGACCCAACTGGGCGAACTTTACGCAGACCAACAACTGCCCGTTCAGCCCGAACCAAATCCAGCCTGGAGACTTCTGCACCATCACCGTCGTTTTCACGCCCGGCGGCAACGGCACGCTTATTGCCAACCTGAGCGTGACTGACAACGCGGCGGGAAGCCCCCAGAATGTACCAATTACTGCTGCTGAGGTGAGCGGCAAACCCGGCCTTGCCGGACCGAAAGGGCGCCGTTGATGCCCAAAAGCTCGTAGGGGCGGGCCTTGTGCCCGCCCGCAAAGGGCGCCGCAAGCAGCGCCCCTACGTATCGACCGCCACGAGCACCGCAAGCAGCGCCCCTACGCATCGACTGCCACGAGCGCCGCTACGGTCCGCGTGACCCAACAGCATTGACGTCATTTCACGCGGGTGACGGTATTCGCTTCATCGGCGGGGGCCGGTGTCGCGGCGCTGCTGGACCTCTGGATACGCATTCCGTAGAACGACTGGTAGATGAAGTAATACGACACGGCAAAGAACAGCACCGCCAGGATGTGCGTCAAGCCGCCACCGGTTTCGGTGGTCAGTCTCACGGCGAGCTCCACGGCCAGCAGGCCAAAGAGCGTGGTGAACTTGATGATGGGGTTCAACGCCACCGAGGAGGTGTCCTTGAACGGATCGCCCACGGTATCGCCGACGACGGTGGCGTCGTGCAGCGGCGTGCCTTTCTGTTTCAGTTCGATCTCAACGATTTTCTTGGCGTTGTCCCACGCGCCGCCCGCGTTGGCCATGAAAATGGCCTGATAAAGTCCGAAGGTGGCGATGGAAATCAGATAGCCGATGAAGAAGAACGGGTCAAGAAAGGCAAAGCCCAAGGTGGCGAAGAACACGGCAATGAAGATGATCAGCATGCCTTTTTGCGCGTACTGCGTGCAAATGGCCACCACCTTCTTGCTGTCGCTTACGGATGCCTTTTCCGTACCTTCCAGATGGATGTTGGCTTTGATGAATTCCACGGCGCGGTATGCGCCGGTGGTCACGGCCTGGGTTGAAGCGCCGGTGAACCAGTAGATGATGGCTCCGCCGGAGATCAGGCCCAGGACGAAAGGCGCGTGCAACAGTGAAAGTTTATCCACGTTCTGAGTGAGGCCGTGGGTGAGCGCCATAATAATAGAGAAGATCATGGTGGTAGCACCCACCACGGCAGTGCCGATCAGCACCGGCTTGGCGGTGGCCTTGAAGGTGTTGCCGGCGCCGTCATTGGCCTCCAGCATGTCTTTGGCGTGTTCAAAGTTCACGTCCACGCCATAGTCCCTCTTCATTTCCTGCTTGATGGTCGGATTCTGCTCGATCAGCGAAAGCTCATAGATGGATTGCGCGTTGTCGGTGACCGGGCCGTAAGAATCGACCGCAATGGTCACAGGACCCATGCCGAGGAAGCCAAAAGCCACGAGGCCAAAGGCAAACACCGGCGCAGCAAGCATGATTTGTTCCAAGCCGGGAACGCTCACCCAGGAACCGAGGGCCATCAGCAACACCATCGCCAGTCCCAGGTAAAAGCTGGAGTAATTGCCGGCCACGAAGCCAGACAGAATGCCGAGGGACGCTCCGCCTTCTCTCGCCGAATTGACGATTTCCTTCACGTGACGCGACTCGGTGGAGGTGAATACTTTCACCAACTCCGGAATAACGGCGCCGGCCAGCGTTCCACAGGAGACGATGGTGGAGAGTTTCCACCACAGCGTGGGGTCACCGCCCAGAGTGGGAATGGTGATGGCGGAGATGGCAAAAGTGAGGCCAATCGAGGTGAGCGAGGTGAGCCACACGAGCGAAGTGAGCGGCGATTCGAAATTCATCTTGGTGGCGTTGCCGAAGCGGACCTTGGCGATGGTCCCATTCACAAAATAAGCGACGGCTGCGGCCACCAGCATGGCGACGCGGATCACGAAGATCCACACCAGCAATTGCACCTGGATGACCGGGTTCTTCACGCCCAGCAGGATGAAGGCGATCAGGGCCACTCCGGTCACGCCATAAGTTTCAAAGCCGTCGGCGCTGGGTCCCACCGAATCTCCGGCGTTGTCTCCGGTACAGTCGGCGATCACGCCCGGATTGCGGGCATCGTCTTCTTTGATCTTGAAGACGATTTTCATAAGGTCGGCGCCAATATCCGCAATCTTCGTGAAGATGCCGCCGGCAATGCGCAGCGCCGCGGCGCCCAGCGACTCGCCAATGGCAAATCCGATGAAGCACGGCCCCGCATAGGATCCAGGCACGAACAGTAAGATGATGAGCATCATCAGAAGCTCGACCGAGATCAGCATCATGCCGATGCTCATGCCGGCCCGGATCGGAATCTCGTAAAGGGGAAACGGTTTGCCGCCCAGGCTGGCAAAGGCGGTACGGGAGTTGGCGAAAGTATTCACTCGGATGCCGAACCAGGCCACCCCGTAGCTGCCGGAAATGCCCAACACGCTGAAGGCCAAAATGATGCTGACCCGCATGGCATCAAACTTCAGAAGCACTCCGAAGTAAACAAAAATGATGATGGCGATAAACACCCACAACAGCAGAAGGAACTTTCCCTGATTGATCAGGTAAGTCTTGCAGGTTTCCCAGATCAACTGCGACATTTCCTTCATCGAGGCGTGGGCGGGCAGGTTCTTTAGGCGGGCATAAATGGTGAGGCCGAAGATCAGCCCAAAGATGCAGAACAAAATGCCGAACATCAGCAACCGGTGGCCATCGACGCCGAGGAACCCGGGGAACTGAACTTTCGTGAAGTCCGGAAGCTGCAGATTGGCCTCGCCGCCGGTTTCCTGGGGAGGCTTGGCAAAGGCGGTGGCGCTGGCCAAGAGCAAGGCCACCCCGGTGGCGATGGTCCCGGCGATGCGCAGGCGTTGGGACCAGACACGGGCGAGCCGGGCTCGCATTTGCCCGAAAAAAGCCTCCGTGCCGTCCTTGAAAGAGTTTGAAAGGGTCAGAAATCCGGGAGCCTTTCGGTTCAGCCGCAGGATTTGGCGCGCCAGGAGCGCCGCGACCGTCAACGTCAGGGCGCTGACCGGCAGAATTGTGGCAAAGTACATCGAAATGCCTCCATGGAGAAGACGATTTTCATGCTATCCGAGGCGGCTTATGCCGCGTCGAGTGATGTCATATCGGTAAAAGGAAGTGCCTCCAGATTGGTTCCAATCTGTCGCGCACAGAGACAAGAGTTGTAACACAGGCCAAAATGCCGCGTCAAGCACGGTTAGGCAATCAAGCAGTCTTCGAACAAATCATTTGATGTTCGTGCCTCACCAGAACTTTGAATCGGTCGAGATTTGAACGGCGTTACCGCTCAATTGGCCTAAAGACTGGCCGAAATTGTAATGGACGTAGCCCAGGGTGACGGAGAGCCGCGGGTTTACCAGAATGTTGAGGTTGGGGTTCACCTGGTAAGCCGCAATGAAGGGTTGCTGATGGCCGAGCTGCTGAAGGCCATAGCCAGCGTCAAAGCTGTAGGAAAGCGGCCCCCAGATGTGTCCTTTGCCGCCGGCCGTGGCGAAATGGCGCTGGTAAAACGCGGGGTTGAAGAAACCCATGTAAACTCCCCGGTTGGGTCCGGTGTATCCGAAGGCCAGCCCGGAGTAGCCCATGTCAAGTGAGAATGCTTTTGACTGAATCAAGCTCCGGTCATAATCGAGCGTTCCTCCGGTGGCTTTGTCGATGCCGTTGGCAGAGAGGGTTGTGGTCCCACCATTGAATTGGCTCAACGCGTCAAAAAGGCTGGAGTTGAAGGTGTCATGGTAATAGGTGATGTAAACCTGATCACGGCGATCCAGCTTGTAACGGAGTCCAGCCAGTTTACGAACCTGGATGACGCCGAAGCGCACGGAAAGAGGCGTGGTGGCAACGCCGTCGCGCGAGATGTCAAAGTCCAGGCTGAGCTGGCGCGTGGGACGGATCGTGAATCCTCCGTAACCTACGGGTGTGATTTCGGTTACGGGAATGGACAGATATCTTTCCGGCAACGCGGGATTCTGGCCCGGCAAGGTCGCGCTCTGGCCGGGCCCAAGCCTTTCAAAGCCGATTCCACCGCGCAGGGTGAGGAAAGATGCCACATCGGTTGATTGCCGGTATTGAAATTCGGAGGGCGCCACCGCCCCTTGCATTCCACCGCGTGGACTGTTCGATGGCATGGAAGCAAATGAGATAGAAGACTGCGAGCGTGGAAACAGAGGGAAGCCGACCGTGACTGCGTTCGAATAGGTATTGAGGTCCTCGTTCGGAATTCTGAATATAAGCACTCCTTGCGGACTGAAATAATCGGTCAGGGGTCCGACCTCCCGGGCGTAAGTGGATGAGGTGTGAATGGTGACAGCCGCCTCTTGGCTCAATTTCTGCTGCATCTCACCCACCTCGGAATTTCCGGGGGCAAGCTGGCTGGCTCGAGCCACCAGAGCCTTCGCCTGCCGCCTTTTTCCCAGGGCGCTTTCAAGGCGGGAGGCGAGCAGCAACGCATCCGTGTTCTTGGGCTCCTCGTGGATTAGCCGTTCAGTCTCACCAAGGGCTTTCTCAAAATCTTCCTGGTAATAGGCCAACCGCGCGTCCCCATAGAGTGCAGCCGGATCGTGAGGATGGCGGGCAAGGACCTTCTGATATTCGCGCCGCGCACCTTTCCAATCACTTCGCTTTTCGTCGAGCGCCGCAAGTCCAAGTTCGGCGTTGCGATTCCCCAGTCGAAGCGCCGCCAGAGTGGCATAGGACTGGCGGGCTTCGGGATATTGCTTGAGCCGCATTTCCAGGCCCGCAATTCTAGTCATCAATTCGGCATCATCCGGTTGCTGCTTGAGCAATTGCTGGTCAAGTTGCAGAGACTCAGGCAAACGATTGGCCCACAGATCGGTCTGCGCCAAGCTCCGCAGCAAAGCCGGATCGCGCGGGGACTTCTTCAAGAGTTCCAGGTAAATCTGGATGGCTTCGGCATAGTGTTTGGTCCAGGCGAAATCATTGGCCAGGAGGAATTCCGAATCTTGATCGTATGGGTACAAGCTGACGATGCGGCGGTAAGTGGAGATTGCGCCTGCAAAATCCTTCAGCTTTGTCTGGTTGGCCGCGAGATCGGCCAAAGCCGCATGATCCTTTGGATAATGGGCCAGGTATGCCTGGTCAAACCTCACAAAAACTGCCGGGGGTGATCCGGTGGCAGGCCGAAGCGACGCCAACCGCATTTCTTCTTCGGCGCTTGCGATCGTTTGCAGCGCATGCTGGTTGACCGGGTCTTGGGGGTTTTCGGCAGCCAAAGCCTCAAAAAAGGGCTTGGCATTGAAATAGAGCCCGGTCCAGATCAGAGCATTGGCCATGCCTTGTTCGGCTTCATAGTTTCCTGGAGACGCCCTCAAGGCCTGCTGATAGCGAAAAAGAGCCTCACGATATTGTCCCGTCTCTGCCAAGCATTCAGCAAGTCCCAGAATGCCGCCAAAATTCTTGGAATCGATGAAGAGGATTCGCCGGAAGACCGGTACGGCTTCCTGCGGTTGATCTGTCCTCAACAGCAGTGCCCCCAGAGCGTAGAGGGCGCGAACCGAGCCAGGATGAGACTTGAGATAAGCGCCGTACCGGGCAATCGCCTCGGGAAACTGGTCGCGGCTTTCGCGCTCTTGAGCCAAGCTGAGACTGTTACGGGCGGTGATAGGACTTGGTATCACCGGCGGCGGGGCGGCTGCGCCCTGGGTTGGGATTAGGTTGCCAAGCCCGCTCGGGGGACTCAAAGGTTGCACGGAATGATTCTGCGCGGAGAGTTGCTGGAGATTCTTCAGGACGACGGGATTGTTGGGACTCCGAGAAAGCGCCTGGCGGAATTCCACCCCGGCCAATGCGGGCAGGCCCTCGTGGAGGAAGAGAAAGCCTTGTGCAATGAGAATCTCAATCCAACCAGGACGTTCCTTCCGAAGCTCGTCTAGGGCTCTCTCTGCGCGGGTGGTCCGCCCAAGGTTCATCTCCGCATAAGCAAGCCCAAGCTGGAGTTCCATGTCATGGGGCTTCAGCCTTTGGGCCGCCATGAACTGCTTCTCAGCGCCCGCCGGGTTACCAGTTTTCAGCAAGTTCCAACCGAGAAGTGACAGGACGTCGGGATCGTTGGGCTCATATTTTTTTGCCTCGCGGAGCATCTTGATCGAGAGCGGGTAATTCCCTAACCGAAAGGCATCGAGGCCTGATTTGTAAAATGGCCCGCCTAATGGATGAAGATAAAACTCGAAGACACTGGCCAACGCCAGGATCAGGAAAAGGGATAGAACGATGCGGTTGGTGAGGAGACGCTTGAGGTTGGCCATGATGTTCCCGTCACCTTGCCCTTAAGCTTTCAACGATCCGCCGATCCCCTTGGCACAGCCTCGCGCAGAACCGGTTCGCCCAGGCTGAGGGGCGCCGAATGGATGACTCTCTCCCATCGTTTGAAGCCGCTGAGGAACAGTCCCATCCCCTGCACCCGGAAGAGAAGGACCAACTGGCGGTACCCGAAATTCTCAAGCAGTGCCGCGAGCAGCAGGACTCCAAGCTCCTTCAGACTCGAATAGCGCCGGTACGTCAGCTCCTCAAGCAGCACGGCGCCCGTTGAGAGGAAGGCGGCGTAGGCCAGACTCAATATCACCAATGGAATGTACAGAGCGGGAATGGCAAGGTGCAACAGGAAAGCCACCGGGACGCTGAGATAACCCAAGGATTCGACCACCGCCCCCAGCGCTTCGATATAGAGATTGAAGGGAAAGCTTATGAATCCGACGATTCGGTGGCGTGGGCTGAAAAGCATTTCGGAGTTTTTCCATAGGGTTTGGCAAAGGCCCAGTTGCCACCGTCTCCGCTGACGCGCCAGCATCCGGAGAGTGGAAGGGCACTGCGTCCAGCAGACGGGATCCGTGGTGAAGGCCATGTGGATATTGCGGTGATGTTGCCGGGCCCAGCGATGCAGCCGGACGATGATTTCCATATCCTCCGTTACCGTTTCACGGTTGAATCCCCCTGCATCGAGAATGATTTGCCTTTGAAAAATCGCCAGCGCGCCGGAGACGATGAGCGTCCCCCCGATCATGTCCCATCCCGTCCGTCCGAAGAGGAAGGTCCGCAGATATTCGACCACTTGAAATCGCTCGATCCAGCGTGCCGGAAGATGGGTGGCCTCTATCAACCCGTTCCTGACGGAACAGCCGTTCAGCACGCGCACAATGCCGGCGCTCGCCACGGTCTCAAGCGGTGATTGCAGAATGGGCCGCATCAGGCGGAGCAGCGCGTCGGGCTCCAGGATGGTGTCCGCGTCCACATTGCAAAAGTAAGGCGTCCGGCAGAAGTTGATGCCAGCATTCAAGGCGTCAGATTTTCCTCCGTGCTGCTTTTGCAGGACGGTCAGAGCGGGGAAGTCCTCGCTCACATAGAAAGCCTCGACAGGTTGGGTTTGAAGATTTGCCCGGTAGATCAGGTCAAACCGGACCAGCTTGAAAGCCTGAGAGAGCCGGTGGATGGATTGATCCGCGGAACCATCGTCAACCACCAGGACCTGAAGGCCGGGATATCTGCAATTCAGCACGGACCGCACCGTTTCTGCAATGACGGTTTCCTCATTATAGGCAGGGATGATGACGGTAACCGGTGGGGTAGTGATGGATTCACTCAGGGCACCCAGCCCTTGGTAGGCCAGACGGCGGTTATAGAGCAGAATTGAGCCGAGCGATCCCAGCATGAGCAAGGTGTAGGCGCCGTTACCCAGGAAGAAATAACAGATGGTGAGACTATCCAGGATATTGAGCAGGTGGACGATCGCATTGGTGAAATCTGCCATGGGACGGATTCGATCTTTGACTCGTTGCCGGGCTCCCGGCCGCCCTTATCCAGCCTGCCGCTCGCGCGCCTTCCGGGAGCTCTCACTCCTTCCACTTCTCCGGCCGGCGCGGGAGAGGTGCGCCATAAGGCGAGATGACAGATGTTTTGCCACGGCGAAAGCCGTCACCTTTCGTCTTCCCCCCGAATTTTCAGGGAAGATTGGGAAAGAGGGTCTTGGCCTTGTCAATGTAGCGCCGTTATTTCTTGCTTCCAGGTGGCGCAGGCCCGCACCGCTAATACCAGAGCGGCAATCTGGGGACTCTTCGCCGTCACAAGAGGATTACTCCACGGCATAGCAGCCCGCCGCCCGGCTAATGACTGGTGGCCCGCCGTTTCTGTATTGGTCCCCGTTCCGGAGGATCGAGACCAAGGCTGGCGGAGAGGCTTGATCTCTGCCTAGCATTGATGCGCTTCTTAAGCATGTCCTTGAGAAAACCTGTCGTGCCCATATCGATCAGTTGAGACAGGGCTTGAGTTGCCTTTTCAAATCCTCTTTCACCCAGGTGCGACAGCCATCCATTGACAAGGCCCGAACGTTCCGCTTCCTCGGCGATCTGCTCCTTCATGTAGGCATCGCTTGTCTTAAGAAAGTGGTTGAGAAGCAAGTCCGCTCCGGGGCGGATGTGCTTGCCCAAGGCATGAGTTGCGGCCTCCCGGACTCTCCAATCCGAATCCCCGAAACATTCCTCGACTTGGTGTTCGAGCCCCTGAATCATATGCCTTCCTACCGACTTCACTGCTTGGAGACGGACAAACCATTCGCTGTCTTTGAGCAAGTTTGCCAGAGCATCCTGCGTCCGGGAATCAGCAATGTAACCAAGGACAATTGCAACTCTGGCACGGACGTTGGCGCTTGGGTCGTGGCACAGCTTATCGACAAAGGCATCCCGTATAGCGGGCGGAACAATGTCCGCTGGAAGGCGAAGGTTACCCGGGACGGCGGCATGTTTCATCATCTCCTGGATGACCTCAGCGCCAAGAAACCTGACGTCAGGGTTGGCGTCAAGCAAGAGGGGAGAAACTTGAGAGGCCAAGTGGAGGGGAAACTGCGAAAGTGCAAGTCTCAGGGTGGAGATCGAGCACTTCGGTTTGTCCGATTTTGCAGCGTCCCTCAGTGCTCTGAGGAGGATCGGGAAAGTTCGAGGTTCCCCGATCGTTCCAATGGCGCGGACGGCAGCCGTTCGAACTCCAGCATTGGGATCATTCAAGGCCCGGACCATCAGCCTCGAACTTGGCTGATGCCTGAGCATGCCTAGATATTCTGCGGCTTTGGCGCGATCCGGGTAGTCAGGCCACCGCGGCAGCCACCGCCAGCCGGAACGCGACCGGATGGAATTGGATTTTGAATCAAGCTGGACCTGCACAGCCAACCCCTTCTGCCATGTGCGGATCAAACCAAGGTCGGTGGATACTTGCCTGAACAGGGCGGCTTGACTGGGGGCGGGCTTGACTCCAACCAATACGCGCTCCATCATCCCGGCGCGGCCGGAGCCGCCTCGGACTTTTAGCTTAGAGATCCCAGAATCGTAAGGGATGCTGCCCGCCAGGATCGCCTCCAGGATAGGTAGACACTCCTTACGAAGTTTATCCAATTTACGGTAATATCTTTCATGATTTGCCCGCCGGGCCAAGGCGAAAATAATCAAGGTGAGGGTGAGAATTAAAACAAACAGGGCGAAGGAATAAATGTCGTGAATCGCTTGCTCGGCAAGGACAGGCATGGAGTTGTCCAGCTTGCAGTGAGGGAAGATCGGTATGATGCTTCCGGTTACATTCTGAAGACTGCCCCTTAAGGAACCAGTCGAGTGGGAACCTCGCCCAACGTTTGATTATGATAGCAATGTTAATGGAGGAGTCCAATGAAATAATGAAATATCCGTGGTAGCGGGGGGGAGGATCGAACTCCCGGCCTAGGGATTATGAGACCCTCGCTCTACCACTGAGCTACCCCGCCGCAGATTTGAAAAAGGCGCGCATCCATCTTTCAATGACGCGATTCCCTTTAGAAAAGATTAGGGTATTCTCAAGTCCGAAGTCAACAAATTGGAGAAGTTGGTAGTGGTACATTTTCGCGGCTGTAGCGGCGGTCTCTGACCGCCGAGCTATATTTTTCAATAGTTTCCGGCGGCCAGAGACCGCCGCTACAGCAAACAAACTACGCCACTACCGAGAAGTTCAGCTTGATCAGAGCGGGCTGTTGAGGGAATCATCTGCCGGATGCGCCTGGGCGGCGCCAGGCTCGAACCCCGCGCATTGTAGCACCGGAAGTCTGGGGTACGCGGGATAGGCGCTGTCATTGAATGAGCGGAGGCATTGATAAAAGACTGACCCACGGTTGGACCGGACCACGCGAACGTGCCGGCAAGCGGCGCAAAGCCCAACTGCTGCTTCGTCGGCCGGTTGCGGATTGGCTCCGCTGCTCAAGCCGGTTGGTCTCCTTGCGGCGGCGGATTCCCGTCTTGTTGCACATCGTTTGCGCGCAACCGGTAGAAAGCCAGTTGCGAATCGCCATGCCGCAACAGCCGCGTGCGGGTGAGCGGGCCGTAATGCTCCTCCAGGAAACAATGGCGGGAGTGCTCGGCGATGACTTGCGAGGCGGCGTGAAGCAATGTGGAGCGGCCCAACATACGGAGGAAATGGTGGTATTCGTTAATTCCGGCGTAAGGCGGATCGAGAAAAACAAAATCAAAGGGCGGGTCCTGCTGGGCGAGACGTTCGAGAGCGGTCGAGGCCACCATGGGAAGGATTTCAAAACCTTCTTCAATCCCCAAGGATTCAAGATTGGTCCGGATCAATTTCACGGCAGGCCGATGGTGCTCCATGAAGGCCACCCATTTGGCGCCTCGGCTGAACGCCTCGATACCCACGGCGCCGCTACCGGCATAGGCGTCCAGAAAGCGCGAGCCTGCGACTCCGGCACCCAGAACGTCAAAAAGCGTCTTTCGCAATTGGTCCGAAGTGGGGCGCAGACGATCGCCTTTCAAAGTCTTCATCTGCATGCCGCGATAGATTCCCGCAATGACGTGCATGAGGTTACTCCTGAATGTTCATAAGGGCATTTTCACGCCAAGCCGACAAGACCCGCTGGGGTGATGGATTCCAACTTTCGCTGGAATGACGGGCACCTGCCGGAGGTTCGCGAATAATCCGGGCCGACCCCAAATTTAACCGACCCTCACCAACCCGTAGCGCGAGGACCACTCGCTCCTCAGATTCTGGGTGAAGGTTTTGAATTCTTCCGAACCTTCAGAACGCTCCACAAATTCAAAGGCCTCGCGGCGCGCCCATTCCATAATTTCCTGATCGCGCAGAAGGTTGGCGATGTGAAAGGCCGGAATGCCCCATTGCCGTGTTCCAAAGAACTCCCCGGGACCTCGAATCTTAAAGTCCATTTCCGCGATGCGGAATCCATCCGTGGTGGAGGCGAGGGATTGAAGGCGTTCTTCCGCCTCTTCGGTGCGGGGCTGGCGGGCCAGCAGAAGGCAATAGGACTTGCCGGCGCCGCGCCCGATGCGCCCGCGAAGCTGATGAAGTTGGGCAAGGCCAAAGCGCTCGGCATGTTCCACCAGCATCACCGTGGCGTTCGGCACGTCCACGCCCACCTCGATCACCGTGGTTGAAACCAGCACCTGAATTTCTCCAGACTTGAACCGCTGCATGACGCTCTCTTTTTCCACGGCAGGCAGGCGGCCGTGCAAAAGTCCCACCCGCAGGTCAGGGAAGACGTTCCTAGAAAGCTGCTCATACATGCGCATGGCGGGCCGCAGATCGAGTTTTTCGGATTCTTCGATCAGCGGATAGACCGCATAGGCCTGCTCACCACCGCTCACCTTTTCACGGATCACCTCGTAGGCTCGCTCCCGTTCGTCCTCTTCAAGAACCGTGGTGGTGATAGGTGTGCGGTTGGGAGGCAGTTCATCGATCACCGACAAATCGAGATCGCCGTAACAAGTGAGCGCCAGGGAGCGTGGGATGGGCGTGGCCGTCATCACCAGGACGTGAGGGGCCGGGCCCTTGCGGATCAGTTCATAGCGTTGCAGAACTCCAAAGCGGTGCTGTTCATCCACCACCGCCAGGCCGAGCTTGGCAAATTGCACGTCCTCCTGGATCAATGCGTGCGTTCCCACCACCAGTTGGGCCTTTCCCTGCGCGATCTTCTGCTTGACTTCCTCCTTCTCTTTCGATTTCCGGGCGCTTACCAGGAGTTCGACCTCATAGCCGAGGGACGCCAGAATCTGCTTACAGGAGAGAAAGTGCTGTGTGGCAAGAATCTCAGTCGGGGCCATGATCGCAGTCTGATACCCATTCTCGATCGCCAAAATCGCCGCTTGGATGGCCACAATGGTTTTGCCGGAACCCACATCCCCCTGCAGCAGGCGGCTCATGGGGTGCGGCCGGCGCATATCCTCCGCGATCTCTTTCAGAACGCGCTTCTGCGCGGCAGTGGGATGAAAGGGAAGGATGCGCTTGATGGCGGCGCGCACCTTTTCATTCGCCTGCATGGCAAAACCTGCCGCCCAGCTTGCCTCGCGGCGGCGCAGCGCCAGCCCCGCCGCCACTCTGAAAAATTCCTCAAATATCAGCCGGACCTGGGCCGGAGTGCGGAATTCGGCAAGTGTGGCGAGGGGCTGATCCTCATCGGGGAAATGGACTTGGCGGAGCGCCTCAGCCCGGGAAGGGAAATCGTGCTTATGGAAAATGGACGGAGGCAATGTCTCCGCAATCTCTTCGCTTGCTTTGGCCAGCGCGTTCCACACCAAGTGCCGCAGGACTCGTGGAGTGAGCCGACCAATGGATTCGTAGATTGGGACCGTGCGGCCCATTTCGAGCGATTCTCTATCACCCGGCGCCTCTTGCGATAGGATTTCATATTGCGGTTGGATCATTTGCAAGTTCCCCGTCCCAAAGGGGTCACGCTCGACCTTCCCGTAGAAGAATACTTGTTGCCCCGGTTGAAAAACCTTCTTGCGGTCAAGATACACGGCGTTAAACCATTTGCAACGGATGAGTCCGCCCATGCCCCGGGTGGTGATGTCGGAAGCCGCGAGGTCGTAGATAAAAATGCCCCGCCGTGTCCGGCTCAGCCCACAACTCAGTACGTTCACCAGGATGGTCGCCGTTTGCCCCGGCACAAGCTCCCGCACCGGTGCAATGTGCTGGCGGTCCTCGTACCGGAAGGGCATGTAATCGAGCAGGTCGGTAATGGTGAGGATACCACGGGCAGCCAAAGCCTCAGCCCGCACCGGGCCGACGCCCTTTAGAAATTTGATTTCGGTCTGCAGAAAGCGATTGGTTTGTGGCTCCGGCATGGCGTCCAACCCATTATAGCTGGCTCTTGGGTTCACCGGGCGAAGCGCAGAATGGCTGGGACGGCCCCGTCCCTACCCGCCCTTATTTGCGGCCTTTGCTTCACAGTGCCTGGGCATGAGCGGGCTATTTTTCACCGTATTTTTCCCTCGACATGAACCCGAATTACGCATTCTCCGGTTAGGAATCCGGCAGTGTCTGGAACGTCGCAAGCTCTTTTGTTATCCTAACCTCGCCCTTGGAACGGGCGAAATCATGCGCCTTATTCTTTCACCCCAACAGCGGATTCTTTTTCTGATGGCCATCGTCCTGGTCCTATTCGTTTTGTGGACGCGGCTGCTGGCGAGGATGAACGCCACGCGCGGGCGGAGCCGTGACCCTGCGATGCGGCCGCAGACCGGCGCGGAGAATCGGGCGCAATCGCGCCTGTTCCCGCGCTGGAAACGATACCTGGCAGCGATCCTGCTCGGCAACGCCGCCTATTTCTTTCTTTATCCGTACCTCCCGGCCGCCGCTCAACATCGCAGCCTGTTAGACTTGGGCACACTGGTTGACCTGTGGCTTTGCGTGGTTTTCTATGGCTTCATTGGGTTGGGCATCTCCTGGGTCCGGCGCCGCCCCAAGTAGAAGTGGCAACTTCCCATTTCCCCCGCCTGCTGACAGCGAATCAATCTGCGGACGCGCAAAGTCGTTCCGAGTTGAGGTTTGCCAACGTTTCGCAGGGTGTTTATACATTGGATAAGAATTTTGTATTTCACAAGCGGGTGGAAAGTAGGTTATAAAATACATGAGCGAGATTTTCGGAGGCGCCCATCGGAGCCGGCTGTTACTTGTTTTCCTCATTGATGGCTCCCATTAGATCGTCCTGCATTGCGAGCAAGGCTTGAGACCTTTGGACCTGAGAGAGGCGTAAGTTAGAGCCCGAACAACGAAGTTCCAATTCCATCGGAAATCCTGCTTGGCCGGATTTATTGAATCATCAACCAACCACAAATTTTGGAAATGGGGAGGAACACAAAGATGACTGAACTTTTAGAAATCAAGGAACAGGTCGGGGTAACCGCGGGCAAAATTTGGCAAACGCTGGCCACGGGCGGCCCGATCACGGTGACTCAGCTTAAGAAAAAGTTGAATGGCGAAGGTGAACTTTTGAATTTTGCTCTGGGCTGGCTGGCTCGAGAGGACAAGATTGAGCTTGTTCCCGAAAAAAAGAGCTTTCGCGTTCAATTAAGATAGCGGGCGAGCGTTCAGAAAGCGCGACAGAACGGCCCGTTGAAACCCCTTTTGATGCTACCGGGGCGCTTTGTCCTTTGCAGGGCGACTGCAATGACGAAAGGTCTTCACGGGTGAACCCCTCACCCAGCCCCTTGGTCCCCAGCTTCCCCTTTGGAGAGGACACGTGCCCCCGGCCCTCTTGGCCCGGGCACATCCCCCTTGGGGAGACACATGCACCATGCAGGGGCGCAACTCTCCCTTCGCGCCAGGTGGTGGGCAAGTGGACCCCAATACGAATGGTCGACCTATGCGTGGGCCTTATTAACTTCGCCCTTCTCAATGGGCGCATCCACCAGGTTGCCCCATTCCGTCCAGCTTCCGTCGTAGTTGCGGACATCTTGGAAGCCGAGCAAGTATTTCAGCACAAACCATGTGTGGGAACTGCGTTCGCCGATCCTGCAGTAGGCGATGGCTTCACGGTCCGGCTTCACGCCCTGGCTCCCGTAAAGAGCAACTAATTCATCATAGGATTTGAAGGTGCCGTCCTCATTCGCGGCCTTTGACCACGGTATGCTGATGGCTCCGGGAATGTGTCCGCCGCGCTGCGCGGTTTCCGTCATGCCAGCCGGGGCGATCACCTTACCCGTGAATTCGTCTGCGGAGCGGACGTCCACCAGCGAAGCATTCTTGTTATCGAGTACCTTAAAAATCAGCTCGCGCCGGGCACGGAGGTTCTCGTCGGGCGATCCTGTTTTGTAATCGGAGCGCGGAAAATTCGGAACTTCCTGCCGCCAGGGTTTTCCCTCTAGCTCCCACTTCTTCCGCCCGCCGTCCATCAACCGCACGTCCGGGTGGCCATAATATTTCAACTGCCAGAGCGCGTAGGCGGCGAACCAGTTGTTATTATCGCCATAAAGGATCACGGTCGTGTCGCGGTCAATCCCCGAGCGCCGCATCAATTCGTCAAAGTCCTGCCGCCCTAGCAGGTCTCGCCGCACATTGTCCTGGAGCTGGGATTGCCAGTTCCATCCGATGGCGTTGCGAATGTGGCCTTTTTCATAGGCGCTGGTGTCAACGTCCACTTCCACCAACCGTATTTTCGGATCGTTGGCGTGATCGGCAACCCACTGGGTGCTGACCAACGCCTCGGGATACTTGTAATCGCTCATTGATGAAAAACCTCCATAAAATGGGTTGCTTTGCTTCTGGATTTTCTGTCACGGAAAAAAGAAAAAGGAAAGTTTCAACAACAACAGGAGAGTTGTTGCCTGCGCATTGCCATTCGGCGTTTGGGTTGGCCGGGCATCACATCCATTTTGAAAGGCTATCATTCCCGGCCTTCCTCTTCAAGTTCTTTTTCCACCCTACTTAGCCCGTCATGCCCCCGTAGGGGCAGGCCCGGTGCCTGCCCGAATAACGGGCGACCACGAGGGTCGCCCCTACCGGCTTTGCACGGACTTCCGCTTCCCGCATACGCGGGAACAAGCTTCGCGGCAATGACGAGGATGGCGGCCATGTCCATTCGTTCCGCTGGATGAGGCGATACTCACACTTGCCTTTACACGTCACGAGGTGTAACATTCAAAGAGAAGAATGAGGGGCTACCATGCCTACAAATCTTGCTATTGATGACCGCTTGATCGAGAGGGCGCGTCGGGTGGGACATCACAAGACGAAGAAAGAGGCCGTAACCGCCGCGCTCGATGAATACATAAAACGCCGCCGGCAGTTGCGGCTGTTGGCGCGCTTCGGTAGCATTACCTATGATCCCCAGTACCACTACAAGGCTGAGCGGCGGCGCTCATGACGGTCTTGGTGGACACGTCTGTGTGGTCGCTAGCTTTGCGCAGACGCTCCCGGCGCCTGAGCGGGGAGGAAGAACTTGTCAGGGATGAATTGGCGGAGCTGATTCGCGAAGGCCGCGCCCAAATGATCGGTCCCGTGCGGCAGGAAGTGCTGGCGGGAATTCGCGACCGAAGCCAGTACGAGCGCTTACGGCGGGACCTTCGAGCCTTCGATGACCCGCGCCTGGTGGTTGAGGACTACGAAGAAGCGGCCCGCGCAAGCAATGAATGCCGGGCCGCCGGCGTGGGCGGCTCCGCAGTTGATTTTCTCATCTGTGCGGTCGCCTTGCGCCGCAACTGGCCGGTCTTCACAACGGATAAGGATTTCGCGCGCTACGCAAGCCATCTCCCGCTTCGCCTCCACCAGCCCCGGCCTAAAGCCTGAGCGGGTGGTCAACGATGAGAAAAAACACTCGCCCTGCCCACCCACTTCCTATGAATTCCCGCCTCCCGCCTACGCGGCAACGAGTTTCGCGGCAATGACGAGGATCGTGACAATGGCTATCCCGCCGATCGATGGGGGACCGATCCGGAACGGGGCTGGACAAGGCCTTAACCAGGAAATATGCTATCCCTACCGCAGGAATTCAGCGCACTGTCTTGTGGTAGCAGAAAGGGCAGTTCCGGCTTTGACGCCTGAACAGGAGGAGTCTGGTGCGAACAACTGAGTTCAATGCACGTCTTGCGGAGAGGATGTCACGGCTGGGCACAGAAGGCGCGTTCGACGTTCTGGTTCGGGCGAAGGAGCTCGAAGCGCGGGGCAGGGAAGTGATTCATCTGGAAATCGGCGAGCCGGATTTTGCCACCGCGCCGCATATTGTGGAAGCAGGAGCCGGCGCGCTGCGCCAGGGTTGGACGCACTATGGTCCGCCTGCCGGTTTGCCGCAACTGCGTGAGGCGGTGGCCCAAGAGGTGGCGGCGAGTCGGGGGATTCAAGTGGATCCGTCTGAAGTAGTCATCACGCCCGGCGCCAAACCGGTGATGTTTTTTACCCTCCTGGCGTTGATTGAAGAAGGCGATGAGGTGATCTATCCCAATCCGGGCTTTCCGATCTACGAATCCATGATCAACTTTGCCGGTGGCCGCCCCGTCCCTTACGGGCTGATCGAAGACCGCGAATTTGACGCGGATGTGGATGCAATTCTCCGCCAGGTGAATGCTCGCACCCGGCTGGTGATTGTGAATTCTCCTCACAACCCCACCGGTGGCGTGATGCCCCGTGAATCGGTGGCGCGCCTGGCACGAGGCCTCGCGGGTCGTGACTTGTTTGTGCTGTCGGATGAAATCTATCATCGCCTGATCTATGAGGGTGACCACGCCAGCCTTTCGCAGTTTCCGGAAATGAGAGATAGGACCATTATCCTGGACGGCTTTTCCAAGACCTACGCCATGACCGGTTGGCGCCTGGGTTACGGCGTGATGCCTGCGGAGTTTGCGAAGCAGGTGTCCCTGCTGATGACCAACTCCAATTCCTGCACCGCCAGCTTTACGCAAATGGCGGGCGTCGCGGCTCTGAAGGGTGACCAGACGTGTGTGGAGGACATGCGGCAGGAGTTTCTCCGGCGGCGGTCGGTGATCGTTGAAGGCTTGAATCGCATCCCGGGCTTCCGTTGCCTGATGCCGCATGGCGCCTTCTACGTTTTCCCCAACGTCACCGGCGCCGGCAAACCGTCGCGGGAGTTGGCGGATGCGCTGTTGAGCGAAGCAGGCGTGGCTTGCCTTTCCGGCACGGCCTTTGGCGCGTGGGGAGAAGGATACTTGCGTTTTTCCTTTGCGAACTCGGTCGGGAATATCCAAAAAGCTCTGGAGCGGGTTTCAAGCTGGGTGACGGCAAACTGTGGCGGAGCGAACTAAGGTGAGGAGATGGCTGCTGCTCTAGCCGGCGCTGCGCGCCACCCTCTCCCCGCTTGCGGGGAGAGGGGCTGGGGGTGAGGGGGTGTTGAAGACCGTTGCAAGAATACGTTACCGTAATTGCGAATGGTGGTACTCAGCTTGCACCGCGGCCCAGAAGCACCACCGGGATCGTCTTCAGAATGATTTTCCAATCCAGGCCGGGCGACCAGTGGTCAATGTATTCCAGATCGAGCTCCATCCAGCGTTGAAAGTTCAGGTGGCTGCGCCCTTCCAGTGCCCACAGACAGGTCAGGCCGGGTTGCATCCGCAGGCGGCGGCGCTGCCAGGGCTCATACTTTTCAACCTCTTCGGGGATGGGGGGACGCGGCCCCACGAATGACATGTCCCCCTTGAGCACGTTAAAAAGCTGAGGCAATTCGTCCATGCTGAGCTTGCGCATCACCCGCCCCACCCGGGTGCATCGCGGATCATTCTTGATTTTGAAGATGGGCCCGTCCTTTTCATTCAGACTTTCCAGTTCCGCCCGCAACTTATCCGCGCCCACGACCATGGACCGGAACTTATAGAGGGTGAATCTACGACCGCCCAGTCCGCAGCGGGTCTGCCGGAAAAACACCGGCCCTCCATCCGAAAGTTTGATCAATATCGAAAGGACCAGGAAAACGGGGGAGAGAATCACGACCATGGCGGCGGCCATTACAAAATCGGCAATGCGCTTCGCGAACATCAACAATTGATTTTCCGGCGTCGTGGAAAAAGTGAGCAGCGCCATGTCGCTCAGGCGTTCGAGATAAACCTTTGAAATCACGTGAGGGAAAAAGCTGAGCAGGAGCCGGGTTCTGACGCCTTCTGCTTCACACAGCAGGAAAGTGTCAGAGAGCTTGTCCACCTCGTCTTTGCCGACGGCGAAGATCACCTCATCGATGACGTGGCGGCGAAGGAGTTGAGGAATTTCGTCGAGGGTCCACACTGGATAATTGCTCCGCAACCGGGCTTGATCGACCTCGGGATGTGGGAAGCTGCTATTGGGTAAAACTGCGAATCCGGCCAATTTGACGCCCCGCACGACATTGGCCTCAATGGCCACGGCAATTGCCACGGCCTGTGGCGTATTGCCGACCAGGAGAAAATGGCGGTATCCGCCCGTGGCGCGATGCAGGGGCTCATTCCATTTGGCCGCCAGGATACGCAGACCGATCATCCCCATGAGGTCAAACACCGCGAAGATGACGAGCAGGGACCGGCTGAGGTATTTATAGCGGATTGCAAAGGTTGCTGCAAAAAGCAGCAGCGTGGAGATGATGGAAATCTTGATGAGCAGTGGAACCACGCGCAAAAGCCGCGCTTCAAGGGCGCGAGTGTAAAGGCCGTTCGCCCACCCCACGCCGATCCAGATGAACAGGATCAACGGCACGATCCAAATGTAATTGTAGGCCGGGAACAAGCCTCGCAACCAGGTCAAGCGGGAGCGAAGCTCATGAGCTGCCCAGAAGCTGGATACGGCGATCAGGCCGTCCAACGCCATATAGAGAGCCCGCAGCAGGCGGTTCTCGCTTGAAAACATTTCGGGTGTCCTTCACCAACCAAGGTCTATGCACCAATATCATAGCAAATCCTCCCGCCGGGGACGCGCTCAAAATCAGTGTTTACGAGGCTGCTATTCACTACCGCGAAAGTCGCCCGCGCCGTTCGTTCGACCGCCGCTTCGAGGGCAACCGCCTCGATGCCGGGAGCACTGGCGGGCCAATCGAAGTGACAGCGGTTGCCGGGCGTGATAGCTTCAAGAAGGATGGCATAGGGGGGCAGAACGAATTCGTGGAGGATGGGGTGCTTTCGGCAAGAGTCAATTTGACCGCCTTGGCGCTGCTGGCCGTGGCGCTGGCGCAAAATTCTCCGGCAAGGGTCCAGGACCATTTAGCGCCGCAAGGTCCCAATGCGGCGCGCGAAATTGTTTTTTCGGGTTTAAGCTGGAGTTTGCTCACACCGGATTTTTCCATTCAAGCGTCCCCAGACCTCGGTAGCCGCGAACCAGGGCGGGCTTCGGGGCTGCGTCCGGATTCTCCGGCGCTCTTCGCATTGCAGGACGCAACGCTTCCAAAACCTGACCCGGAGAATGCAGAGAAGCGCCGCTCCCGCAGGGTCTTGATGCGGCTGCTGACGGAAGGAAACTTGCCAACGCTGGGCCCTCGCAGCGCACCAGTAACCATGGTGATTTTTTCCGACTTCGAGTGTCCCTACTGTCGGAAGCTCATGGATATTCTCGATCAGCAAATTCTGCCGGCTCAGGCGAACCGGATCCAAGTCGTTTACCGCACTTTTCCCCTTGCCAGCCATCCCTGGGCGCTTATCGCCGCGGAAGAGGCGGGATGCGCGGCCCTGCAAGGTAACGGCCAGTTCTGGGCGCTCCACAACAAGATATTTGGAGACCAGAAGACGATCAACAAGGACAATGCCAAGTCGCGGATTTTGGTGCTTGCCAAGTCGATTCCCGGAATAAACTTTGAAGCCTTTCAAACTTGTGTGGAAAAGCAGGCGGCGCTCAAGAACGTTCTGCGGGATGTGAGCATGGGAAACATGGCCAGTATCTATGCGACGCCGACGCTTTTCGTGAACGGCTGGCGGCTGGACGGTGTGGGGAGCGCGGGCGAACTCAAGGAGGTCATCGCTTACGCTTTGCAGGACGCCCAGGCGCACCCAGCAAGCCAGGATGCCGGGGCCAAGAGCGGCGGGACCTCGAAATGAGTTGTCACCATCGGGAATCCTGCGGGGGCCGGTCATTCACTGATCTTCTTTTTCTCCAATCCTATGTTTTGGCTTTATGTTTTCTGGGTTCTGGGCAGCGTCCTACTGTTGCAAAGCGTTTGGTCGCTCCTGGACGGCTACAAGTTTCTGAGTTACTTGCGGCGCAGCCAAGCCACGCCGCTGAGCGCCTACCACCCCAACGCCGCACTGATCGTCCCTTGTAAGGGGCTGGACGTTGGCTTGGAGGAGAATCTTGGGGCTTATTTGTCCCAGGACTATTCGGCCTATCAAGTCATTTTCGCCGTAAGCTCTGAAAGCGATCCGGCTTTTCCAGTTCTTCGGGGCATCGTTCGAAATCACGATGGGCCGAGGCAATGCCCGCCGCAGAAAATCTCCATCGTGGTTGCCGGAATCAGCGAAACGAACGGTGAAAAAGTCCATAACCTGCTGGCGGCTCTCCAGAGAGTGGATTCCGGAACGGAAGTTCTGGCTTTTGCCGATTCGGATGCCCGCCCAAGTCGCGGCTGGCTGCGCGCCCTGATTGCTCCGCTCGGCGATCCTGCCGTCACGGTAAGCACGGGCTTCCGCTGGCATCTGCCCTCTGCAAGTTTTGCTTCGCGGCTTCAGGCCGCATGGGACTCGGCGATTGCCACCATGTTCGGTGACCACGCGCGAAACATCGCTTGGGGTGGAAGCATGGCGCTGCGGCAGGAGGATTTCCGCCGCATGAGGATTGCGGAAAAATACTGGCAAGGCACGGTGAGTGACGACTACGCGATTGCGCAAGCCGCGCACGATGTCAAGGGCACGATTCGCTTTGAGCCTCGCTGCCTTGTCCCTACCGAGCCGGACACCCGGATCGCACGCGTCTTGAAGTGGACCAACCGCCAGATCATTCTGACCCGCGTTTATGCGCCCAAGCTATGGCTGCAGGGAATGGCTTCTTTCGGGCTCTATGTCCTGGCCATGCTGGTGGGAGTGGCGGTGCTCGTGCTGCCTGCATTCGCCCCAACCGCCAAAGCTCAAGCCGGTCTGCTCCTGGCCGTCATCCTCTGCTTGGGTATGGCGAAGGGAAGGCTCAGGTTGATCGCCGCGCGCCAGTCTTTTCCTCAGCATCGGGAGCGCCTGAAGCGCTGGGGCGACTGCTACTGGCAATTGACTATCCTGACGCCCTGGTTGATGTTCTGGAACTTCTGCGTTGCGGCGTTCGTCTGCCGGATCGAATGGCGGGGAACGGTCTACCATCTGAAATCTCGAAAGCAGGTTTGTATCCTTCGCCGCTCTGCACCTTGAGAGCCGGCCCGATTCATCGGGACGGGCGCGGCGGTTTCCCCTGATGCCGGGAAATATAGCGGGCGGGATTCAGGTTGCGCTTTTTCGCGGCTGGGGCCGCCGGCGCCGGGTCTGGTGTGTCGGGAGCCGGCGCCTTGCTCATCACTTGATCGAACAGCGTCGCTCGGGATTCGGGTTTCTTCTTGCCACCTTGCCCGTGCCGGAACGGGTGCTCACTGAGGCAGGTCTGGCAAATCACCTTGGCCACGTTGGTTTGCACCATGCTGGCGATGGCGTGGTTCAGCAGCAACTTGCACCGGGGGCAATAATCGTCAATCAAGTCGCCAAGTCTTCTTGTGTTACCGGCCATTTCAGATGTCATGCCACCTCGCTCGATCCCGCGTGCTTAGGCGCATTATACCTCTGCGGGAAGGTAAAGCAATCGCAACCTGCAAATTCCCCGCAGCCCTGAATGCTGGCAACGGATAGAAAATGGGATTCGAGTCCTGTCACGACACGCCGGCAAAATCAGTCGGAGGTACAGCGCACCCGCCGGATGGAGACAGCCGAACCGCTCTCCGCGTCGGCCTCGATCAGAACTGCGGAAAGGCGCGGATCGCCGCGGGCCACCTCGAATCGTGCCGGAAGCTGATCCAGAAATTTCTTAATCACCTGGTTTTTCTCGACGCCAATCACGGAGTCGAAAGGGCCACTCATGCCCACATCCGTCATATACGCCGTACCCTGGGAGAGAACCGCCTCATCCGCGGTAGGGATGTGGGTGTGAGTTCCCAGCACGGCGGTGGCGCGTCCGTTCAGGTACCAACCCATGGCCACTTTTTCAGAAGTCGCCTCCGCATGAAAATCCACAATCCTGATTTTAACTTCGGGTGGAATCTGACCGAGCAGTTTATCCGCCGCCCGGAAGGGACAATCGATCGAGGGCATGAAGACCCGTCCCTGCAGGTTGATAACGGCGTAAGCCACCTGCGACGCCGTGCGCCCCAAGTAAAGTCCGACGCCCGGAGCATCGCCCGGATAGTTCGCCGGCCGCAACAATCGTCCGTCCACGTGATCGGACAAGTAAGGATGAATTTCCTTTTTATCCCAGATATGATTGCCCGAAGTCAGCACGGCGATGCCCAATCCTAGCAGTTCTTCAACCAGGGGCGGTGTGATGCCGAATCCGGCCGCGGCGTTCTCGCCGTTGGCCAGCACCAAATCCGGTTTGAATTCTTCGATCAGCAGTGGCAACTTTTCCTTTACGATTCTGCGGCCGGGCTGGCCAAAAATGTCGCCGATAAAGAGGATTTTCAACCGAGGGGTCACTCGAAGCCTTTCTAGATCACGATAAGCCCCGCCCTTGTTTATGAGGGCGGTGGGAATTTCACCTGGTATTCAAAGACAATTGGAGACACATTCCCCATTGCGGATGGCGGATCGGGGTTCACTGGCCCGATCCGATCCTCGGGGTTTTCGCTCAGTGGGAGGCTGGTGCCCTAAACTTCCGGGTCCAATACTTCGTCCAACATTGACGCGTACTTTCCGAATTCGCTTTCCCTCAGGCGCGTCCCGGCTTCATGCCGCGCCGCCATCTGATGGTATTCATCCGCAATGTTCATGGCGGCCAGGATAGCGGTGCGCAGGGAGTCTACGGTCTGAGTTCGAGACGCTACGAAGCGCATTTTGTCATCCACGTATTGCGCCAGCTTGCGAATGTATTCCGGATCGAGCTGGCCCCGCAGGTTATACTCCTGGTCGTAGATGACCACCCGGATGGTTTCCTGATCGTTGGAAGCCAATTCGTTCTTACCTCACGAGAAAATTACCGAAGAAGTGTGATGTTCCCAATCTTGCGTGGCCCAAGGCGAGGAAGGATTTTGCCCTTTGCCGGTTTCTTCAGCGATTAAATTCTCCGCTACGCTCAGTCGGCCATGTCGCTTCGCGACACCCTGAAACCATAGAAATTAGGGCGCGAAGCCTGAAAAGTTCCTGCTGATAATAAAAGGCTTAGCGCCTATTTTCAGGGCAGAATGCCAGTTCTTCATGATGCCTTTGAACGCAAGCCGGGAGACGGCCTGCGGCGAGTCACTCTTCAGTCATTATGCCGTGGAATCGGTCTTTGTCAAGGACTCCATTTGGGAAAGGAGTTTCTCCACTCGGCCGCGCACGTCTTCGCGCTCGCGTCGCAAGATGCCCACTTCCTTCTCCAGCGATTCCATCTGCTGGCCTCTATCCTTGGATTCGGTCTTCAGCGCCCGCACCTGTTCCTCCAGGGTGCGATTTTCAGCCTGGGTCCGCTTGAACGCTTCGATCAAGCGCACCAATTTTTCCTCAAGTTTTTGAAATTGATCTGACGGTTCGGTCACGTTCCTCGCTCGTTTCGCCTCATCCAGCAAGCCGCTGCCGCTGGATTCCGGCCCGGTAGACCGGTCCAGGTTCGATGAATCCATTTGGAGCCAATCCCCCTCTTTGCCAACCCCTGAAGTGACAGCAGCAGCCCTGGCGGGCAGTGTTCGCGCAAAAGTCCTGCGCGGAGTTGATGAAGTAAGCAGTGTAACCCAACTCGCCGGTGATTGCACCACGCTGGAAGAATCGGTAGTGGCTTAATTTTGTGTTGATGGGGTAATTGTCATGCTTGGCTCTGAGACATTATGTCGGCTTCAAAAGCCTCAAGCACAGCGATGTGGTCGTCAGTCGGAAGTGGGGCAACAGAGAAGTATTTGTTTTCAGAAAACGGTGTTTCAGCACGACGTTCAATCGAAAAATTGGAGGGTGCTTGCTTCACTTCCATCGCGTCGTAGCTCACATAAACGCCGGTGGGTTCATAGGCGATCTCCCTCCCGAAGAATTGAGGCAGTCGCTTCGAGATGCGCTCAGCAAGTCGAGACAATGCGACATTCAGCCCTCCAAGATCGATGTCACTGTAAAACGTAAGTTGGCTCACATAGGCCCGGCGGGAGATCATATCGGGTTTGTAAATTAGACCAAATTCTGTGCTTAACCAAAGCAACGCTTCGTCCAATATCCTGTCGGAATCCCCAGTAGAAGATGTAGTATCCACTACGATACCTTGCTGATAAATCTGGATCTTGCTGATGGTCACGTCCCCTGCTCTACCCATTTCAAACTGAACGCCTTTGGCTTCGTCGAAGTCTTCGGCATTCTTAGGGTATTTCATAAATCCGTAGTGCTCGGCGAGGGCAGCCACGAGATCTGGGTAGTAGACCTTCCCGCGCGGATTAAGGTCAGCAGGCTCAACAAAGGCGAACAGCCTAGCGAGCATTACCGCTGATAGCTGCATATTCTCTTGACCTCCGTTCGACAGGTGCTGGCCACGGGATTACAGTGCCCATTTTCTCTTTAGTCGTTCCTGATAGGGCGTGTTCAAATTCCAGTCCATTTGACTTTTCAAGCGGTACAAGGTGTAGCGGGCTTCTGTTCCGAGGACTATCAGAACCAGAAATCTTTTGTCCGAGAACCTCATCGATAGCGCCGCCTAGCTCTTCCACGTCCTGGTCGAAGCTAACTGCCTCCAAAGCCTCGGGAGAAAGGTTTTGAAACTCACGAAGGAAACGACTGAATGGCACAAACTTTATCAGAAGAGCCACATCGAATGCTGAGGCTAGATCGATCATGCTTTGGAGGCTGAGCTTGCCATAGCTTGGGTCTTCTAAGCGCGAAATCACGTTCTGCGGCTTACCGGATCGCTCGCCTAATTCCTCCTGCTTCCAATGCCTTTGCTGCCGCAGGGCTCGGACCTGATAAGGTAAACCAATGCGAATATGCTCCCGCACATAGGAATCCCGGTAAGCCTTGTCCTTAAGCTTTTCTAATTCGATTCTGTTAGAACGTATATTCACAGGCACGCTCCGGGTCATTAACAATCAACTCTTTGCGCTCTAGCGCTATTTGGCAAGTTGTAGGAGGCACAAACTTTCTGTCCTTTTCAACCGCAAAGGCCAAAACGGTAAACTCCATTCTCTTTGGCCCGAAGAATCCAATTGGTCTGTGCCTCACCTTCTCGACAGTGAATCGTATTTCCATTAGCCCCTCACATTTCTTCCCTAACGTCCCTATGAACGGACGCACCCAGTTGGGCGGAGGCTGATCCCTGAGGTGTTTGAGGGCAGTATCGAAAGCAGCGCGAACACCTGCCGACTGGACATCATACCAATCCTGAATGACGCTCCTGCCACCATCCGAGGTAAAGGCGCGAAACGTCCAGCGATGGAAGCCATTCATGACTGTATTACATTTTTGCGATGTGGGTCAACACTTTTTTATTGACAGTACAATCGCAAGTTTGCGATATTAACTTAGTTATGTTGAAGTATTTTTGAATATGTGACTTAGCTGCAGGCCTGAGGGAAGGTTCCTGCCAGTGCCGACTGGCGGCACATGGCGGGAGGTTCAGCTCCCCCCAGATCCACATCAAAATTCGCCCCAAGGGTAGCGTCAACTGCCCGCAGGGCACATCCTCTGGCCGAAGCCAAAAGGACGGGGTTTCTACGCCCGCCGTCATTCTGGCTCACAGGCCCGAAGAAAGCAAGGGTCAAAATGAAGTGCCACAGATGTCGAATCGAATGCAGGAAATTTGGAAAACCCCGCAAGGGTCAGCAACGCTATCGCTGTTGCCACTGTCGGAAGACGCATTCCGACCCGCGTAACGAGCACCTGGGCGGCATGTACACGGCTACTGAGAAAGTCGAGGCAGTCATCATGCTACTGGTCGAGGGTTGCTCTATCCGGTCAATTGAGCGCATCACCGGCGTTGACCAAAACACGATCATGAAGATTTTGGTTCTCGCTGGCGACCGTTGCGAGCGGCTATTGGATTCTAAGATTCACAACGTTCCGGTGTCCGACGTTCAATGTGACGAGATGTGGGGATTCGTCGGGTGCACGGAAAAGCGCAATTACACTGGCGACCCCGAGCGCGGAGATGCCTACCGCTTCGTTGCCATCGAGCGGAACACAAAGCTGGTGCCGACGTGGCATCTCGGAAGGCGAACGGCCCGAGATACGATGGCTTTCACGGAGAAATTGGGCGTGTCCGCGTCCGGCCAATTCCAGATCACAACCGATGGCTTTCCACCCTACTTTGACGCAATCCACACCTGACTTGGGGCGCGAGTAGACTTCGCGCAACTCATCAAGGTCTATGCCGCGTCAGCCGAGGACGAACACCGTTACTCGCCAGCCAGAGCGGTAGAAGTCATAGCAAAGCCAGCACGGGGCCACCCCGACCCCGAGAGGATTTGCACGTCGAGCGGCAGAACCTCACCAAGAGAATGCAAATTCGAAGACTCACGCAACTGACGAACGCCTTCTCAAAGAAGCGGGAGAACCTGGGAGCGGCGCTGGCGCTATACTTCGGGTGGTACAATCTCTGCCGCGTCCACCGGACGTTGAGGGTCACACCCGCGATGGAAGCGAAGATCACAGTTTATATCTGGACGATTGGGGAACTGTTGGGAGCAACACAAAATTAAGGCACTACCGAAGAATCCGGGGCAACAAATAAATGCTCACAATACGAATCCCAAGCAATTCCGGCGTTAACTTCAGATTGCCGGAATTGCAAGGAACAGGTTAGAATCAATCGTCACGACCTATAGGCCCGTAGCTCAGCCTGGTTAGAGCGCTACCTTGACACGGTAGAGGTCAACGGTTCGAGTCCGTTCGGGCCTACCATCCAATCCCTTGATTTTCTTTGTCTTACATCTATTCTTCAAACCGCTTCCCTGGTTCACAAAAACCACTGTGTCAGCGGGTGCGTCACATCCATGAACCGTCAAAACACTTGCAATCAAGTCAACGGTCTGTTTTCTGGCGGATCCTCCCCGCTGGGGAGGGCAGGGATTTGGTGGTAAGTATTTCTCGGTGAAGCAGTTGGCAAGTGGTCGAGCGCCGCGAGCGTCTGGCTATATTTTCATTTTGGGGAGATGGACTCCGAGCGCCGCCAGAATCGCCTCCTGCCGCGCATCGGGCCGGGGCAGACGGGTCACCGTGGTTTTCTCATCGACCTGGTAATGCAGCAGGCAGAGGCGCGTCAAGGCCGGCAGCGTGATTGCTTGCGGGCCGGTTCCGGTGGTGCCGAAGACGGCCCGTAGCCGCCGTTCGATTTCGCGGCTCAGCTTCAGCGCCAGCAGGCAGCAGAAAACGTGCCCCCGCGTGCGGCTTTCTTTGCGCACCCACACCGGCCGCACTTCCAGCAAGCCGGTCTTCAGGGTACGAAAGTCGCGCTCCACCTTCTCGAGCGCCATGGTGCTGTCATGCACCTGTTGGGCGCTCAGCGCCGTCGGGGCCACGTCGGTCGTCACCCCATAGCAACCCGCCAACTTCAGGGCCCGGGTGATCGCCGCCTCATGCCGCTCCAGCTTCAGTTCCTTGCCTTCCAGTTTGATGTCCACCAAGCCCGCCAGCTTGTGCTGCTCGGCCCAGGCGACCATCGCCCGTTGTCCCGCTTCCGGCTGCGAGCGCGGGTGTTCCCTCACCTGCTCGTTGCGTGCCTGAATCTTCATTTCGAGCTTCGCCAGTTTTTCTTCGAAGCGATGCCTCCCGTGATGCAGCCTCTTGGGAGGAAAGAGCGTTTTTCACGGTCTCAATGACCTCTGTGTGCGAGAAGGGCTTTTCGATAAATCCGTGGATCAGCCGTTGTTCCAGAGCCGCTTGTATGGCGGGATCGTCCTTGTAGAAGTACCCTGAGACCACCAAGACCAGAATACCGGGATCGGCAATGCGAAAGTTTCGGGCCAACTCCAGACCGTCGATATCTGGCAACTTGGCGTCCAGCAGAGCCAGAGTCGGGCGGTTGATTCGGGCTGCCTGGAGAGCAGTCTGGCCGTCGAGCGCCCGGATGCATTGCGCCCCAAGTTCCCCGAGCACATGTTCGAGGGCCCAGCATATATCAGGGTCGTCGTCCACGACGAGGATGACGCGATTCAAGAAGCTCACCGCTTTTTCTCCTCTTTCGGGAACAGAGACGGCAGTTTCACCGTGAAGGTGCTTCCCTTTCCGCTCTGGCTCTCCACGCTGATCGACCCGCCGTGCTGATCGACGATGGAGTGGCAGATGGATAGCCCAAGGCCTGTGCCCTTTCCAAGAGGAGCCCTTGTGAAGAAGGGATCGAAGATCTTGCCGAGGTCTTCCTGGGAGATCCCTTCTCCGATGTCAGTGACGCGAAGCAGCACTTCACAGGCGGCCTGCTCAGCGAAGACATCAACCGTCCCGCCGTTCGGCATGGCGTTCATGGCATTGAGCAGGAGATTGATGAACACCTGTTCCAGGAGGCCGGGAACGCCGAGGACCTGGCACGGCTCCAGCGGGAAGTGTGTGCGAATTTCGATATTCTGAACCTTGGCCTGGTGATCTATAAGAGTCATGGCCTCTTTCATCACGCGCAGGAGGTCCAGCGGCGTCTTGCTCTTGTCCGCCGAGGGGTGCGCAAAATGCAACAAGTTCTCAATGATGGTGCCCGCCTTCCGGATGCCGCCGTGGACCTTCTCGGCGCACTCCCGGCGAAAATCCGGGGTGAGATTGTCCTCTGTGAGGAATTGAGCGGCCGAGGAGGAGATCGCTAGGGGCGTTCGGATTTCATGGGCGATCCCCCTGGCCATCACGCCGAGAGCGGCCAGCTTCTGTGATTCCAGGATCTGCAACTCGAACTTGCGTTGTTCCGTCAGGTCCCGGCCCACTACCACGAAGCCCACCGTTCGTGCCGCGTCGTCCGTCATCTGAGAGAAAACCCAGGACACCGGACGCCGTTGCCCGTCTTTGGTCTTCAGGTTGGACTCGATTCGGCCGGAACTCTCGCCGGACGCCCCTTTGGAGAGCAATCTTTGAACGTTGGCGGTGTCGGCCTGCTCGAAGTAGTCAAAAAACGCGCGGCCTTTCAACTCCTCGAGTGAGTAGCCGGTAGTCCTTTGAGCCGCCTTGTTCCAGGTCAGGATATTGCCCTCGGTGTCGGTGGAGATGACAATATCGCTGGCGCTCTCGACGACGCTGGCCAGATGGCGCTCCATACGCCGGATCTCTTCGCCCAGCCGCATCTGCTCGGTAACATCATCCATGAGGAGCAGAACGTGATCGACTTGCCCGACCCAGTTCACGGGGGCAACGCTATAGTAGTAGACTCGAATCGGAACGCCAGGCGCCCGGTAGGTCAGCCTCTGGCCTTGAGTAGCATGGCTGCTTGCAAAGACGTTTTGGATCTGCTGTTCCAGGCCCATTTCCGCAAGGATCACCTCCGGGAAAACCTCGGCAAGTCGCTTTCCGATAGTCGCGCCATTGGTCCGGCGGGACTTCTCGAGGAAGTTCCTGTTAGCCAAAACGACGCGTAAGTCTTGGTCAAGCAGCAGAACCGATGAGGGAATGGTATCCATCAACATCCGATAGAGCAATTCGGATCTCTTGCCTTCGCTGACATCGTTTGCGATGACCAGGCATGCGCTCTCGCCGGCGAAATCCACAGCAGATTTTGCGACTTCAACGTAGATCACCGTTCCGTCTTTCTTTACGTACCGCCACGTCCGTTCCTGCTTCGGGGAGAAAGGCGAGCTCAACGCGGCATCTAGGAGGGCGGACCTTTCCGCCGGCAGATGCAGTTGCTGCACCGTCATGGCCAGGAACTCTTCCCGCGAGTAACTGTAACATTCAACGGCTGCGTCGTTCACGGAGAGAAACGACAGCGATCGCAGGTTGTAGATCCACATGGGCAGCCGACTGTTCTCAAACAGTCCCGCTGTAGCTTCTGCAATCTGCAAGCGCCGTTGCTCGTGGACTGGCGCGGAAACTTCCACTCTTTCTTTTTCTTCAACAGGATACCTGTTCAAGAGCATACGAACTGATACTATCCCTAAATTACATATCAATCAATAACGAGTTGTGCTATTCTCGCAACGGTAGTAGTAGGCTGTAATAGTTGGATGGGCTGTGTTTAGGATTCCGAAAGCCAGCGGGACAGGGGCGTTTCCATGGACTCCGGAGAACCGCAGCAAACTCTGCCTCGGGGTGGACTCCCTTCGAGAGGAGGTGCCTCATGGTCTTTCAGGGAGAAGAATAATAGCCAATTCGGCGGTCGTCAAAGGAAACTCGTCTACATCCCGATTATCCACACTGCGGCGGACATGGGGACACTGGGGGCGTCAATACGAGGAAGGAAACTGTCAGCACTCGGGCGGCAGGGTCTGACGCGCAATGCGGCCGTGGTGGAGAAGATGTGGGAGGAGATCGAGAGCGTGGCCGCCAAGCTGCCGGTGAACCCCGGGACCGTGCGGGTTTATCAGGATGGATTGCCGGTTTGCGGGCAGGAGCAGGAGATTGTGGCGGAGTTGGCTGGAGCTGGGAACCGGAACCACAGATTGCTCTTGCAACTCCAGGCGCGTGGCGCAGCACTGATGGGTACGGAGTCGCCCGAACTGCTGGTTGAAGAATACCAGCTCGCAACCGCGGCGTTTGCTTCCGGGGCGACGGTCCGGACGGAAATCCGCCAGAAACAATGGCGCGACACGCTACTGGAGAAGCGAGACCGTTACATCGCGGATCGCATCAACCGGACGTTGGGCGCAGGGGAAAGCGGCATCCTGTTCATGGGGATGCTCCACGACGTCACAAAATATTTGGATTCGGATATCAACGTTATTTACCCGCTTGGGCCGCCCCGGGCGCGGCAAAGAAGGGGTGTATGAGCACGGTTCAGGGCAGAATCCTGATCGCGGACGACGAGCACGAAATGGCCCAGCTACTGGGGCACCTCGTGCACCGCGAGGGGCTGACGCCGCTGCTGGCCAAAGACGGAACCGAGGCGCTGCAACTGGTCCGCGCAGGAGACCCCGATGTGCTGCTGGCAGACATCAGGATGCCGGGCATGGATGGCATGGAGTTAATGCGCAAAGCCAAGGAACTTGATCCGGAGCTGCCGGTGATCCTGATCACCGGATTTGCCGAGGTGCGGGGAGCGGTGGAGGCGCTCCGTGTCGGCGCCCACGACTATCTCGCCAAGCCGTTTGAACATCAACAAGTGATCCGCGTCGTGCTCCGCGCGCTGAACGAGCGGCGACTGAAGCTGGAGTTGAAACACTTGGCGGATCACGTCCACCACGTCCTCTCGCCGCGAGAGATGTTCGGCCCCAGTAAGGCGATCGGCAGAGTGATCTCTGCCATTGAGCAGGTCGCGAAATCGAATTTCAGCGTGGTCATCGTGGGCGAAACCGGTTCGGGAAAGGAGGTCGTGGCGCGGGCCATTCACTATGCCAGCGGGCGCGCACGGCGTCCCTTCGTCCCCGTGGATTGCGGCGCTGTTCCCGAGATGCTGATCGAGAGCACGTTGTTCGGGCATGAACGGGGAGCATTCACCGGAGCGGATCAGCAGACCGTGGGAACGATTGAGGTGGCGAACACGGGGACGCTCTTCCTGGACGAAATCTCCAATCTGCCGCTGACCTCCCAATCCAAGTTGCTTCGGGTACTGCAGGAAAAGACCCTGTGTCGGGTGGGCGGCACCAAGCCCATCCATATGGACGCCCGTGTGCTCACCGCCAGCGGTCACCCCCTCGAAGCGCTTTGCGAACGCGGCTCATTCCGCCCTGACCTTTATTTCCGGCTGAACGAATATACGATCTCCATCCCGCCACTGCGCGAGCGCAGGGAGGATATACCGTACCTGGCGAAGCGGTTCATGGATATTGCAAACATCGAGATTTCCAGGTCCATCAAGGGTTTTTCCCCTTCGGCGATCGAGGCCATGTTGACCTACCGCTGGCCCGGAAATGTGCGGCAGCTTCAGTCGGCTGTGCGCCGAGCTGTACTGATGGCCGAAGATACCATTACCGAAGGGCACCTCGGCTTGAGACTCGATGAGTGCAAACCCTTGGCGGAAGACGAACTGGTGGCGCGTTCATCCACGCCCGACCGGGGGTGGGACGATCTTCCGCTGCGGGAAATCGTCCGGAGACAGACGGTCCACGTTGAGCGGATGGTAATCGTCCACGCCCTGAGGAGAACGGGCGGAAACAAAGCCAAGGCCGCGCGCCTCCTCCAGGTTGATTACAAGACCCTTCATTCGAAAGTGAAGGCATATGGAATCCAGAGCGAGGGAGAACAACCCAATGACCAAGAAACGCAATGAGAAAGCTTCCGAAGGTAGTTTCGAGCTAGGGCTCGGCGGGATTCTCAAGGGCCTTGGGGATCTGGTCGAGAAGCTTGGAGAAGTGGCCAAAACGGGCGAGCAGCTATCCCAAACCGGCGAGATCCACGGGGCGGGCAAGGAGGTGAAAGGAATCTACGGGTTCACCGTCAAGGTGGGACTGGGAGACGACCGGCCGCGCGTCGAGCCGTTCGGCAACATTCGCAAGGACCGGGAATCCGGGCACACCGTTGTGCAGGAAGTTCGCGAGCCCGTGGTGGATGTCTTCGAGGAGGAAGATCATGTATTAGTGGTGGCGGAGATGCCTGGCATCAGCGTGGGAGACGTGCAAATCACGGTGGAGGACGACCTGCTGACCATCGCAGCCGAGCACGGCGACAAGAAGTATCGCAAGGAAATGCTGCTTTCGGCGAGCTTTGCTCGCGAGAAGATGCAGGTCACCTGCAATAACGGGGTAGTTGAAATCAAGTGTATGAGGTGAGAGCCCGAACATGGCCATTGAGCGTACCGAAGTTCCAATTCTAAAGCTCAAAGTCGCTGAGGCGTTGAGCAAGGATGTGGGGCGAGGGATTGCCCGCATGGGTCCGGAAGACCTCGACAAACTCCGGGTTGCCGTCGGGGACCTGGTCGAGGTCGCCGGGAAGCGCGGCACGGTCTGCAAGGTGATGCCCGCCCACAAGGAACTTCGCGGGCAGTCCCGAATCCAAATCGACGGACTGGTCCGTGAGAACGCCGGTGCGGGGCTCGACGAGATTGTGGCGGTGCGGAAGACCATTTGCCGTCCCGCCGAGCGCGTCGTGCTCGCCCCGGCCAACGTCCGGCCAGCCGAGCGCGACCTGGATTATATCGGCAGTTTGCTCGACGGCCTGCCCGTACAGGAGGGAAACCGGATCCGCGCCACGCTCTTCGGCAGCCGGTGGGCCGACTTTCGGGTGGGGAACACCACGCCCAAGGGTCCGGTTCTGATCAATCCAACCACCCAACTGGTGATCGGCAACCCGCAGCAGGCCGAGGAAGTGGCCGCGCGCTCCACCTCTTACGAGGATATCGGCGGGCTGAAGCCACAGCTCCAGCGCATCCGTGAAATGATCGAACTGCCACTGCGCTATCCGGAGGTCTTCGAGCGGCTGGGCATCGACGCCCCGAAGGGCGTGCTGCTCCATGGTCCGCCAGGCTGCGGCAAGACATTAATCGCGCGCGCCATCGCGCATGAAACCGAGGCCAACTTCTATGCGGTGAGCGGTCCGGAGGTCATCCACAAGTTCTACGGCGAGAGCGAAGCCCATCTTAGGAAGATCTTCGAGGAGGCCACTCGCAAGGGCCCCAGCATAGTTTTTCTGGATGAGATCGACGCCATTGCGCCGCGACGCGAGAACGTGGTGGGAGAAGTGGAAAAACGGGTGGTGGCGCAACTGCTGGCCCTGATGGACGGGCTCGCCAAACGGCAACAACTGATCGTGATCGCCGCCACGAATCTGCCGAACATGCTTGACCCGGCCTTGCGAAGGCCTGGCCGGTTTGACCGGGAGATCGCGATCCCTATTCCGGACCGCATCGGGCGCGAAGAGATTCTCTCCATCCACAGCCGGGGCATGCCGCTGGCCGAAGACGTGGCCATGAGCCGCCTGGCCGAGATCACCCATGGCTTTGTGGGGGCCGATCTGGAAGCACTCTGCCGCGAGGCGGCCATGATTTGCCTGCGCCGCATCATGCCCGACATCGACTTCGCTCTGGCGCGTATCCCTTACGAACAACTGGCCAAGCTCGAGGTCTGGATGGAAGATTTCCTGGATGCCCTGCGCGAGGTGGAACCGTCCGCGACGCGCGAGGTATTCGTGGAGGTGCCAGACGTCCGGTGGGAGGATGTGGGTGGCCTTTCGCAAGTCAAGCAGCGGCTCATTGAGGCGGTGGAGTGGCCCCTCCAGTATGCGGAACTGTTCACCCGTGCCGGCATCCGTCCGCCGAAAGGAATTCTGCTGACGGGGCCACCGGGCTGCGGAAAAACACTGCTCGCCAAGGCCATTGCCAATGAAAGCAGGGTCAACTTCATTTCCATCAAGGGTCCAGCGCTGCTCTCCAAGTTCGTGGGAGAGTCGGAACGAGGCGTGCGCGACATGTTTCGGAAAGCCAAGCAGGCGGCGCCGTGCATTATCTTCTTTGACGAGATCGATGCCCTGGTGCCGGCGCGCTCTGCCGGCGGCTCCGATGCGCACGTCGCGGAGCGTGTGTTGAGCCAGTTCCTCACCGAACTCGATGGCGTCGAGGAACTGAGGGGGGTGCTGGCGCTGGGCGCGACCAACCGGCCGGACATGCTCGATCCGGCCATCCTGCGTCCGGGGCGCTTTGATGAGATCGTCGACATCCCCCTGCCCGACGAGGAGAGCCGCCGCCTGATTTTTGAGGTCCATCTGCGGAACAAGCCGCTGGCGCCGGGAATCAGCACCAGCGACCTCGCCGCAAACACAGATGGTTTTAGCGGCGCCGACATCCAAGGCGTATGCACTAAGGCTGCGCTGCGCGCCGTGCGGCGCGCGGTGACCGGCAGGATCGGGAAACCGGCGGAAGAAGTGCCGGTGATCATCGAGCCTGACGACCTGCGAACGGCCCTGGAAGAAGCAAAGGCGAATGGGTAATAGCGAGACTGCTTATTACTTGTATTGTCTGACACCTTACGGATGCGGCATCAAAGCTTCTGCGATCGGGGTGGATGGGCAACATCCCGTCTTTGTGCGCGCCTGCGGGGAAATTGGCGTGGTCCTCAGTGAGGTAGAACGGGGAGAGTTCTGTGGCGATGCAGCGGAAGCGTGCTTAGAGGATCTGGCATGGTTGGGGCCGCGCGTCTGTCGGCATGAAGCGGCTATCGAGGAAGTCATGAGCCAAATGCCAGTGCTGCCGGCACGTTTCGCAACCCTGTTCACTTCCATTGACAGCTTGAAGCAGTCCGTTCTCGACCACCTGGAGGCCATCACCGGATTCTTCGCCCAGCTCGGCGACAAACAGGAGTGGGCGGTGCGAGGGCTGCTGAATCGCGCCGATGCGTTGAGAAGGCTGGGCTCGCCAGATCAGCCCGCGGCGGAAGAGCAATCGCTGGTTACTTCCCCGGGAACGCGATATTTCCAGGAGAAGCGGATCAAGGCCCAGCGGGAATGGGATTTCAACTTCCAACTGAAAGAATTCTGCCGGCGGGCGGCGGCGGCACTGGCAGCACATGCCGGAAGTTTCCGGGAACGCAAAGTCCTGGCGCCGGTTACGGCGGGAACGGACACTGAGGTCGTATTGAACTGGGCCTTCCTCCTTTCGCCGGCAGCCCTTGACGAGTTCCGGGGATGTCTGGAACGGCTCAATGGAGGCGAGGCGTTCCCTGGTTTGATGCTGACGCTGACCGGTCCGTGGCCACCGTACAGTTTTGTTCCAGACCTTTCCGTGGGCGCGAAGGCATGAAGTACCTCCTCTACGGGATCGTACGGCAGGATTTGGCCGGGTGTTCCCTAGAGCCAGGAATGTGTGTGGTGGCAGGTCACGGCTTGGCCGCCGTGGTTTCGCGGGTGGAAGCGACAAGTTCGGCGCCCAGCGTTGCCTCGCTGCTGGCTTACGAGAGAGTGGTCGAGGCGATTCATGCCAGACAGGCCGTCATTCCTCTGCGGTACGGCTGCGTGATGGAAAGTGAGTCCGCGGTCATTCGCCTCTTGGAGGACCACCGCCAGGAGTACGAAGCACTGTTAGGCCGGCTTCGAGGTATGACGGAGATGGGGATTCGTGTTCTGGGGCCGGCACGCGCCGCGGTTCTCCCCGACTTTCCATCGTCCCCGGGAGCTGCATACCTGGCATCCTTGCGAAAACGCTACAACTCCGCAAACTCCCTCGCTCCGGAGGAGGCCCAACTGGCTGATCAGATCATGGCCTTGCTCTCAGGCTGCTCCACAGAGCAGCGGAGAGAAATCTCGCCGCCTAACCTGGGGCGACTCGTCTCGCTGTACTTTCTGACGCCGAAAACCGATGTGGAACGCTTTCGAAATAAGGCCCGGCAAATCTGTCCTCCCGGCTGTACGAAGATGTTGTTGAGTGGACCATGGCCACCGTACAACTTCGTGGCGTCTCTGACTGATTCTGTGGAATGGGCACCCTAGCGCGAATTCCACCTTAGTATTTTCCCATAGGGTTCTCACAATACCATTCCATGAATAATTAGGTAGTTACATTAAAGCACACGAGCGGGGCGTCTCGGCTATTCACGTGCTCTCCTTGAAAAGCGGAGGGTCAACCAAAACCTGAGGCCCTTTCAAGCAATAGGTGAACGACCCAAAAGGAGAACACAACATGGCGAAAGTGAATAAGTCCACGGATTCATCGAGCCTGGCAGAAGTTGTTGACCGCATTCTTGACAAGGGCATTGTGATTGATGCCTGGGTCAAGGTGTCGCTGGTCGGCATTGAACTGCTCTCGGTGGAAGCTCGCGTCGTAATCGCTTCGGTTGAGACGTACCTGAAGTACGCCGAGGCCATCGGTCTTACTGCCAGCGCCGCGGCGCCAGCGTAGAACTGCGCCCGGCAAGGTTCCCGTCGCCGGTCTGAGGTCCTCAATTGGGCCTCTCCCGGCTTGGGAATCCAAGCGTATCCCAAGAGACAAAAGGAGATGAAGGCATGCTGACAGATGATGTGACACGCTTGTGTAGTGAGATCCACGCGATGCGCAGGATGCGCGGGAGTATGATGAGCGAGTTGCTGCACGATACCAAGGGGCGGAAGCAGGCTATTGCGCAGCTTTGCGTTCACCTTGGCAGGTCGCGCACGGCGATGGCAAAACGAACAAAGAATGAACGGGTGGCTTTTCTAAACAGCCTGAGGCGCTCGGTTGGCGCACAGCGGCGAGAAATAAGAAACGACCTGGCCGGCGCCCGCAGAGCCTGGGCCGGCAAAAGTTCATAGCGACAATCGGTGGGGACCGAAGTTCAAGCCGGCGGGAGCAGTTGGCCTGGGATCAGTGGCCGCTCTGATCCGGGCCCGTCGAAAGGTTCTCTGCGCGGGTTCCCCGGACGGTAGTGGGTCAGCTTGCTGTAGCAGCGGTCTCTGACCGCCGGAAGCTGTTGAAAATAAGATTCGGCGGTCGGAGACTGCCGCACCAGCAGCGAAAATGAACCAGTATCCCCCGGACGAGAGTCACCAAACGAGAGCACAGAAGCGGGAGTATTGACTGAAGCTATGACGCGGTTGCGAGACGAAATTCTGTCCTCGCGCCATGACCGAGTGGCCTTGCAAGGCGACTTGGTCTGCGACCACTCGCTTCGGGTAGACGGGCAACTCAACGCCATCGCCTGCTTGCGGTGGGACTCGGTAGGGAAAAGAGGAGGGTAAGATGAAAATCAACTGTCTTGGCTGCGGGTACCGGGTGGATCTCGGCAATGCCTATGACGACTACGAAGGCCAGATCAAGTGCTTCGCCTGTGGCGCGATCATGGAGATCGCCACCCAGGGGAGCAGTATTCGAGCGGTCAGGTTCGTGACGGCAGTGCCGCTCCCTTCGGCCGAGGAGTCTTTTGAGCGGAGTTGCGCCGTTGGGTCGCACTGAATAATCCGGACTAAGAGCGTGTGCGGCGAGAGTTGCGGACCCGCTTGGCTGAAGCGAAGCTGCGGCGGCGGGGTTTTGGGAGTGCGGCGCGAATTGGCAAGAACCCCGGTGCATTGGGTGACCTCGGAAAGAGAGGAAAGAGATGGGTATATTGACTGAAACGATGACGCGGTTGCGAGACGAGATTGTGTCCTCGCGCCATGCCCGAGTGGCCTTGCGAGGCGACTTGGTCCACCAGACCGATGAGCGACGCTCGCAGGTTTCCGCTCTGTGCACGGCCTTTGCGCGCGACCGCGCGGGCGCCCACCGTGCCTGGTTTGGCCGAACGCCAGCCCAGCGCGAGGCTGCCGAGAGAGAAAGGCAACGCACGATGGCGGAACTGGCAAGCGCTAAGCCCCGCGCGGAACGGCAGCCATCTGCGGCAGCGGAAGGGGAGCCGCAGAGACACAAGACCGCCGAACCTGTGCCGGCGCCGGCTGTGCCCTTGCCGCAGGCCCAGAGGACGCCGTTCAAGGGATCGAAGAAGCACTGATTCTTGCCAGTAGAAAAGTGAGCATTCCAATGTTGGAACCAGAGAGCAAAGACCTCGGGGCAGTGGTGGTCCGAGTGCAGCCGAGGGAGGACGATGTCCTGCCTGAGGCCAGTGACGAGTTCGTGGCAACCCCGCATATTCAGGCTTTGGCCGAAAGGGCGCTCGCGTACCTTGGAGTCGGTTATGCGGTACACTTTGCCGGGACGGCGGGGACGGGAAAAACGACGCTGGCTTTTCACGTGGCGGCAAAACTTGGCAGCCCGGTCACTCTCATTCATGGGGATGATGAGTTTGGCAGCTCAGACTTGATCGGCAAGGACGCCGGCTACCGGAAGTCAAAGCTGATCGACAATTACATACATTCCGTGCTGAAGACGGAAGAGAACATGAACACCCTATGGGTGGATAACCGCCTCACCACGGCTTGCGCCAACGGCAACACCCTGATCTACGACGAGTTCAACCGCTCCCGCCCCGAGGCCAACAACGCCCTGTTGAGCGTGTTGGAGGAGAGAATCCTGAATCTCCCCGCCCTGCGACCGAGCGGCGCCGGGTACCTTGAAGTGCATCCGAACTTCCGGGCGATCTTCACCTCCAACCCGGAGGAGTATGCCGGGGTTCACAAGACCCAAGACGCTCTGATGGACCGGCTGATCACACTCAACCTGGGCAACTTCGACCGCGAGACGGAGATCCAGATTGGGATGGCCAAATCGGGTTTGCCTCGCGGGGACGCCGAGGTCATTGTGGACATCGTCCGCGAGCTGCGAGGCACCGGCGTCAACAATCACCGGCCGACGATTCGCGCCACCATTGTTATCGCCAGGATTCTGGCCCACCGGGGGGCGCGTGCGAGGCTGGACGATCCGGTATTCCAATGGGTCTGCCACGACGTTCTCACCACCGAGACGGCCAAAGTCACGCGCGAAGGGCAGTCGTTGATGCCGGATAAGATCGATGAGAGCATGGCCAGAATCTGCGGCGCCTCTCTCAAGCCGCGGAGAAACAACAGCCGGCCCGCCTCAGGAAACAATGGAAAGGAGTGATGTCATGCCCATCCCCACGAAAGGTTTGAACAACGTTCGGACGCTCTCCGGCCGGGTGGACCAGACCTCCTTGCCGTACCGCAGCTACATGCAGATCACGTGCCTGGAGATGGAAAAGGCCCGGCGGGCTATGGAGCGCAAGAGCGCCAGCCAGCGGATCGCGCTGATCGACGCTCGTCTCGATCAGATCGAGAAGGCCAAGCAAGAGCTGCTCCAGGCGGTGGCGACTTCGGGCCAGGGGTCGCCGGCGCGCCTGCCCGGCCTCGATCTGAAGCCTGCGCCCCGGCGCAGCACGGGCGGATTCAAGATCCGTTACTGAGGGAACCACAGCCCATGCTGACGATCAAGACCTCCGCCCACGTCCCCGGCAACCGCCACCGCAGGAGTTTCCGTTGCAGCCCCGCTTCTACCGGTGCGCCTCTGGCGAGGGGCAGCGCGTTGCGTCTGCTTCAGGAGTGGATCCGGCTGTTAGACGCCGAGTCGCGGCGTCTCTGGCTGGAAATTCGATGGAGATCGCACCTGCAACGGGTGCGGTCCACGAGAGTGAGGAGGAGGCCATGAAAGACGGTCACCGTGCGGCCGTAGCTGCCGGTCCGGATCAGGAGCCGGCAGTGCCTGTGGCAAGCGGAAGGAACTATATTTACGCCATCGTGACGGGCGACGAACCACGGTCCTATCGATCTCTGGGCATCGAGGGGAAAGATGTGTACACCATCACCAACAGCCGCGTGGCCGCGGTCGTCAGCGGCTTGGCTGGTTCCAAGATCCGGCCGGAACGTGCCAACCTAAAGGCCCACCAAGCGGTGCTCAAGTGTCTGATGGCCGACACAACCCCGCTGCCGATGGCCTTCGGCACGATTGCCGCCAGCCCGGAGGCCATCCGCAGAATCCTGGTCCGGAATCAGGACGGCTTCCAGGAGCAACTCCAACGGGTGGCCGGCAGAGTGGAAATGGGGTTGCGCGTAGCCTGGGACGTACCGAATATCTTCGAGTATTTCGTCAACACGCATGCTGAACTGCGTCTGGCGAGGGACCGACTGATGGGTGCCCGCCACGAGTTCACTCAGGAAGAGAAGATTGAACTGGGTCGGATGTTCGACCGCCTGCTCAATGAGGACCGGGAGGACCACACCCGGAAGGTGGAGCGGGCCCTTGCCCCTCTGTGCGTGGAATTCAAGTCAAACCAGTGCCGCAATGAGCACGAGGTCATAAACCTGGCATGCCTGGTGGGGCGCGACGCACAGGAAGCGTTCTCCGCAGGCGTGTTCGCTGCCGCCAAGCTGTTTGACAACAATTTCGCCTTCGACTATAGCGGGCCCTGGGCGCCGTATAACTTCGTCGAAATCGATCTGGAGCAGTAATGCTGCTGGTGGACGACATTCTCTTTTTCCCTGTCCGCAGCATTCTGTGGACCTTCCGGGAAATCAGCAAGATCGCCCACGAGGAACTGGCCGGTGAAGCCCAGTCGATCACCGGGCAACTGAGAATCCTCTACATGCAATTGGAAACCGGGCGGATTTCCGAACAACAGTTCGAGGCCGAAGAGAAGCTCTTGCTGGACCGGCTGGATGCAATTGACAGCCGTCTGAAAGACGAAGAAGAACCTGATGAACCGGACCTCGCGGCGACCGAGGACGAGCCTGGCAATTCGTAATGGAAGCGGGAGACCGGCATGAGCCGGCAGATGCCATCATTTTTCACCAAGCAAGGCCTCCAGCTTCTGCTGTTCGGCGGCAAAGGCGGCGTGGGCAAGACGACCTGCGCCACGGCGGCTGCGCTGCGCATGTCTGCGCTCGCCCCCAGCCGCTCTTTGCTGTTGGTTTCCACGGACCCTGCCCACTCCGTACGGGACAGCCTGGCAGGTCATGTGCCCTCGGGCAATCTGCAAGTGCTGGAGCTTGACGCCCAGCAATGCCTGGCCGAATTCCGCGAGCAGAACGGCGTCATGCTGCGGGAGATTGCCGCCGCCGGCACTTTCCTGGACGATGAGGACATCAATCAATTCCTGAGCCTCTCCCTGCCCGGTCTCGATGAGTTGATGGCCTTCTTCGAGATCTCCTCCTGGGCGGAGACCCGCCGCTACGACTGCATTGTGGTGGATACGGCGCCCAGCGGCCATACCCTGCGCCTGTTGGCCATGCCCGAACTGATCCGGCGATGGCTCGGTATGTTGGAGGTGCTGCTGGCCAAGCGCCGGTACATGCGGCGGGTGTTCAGCCGGGATGGCAGCCCGGACCGCCTCGACCTGTTTGTGGCCAAATGGAAATCCTCGCTGCAGCGAATGGAGAGTCTGCTGTGCGACCCGGCACGTTCCCAATTCGTTCCCGTCACGATTGCCGAGCCGCTCAGCGTTCACGAAACCCTGGCGCTGTTCAGGGATCTGTCGAGCCGGAAGATACCGGTATCAGAGCTAATCGTGAATCAGCTCCATCTGGAGTGGGATTGCCGCACCTGTTCGGCCGCCGCCTCGGTCGAGCAGTTCCAGATCCAACAACTCCTGGCCGGGATTGAGGTCCCTTGTTCGGCCTGGGGAATTGAGCTGTTGGCGGAAGAGGTTCGCGGGTTGGAGTTACTATCCGGATTTTGGGACCACGCGCAGCCGCTCGCTCAACGGCCGGTGAGCACGGCCAGGCTTGGATTGTTCTACGAGCCGGCCGTGTTGCATCCGGCGGCGCCTCCCTCTCCGCGGATGCGGTTTGTCCTGTTTGCTGGTAAAGGCGGCGTGGGCAAGACGACGCTCTCGTGCGTCACCGCCGCGCGGCTGGCCCGCGACTTCCCCGGCAAGAGGATTCTGCTTTTCTCCACCGATCCGGCCCACTCGCTCTCCGCCTGTCTGCAAGCGGAAATCGGCCCCCGGCCCACGGTGCTTTTCCCCGGCCTGACCGCCCTGGAAATCGACTCGCAGGCGGAGTTCGGGAAGCTCAAAGCGCGTTACGCCAAGGACCTGGAGCGTTTTCTTGAGTCCGTTTCCCGCGGGTTCGACTTGACTTTCGACCGCGTGGTTCTCGAGCGCATGATGGATCTTGCGCCGCCCGGCCTGGATGAAGTCATGGCGCTCACGCGCATCCTGGAGTTCCTGGCCCGGGATAGCTACGATCTTTTCGTCCTTGATTGCGCACCCACCGGCCACCTGATTCGCCTGCTGGAACTCCCGGAGCTCATCAACGAGTGGCTGAAGACTTTCTTCAACCTCTTTCTGAAGTACGAGCGCATCCTGCGATTGCCTGGATTCGCGGAGGAACTGGTGGGAATCTCCCGGAACTTGAAGAAACTTCGGGAACTGCTCCAGAATCCTGCCGCCTCCGTGCTGTATGCAGTGAGTATTCCCACCCAGATGGCGCTGGAGGAAACCAAGGATCTGGTGGAAGCGTGTGACCGGATGGGCATTGCCGTCCCGCTCGTGTTCCTGAACCTGTTGACGCTGCCGTGCGATTGCCGCTTGTGTTCGAGCTTGCAGCGACGGGAATTGTTGGTGGCGAAGGGTTTCCGGCAGGCGTTCCCGGAGAAGCCGCAGACGCTGGTTTACAGACAGCCGGAGATCGCCGGGATGGAGCAATTGGAGGCGTTCGGGCGGTGCCTGTACGAGCCCGCCAGACGGGAGATGGTCCATCGTGCCGCATCATGAAGCCACGCCCGGTGGAGACGGGTTCACTCCTGAGCTATGCGGGTTGGAGGAAAGCGAGCGCGTTTCGGTCTGCGAGGTCCTCGACCGCGTGCTGAACAAGGGCGTCGTCGTGGCAGGCGAAGTGACCATTTCGGTCGCCGGCGTGGACCTCCTCTACTTGGGCCTGAATCTGGTCTTGACCTCCATCGAGACCGCGCGAGACAGCATGGCGAACGGGCGGGCAGCAGCCGGTTTGGCAATTGATATCGGAAAGGGGAAGACCCATGGATCCGGTCGGAACAGTGCGGGTCGAGTCTGAATCGATCCGGGACTTTGCCCTCGTGATGCAGCAGGATGGCGGAATCCAGAGGCGGGTGCCGCACAACGGAACTCCGAGCCGGGTCCGCCTGGATCTGGACCCAGACCGTCTAAAAAACGGACTCGGACAACTTGTCCTCACCCTCATCAAGCTCTTGCACGAAGTGCTGGAGCGCCAGGCGCTCCGGCGCATCGACGCCGGCTCGCTCACCGGGGAACAGATCGAGAGGCTGGGTCTCACTCTGATGCGCCAGGCGGAAGAAATCGATCGCCTACGAAAAGAGTTCGGCCTCGAAGAGCAGGACCTGGATCTCGATCTGGGGCCCTTAGGGAGGCTTTTCTAACAGAGGAGATTTCTTATGCCCCAACAGGCAGTTACACACGCGTTGCAGAGCTCGACTCTGTCGGATGTCCTCGAGCGGGTGCTGGACAAAGGCGTTGTCATCGCCGGCGATATCAAGATCAAGTTGGTGGACATTGAGTTGCTTTCCATTCAGATCCGCCTGGTGATCTGTTCGGTGGACAAGGCCAAGGAAATGGGCATGGATTGGTGGGTCAACAACCCCGTCTTTTGCAGCCAGGCTCCTCAAGGACAACTGGAAGCATCTCTTGCCAAGATCGACGAGAGGTTGGCAAGGCTTGAGGCTCCCTCGCCGCGTGAGGCGGTCACGGCTTGAGGTTCCCTGGGCCCCGTGCCGGGCGGAACCGGGATGCAGATGTGATCGAACTCGCCGATCTGCCGCTACAACTTCGGTTATGCTTTCTCTACCCGCAGAACAAAGAGATTAGTGAGTAAGGCAAACAAGGAACCGGCATATCAAATTGCCAGAAACCAACGAACCCCTGCGCTGGGCTCCGATGGCGGGGTTTCTTGACCGCGAGCGCACACGATGGCCGAGCACGCCATTTGTCGAAATAGAGAAACCGTGAGCGCCATCACCACGTAGACCGCCGGAGATCCCTGGATTCAGACGACTCGAACCGCTGAGCGTGCCTCGCTATCTGCGCGCTTCTCTTACCCCACCCGAAGCTTGCTTGCCGAAAAGTGTGCCTTCGAAGGACATCGCCGCGGCGAATACTGGTTGGCGAACAGCCACACCGTCTGACTGCGGCCAATGCTGGAACCGCTCGGCGAGGGCGCGCTCGTAGCCGGCCTCAACGGCGTAATACTTGCCGTTTTTGGCCGACCCGCTCGCCCCGATGAGCGCGTAACGCATCCCGTCCATTTCGAGCTTGGCCAGGGACTGCTCAACCTGGCCCTGCTCGAAGGAGTCGAGCGGCTCCTGCGGGATGTCCACCGTGGCGAGGCGCATCTCAGGATAGTTGGTAGCCACAGTCAATCGGCTCTTGATTGACCGTGGTCTTCTCCCGCACCGAAAGGCCCACGGACAGGAAGGCTTTGTCCGTGGCCCCGCCACAAGCTTGATTCGCATCGAACAATCCTTTCCGCCAGGCTGCCAGCCCGAGAACTTCGCGGACACGCAACCCGGCTGAGATTGTTGCCAGTCTGAGATTGGTAATAGCCCCGAAGCGAATTTCTGTCAAAAATCCGTGCGAGGCGAATTGCGGGGACAAATCAGGGGTGGGAGCTAAGTTCAAAAGAAGGCAGTTCAGATATTGAGGACGGTTCCTCTTACACGACGGAGGTCTGCGGTATTCGCTGATTATAGATTTCATGTTCTTATTGACAATACATCCTTACCTGGTTTAGAGTAATCCAAAAAGACAGGGAGGAAGCTTATGACAGTGACGGCGAAGACAAAGGTTAAAGTGGCGGACGAGGTTTGGATCGCAACCGCCCTGCTTCATCGCGAGTATCCCGCCCGCCAAGATTTTTCAGTGGAAGACATTGTAGAACGGGCAAGAAGCGAAGGCATTGCCGGAGTGAACCGGCCTGGTGTTTACGTGCACGTCATCCAGCATTGCGTGGCAAACCGCCCACCGAATCCCGGCCGCTATCGGATGCTATTTGAGACCGGCTCTGGCCGCAGGCGGCTCTTTCGCCACGGAGACGCGTATCATCCGGCACGGGAAGGGTCAAAGATCGTACCAAGCGCCGAAGATATACTGGAGCGTTACGCAGATTTGCTGATGTGGTATCGGGACTGGTGTCGCCGGGCCACAAGCTCTGCTTCCGAGACCGATCCGCTTCTTTCCCTCGCCGGATCGGGAAAGAGCCTCTGGGCCGACGAACCGGCAGATGAATACGTCCGCCGCCTTCGGGAAGGATGGGAATGAGTCGCATCTTTTGGGACACCAATCTGTTCGTCTACTTGCTTGAGGGCGGGCCTCTTTCTCGGCGCGTTGCCGAGCTGCGGAAGGCGATGCTGGCGCGAGGCGATCAGCTCCTCACCTCGACGTTGACGCTCGGTGAAGTCCTGGTGAAACCGCTTGAAAAGGCGGACGAGGCTCTGTCGAGAAGGTACGAAGAAGCGATTGCGGCGGGTTCGCTCATGCTTCCATTCGATGCGAAGGCAGCGAGGATTTACGCGCTGCTCCGTCGCGACAGGTCGCTGCGGCCGCCCGATGCGATTCAACTGGCTTGCGCTGCCAGCGTTCGCGTGGACCTCTTCATCACCAACGACGGACACCTTCAGTCGAAGCACGTGGAAGGCATCCATTTCATCGTTCCGCTGGAACGAGCCCCCCTGTGAAACAGACCAATCCGAAATAGTTGGTAGCCACGGTCAATCGGTTTTTGATTGACCGTGGTCTTCTCCCGCACCGAAAGACCCACGGACAGGAGGTCATTGTCCGTGGCCGCCCACTTCGCTAGCATCGCCTGCGGCACCACCTGTCCTGAATGCCAAAACCGGCCCTATTTCTGATAAGCTTGCGTGGGAAGGTGGAACGAGAGGAAATGCTCGACTATCTGAAGGGAAAAATAAAGCGAAGGGAAGATGAGGCGGCGCTCGAAGAGATTTTCAGCCTGGGCAGTAGAGACGATGTGATTGGGGGCGGGCAATCCATCGATGACGCTATCAACGCTGCGGTCAAATTCCTGCATATGGATCAATGGACCGAAACTGCGCCGACGGGTGTGACCCTACCCCTTGATGCAGCGAAGATAGCCTTCGCCTTAATCCTCTTGGCTCACGGATCGGATGACGGGAGAGCGTCTGATCGGAAGCGGTTCGGAGAGTTTGGGGTTAAGGAATGCCCCGAAGATTTCAGGGTAGATGTGGGGTTGGTTGAGCTTTCCTATTTAGACGTATTTGCCGCACACTACGCTATTGTTATGGGGCACCCCCAAAACGAATTTAGGGATTCAGTTGCTGGCGCATACCTCTGGTGTCTGCGGGCCCTCGAAAGCTTCACGGTTGATCCTGACCGGGCCCTCAAGGAGCGCCACCGCCGTTTTCTGCTTTACGGTGAGGCTGCGGACAAAGAGGATAGCTGGCGGCAAGACCTCCACATCGGCGAGGCGTTCTGCAGACTGTGTGGTGTCAACGAACACGAACTCGGGCTGAGCTTCCCGGTCGGCCTCAGGTTCAGGTTGTGTGTCGGTCACTCCGGCGGATTTCTGCGGAGTTTTCTGGAAGAGGATATGCATGTCAAGCTCGGCGACGCGCTTGGAGACAAGGGCGACCGGGATGGGGCGATCTGGGAGTATCGCGAGGCGCTGCGCCTGAACTCGAATAATCATGCGGCACACTACAACCTCGGCGTCGCGCTCTGTGACAGGGGCGATCTTGACGGCGCGATCGCGGAATACCGTGACGCGCTGCGCTTGAACCCCAATAATGAAGATGTGCACCTCGCCCTCGGATTCGCGCTCGGACGCAAGGCCGACCTGGACGGTGCGATCAAGGAATTCCGCGAAGCCCTGCGCCTAAACCCCAATAATGACATGACGTACTACAACCTCGGCGTCGCACTCGGACACAAAGGCGACTGGGACGGGGCGATCGCGGAATACCGTGAAGCACTGCGCGTGAACCCGAATCTTGCAGAGGCGCACACCAACCTCGGCAATGCGCTCGAAAACGAGGGCGACCTGGACGGGGCGATCGCGGAGTCCCGCGAGGCACTCCGCCTGAACCCGAATCTTGCAGAGGCGCACCACATCCTCGGCCTCGCGCTCTACCACAAGGGCGACTGGGACGGGGCGATCGCGGAATACCGTGAAGCATTGCGCTTGAACCCGAATGATGACGCGGCGCACGCCTACATTGCCGCCGCGCTCGGAAACCACAAGGGTGACTGGGACGGGGCGATCGCTGAAGAACGCGAGGCACTGCGCGTGAACCCGAATCTTGCGGAGGCCCACTTTGGCCTCGCCATCGCACTCGGACACAAGGGCGACCTAGACGGGGCGATCGCGGAATACCGTGAGGCACTCCGCTTGAACCCCAAGAATGAAGATGCGCATGTAAAGCTCGGCTTCGCGCTCGGACACAGGGGCGACTGGGACGGGGTGATCGCGAAGTCCCACGAGGCACTCCGCTTGAACCCCGATGATGACATAGCGCACTACATCCTCGGCGTCGCGCTCGGAAACAAGTGCGATTGGGACGGGGTGATCGCGGAGTCCCGCGAAGCACTCCGCTTGAACCCGGAGCTTGCAGAGGCGCACAACAGCCTCGGCGCCGCGTTCGGACACAAGGGCGACTGGGACGGAGCGGTCGCGGAGTCCCGCGAGGCACTCCGCCTGAACCCGGATCTTGTAGAGGCGCACTACAACCTCGGCATCGCGCTCGGACACAAGGGCGACACGGACGGGGCGATCGCGGCGTTCCGTGAGGCACTGCGCTTGAACCCGAATCTTGGGGAGGCGCACTACAACCTCGGCGTCGCGCTCGAACACAAGGGCGACTGGGACGGGGCGATCGCGGAGTCCCGCGAGGCACTCCGCTTGAACCCCGAGAATGACATGGCGCACCACGGCCTCGGCGTCGCGCTCGGAAGCAAGGGCGACTGGGACGGGGCGATTGCGGAGTTTCGCGAAGCACTCCGCTTGAACCCAAATAGCAACTTGGCGCACTTCGGCCTGGGCCTCGCACTTGGACGCAAGGGCGACTGGGACGGGGCCATCGTGGAATATCGCAAAGCGCTGCACTTGAACCCCAAGAATGACAATGCGCACTACAACCTCGGCATCGCCCTCAGGAAAAAGGGCGACACGGACGGGGCGATCGCGGAATACCGTGAAGCCCTGCGCTTGAAACCCGATGATGACACGGCGCACTACAACCTCGGCGTCGCACTCGGACACAAGGGCGACTGGGACGGCGAGATCGCGGAATACCATGAAGCGCTGCGCTTGAACCCCAAGAATGAAGAAGCGCATGTCAACCTCGGCGCCGCGCTCTCTGACAAGGGCGACTGGGATGGGGCGATCGTGGCGTTTCGCGAAGCGCTGCGTCTGAACCCGAATCTTGCAGACGCGCAAGACAACCTCGGCGTCGCGCTTGCGAATAAGGGTGACTGGGACGGAGCGATCATGAAACACCGTGAGGCGCTCCGCCTGAACCCGGACCTTGCATGGGCGCACCTCAACCTCGGCGTCGCGCTGGAGCAGAAAGGCGACCGGCTGGGTGGCCTTGAGGAATACCGCGCCGCCTGCCTACTTGACCCAAAGAACGCGATCTATAAGCAGAATTACGAGCGCCTGTTGCAGCGGGTGAATCAGTGACGAACAGCGTTTTAGATTGCGGCTCCTTCCATTCGGCAGTCGAGTCGTCGGCAGCTCTGCTAGGTATCACCGGAAAGGAACTACTGAACCGGCTCAATGCCTTCGATGGGGAGTCGCTTTCGACGGCGGCCCGCCACAATCACCCGTACGAAGACTTGCTTATAAGAAAGACGTTCCGCGTGGAGCCTTCCGAACTACCGGCACCACCGGTCATCTACTGGTTCCACGCAACACGAGTTCCACCGGACACGAGGTTCCAGGATGGCATCCAGCCACTCTCCCAAATTCTTGGCCGGGTCTGGGCCTTTCTCGGCTCCCTGGCTTCAGGGTGGTCGACGCCGACCGAGTGGCTCGCGTTCAAAAACGGGATGCGTGGGCAGTTCGCCGACCAGTACGCGCGTAAGGTCACTTCGGGATTCAATGAAGGCCCGTTTGCATTTCTAGTGCGCGAAGTCGTGCTTCTTCGCGATCGGGTGGGGGCGAACCACGATTTTCTTGGCATTCCCGAGCTGGTCGAAGACATTTGCTTAAGTTATGAGGGGATGTTCGGGCACTGTCTACGCGCACGGTTTAGTGCGGCTACTAGACCGTGCATCGTGAAGTTCAGGTCGACGGATCCGGGGCGGAACGCGCTAGCTGCTGCATTGATGTATGTGCACAGAAAAGCGAAGGGGCAGGAGCTAGATCTCTCCTGCAATACCTGCTATTCAGGAGAGGGCCGGGCCGTTCCTCCTCACGGTATCCTTCAGGTTGAGTGGCCAGAGTTTGAGGCCTAACAACGGAGTGGACGCAGGTGCGCCCGCTTGTGGACGCGTTTCGCATCTCACGACTTGTTCATGAGTGCTTTTACTGCCGCTTTCGTGCTCCCATCGATCACCGTCTAAAAGAGGGGTTTCAGGCCGAAGCCTGGCACACGGGCTTAGTAGGCCCCAATCCACGCCCTTTATAATCAGCGAATCTACTCATGGATGTCCGTTTCTTGCAGGAATTGTGCAGCTACCCCTTGTATGATAGGATGCTGTCGTATGGCAGTCGGGGGACATTATTTGGCGATGCGAGCAAGGCATTCAGCCTTGGCGCATGTGCGGGCTTTCGGAGACTTTGTGCTCCACGACGTGTTGCCTTCCATCCTCAACCTTGAAAAGAGAGCGAAGGAAGTAGCGGAGGAAGAGTACGCGCGCCTCGGTTCGCAGCCGGCCGATGAGTATTGCAGCTATGACATGGCCGATGCTGCCGAAGACGCCAACGAGAAGGGGCTCGCATTCTATCAAACGATGGTCGGAGTTCGTCAGGCAGTCCTTAATCTTTTCACAGCCGGCCTCTTTCACCTGGTCGAACAGGAACTCGCCGGCTTGTGCTCTGACGGCTCAATGTGCGTGCAGCCTCCGGCGGATTCCAACCTTAAGCGCATTGCTGATTGGTACGGCCAGCACTTTTGGCTTGACCTGCGATCCCTGTCCTCCTGGGGGACAATTGAGGAACTCGGCCTTGTTGCGAACGCAGTAAGGCACGCCGAGGGCCGTTCCGCGGAAAAGGTCAGGTTGCTGCGCCCTGAACTGTTCCAGGATCCTATACTCGGTGAGCCATTACCCGGCTGGGAGGCTGCAAGCCAGCCACTTCGGTTGCCGCTCGGGGGCGAAGGCCTCTACATTACACAGGAACACTTCCAGCAGTACAGCCAAGCTGCAGAACGGTTTGTGACCGAAATAGTTAACCATTTCGAGGATCACGAACGCGGCCTCTACCCGCGCAGTTGACAGAACAAGCAACGCTTAGAAGGTTTTTCGTGTAACTTTCCGGCGTACATTTATTCTCGGCAATCCCGCAGGAGCCATTCCCAGACGCAAGCTGCATGATTCACCTCCCGCGGGTGGCACATACATCCCTGCCATTGGGATGTGTGCGAACCGCAAGTGTGATCGGCCAGCACGATGAATGACGGCTGAAGCGCAGGCTGGCGCAGACCCTTCAAATCCGCAATTCAGCAAACGGGGAGAGACGGCAAAAGCCGTCCCATTTGTCTCGTTTGTCCCAAATATCTCATCACTGTCTGATATCCTGAATGTGCGCCCGGACAGTCTCCTGGCGGATCACTTGAAACCGGCCGCAGCAAGGGCGGGGATCGGGAATCTCGGCTGGCACACGTTTCGGCATACGAATTCAACCCTGTTGCACGCGCTCGGCACCAAGCCCGCCGTGCAGAAGGAACTGCTTCGCCATGCCGACATCGCAACCACGATGAACGTCTACACGCAGGCCATCAGCGCCGAAAAGCGCGAAGCGGCCTCCAAAGTAGCAGGTATCTTGCGGGGAAAATGACCGTTGTACGAATTTGTACTTTTGCTGTTTGGCTTATCCCTGCCTAAGCCTTTTCGAATCTTGGTCGGGGCGCCCGGATTCGAACCGGGGACCTCTTGCGCCCAAGGCAAGCGCGCTACCAGGCTGCGCCACGCCCCGTCGGTTGGGCTGACACTCATTTTGCCAACATTGGCCGAAGGTGTCCAGTGGGAAAACCGGCTAGTATCCTGTCCCACTTAATTCTTTACAGGCGCTCAGTGCTCGGGTGGGTGATGTCTACTCTTTGCTCGCCGCTTACGAGAGAAGGCGGTAGCTGCCGCTACCGCAGTCCACGGCGGGCTTCGCCCGCAAGTTCACGGC
>DATKST010000099.1:0-3643 GCA_035531475.1 Terriglobia bacterium
CCCGCCGCGGAAAGAGAGAGGCCATCGTGAAGATTACTGAAATTCGCACCCGGGTTGTGGAATGGAGAGGCGAAACCGTCGCTCCGCAACCGCACTTTTGTACGAATCCCATGGACCTGCTCGATCTGCCGGCGGATTCGATGGGTTCGTTCCGGTTTCACGGCTGGCTAATCGTGGAAGTGTTTACCGACAGCGGGCATGTGGGGATCGGCGAGGCGGCGCTTGCTCCCCGGGTGACCAAGTCGCTGATCGACTTGTACCTGAAACCGATCCTAATCGGCGCCAATCCCTTCGACAGCGAATTTCTTTGGCAGCACATGTATCGCCGCACCATGGCGTTTGGAAGAAAAGGCGTTGGCATGGTTGCCATCAGCGCGGTGGACATCGCTCTGTGGGACCTGCTGGGCAAAATCCTCAATCAGCCGGTCTTCCGCCTGCTGGGCGGGAAGACCAAGCCCAAGATCCCGGTTTATGCCAGCCGCCTTTATAGCCAGCCGCTGGACGACCTGGCCCGGGAAGTTCAGCAGTACAAGGATGAGGGCTATCAGGCCATGAAGCTGCGTTTCGGATGGGGCCCCGTTGACGGCGCCGCTGGAATGCAGCGCAATCTCGAACTGTTGCGAACCGCGCGGGAGGTCCTTGGGGATGAAATCGATCTGATGGCAGACGCTTACATGGGCTGGACGCTGGACTATGCCCGGCGAATGATTCCCCTGACTGCGCCTTACAATCTGCGTTGGTTGGAAGAACCGGTGATTCCCGACGATATTGCCGGCTATGCCGCGCTGAAGGCGCTAAACGTGGTTCCCATCTCCGGCGGCGAGCACGAGTTCACGCTTTACGGCTTCCGGCAGCTTCTTGAGGCCAAGGCCGTCGACTACATCCAGTTTGACACCAACCGGGTGGGCGGCATCACCCAGGCGCGCAAAATCCAGGCCATGGCGGAGGCGTTTGGCGTTCCGGTCATTCCCCACGCCGGACAGATGCACAACTTCCACGTGGTGATGGCCAGTTACAACTCTCCGATGGCCGAGTTTTTCCCTCCTGTGGATGTGGAGGTCGGCAATGAGCTCTTCTGGTATATTTTTAGAGGCGAGCCGATGCCCGTGAACGGCTATATCGAACTTAATGAAGACCTGCCGGGCCTTGGCTTGACGATTGACGAAGAAGGTCTCAAACGATTTGAGATCATCGAGTAGGCCGGCTTCAGAAAGCCACGCTTGCTGTTTGTTACAAACTCTATTTCCGGTCAAAAGGACAGATTGAAGATGAGTGCACAGGATTTTTTCAGCTTGCAAGACCAGGTCGCCATCGTGACGGGTGGAGGGCAGGGAATCGGTGAAGGCATTGCGCGGCGATTGGCCGCTGCCGGAGCCCGCGTGGCCGTGCTGGACCTGAAAGAAGATCTTGCCCGCTCGGTGGCGGAATCGATTGGAGGCGCGGGCGTTGAATGTAATGTCGCTTCTGCCTCGTCGGTCGAGAAAGCTATGGGCGAGGTTCGCGGGCAGCTTGGACCGGTGGACATCCTGGTGAACAACGCCGGGATTGCCGGCCGAACGTTGCCGCTGACGCAACTTGACGAGCAGGACCTCGATCAGGTTTACGCGGTGAATCTGAAGGGCGTGTTTCTCACCTGCAAGGCGGTGATCGGAGAGATGCTGGAGAGGCGGTATGGCCGCATTGTGAACGTGGCCTCCATCGCCGGCAAGGAGGGCAATCCCACCCTGATTCCTTATTCGGCCACCAAGGCGGCGGTGATCTGCCTGACCAAGGCGCTGGCCAAGGAAGTTGCGGGCAAAGGCGACGTCACCGTCAACAGCATTTCGCCCGCCGTGGTTCACACCAAAATTCTGGACGACATTTCCAAAACAACCCTGGATTACATGCTCAGCAAGATTCCCATGGGGCGCACCGGCAGGATTGAGGAGATTGCCGCCCTGGTGCATTTTCTCGCTTCGCGCGAGTCGTCTTTTACCACCGGACAGTGCTATGACATTTCCGGCGGCCGGGCCACTTATTGACCGGATGGGCAGCGCGCAGCGAGGAATCTGCTTTTTCGCTCAGTGCAAACTGCGCGAATCGCCTCTGTGCTCTCCGTGTCTTTAGAAGCTCAAACACAGAGATCGCACAGGGCCTCCGTGTTGACCACAGGAGTCTGTGTGAAAATGGTTCTCCGCCGTGTCATTCCGAGCAAAGCGAGGAATCTCGCCCTGCCCAGGGTAAACGGGAATCTCGCTTTGAAAGCGCGTCCCTTACGAGATTCCTCGTCGCTTTCGGTTCCTCGGAATGACATGCAATGTGAGTTTTCACACAGACTCCTCTGGGGACACGCAAATCCCTTCGGCCGGCCCTGCGGCGCCAAGGAATGGCAGAGGGCACAAGTCTTCCAGCAGATTGACAGGATGGGCCGTTCAGCGCGCCACTTGTGAGGACTCGCCCTCGGCAACGAAGAGGGCCCGCAGTTTTTCCAGGTTGATGTATTCAAAGCTGGGAACGGCCAGGTCGGCCAGCGGGACCAGCCGTTCAATGGGGAACGTGGAGGCGATGGCCACGCATTTGATGCCGGCGTTCTTCACGGCTCCGATTCCCACGTACGAATCTTCAAACGCCACCGCGTCTGCGGGGTCAACGCCCAGATGCCCCGCCGCCTTCAGATAAATTTCCGGGTCGGGCTTGGCGTGGGTCACTTCGTCGCCGCTTATGATAGAGCGGAAATACGAGCGGTATCCAAGGGCGTCCACAACAAAATCAATGTTTTTCCGCATCGCCGAAGACGCCACGGCCATGGGAATCCCCGCCGCGTGGCACTCCCTGATCAGCGCATCGAGCCCCGGCAGGGGCTTGGCATGTGGCTTGAACGCCTTGCGGAACGCCGCTTCAAGTTCCTCGCTCAGATTCTTGCTTTCCTCTTTGGTAATGTCCGGGCCAAAGAAATGGCGGAAGGCCGTGTCGTTCCGCTTGCCGAGAATCAGTTCCGGCAACTCCTCCTCTTGATAGCCGATCTGGTGATGGTTCAGAAAATCGACCCACTTTGCCAGATGAAAAGGATTGCTGTTGACCAGTACGCCGTCCATGTCAAAAATGACCGCGGCAGGTAATTCCAGTTGGTTTTGCATTTGCCTCCGGTGCTGCTCAAGAAGCTTAATCTTAAATTATGACCGAGGAACGCGAAAACGGGAAGGCGGAAGAGGCGGCAATTATAAATTCTGAATTATGAAGTATGAACGACCGCAGTCGGTTCGGGGGGCTGTGCCGCAGCGTTCGCCCTTCAACGTTGCGGCTTTTCGAGGCTCCTTCACGCGCCGCAGGGCTGCACGGCGAGCCCTGCGCTACAAAAGCTGGCATCCGCGGTCAATTGTTCCTTGATTGCCGTGGGGTTGCGCGGGGCGAAAAGGCCCACGGACAGAAAGACGCTCTCCGTGGCGACTTGCAGTCCTGTGCGTCGAGGACTTACTCCGAGTGCCTTCACCGTCCCGCGGCGGCCGCGCGTTTTCGGATCTCCTCAGCGGACAGGTCTTCTTTGTGCGTGGCGATATTCCACTGGTGGCCGAAGGGGTCGGCAAACAGGCCGGAGCGGTCGCCGTAAAACTGGTCGATGACGGGGCGCAGCACCGTGGCTCCGGCCATGATGGCCTGCTCGGCC
>DATKST010000100.1:0-27165 GCA_035531475.1 Terriglobia bacterium
GGAAGCGGCCAAGACAGCTCCGATGTTATCGCTTGGATGACAGGTTTCTCCGTTTACCAGATAACTATCATTGAAGTCCAGGTAACGAATCAATGCACTGTTATAAAAGGCTGCCCGATCGGGCGAGGTTTTGTTCCCACCAATGAGCGTGACCAGCGGGCGCCCACCAAAGTCTTCGAGATGCTTTCAAATCAATGCCACAGGACGGCCTTCCAGCACCCCGATGGCGCATCCTAAAGCATCGAGAACTCGAATTTTGAGCTGAAGACAGGCCGCGCTGGAGAGGTTGCCAAAAGACGCACCGGCAGCGAACTGGGCGAGCTTTTCAGCGTAGGTCATCGAGTCACCCTTCTTAACCTGGTGGCCTCTGTCAGTTTGCGGCAGAAGAAAGGCTAAGCCGTACTGGGATTGAGCTTTTCAGGATTGATTTCCAGTTCTCTGATTGCTTGAGACACGGTCTCAGGCCTGAGCTGGCCCTCACGCAGCAGAGCCCAAAGCGCTGCTAGGCTGATGAACCGATAATCCACTGCAAAGAAATCGCGCAACGCGGGGCGATTATCACTGCGGCCGAAGCCGTCGTCGCCGAGAGTCACCACGGGTTTAGGGCACCAGCGCGAAATCGAATCCGGGAGCGCCTTCAGGTAATCGCTCGCCGCTACGATCACGCCGGGCGCGCCGGAAAGATTTTGTGCCACATAAGGCACTCGGGGCGCCTCGCCCGGATGCAGCATGTTCCAACGATCAGCATCATGTCCGTCGCGGTACAGTTGCTTATAACTCGTCACGCTCCATACGTCTGCTGCGACATCGTATTTCTCACCGAGCAGCTTCTGCGCCGTTAGCGCTTCGTTCACGATGGTGCCGCTCGCCAGAAGCTGAGCGTGCAGCTTGGTCCTGGAGTTGTCTGCAGGCTGGAACCTATACATCCCTTTCAGGATGCCTTCCTTGATCGCAACGATATCAGGGACTGACGGCATGGCATAGTTCTCATTCATCAGGGTAATGTAATAAAAAATGCTTTCCTTCTCCGAGTACATGCGCCGGATGCCATCCTCAATAATAACAGCAATCTCGTGGGCGAAGGCCGGGTCATAAGTGAGAAGGTTCGGAACACTGTAGGCCAGCAGGTGGCTGTTGCCATCCGCGTGTTGGAGCCCTTCACCGGGAAGCGTCGTTCTTCCCGCTGTTGCCCTCAGCAGAAAGCTTCGGGCCCGGCAATCACCGGCAGCCCAGATCAGGTCTCCGATGCGCTGGAACCCAAACATCGAATAAAAGATGAAAAATGGAATCGTACTGACGCCGTGGGTCGCATAAGCTGTGCCCGCAGCGATAAAATCCGCCATCGACCCTGCTTCGCTGATGCCCTCTTCGAGAATCTGTCCGTCCTTCGCTTCTTTATAATAAACCAACGTGCTCTTGTCTCCCGGTTCGTAGAGCTGCCCCACATGCGAGTAGATACCGGCCTGCCGGAACAACGCTTCCATACCGAAAGTCCGCGCCTCGTCCGGTACGATAGGGACGATCAGCTTGCCAATTTCCTTGTCCTTCAGCAGCTTTGTAAGAATGCGGACGAACGCCATGGCTGTGGAAATCTCTCGGCCTTTGGTTCCTGCATAGAAGTCCGTGAAGAGTTCGCCGGGAAGTCGCTTGAGCGGCGGCGCTTTCACTTGGCGCTGGGGGAGATAGCCGCCCAGCGCGTTGCGCCGCTCTTGGAGGTACTGAAGTTCGGCTGAATCCTCGGACGATTTGTAGAAAACAGTCTGGGCAATCTGCTCATCCGAAATTGAGAGGCCTACTCGCCGGCTGAAAGCACGCAACTGGTCTTCTTCCAGGTTTTTCTGCTGATGAGCGATATTCTTTCCTTCGCCTGCCTCTCCGAGGCCATAGCCCTTGATGGTTTGGGCCAGGATGACGGTGGGTGAACCTGTGTGTTCCACCGCTGCTTGATACGCAGCATAGACCTTCTTTGGATCGTGTCCTCCAAGCCGGAGTTGATGCAGTTCCTCGTCGGATAGGTGTTTTACCAGGCCGAGCAAGCTCGGATCCTTTCCGAAGAAATGTTCCCGGAGGTAGGTACCGGATTCCGCCGCATCCCGCGACGCTCGCCGTCCACGAGCATGCCAGCGCGTTCGATCAGAAGCCCTTTAGTATCTTTTTCGAAAAGGGGGTCCCAATCGCTGCCCCAAAGCACTTTGATGACGTTCCATCCGGCCCCTCGGAAGACGCCTTCCAGTTCGTTAACGATGTTTCCGTTTCCCCGCACTGGGCCATCAAGACGCTGCAAGTTGCAAGAAAGAACAAAGATAAGGTTGTCTAGCTTTTCACGACCCGCCAAAGTGACGGCGCCCATTGATTCTGGCTCGTCCATTTCATCGTCACCCACGAGCGCCCACACTTTCTGTTCGATGGCCTTTTTCAAGCCCCGATCTTCGAGGTAGCGGTTGAAACGCGCCTGGTAGATCGCCATGATCGGCGCAAGACCCATATCGACGCTTGGAAGTTCCCAGAAATCCGGCATAAGCCACGGATGGGGGTAAGATGGAAGACCCTTACCCGAGCTGATTTCTCTCCGGAAATTCTCAAGATGTTCGACCGTGAGACGCCCCTCCAGAAATGCGCGAGCGTAAATCCCAGGCGAGGAGTGCCCCTGAAAGCAAACAACGCCGCCGCCACAATCGTGGTTCTTGCCGCGAAAGAAGTGATTCAGTCCGACTTCGAAGAGCGTGGATTGACCCGCGTAGCTTGCAAGGTGCCCCCCCATCCCATGCTCTTTGCGGTTGGCGCGCACCACCATTGCCATCGCATTCCATCGGATCAAAGTATCGAGCCTGGCCTCAAGCTCCAGATTGCCCGGGAAAGCGAGTTCCTCATCGGCGGGAATCGTATTAAGGTAAGGAGTGACGAGTTCGTACTTCAGCCGCACCCCATCGCGCGGCGCCCGGTTGAGCAATTGCCGAAGCAATCGCTCTGCTTGCCCGCGGCTTTCATATTGAAGGACGTAGTCGAGAGAATCGATCCATTCTTGAGCCTCCAATTCTTCAAGGCGGGAGGGACTTTCAGCAGTAATGCCACCCATTCTCTGCTCTCCTTTCGATCGCACGCCAATTGGCGGAGGAGGAAGTATCCCTGGAGTCGAGGGGTGTCTCCTAATGCCGTTCAGTCGCTTCATCAGAACCTGCGATGCATCAAAGGCTCCTTTACGTCACCAATAGTCCGGGTCTCCTGGATGCCCCACAGTCAGACACCCCCGCAAAGCGGGTGGCTTGATGAGTGGGGCCGCCTCAAAGGCGGTCACCCGTTGGTTTAGGCGTCGCGCTGAAGTGCGCCTGGGTTCACGAAATCAAAACGGTCCGCTGGTTCCATCCGCTTCTTCCTGTTCGCGGATGTACTGGCGGACTTGCTCCAATTCGAATCCGACGGTGGACACCGCGTAGCCACGGGCCCAGAAATGTTCGCCCGTGAAATTGCGCTCCTTGCCACCCAGTCGGGCCATAACGATGGCGCTCTTCCTTTTAGAAACCCGATCACAGAGGCGACCGGGTGCTTCGGCGGAATCGCAATGCACCTATGTACATGATCCGGCATCAAGTGCCCTTCGAGAATCTGGCATTCTTTCTGCCGCGCCAAGGCATGGAAAATCTCTCCCAATTGGCTGCACATTCTTCCGAATACCACCTTGCGCCGTCACTTGGGGATGAACACCACGTGGTATTTGCAGTCCCATTTTGAATGGGATAGGCTCTGATAAAGATCTGACATGACATCCTCCTCTTCGATGGGTTCTCATCAAGCCACCTTGGAGGAGGATGTTACTCTCTTCAACGGTCAAACCTCTTCGAGTCTCACTGGTCGAACCAGTGGCTTACCCTAATGGCAGTTACAGCAAACCGCTCGCACTTTCTTGGGACAGTACTGACTTCGACTGTATTATCGTATTATCAATTATCATTAATATCTACCATCAAGAGATCACCAAAAGCTGTAGTAGAAGCCAACCGATGCCCAAACCAAACCATAGAACAACATAAACTCCAGGAGGAATCCAAGCATGGAACGGACAAAAATAATCGTGTTGCTTGCTGTGTTTGCAATCACGCTGGCTTTCGGCATGCTGCCGGCGTTTGCACAGCCGGCCATGCGGGCGGTATGGGCGGCGGAAGAGGCATGGAGCCGCCAAGCGGGGGGATGGGTGCCCCTGCCACAAGCCGCGCCAATCGAGGACCGTACAATCTCCCAACGATGGTGGAAGGGAAGACCCCTGAGCAGTTGCTGAGCCAGAACACAAAGCTCTCCGCGAGATTACAATCGCTTTTGCCTGCCGGTGCGAGCCCGCAAGCGGCGGCGAGCGGTTTTAAGAACTTAGGGCAGTTTGTGGCCGCCGTTCACGTTTCTCATAATCTGAGTATTTCGTTCAGCCAGATCAAGGCGGAAATGGCCGGCTCCGGAATGAGCCTTGGCAAAGCAATACATCAACTCAATCCCAATGTGAACCCGAAGAGTGAACTAAAACGCGCCAGATAAAGAAGCGAAGGAAGACCTGAAACAAGCGGGCTCATAACCGTAGCTGAAGCGAGGTAAGCCTGGTGCATCCTTAGCTGAAGCACGATCTGAATCTGTTTTGTTTTCCCAGGGGCATGAATGCCACTCCGAAAAAGCGGTCTAGCTACGTCCGCCCTCCTGCCGCCAGGGGACGCGACCCAGGACACAGCGTTTTAAGCAGGAGCGTCCAAGATCTGATGCAGTAGATGCAAGTCCACGTGCTCCCGGATCAGTGTGGCCAATGAATCGGCCTGATCTGGTGCGCATCGTAAGGATGCCGGGTCGAGGCGTTTCCAACCTCGGCGTTGCCGGAGGCGATTCAGTATCCGGCGGCGGAAAAGGGGGGCGTCGAACAATCCGTGGAGGTACGTTCCCCACACAGAGCCGTCTTCGGAGGAAGCGCCGTCAAGGTCCTCGACCGGCTCCCGGGATCGTTCGGTAACTTTGAAGACCGGCCGGCAAGAACTTTCCCGCACCGTTCGACCCATATGAATCTCATAAGCGCGGATCGGCGCCTGGAATTCGAGGTGAACGGCGCGCACCTGCGCGGTGGTCTTCACCGGTTCAAATGTGGTGACGACATCGAGAAGACCAAGCCCCTCCATAAATGGCTTTGTTGACTCGACGCATGCCGGATCCCGCACCTCCCGGCCCAGCATTTGATATCCTCCGCAGATCCCGACGATCGGCACGCCCGCCGCGCGGCACCCAAGTACGTACTCTGCCAAACCAATCTCCTTTAGATAGGCCAGGTCCGCCATCGTGCTCTTCGATCCGGGTAATATCAGAAGATCGGGAAGGGCCGCACCTTTTTCAGGAGGGCGCATCAGGTACTGCAAATCCACGTCAGGCTCCGTTTCAAAGCTCTCAAAGTCCGTTGAATTTGAAATACGGGGAGAAAGAATCACCTGGATAGCGAGCCTTGGAGAATCAAGGCTCCTCGGGTTTTGCAGCCTGGACTCGCGGATTCCGTCTTCTTCAGGAACGGCAAGGTCGGGAACGAAAGGAAGGACGCCCAGCACTTTCTTGCCCGTCTTCTTTTCCAAGAAATCAATTCCGTCCCGAAGGAGTGAGATATCGCCCCGGAATTTATTGATCAGAAACCCCTTGACTAGAGATCGCTCCTCGGGCTCAAGCAGTTCCAGTGTTCCAACCAGCCAGGCAAAGACCCCACCTGGATTAATATCGCCCACGAGGATCACGGGGGCCATTGCCATCCGGGCCACCGTCATGTTAACGATATCAAAGGGACGGAGGTTGACCTCCGCCGGACTTCCGGCGCCTTCGATGACCACGATGTCATGCTGCTCGGAGAGCTTTTTCAGTGAGCTTTGAATGAGGTCGAGGAGTTTTGGTTGGTAAGCGTGATACTCGCGCGCATTCATCACCCCAACCGGTTTGCCTAATACGACGACCTGCGAGCCGTCTTCGGCGGTGGGCTTCAGCAGAATGGGATTCATCTCAACCGCCGGCTCGATCCCACAAACCTGCGCCTGGAACGCCTGAGCGCGCCCGATTTCTCCTCCGTCTGCGGTCACAAACGAGTTGTTCGACATGTTTTGCGCCTTAAAGGGCGCCACGCTGAAGCCTTCCTGCCTGAAGTACCGGCACAGGGCGGCCGTAACAACGCTCTTGCCGACATACGATCCCGTTCCCTGGATCATGATTTTCCTTGCGACCATTGTTTAGTCTCGAATCACTCACGTTTCCCGAGGGAAATGACTGCCAAAAGTCCGCAGCGCCTTGAGCAGTAATTGATTTTTCCTTCGAGCGCGAACCGCAACTCGAATGAATTGCGAACTCAAGCCATGGAATCCCGTTGAATCGCGAACGAGAATGCGGTCCTTTTCAAGTGCGCACCGCAAATCCATGCCGCTGACCCCAGGGAGTTTGATGTGCGCTAACAGGAAGTTCGACTGCGAGCGAAACGGTTCAAGCCATTGGAGGCGCTTGAGTCCGTTGGAAAGATACTCCCGCTCGCTTGCGACCAAAGCAAGTGTTCTTTCCCGGTACTCCACATCCTTCAGCGACTCCGCTGCTGCGATCAGCGCCAAGGTGTTAACTGACCACGGTTCGATGCAATCGGCGAGGGCATGGATGACTGGCCGCAGGGCCACCAGATATCCGATCCGGAGCCCTGCCAGCGCATAGAACTTGGTCAGAGAACGCACTACGATCAGGTAGTCCTGCCGCGCCGCCAGGGGCGCCAGCGATGGCTGCGACGTGAAATCAAGAAAGGACTCATCCAGAACCAGGTGAATCGCCCGGTCGCGGCAACATTTGGCGAGTTCAACCAGCGCCGAGCGTGAGACCAGCGTCCCGGTGGGATTGTTGGGATTTGCCAGCACGACCAAGCCGGGACGTTTTTCATCGATGCACAGCATTAAGTCGGCCAGCTTGAATTGAAAATGTTCTTCAGGTTCTAAGGTGTACTCTGCAATCTTGCAATCCAGATGTTGAAGCGCACTCCGATATTCGGAAAAGCCCGGCGCCAGCAGCAGCGCCTTGCGAGGATTCAACCACCGCGAAAGCAGGTGAAGCAGTTGGGTTGCACCATTGCCGAAAAGGATGCACTGGGAGTCAATCTTCTCTTCTGAAGCAATCAAGTCCCGGAGCTCTTGCTGGGCTGCATCAGGGTAATGCCGAACCAGCGGGAGTTCGCGCTTCAACCTGCGCAGAGCACGATGAGAAATTCCCATCGGGTTGATGCTGGCACTGAAGTCGGTCAGTTGGGATATGGGGATTCCCAGCCGCCGCGCCGCGCCAAACACATCTCCGCCATGAGTCATGGTGGTCATAGGTGCACGTAAGAAAGAAGTCCGCTGATTCCCATTGAAAGTATCAATGCCAGCGCGGAGGTGAGATAGAGCAATCGCCGGACCTCCGGGTATAGTGCGGAGGTCAGATCCCTTTTGGGGTCTCCCAAATAGGCTTTCCGAAACTCGCAACCATCATACCTATTTATGCCCCCCAGCCGAATGCCGAGAGCACCGGCGAAGGCCGCCTCCGTAAACCCGCTGTTGGGGCTGGGTTGCAGGCGGGCGTCACGGGAAACAATCCGCAAGGATTCTTTCCACGAGAGTCTGAGGATGAACGCCGAGGCAGCCGCCAGGACTGCGGCCAATCGTGCGGGCACAAAATTCACTACATCGTCCAGCCTTGCAGCAGCCCAGCCAAAATGGAGATAGCGATCGTTCTTATACCCGATCATGGAATCGAGGGTATTGATCGCCTTATACGCCAGCCCCGCAGTCACCCCTCCCAGAGCAAGGTAAAACAGCGGGGCCAACACTCCATCACAGCTATTTTCAGCAAGCGTTTCGATGACGGCGCGAACGATCTCAGGCTCATCAAGGTCCTGGGTATCGCGGCCAACGATCATACCCAAACAGATCCTCGCCTCAGCAACTTCGCCCCTTTGCAGGCGATCGATGACTTTCTTTCCTGCTTGGTCCAGCCCCCGTACAGAAAGCGCGGTATAAGCGAAATAAATTGCGGCAACATATTCCGTTGCGCGGGAGAACTTTCCCACTATTCCCAGGAGCAACCACGATCCGGCTCCAGCAAGCATAGGAATCGTGAAAGCCAGCAAGACACCTGCAAGCTTCAGCGTTCGCGGTGAGCGCGCTGTGCTGCGTGCAGACGTCTCACCCCATTGCGCCAGGCGGCCGAAAACTTTGACCGGATGGGGCATCCACGCGGGGTCCGCGAACGCCAGGTCGGCCGAATAGGCGAGCATCAGTTGCCATGAGGTCAAAGGATCGGCCATTTTAAGTCACAGGCAAAAAGCGGGACGGCATAGCCGCACTTCCTTGCGGACTTACTCCATTCCAGTCAAGTTTTACCGCCGATTCAGGCGGCGTCAGGCCATGGAACAGTTCCGGATGAAGAATCTGAGCGAGAATTTCGAGACCCGTGACAATCCGAGGGCCGGGGCGGCTGAAATAGGCGGGGCTATCCACGATATAGACCCGTCCCGCCCGAACCGCGGGCAAATCGAACCATCCGGGCTTTGAAGCTAACCGATCCACTTCAGATAAAGTCCGGCGGATTTTATAGCCGCAGGGCATCATGACGAGCACTTCCGGTTGATACTGAACAACATGGTCCCAGTCAATGGCCAAAGATAGTTCTCTGGCCTGCCCAAGATTGTCCTGTCCACCCGCCAGTTGAACCATTTCCGGGACCCAGTGGCCGCCCGCCATGATGGGATCCATCCATTCCATGCAAAACACTTTCGGTCGCGTTCGGACAGAACACGTTGCGGACCTAATCCGCCCGACACGGCGCTCGAGGTCAAGGACGACGGCCGCGGCTTTGTCTTTGCGTGCCGTCTCCTCGCCTACGATCAAAATTGTGTCGAGGATTTGACGAAGGTTGTGCGGCTCCAAGGAAACAATACGGCAAGGGCCGGTCAGTATCCGCGCCGCCTCTCGCACCTGACCCGCCGAGATCGCGCAAACGTTGCATAATTCCTGCGTCAGAATCAAGTCAGGATGGAGCTCGCGCAACAACTTCTCATCGATGCGATAGAGGCTGTGACTCGAGTGCGAATGGCGTTTGACGGCGTCGTGCACTTCATTACTGCGAAAGGAAGATGACAGGCTGCTTGCAGAAATCACCGGCTTTGTTCGGACCTGGGGCGGATAATCGCATTCGTGTGAAATCCCTACCAAACTATCTTCGAGGCCGAGCAGGTAAACAATTTCGGTGGCGCTGGGAAGCAAGGATAGTATCCGCATGGTTCCCTCCGTTTAAGGCTTAAACGCTCTGGCTCTTGAGGGCGCCCCGTTCTGGAGCAGGCGTCCCGAGCGCGGTTCTCATTCAACACTTGCCTGTCCGGCCTGGTGGTTCTCCGGCGCAATCCTGACGCCGTGGCAGGGGCAGTACCACAGGGTTTAAATGGTCATCAAATCCTAAGATTTCGACGGGGCCTCCGTAGACCTTTTCCAGGAGTTCGCTGCGAAGCACACATGCCGGAGGGCCGTCGGCCACGAGCGACTGGCGATGAAGAACAACCAGCCGGTCAAAATACCTGGCAGCAAGGTTCAAATCGTGGATCGCCGCAATTACCGTTACACCGTGGTCCTCGTTAAGCTTGGCGACAATGTCCATGACTTCCGCCTGCCTTGAAATATCGAGTTGTTGTGTGGGTTCATCGAGCAGTAGCACGTCCGGCTCCTGGGCCAGGGCCATGGCAATCATGACGCGCTGACGCTCTCCACCGCTGAGCTCATTGAAGATCCGGCCGGCGAACGCCGCGGCGTCCGTCCACTGCATGGCTCGTTCAACCGCATGGCGATCCGCGCGGCGCAGTCCGCCCAGAAGGCGCAAGTAAGGGATACGCCCCAACTCAATCACTTCGCGCACCGTATACGCAAACGGGACTACAAATTCCTGGGGAACCAACGCAATTCTGCGGGCGAGATCGCGCCTTGGGAAGGAGTTCATGGGCTTTCCGTCAAACCATAAAACACCGCCGCCAGGAGTCAGTGCGCCAATCAGCAGTTTTAGCAAGGTCGTCTTGCCCACTCCGTTCGGCCCGAGCACCGCGACGCGTTCCCCCGTGGCGATGTTTAGGGAAACGCCGCGCAACACCGGGCGCCCGTTGTAACCAAAAGAGACCTTGTCCAGACGGATGTTGGCCATGATCAAAACCTGTACTCCCGCTTGGTCCGGCGCAGCATGTATAGAAAAGCGGGGCCGCCGATAAAGGCGGTCAAAATGCCAACCGGCAGTTCAGCCGGCGGCATCAGAATTCGAGAGAGTAAATCGGCAGTCACCAGGAATGCCGCTCCTCCCAAAGCTGCCAGAGGCAGGAGACGCGTATGGTTGGGACCAAAAATGAGGCGAAGGAAGTGAGGAACGATTAAACCCACAAAGCCGATCAATCCGCCGGCCGACACCGCTGCGGCGGTCAGGAGCGATCCCACGGCGATCACAATCGCCTTGTGGGACTCCACTGGGATACCCAATGAAGCCGCGCATTCGTCTCCCAGGGAAAGCGCGTTCAAGCTTCTGCCCATCGCCAGCGCCACCCCGGTTCCCACGGCTATGAGGACCGCGATAACTTCCACTTGAGTCCAGCCGGTGACGGAAATTCCACCTAGCAGCCAAGCGTACAAGATGGGCAGATTCGCTTGCATATGGTCGCTCATAATGAGGAGGAAGGACATCGCATATCCAAGGATCACACTCGCGGCCAAACCAGCCAGCAAAAGCGTCACCACGGGCGTTCGTCCTCCTACCCGGGAGACATAATAAACAAGGGCCATCGTTGCCAGCGCCCCAACGAAAGCAAATAACGGCGTGGTCCCGAACGTCCACAGCGAGAGACGCGCGGAGAGGATTAAGCCAATTGTGGCCCCGAGCGCCGCGCCTCCCGAAGTTCCAATGACGTAGGGGTCCGCCATGGGATTTCGAAAAAGTCCTTGAAACAGAACTCCCGCGACGGATAGAGCGGCTCCTACCAGCGCCGCGGCGACAACACGCGGCAACCGAATTTGCAAGATGATGACTTCATCACTTTTGGGCCACGTCCGTGGAAAGCGGTAAAGCCCCGAATGATTCACCAAAATGCACACAATCGTCCTGATCGAAACATGAACTGCACCAGCGCCAGCAGCCAGGATCACTGCAAGGAGCAGCACCCCGGAAAGTGTCGCCAGCCCAAGCCGGTGGCGGGTGTCACTTCCAGGCGGCGACTCCCTCCCCCCTCGGGTCTCGGCTTCCTCGCCAGCAACTGATTGTTGTGGTGTGGCGGTGCACACTCTGTCTGTCTCCAACATGCCTGTTAAACGGTCCGTTTTGGGAGTCAATCTATGGCGATCAAAGCCTTTATCGGGTTCCTCATTTTGCCGCTCTCTTCCGTATCACCATTTGAAGCCTTCGCCGCCCAGCGTGAACTTCACGCCCGCGCGGAAATTAAACGGCAAGGCGGGATATCCAAAAGCGGCCATGTAATGCTCGCTCAGGAGGTTTCCCATGCTGGTGTATAGCGTGACGCCGCGCCGAAGGTTGTACCAGCCGCTCAAATCCATCAGTTGATAGCCCATCAGCAGGTCCCGATTCGGAAGCAGCATCGTATTCCCAAAGGTGCCGTCCGTCATAAAAGTGCTGTCATCGGACCGGCTCACAAAATATCCCGTTAAATCGAAGCCATAGCGCGGCTTGGCGTAACCGAGCAGCAGGCTCCCCGTCTGAGGCGGGCGGCGGAACGGTCTGCTTCCCACCAAAGGAGAAAACGCTCCGATCGGAATGTTTGGAAAGGCAGGATTAATAGCCGGAAATAACGCGTCGCTCGAAAACGACCTCGTCACCACGGCGTCGAGATAGGTGTAATCCGCCTTGACAATCCAGTTGCGGCTCAGGCTGACATCAAACTCGGTTTCCGCCCCAAGGCTCCGGAAGGAATCCGAATTGATGGTAGCGCCCATCGGAGCGTCGGCTACCACCGCGGCGGAAACGCCGAGCTCTGGAAGCGCGCTTTGAGGAACGTAATCAATCAAATCGAAAAAACGGTCGTGAAAAAAGGTCAAGCCTAGCCGCGCCCGCTCGCCCCACAAACCCTGCTCGACTCCAACGTCGAGGGTGCTGCTCCTTTCCGCGCCGATGGCTGAAACATGGTATTGGCGGACCAGATCAGAGCCCTGCGGCAGAGCCGACAAGAGGCTAAAGAGGGACGAGCCTTGATCGAAAATGCTCGGTTCCTTGATCCCAGTTCCAAAGTTGAACCGGAGCTTCGTGTAACCCAGAAAATGCGCCGAAGAAGGTTGTCTCAAATAGTACGCGGCCGATACGCGAGGCGTAACGGCAAACCCAAAGATCGCATTATCTTCAAGGCCAACTCCCGCTGTGGCAAAGGCGTGCTGCCACAGGGCCGTATGAATTTCCAGGAAGGAGTTGTAGTTGTTCCGCGTGCTGGCGGATCTGGGCGCGCCGGAGGGTTGGGTGAAGCCATATTCGTGATCGTACTCAAAGCCGGCCGTGGCGCCGGCGCTGGGGCTAAAGGCATAATCGGACTGGCCGTACACCGACTGGATGCTCGTGCGCGAGTCAAAGAGTTGAGGATAAGTTCCGCCAAAATCCAGGATGGCCTGACCGTGGGTGCAGAATCCGTTGGCCCCACAAATCGTCGCCGGGTCGCCGAGGTAGTTCGCCCCGAAGCCAAATGGGTTAAACGGCATACCCGTCGGAGAAGGATTGTCGAAATGAAAGTTAATGCCGGTCGAAGTCAGCCTGATCGTGTTGTGCCAGCGCTGCGTCGTTTGATTCTGGGCTGTGATCCCCAGATAGGTGTCCTGTTGGTGCTGGAAGGAATCGTCTGGGATGCCATACAGGTACAGGGCGTTCGAATCGCCAAGGCCGGTCGCGTCATGCCGAATCGTGAAGCGGACACTGCTCGATGCATTCGGATCCCAGCCAAAGTTGCCGGAATAGGTGGCGTTGTGAAAGGAATTGTTAGGAAGGCTATTTTGGGTATCAAACCGCATGAAATCCGAATAGTAATCAAAGTGGCGGAAAACGCCGCTCAGCGAAGCCTCCTGGCGCAGGGTGTTGAAATTCCCCCCATCCGTGGAATAAGTAAATTCTGGGGCCGGGGTCGTACCGCGCCGCGTGGTCATGCTGATCACGGATGATAATGCGTCGCTCCCGTAGACCACGCTGTTCGGCCCGCGCAGCACCTCCACGTTGTCAACGCCGCTCGTCGCGGCGTTGGCGAATTCGAAGGTGCCGCCGATGTCGTTGGCGGGAATGCCATCGGAAAGAATTTTGTTGAAATCCGCATTGCCCCCGCGCACGAAAACCGATGTGGTCCCCCCGCGCTCTCCTGTTTGGACGACCTGAACTCCGGGAAGCAGGCGCAGTGCGTCCGCGACGTCCAGCTTGTTAATCGCTTCCAGCTCTTGGCGGTCGATCACGCTCACGGAGGCGCCAACCTGTGATTCGGGTAGTTTCGTCCCCGTATCCGAAACCACGACTTGCTGGCGGAGCAGGCCCACCGAGAGCAGGACGTTAAGAGTTATGCTTCCCCCCCCAGGCAGGAACACGGAGCGGCTGTCCTGGGGCTGAAAGCCTGCGGCCTCCACGTGCACGTGGTACCTCCCTGGCAGGTGTGTCGTAAACACGAAAATTCCTTGATTGTTCGCCTGGGTCTGGCTAACCACCTTCTGAAGATGGACCAGGACCACTTTTGCATTCGGGACGGCCGCGCCAAGTGGGTCAAGCACGCGGCCTTGAATGCTTCCAGCATCCGCAGCCAGCGCGAGTGAACTTGATAACCACAAAATCGTCGAAAGACAGACCAGCAATACGGCTTCGTGAAACAGGTGCTTAGACATGACGTCCTCCTTCGCCCTCGGAAGAGCGGACTGAATATGGGCTGGCCGGACCGGTCTCCTGACTTGCGACCTATCCTCGATAGTCTGCGTCTTCCCACCCGTACGGGCAGTGGCATTGTGCAGACTCCAACTGTCGCTCACAGTTGCGGGGCAGTGGCGGCTTTTCACCGCGCTTCCCGTTCATCCGGCCAGCGAAATCTTGTTTTTCCCTTCGTAGACAGCGGATTGTGGCAAAAGACATCGGTCCCTTACTGGAAGTTTGTGAATAGTCCGAGCTAAGACCAATGCTGTTCACTTAGGGGCTGTCAGATAATAACTGTTCCATTTCGGACCAGATACATCCCCTCACCTCTGCCCTCTCCCCGCAAGCGGGGAGAGGGTGACGCGAGGCGGCGGGTGAGGGGTGCCGGTTGGAAGTCGGTGTCTGCCCGTGATGTTTTCACGTTAAGTGAACAGTATTGGAGCTAAGACAGACTCATCGCCCGATCTGTTGCGCCGGGCGAATCGCTATAGGATCCCCAACGATTTAGTTTTCGCCTTACTTTAGGGCCACGCTCTGTTTTTGGGCTTAAAACTCAATTCCCTTCTGAGCCACAATACCCTGCCGAAAGGGATGCTTGATCTCCCGCATTTCCGTGACTAAATCTGCTATTTCCACGATTTCGGGTTTCGCGTCGCGCCCCGTCAAAATCACATGGAGCATCGGCGGTTTGTTCTTCAAGAAATCCACCACGTCTTCGACGGGAAGAAAGCCATAGCTCAGCGCGTAGTTGATTTCGTCCAGAATCACCACACTGTAATTTCCCGACAGAATCTTTTCCTTGCCTGCCTGCCAGGCAGCGCGAACCATGGCCTTATCGACTTCAATATCCTTGCTCTCCCAGGTGAAGCCCTGCCCCATCGGAGAAATTTCAAGGGTTTCCAGTTTTGGGGCACTTCGCAGTTCTCCGTATTTCCACTTTCCTTTGAAGAACTGCAGCATGATCACCTTCATGCCGTATCCGCAGGCGCGAAGCGCAACGCCCAACGCCGCAGTGGTTTTTCCCTTGCCGTTTCCGGTGTTGACGATAATCAAGCCCTTTTTATTGCGGGCGGATGCACCCGCTCGCGTGATGGTGGTTTTCATGAGATCTCCTCACCGTATTCAAAAGGCATTTGGGTGGAGCTTCTTCGCCAATTCTTCGAGCGCATCAAAGACCACGGGGCTGGCGTGAAAAAACCGGTCGTCCATGTAGATCATGCGCCCTTGCCGGACGGCTTGAACATTTCTCCATCCTGGGCTGGCTCTAAGCATCCCCAGGCTTACTCCGTCGTGGCCGCCGCCCCGGACTAACAGAAGAAAATCCGGAGAAAGCTGCAATACCCGCTCCATACTGATTTGCGGCCAGGCTTGCGGGATGTCAGCAGTCACCGATCTCCCGCCGGCCGCGGAAATCACATCCGTAACAAAAGCCATTCTTCCCGCCGTGATGACCGGTTGATACCAGATCAGGACAAAAACCTTTGGACGCGGCAGCCCCTGAACCCGGCCCGCAATTTGCTCTTCTTTAGCTTGAAGGTCTTTCACCAGGGTAGCTGCCGCCGTCTGCCGTCCAGTGGCCTCTCCGATTTCCCGGATCGATTCCAAAACTCCCTCCAACCCTTGTGGCCGGACGACAAATACCGGTATGTGCAGGTGTTCCAGTTGCTCAACCGTTTGCTGGCGGTTGATGCCTGCGTCCGCGAGAACCAAGTCCGGATGGAGGGAAACAATCTTCTCAAGCGAGGGATCAATCAGCCCTCCAACATGGGGTTTCAGGCGGGCCTCGGGCGGATAGTCCGTATAATCCGTCACTCCGGCCACTTCCTTCCAGCGACCCAACGCGTAAACCGTCTCGGCGAGATTCGGGGCAAGACAGATGATGCTGTGGGCTTGATCGGGAACCTGGACTTCGCGCCCAACACCATCCCGCGCCGCGCGAGCGGCGAGGTTTACTGGGCTCGCGGCTACCGCCACAACGACTAGCGCGGTTAGGAATCGCCGGGTCAGCATGACTGCACCAAAGCTTTCCGCGCTTCTCTCGCGCGCCGGATGTTTTCAACCAGGCGAGCCGGTAGATCTGGATTTGACAGAAAATGCAGATGGATATAACTGGCCAGGACGTTCTTCAGCCGGAAGCCTTCTTGTTCTTCAAGTCTGCCCAATGAATAGCGGATGTGGTACTGCCGATCTACGTCTCCTGCCTCCGTGATCGTCGAGCAGTGAAAGCTGTGACCCCTTGCTTTCGCGCCGGCAAAGCCCCACAGGCTGTCCGTGCTAAGCGTCACTTCGGCATAACCGAACTTCACCAAGCGATCGGTCATCCGCACTCGCAGAGGCAAAAGACCTGCCATGGGAAAACTCTGCCCATCACGATTGACGACTTCCTCGGCAAGGAGCATCAGACCACCGCACTCGACGTAGATCGGGCTGTCTTCGTCGCCGAATCTTCCTATCGCAGCGAGCATTTCGCGGTTGCCGCTGAGTTGGCCGGCATGTAACTCCGGATAGCCGCCGCCAAAATACAGCGCATCTATGGAGGCTGGCAGTTGTGCATCGCTCAAGGGGCTAAACTCGACGATTTCAGCGCCGCACGCCCGCAGTGCATCCAGATTGTCTTCATAATAGAAGGAGAACGCCCTGTCTCGTGCGACTCCGATGCGCACATCGCACCGGGCCTTGGGAGTCTCGCCAGCCACCGGAACTCGGATGTCAGGAAGGCTCGCCAGAAGCTGAGTCAGGTCAAGGTTGCTCTCGGCGATGCTGGCGAGCAGCGAAATTAATTCCTCCGTCAGCAGGTTCTCTTCCGCGGTGTGTAAACCCAGATAGCGCTCTGGGATTTGAATCTTTTCATTTCGGGGCAGGCATCCGAGGAGTGGAGTTGAACACCCGCTCTCCATCGCTTCACGGAGCATCTGGGCATGGCCCGGTCCGCCTGCTTTATTAAAAATCACGCCGGCCAATCTCAGCGCGGGATCAAAGGTCTCAAATCCATGAACGACGGCCGCCGCGCTCCGGGCCATCGCGGAAACATCTACGACCAGAACCACCGGCAGGTCCAGCAACTTGGCTATTTCTGCGGTGCTTCCGGTGGCAGATTTTCCGCTTGCCCCGTCGAAAAGGCCCATTACTCCTTCGACGACACATACGTCTGCACTCCGGGCGGCGGAATGAAAAATGCCTCGATTGGTTTGGTCAGAGAGCATCCAACCATCTAAGTTCCTGGAAGGACGGCAACACACGCGCGTGTGATGCCCGGTATCAATAAAGTCCGGCCCGCATTTGAACGGCTGGACTTCCAGCCCTCTTCTGCGCAGGGCCGCCATCAGCGCCAGGCTCACTGTGGTTTTGCCTGCGCCGCTCGACGGACCAGCAATCACAAAGCCTTTCACCGATTCACCCATTCAGGCACCGCACCATTACTTCGTCTCGGAGATAATCGATCACGCTCACTCCGCAGTAATCCTGCGCCATCCGGAAAAGATTCCGGTCTCGAACGCCCAAGGCTTGCGCGAGAATGCTGCGAATTACTCCCGCGTGGGTCACAACCAACACGCAACCGCCAGGATGCTTTGCAATGATTTTGCGCAGCTCCTGCCGCACCCGTTTCTTAAACTCGCTAAAAGGCTCGGCGCCCGGGATCGAACCGTGCGGAAACTCTTCAAGCCACCGGCGCGCCAGCCGTGGAAACCGCTTCTCAATCTGTTTCCACGAAAGGCCCTGCCATACCCCGAAATGCATTTCACGAAAACCAGGCCGCGTCTCAATATGAATTCCGCCTAGTCTCGCGGTGGCTTCCGCTGTGATGCGCGAGCGTGAGAGGTCACTCGAATAAACAGCCTCAACCCGGTAAGGCGAGAGTTTTTGAGCCACCTCCCGAAGTTGCCGGCGACCCTTTTTGCCCAGTTGAACGTCGAGTTGCCCTAAAAAGCAGCCCTCTTGGGCAGGTACCGCGTGCCGCATCAACACCACCCGGCAACGCAAGTCACTGGCCCTCCTTCTTGCCCCATTGCTCATAAAAGATGATGTCTTTCACGGGAACCCTTTGGAGCCATCCTGCTGACTCCAGTTCCGGCTGCGGCAAAAATTCTGTAACGTAACCCAGGCAGAGATAGGCCACGGGAACGACATGCTCCGGGATCTGCAGAATCATCCGCAACTCTGCCGGATCAAGGATACTCACCCATCCCAAGCCAATTCCTTCGGCCCGGGCCGCCAGCCACAGATTCTGAATGGAGCAACAGGTGCTGTAGATATCCGTTTCCCGGATGGTGTGCCGCCCAATGACGTGCGGCCCGTGCCGCGCCGGATCGCAGGTCACGCAAATATTCACCGGCGATTCCAGGATGCCTTCGAGCTTCAGACGCGAATACAACGCACGCCGTTCGCCTTCAAAGACCGCGGCTGCCCGCTCATTGGCTTGTTCAAAGAGATGTTTAACTTTTCGTTTGATCTCTCCGCTTTGGACGACGATAAACGACCACGGTTGCATGAAACCAACGGAGCCGGCGTGATGAGCGGCGTCCAGCAATTTATGAAGCAGTTCGTCTGGAATGGCGTCCGGCAAGAATTGACTGCGAACGTCCCGGCGCTTGTAAATTGCGTTGTACACACCCTGCTTTTCGGTTTCGGGGAATACGTGATTCCGAGTTGGTTTTGGACTGTGCACAGGTATCACCTCAAAATTACTCCTGTCAGATAGACCGCTGCCTCCGTGATCTGACTGGTTGCGCCCAGACAGTCGCCCGTCAAGCCGCCAATCCGGCCGCCATAGTAGGCGGCGGTGGCGCCCGTGACGATGATTGATGCCAGGATTGTCCAGAGGCACCGGACGGGTCCGAGCGCTGCCCACACGATGCCCCAAGTAACGGCTGTCCCAACCGCCAGAGACACAAAACGAATTTCACCAGCAACCCGTGCACCCTGCCCTTCGAGTCCCCGCGCCGAAGGCAAAAAGAAGCCAAGCGGCAGCGCGGTCCAACGACTGATGACCTGTCCTGCAACCAAAAAACCGTTAAACGTCTCGCGCGGGAGGCCAGTGAGAAAAACGAATCGCACGAGCAAGCTGAGCGTTACAGCAACTGCTCCGAAACTCCCTATGCGGCTGTCGCGCATAATGTTGAGAATCTGGTCCTTGTTCCACCCTCCGCCAAAGCCGTCCACGGCATCGGCTAGCGCATCCTCATGCAAGCCACCGGTCACAACAACCAGATAGATGAGGATCAAAACGACCACCACGCTGCGATTGGCGTGAGGTGAGAGCATGAGATTTAAGCCTGCTGCTCCCAAACCTATCAGCAGTCCCACAACAGGAAAAAATATTGTGGCCTGGGCCAGCGCGTCAGGCGGGGCGGCACACGTCCGCATCACCGGCACTCGGGTGAGGAATTGCACCGCAAGCAGGAACAAACCGCCTAGACGCTTCATGCCAGCGCTCCGCTCACCCCTGCCGAGGAAAATGTTGCCATCTCGTTGTAGACCTTTGCGGCCGCACCGATGAGGCTCATCGCTAAGGCCGAACCTGTTCCTTCGCCAAGGCGCATTTCCAGATCCATTAAAGGCTTCTGCCCGATAAACTCCAGCAGCGCCGAGTGCCCCGGCTCGCTCGAAAGGTGAGCTGCGAAAATGAAATCTGAGACTCTCGGCTGGATGGCGCAGGCCACGGCTGCAGCCGAGGTGGATATAAAGCCATCGAACACGACAGGAATTCGACGCGATGCCGCCCCTAAGATCAAACCCGTGAGGCCCGCTATTTCCAGTCCTCCCACTTTGCGCAACACGTCCATCGCATCAGAAGAGTTGGGCCGGTTGACTGCCAGAGCGCGCTCAATCACCTGGATCTTGCGCTGAATTCCAGCTTGATCCAGGCCTGTGCCCCGTCCGGTGACCTCAGCAACGGGCCGGGCGGTCAGGACGCTTGTTATCGCGCTCGCGGCGGTCGTATTCCCAATGCCCATCTCGCCCGTGCCAATGAGACTCCGTCCCTGTGTGTGGGCGCGCGCCGCCAGTTCCAGGCCTGCGTTCAGAGCCGCGGTAAGCTCTGCCTCGCTCATCGCGGGTCCGCGTGCCATATTCCGGGTGCCGGGAGCCACCTTCATCTTCACCAGGCCGGCAACATCGCCAAACTCACCGTCGACCCCGATGTCAACCACAATCACCTCTACTCCGCAATGACGGCCCAAAACATTGATGGCCGCTCCGCCGGAGAGAAAATTGAGAACCATCTGGCGAGTTACCGCTTTTGGGTACGCACTCACGCCTTCTTCGGTAACACCATGGTCGGCAGCCAGGGTGAAAATCGCAGGGTTGGAGCATTCGGGCCGCTCACTCTCCTGGATCGCAACCAGCCGGGCGGCGATTTCCTCGAGGCGCCCCAAACTTCCAGGCGGCTTCGTGAGATTATTCAAATGCTCCATCGCCCGCTCCCGCCATTCGAGATTCAACGCCGGGATGGAGGCAACCGCGTCTTCCAGCATCCTACTGGCAACTTCCCCGTGTTTAACTGGAGGGACCATTGTCTAAAGTCTCCAAAGCGGCAATTTGACGGCGGTGAATGCGAATGGCCTGGATGCAGGCGTTCGCTTGGGGAAAATCCCACATGCGCGCTGAGGGAGATCCCATCGCGGCGCATACCATCAAGGCGATAATGACTCCGTGGCTGACGACCACAACATCTCCCCTCCAGGCCATTCCTATGACCTGCCATAAGAAGCTTGATGCTCTCGAGTAAGCCTGCTGCAGAGGCTCAGCACTCTCTACCCGCAGTTTCTCCGGATTGGTATGCCAGCAGGCCAATCCCAGGGGAAATCGCCGCCCGATCTCGCTGAGGGTCATCCCTGTCCAGACTCCGTGGTCGATTTCCCGCAGTTCGTCTTGGACGATCACCGGACATCCTCCCGCCCGATGCAAGATCATCGCTGTTTGGCGCGCCCGCTGGAGCGGGCTGGTCAATATGTACCTCGCCCCAACACGACTCAGCCAGCCTGCCAGACGCCGGCCTTGGGCGATTCCAGACCGATTCAGAGGCACATCCGTAATCCCCTGCAATCGTTCCTGGCGGTTCCAGTCCGTTTCTCCGTGACGAATAAGATAAATTACACCCACGCAGTCCTCACGAGTTCCGAACGTCTTTAATCGTCAGCGGCAATCCGGCAACCATGAAGATAACCCGGTCGGCAATCCTTGCGATTTCCTGATTGAATTGGCCCAGCAAATCCCGGTAGATTCTCCCGCTCCGATAGGCAGGAACTATTCCGCTCCCCACCTCGTTGGATACCACAATGGCGGAAGCTGCGGCCCCTTGAAGCGCCTCGCAGATTTCTTGCAGGTGGCCCCGAAAGCGCTGTGCGTTTCCGTCTTTGGTTCCCAGGATATTCGCTACGTAGACCGTCAGGCAGTCGATAAGAAGTGCGTCAACCTTCCCTCCCTCTTTGCGGAGGGCATCCGGAAGCTCCAGTGGCGCCTCAACGGTCCTCCAGGAAGGAGGGCGCTCCGCCCGATGGGTGTCAATCTTCCGCCGCATTTCCTCATCGCTCGGTCGCGCCGTTGCGATGACAGTAACTTTCTTGAACTCGGCCGCCAATTGTTGCGCGTAACGGCTCTTGCCGCTGCGCGCCCCGCCAAGAATCAGCGCAATGGTTTTCATGGCTTACAGACACAGGGAGCCATCAAGACGGGCTTCAAGCAGAAAAGATAGAGTGATGCTGGCAGGAGTTGCTAAGAATGCGGATTCCGGCCGGACGCTCATCGATCTTCCTATCCCGAAGTCGACAAAAGCTCTTGAGGGCGACTGGCAGGTCTCCTGACTTGCGTATCATCGAGCTAAGGCTGCCTTCCCAGGGTCTTCGCCCCAGTGGCTTCGATTGCCTTGCTCTCCACGCTTACAGTGGTGGAGCCGTGCCGGATTTTCACCGGCTTCCCAAATAGCCAGACAATGAATTTTATAGCGCCTTAGGGCCACGCTAGTCAAGCGATTTCGCGCAACCTAAATCTTGGGCATCCAGAGCAGTAAGAGTGGCCGCTTTGTTCACATGCTTATGCTCCTGCCAAAAGTTAGATCTGTCAGTCATTGACAGACTGGAGATCATTCCCGTTGCCGAGCTGCGGACGCCGCATGAGGAGGAATGGCTCTATAGTGGCGCGGCGATGATGGTCGAAGTAGCCGTCGCCTCCATGAAGCCGTGCGCGACAATGTGTGCCATCGAACACCTCTTTCGCTTGTGTCGGCTCGCCAGCCGCCCGCCGTCATGTAGCCTGTCGCCAAATTCACGCCTTCCTCTCCAACCAATCTTTCCAGATCACATTCACTAAGGAGACGCCTGACCCATGGAGCCACCTATCGACATAGAAACCTACTTACGAGTGTTTGGCAACGAGCGTGGAGAGCGAATTCTGGAATCGTTTCCGCCTTTGCACGGCGCCGAGGACCCGCCGTCGCCGCTGCTTGCGAACCTGTTGAGAAAGCCTTATGCCGCTCAATCCTTGACCGTCATGGCAGTGGCGAAGCGGCTCGCCCAGGCACGTTCGGCCGCCGTTGTGGCGGAATGCGGCACGGGCAAGACGCTCATTTCCCTCGCCAGCGTCTATGTAGCAGCCAACGGTAGGCCTTTTGCCGCGCTGGTCATGGTGCCGAGCCACCTGACGCAGAAATGGCTGAGAGAAAGCCTCAAGACCATTCCTCACCTGCGCGCGTTTCTGATCGAGGGTCTGCGTGACAGGAAATCCTCCAGCTCGAATGGCATTCAAGAGTTCCGCCTCCGCAACGGACGCGTTGTGCGCGAAGGCCTGAAGATGACCCTAACTGACCTGCGGCTGCGCAAGAACTACTCGAGTGCCCGCGTGCGCTTGAATGCCCTATGTCCGGGCCCGGCGATATTTGTGGTCTCCAAAGAGACCGCGAAACTTTCCTACTTCTGGCGGCATGCTTACAACATCGCCCGGTCGGGCCGTTATCAGGGGAGCGTCGTGAATCCTGATACCGGACGGCCCGTCTATGCCGGAGAGGACGCCGAGCGTTTGCTCTCCTCTGATTTCAAGAAGGTTCGTTTGAGCGAGTGGATTGGACCACGGGACGAGGCGGATGAAAATCATCATGAGGTCCGCCGGAAGCTGTTCAGCCCGCTCTGGCAGGCAGACCGTTCCAAAGTCCGGCGCTATGCCGTCATCGAATTTATCGGGCGGTATCTCGACGATTTCTTCGACTTTGGTATTGCCGACGAGGTGCATGAGCTGAAAGGGGGCGACACAGCGCAAGGGAATGCGCTTGGAACGCTGGCCAGTTGCGCTAAAAAGCTCATCATCCTCACCGGCACGCTGCTCGGCGGCTACGCCGACGATGTCTATAACATCCTGTTTCGCACGGACCCTGCCAAGATGCTCGAGCATGGATTCGAGCATGGCGACGGCGTCCGGCCGTTTATGGAATCTTACGGCCTGCTCGAAACCATCACTACCATCGAGCCGGCCGAGAATGCCTGCTCGGAAGCGAAAGTCACCCGACGGGTGCGCCGGCGGCCCGGAGCCTCGCCGCAACTCTTTGGTGATTTCCTGATGCCAATGGCCGCTTTTCTTTCCCTCGAAGATATCGCCCACGTGCTGCCGCCTTACCGGGAGGAGTTGGTGCGGGTCGAAATGGACCAGTCACTGAGGGAAGCTTACGAAAGGCTGGAGGAAGCAATCAAGCGCGCCCTCAAGGAGCATCGCGGCAATTCTTCCGTCGTCAGCGTGGGGATGAACGCCCTGCTGCTGTATCCCGACCGGCCCTTCGGCCTGGGCACGCTTTATGGTTCCGAGTACGACCCTGAAACCGGCAAGCGCGAGCGGTTTGTGATCGCCGAGCCGGAGGACCTCGATGAAAGCGTGCTTTATGCGAAGGAGCGGCGGCTGCTCGAAGAAATTCGGTCGAGCCTCAGCCGCGGTCGCAAGGTGCACGTATTTGCGGTGTATACCCGCACGCGCGATGTAACGCGGCGGCTGGAGCGGATCCTGCAGCGTGAGGGCGTTCGTGTGGCTGTCCTGACGAGCGACGTGAAGCCAGAACTGAGGGAGGGCTGGTATGAGCGGCAGTCGCGGCAGGGTGTGCAGGTGGTCATCGCCCATCCTAAGTTGGTTAGTCTTGGGCTTGATTTGCTCGAATACAAAGATCTGCTCTTTTGGGAAACTGGCTACTCGCTCTATACGCTGCGGCAGGCGAGCCGGCGCTCATGGCGCATTGGCCAAACAGAGGAGGTAACGGTCAAATATTTTGCTTATGCCCGCACGGCGCAGGAGACCTGCCTGCGGCTGATGGGGGCAGAAGCTGCTAGTGGCGATGGGCATGGAGGGGAAGTTCTCGGCCGAAGGGTTGCAAGCGGCGGGTGAGGACGACGATCTGCTCATGGCCATGGCGCGCGAGCTGGTGACGGAGAAGGGCATTGGTGAAAATGCCGAGCTCGTCTGGCGCGCAATTCAACACCAACATTCAGCACTGGCGCATGCAGTGCCGGCCATTATTGAAGCCGAGTCTGAGCCGGAGATGCTGCCCGATACCCTACTCCCCGCGCAAGAACCCTTGCCCGCCGCCGTCAATCAGTTGCTGCTCTTCGGTGTATCGCTTGCCACTTCATCCGGCCGCAAGCGAGCAGTTCGTAGAACGGCTCCCAGTGTTTCCTTCGCTTCGGATCAGCTTCCTCTGTTTTGAAGGAGATCGAGATAGACACGTCCGTCGGTGCCGACAACCACTCCTTCAGGATGATCGAGGCCGTTGGCAAATTCGTGAACTTCAGAGATGGGATCGAGCAAGTTGTTCCCTCCCAGTGCAACGGTCTTTCGGAGATGACCGGACTGGTGCCCTATCGTCTACGACCCTTTGAACCGTTTGGTGATGCGGAAATACACGCCACGGATTTGCCTGTATTGCCGTAGATCACAATCTCCTCTCTGCCGCACCGGATGTCTTGAATCCCTTTGACCGCGGAAGGGAGCTGAGCCAGAAAAGCGAAGTATTCGACCGTCTTCCGACCACGGGCAGGAATGCACGTGGTTGTCGCCGTTTCAAATAGGTTGCCATCGCGGAGGGTTTCTCGCCGCGAGGAAGGGATTGGGGTGGTCCCGAACTCCAAGCCTCGAGCTTCGGTTCGTTTACTCCAAGGAACAGCGCTTATGGCGCGGTTTTCCTCCCAAACTGCCACCCAGGGAAAGTCCTTCCGCCGGAAACAATAGGCGATTAGCAAATGCCACTTTGTGTTAAGTGCAGCAACATAACCCCATTTTCTTCTCGGATCGATCAGAACAGATACCACCAAGCCTAGGCCTTTACGGAGGAGGACTCGTTCCAGATTTATCTCTTCTCCGGACTTTGCCGGAGCAAAAGGCCATCGGAATCTTCTGCCCGGCGCCAATAGCGATTTGCCTTCATCGTATTCGTGTGGAAAGGTGATACCCCGAGTGCCGGAAATAAAAATGGCCGAGTCCTGGCTGGAAATAAAGGGCGGTCCCAACGTGACGTGCTCTGTCCAATGAAAGAAGTGATCGCATTTTCTATCGTTCGTTACTGTTTCCTTGAAGTAGGCTACCGGAAGGTTTTCCTGAAGTGCAATTTCCCGCCGAAACTGCAGGCCTGCAACGGGGAGCCTTAATGACAGGGTCAGTGACACCCGGTTCCGACGGATGGTTTGGCTCACCTTGTGCCATCTCGAATTCGGAGCCTCGCCGTGCTGGGATAGCCCTTGTTCTGCCTCTTCGGGCGATGGCGAGCCAAAATAATCCATGCAGAGGCTGTGCCCGGCAATGCCGGACAACAATTTCCCCTCAGTGATAGGTCCGTAGCGGACCGCGTGATCTTGCGCCCGGTACCGGTGGGGGTCTATAGTCTTCCAAGGTGGGGTCCACAAGGGGTTCAGCGTGGGAAGGCTAGAAGTCTCTGCGAACCGGAACTCCGCGATATGGCCTCCGCCCGTCAAGGTCACCAACTCAACCAATCCGTTTCCTACCTTGTAGGCCTCCCTGCCATGCCACAAGTCCTTCACACAAGAGAACGAGCTAGCCCGCATCACAATCCTCCCCCGGATTGGCTTTTCTGTTCCGCAGCAAGCCCTTGGCCTTTCTAATTTCGTCTGATTGCAATAATCTGAAGTTTAAATCGAAGTGATCCAATCTGCCTTCCGAATTTTCCAGTGCGATAGATATGGCAGCCACACTTATTCCCATCAAAATGGTCGCGAGGCACGTGCCTTTTATCAGCGTCACGACTGTGACTCCCTTAGCGGGACGATTGAGCACACGCCTTGGTCGTCCAATCATACCAATCATCTTAGCAAGGCCGTCAGATCCAGGCGCACCGTAGGGTGTCCGGAATTGGGCATCAAGTTGCCTTTTAAAAGCGGAGTCCTCGGGCCTTAAAACGTGATGGTCAGGCCGCCATCGACAACGAGCGTGTGGCCCGTCACATATGAACAGTCGTCTGAAGCCAGAAATACTGCTACTCGCGCAACTTCGCTTGCCTCACCCGGTCGTGCCAGTGGAATTTTTCGTCTCTTCACATACCACTCCTGAAACAGTTCCGTCTGGGTTTCATCGACTCCGCCGATGATCGACATGGGCGTGTGAATGCAGCCAGGCGCGATCGCATTAGCCAGAATTCCGTGAGGCGCAAGTTCGACAGCGAGAGACTTGGTGTAACTGTGGATGGCGCCTTTTGCGGCCGTGTAAGCGCCGAGGCGCCCTTCTGTGGCAATCGCTTGAGTGGAACCTATATTGATGATCCGACCCCAATGTTGTTGTGCCATTATTGGCGCCACCAGTTTTGCGCCCCAGTACAAGGCGTCCAGATTAACGGTCTGGACCTTGCGCCACTCTTCAAGTGAGTCCTCAAAAATGTCCCCGTAGAAACAGATGGCCGCGTCGTTGACGAGGATGTCAATTCTGCCTTCGTGATGGACGACGTCATCGACGCACTTCCGGTAGGAGCCGTGATCCGTTATGTCGAGGATATATGGGCGGGCTTTCAGATTATTCCCGGTCAGATCATCGCAGAGGTTTTGAACCTCGGGTTTCCGATCAATTGCCGCGACCATCGCTCCTTCCCGGGCAAATTCTGTGGCAATCGCATGCCCTATGCCCTGCGCCGCTCCGGTTATGACTGCGACACGGTCTCGCAATTTCATGGTGCACGGTCCTTTCTTAAGCCGATGCCATTACGTCGAAGGCGATTCGGCGGCGGTGATGAGGACTGTCCCGGCCAGTGTTATGAGCCCTCCAATGATCATGGGCTTCGTAACCCTCTCATGC
>DATKST010000101.1:0-71191 GCA_035531475.1 Terriglobia bacterium
CTGCCCGAATGTCCGGGAGGGGATTTTCCCACTTTTCGTTTAGAATGGGGGATGCGAAACTCATCCCGTCAGTTTGCGGGGGAAGCCCGCCTTCATGCCACCGATCATTGACGTCAAAGACCTGTGCAAGGATTTCCGTACGTTTCGCCGCCGCGAGGGCGTCTGGGGCGCCATCCAGAACTTGTTCGTGCGGGACCGGATCACCGTCCGGGCTGTCGAGGCCCCAATCTTAGCGCGGCACAGCCGCAGCCAAACTTGTCGAGAGTGGCATGTGGCAAGTGGCGAGCGAAAAAATCTTCGCGCGCCGAGAAGAAGTTCGGGATTAGTAGTACAGGGAGGACGCATGCCTGCCGAGATCGCTGAGAGGCTCAGGACCCAAGGTCCGAAAATCCGACGGGCGATTGCATTCTAAGGCGATCAGGCGTATGTCATCGATCGGTCGAGATTTGAGGACGGAAATCCTGGCCTGAATGACCGGCAGTTTCATTTCGAGTGGGACGAGATTAAGGCCGCCGCGAACCTGCGTAAGCACGGGGTGTCCTTAGAGCTTGCGTCGACAGTCTTCGCCGACCCGCGACTCCTCACGGTTGCGGATCTGGAGCACAACGAAGTCGAGGAACGCTGGTTCACCATTGGCTGGGTAGTGGTTCAGTTTGCTGTAGCGAAAATGTACCACTACCATTTGCTGGGCGAGCAACGGCGCCATGCTTTCCGTCGTCTACCTCTGGTCGGAGTCTGATCCTGCAACCACGAAGATCCGCCTTATTTCGGCCCGCCAAGCCACGCCTACAGAAATTCGCCAGTACGAGGAGAGGCTATGAATGACCGGGCTTCCGAAGATGAAGCTATGACGCCGGAGATAGACTTCAGCCAAGGCGTCCGCGGCCTGCATCACATTCCGTCCGGCGCCAAGGTCTTTTTGCCCGCTTCGATTGAGCGAAGCGTCTGGGAATACTTCTCCGTTAAAGCCGAACAAAAGGGCATTGATCTTGCGGACCTCTTGACCGACGTATTGAAGCGCGATATCGAGATTAATGAGGTATTAAAGTAACGCCGGGTGGTTCGGAGCCCGCGCGGGGGGACATCGGAAGCCCTGCCTCATCGGTCACTCCCGCTCTTATCGGTCATTCCCGCGAAAGCGGGAATCCAAATGTCACCAGCACCCGGCGGCGCGGCAGGCATGGACGGAAAGGTGGCCCTTTCGGCCTGTCGAGGCCCCAACGACAGGGAGAACGGGTGCCTGCCGCGATCGCTGAGAGGCTCAGCATCCAAAATCCGACGGGCGATTGCATTCTGAGGCGATCAGGTCTATGTTACCGGTCGGGCGGAAAGTTCATAATGGAAATTCCGGATAAGGCAGCCAATACTGTGAGGAATCGCAAATGAAGAGGGTCACGGCGGACGCGCTGATTGCGCTGTTCGTCCTATTGATAGTCGGGGCAAGCAGTCAGGCGGGAAGGACGCACATCGAACCTGGGGATGTCGCCGGAGCGTTGGGTGTGCTGACGGTCTACCTCCTGCTGTTCGTCGGGCTGTTCTACAGCGGCCGGTGGAGGATGAAGTTGTCCGGCCATAATCACAAAGTAGGACGGCAGACGACAGCAGTGATTCTGTTCTGGTACTCATTATTAGGTATCCTGATTGGGCTGGTCGCGGCATTCGGAGAGAGGGATATGTTCGGCCTTGTCTTTGGCGCAGTGATGGTTGCGATATGGTCCGGTTCGGCGTATGCCTGCAAGCGCTGGCTGCGCCGCCTTCGCGCCGAGGAACGGGGCTACCTAGCGAGCGCAGACGTCCGTCCTTCCGGAGTTCAGTTCGGTTTTGAAGAGGAATGGGCGGAGTTCGCCAAAACGAATCCCATATTTATGCAACGATTCACTAATCTCCGGACGGCCCTCGACACTGCCTTGACCCGGACCGAAGCGACCCGCGAGCCGGTAGATCGCGTCGTTTACTTCTGTGGAAGGCTTTGTGCCGAGGACTTTTTTGAAATTCTCCTCCTGTGCGGCAACGGGTATGGCGTGGGAGGCTGGAAAATTCTGCGCGGAATGTACGAGCGGGCCGTAACAGCTCGGTACCTTTACGTCCACCCCGGAGAGGCGGAGGCGTTTCTTGATTTCCACCCGATAGCTATGCACAAACTCGCGAAGGCAATTGAGGACACGATGGGGAGGGGCGCCTTACCGTCGGACAGAATGCAAAAGGTCGAGGCCGAATACCAGCGGGTGAAGGATCGGTTCATGGTGACGGACTGCGAAAGGTGCGGAACGAAGCGGCTCAACCACACCTGGAGCAAACTGGACTTCGTTTCAATGGCTAAGGCCGCTGGTGATATCGGGAAGCTCATTGTTCCGGCTTACTACCTTCCCCTCCGCCACGCTCACAGCACGGTAGGGGCAATTTTAGACCGGCTGGAGGCCTCTGAGTCCGGAGGCTTGGTATTTAATTCCGGTCCTCAGCGAGAGGCGGCGCGCGATGCCTTGAGATGCGCACATGAGGTCCTGCTTAACGTTCTTAAACTCCAAAGCGAACATTTCGCGCTGAAGTCCCTCGACGCCCCACTGCAGGTGTGCAATGAGGATTTTCGAGATATCTGGGGCGGCATGACGGCGTAGAACGTCTGGAGCGCGAACGCGCGCAGCCGGGTGGCGGGTAGCCATCTCTGAAAGCGCGATGCCGTGTCGGAGTTGGCTACCCGCTACCCGCTTCGTTATGTCGTTCTCTGGTGAATGGACCGCAATTCGGGACCTTGAGACGCGCATCCGCGATTTTGTCACTGAGGCGCGCCGGCGCCAGCAACTCGTTGCCAGAAGTGCTGATTGGAACATGCTCACGAGTTCGCTGGATGTCATCGGTGACACAGAGCTTGCCATAGAAGCCTACTTATCAAGTCCGGAGGCGCGCGACCACGGTGGGCAGTATCTCCTTATCTACGGCATCCTTCAGGTTTTGTTTGTTCAGCAAGACGCCTTACAGCATATCGCTGCCGCTCTGCGGTTCCCCTACAAACCTTACCCGGAACTTTTCGACATCCGTGATATCCGCAATAAGACCGTCGGCCATCCGACTAAGAAGGACAGGCCTGGGGCAGCCCCGCAGAGTTCGCATCACATCTCTCGCCCATCTATAAATCGAACTTACTTTCAGCTTCTTAGTACCTATGAAGACGGCCGCGTCGAGTTCACGGCCGTAAATCTTCGAGAGTTGATTGTCAAACAACGCCATATCGTTCGTAATGTACTGAGCCAAGTCGTGAATAGTCTTCAGGAGGATGAAATGGCGCACCGAGAGAAATTCAAAGATCAGCGACTAGCCGATATTTTCTCTACTACCGGTTATTTCCTCGGCAAAGTCCTCATGGCGAGTCACCAGGATTCGACAGTTGAGCTCTGCGAAGCGAAGTCGTCATTGAAATGCGTATGTGAACATATTGGACAGTTCAAGAAGTCGTTGGAGGAACGTGGGGTGCTTCCGGCATATGATTCCATATCGCATGTGCTTGGAGAGCTGAATTACCCCTTACAACAGCTCGAAAGTATATTTTAGTGACTCTGCTGCCTGGGATGCGCGGGCAGCATATATATTTGGGTTTTTTGTTAGAGCGAAGGTCAGTGAATTGGAGACAATGGCAAAGGAAATAGACGAAGAGTATTCACAGCAAGCGTAATATTACCCATTTGCTGACCCTTTTCACAACTTATACAGTGTAGAAAGCTTCTTTTGTGGAAGCGGAGATACGCGGGTGGCGCACACGTCCCGACGTTTTTGTCGGGATGTATCCGACCCCTCGGGCGCGGCGACGGTCAGAGCATTCTGCGCATGGCCAATAAAACAGTGGCGAGTGGCAAGGTCAAAAAGCTGTGACAAGTCCAATTCGAAGAGGCGCACGCGGCGATCGGCGCCGGGCGCTTCCCCTCAGACGACTTGGAAGGACTGCCCCAGAGGACGAAACTCAGAAGTTTCCTGCCGCTCCAGTTTGTCCCTGATTTCTTCAAACCTTTCGACATCTTTCCGTGAGTACAAGAGTTCTCCGCAATGCAAGCACACCTCTGCGCGCACGCTCAAGACAGCCGTGTGCTCCCCTCCTAGCAGGAGTTTCTCGACTTCATTTTCCACCAATTCTCCCCCACAAACCGGGCATTTCTAAATGGCATCATTCCGGCATCCTCCGTTCCCGCCAATCAACCCAGCGCTGGGAGTCAGAGCGGTAAACGGTGATCAGCACCGCCCACCCATTCTCCAAGTTATACGCCGGCGTGAATTGCCAATGAGCATTCCCTGTTTCTTCCTGGAGAACGCCCTGCTGACCATGTTGGAAAAGTATGAAGTCGTCGTGGTAGAAGACCCCGAGAATCTGGTTCACTGGTAGCGGGATCGTTCAGTATGGCGTAAACAACCGTTAATCCCATCACGGCCCCATCTTTGATTTGCCTTAATCCATGCTGATTCGTTGCCAAAGAAGTTGGAGCGGCTCGGTCTGCGGTGGAAAAGATTGTGGAATGCATTAACAAGTTGACACGGCAGCCGATAGCTCGCTTGGCCGCAACAGGAGGCGCGAGATCCCGCCGCCCGAAGGCATGATTCCGTGCGAATCATCGCCAATGCGGAAACGACTGGGAACCTGGTCCGTCATACTGGCTATGCTGCGGGACCAATCAATCCCAAACTGAATGATAGGACCAACCAATTCGGATGGTTGCAGGCCCCCCCAACCCACCCTTCCCGATCCACCCGCTTCTTCCTCAAGCCCGGTCCTGTGAATTGCTGTTAAGTCGCACATCGCCTTTGCCCATCGACACGGGGCGCAGCAGGCGGCGATTGGCACGGATTAATCTGTCTAAGTTCGCCGGTCCACGCGTTACCGGGAAGGCGGGATGGGAACTTTACTGGAAATCGGTTTGGCAGCCGGAGGCGCTTTGCCGGCAGATTTTCCGGGGGGAGAAGTCTTGGCCGCTATGCGGCCGCGATAAGTAAGGTCACCGGCGGCGCGCATCTCAACCATTGCATTCGTAGGCATCGGATAGATATTGGCGGCATTCCAGAAAAGAAATCCAATGCCTCCTTGCTCGGCCGCAACCCGGATTTCAGTCAAGACGTAATCCACGGAATAGGTCTTCGTCCTCCAGTGGAATCCCTGCAGCCACGGGCGCAGCACTACGCCGCTGCTCGCGGTGGCTGCCGCAAAGCGGCGCATGGACTCAGCAATAAAGTGTTCCGGGGCGTCGCCGGGATCGGCATAACCATCGAAGTGAAAGAAGTGCGATGGGTAAATCATCGGCGAAATCACGTCGCAGTGGCGGGCAAGCTGCGCAATATTCTGGCCGGTATGGTTCAGATCCACGGGCCTGGCCCATGCCATCACACCGAAAACATCCAGAGAAACCAGGACGCCCACGGGGTGCAACTCCTGGTAAGCCCGGGCCACAAAATCCGTGATGATTTTGGTGCGCGGCCAGTCCGGGTGATCCTTCTGGAAGGCAAATACCGCGTCGGGCTGATCGCCCTCAGCAGGAAAGCGAACGTAATCGAACTGGATTTCGTCGGCTCCGTCATCGGCCACCATCTTTGCAAGGTCCAATTCATAATCCTGCACTGCCGGCAAGGACGGGTCCACCCAAGCCAGCTTTCCATTTTCAAGCCACGGCTTGCCGGTCTTGCGGGAGCGAACATCCATCTGCGCGTAGGTTTGCGCCAAGTGGGCGTCGCGGAAGAGCGCGATCCGGGCGATGACGTGCATGTTCTGGGAGTGCAGCCAATGGATATACTTCGGCAGGTTGTGAATGGTAACACCCTGGTGGGACGCATGCGGGTGGTCGAAAGGAACACGCACAACGCCGTCGTAGTCTTTGATATCAAAGACCACGGCGTTCCCGCCCACATCCCTCCATTTGCGAATCAGGTCGAGACCGCGCGCGCTTCCCGCCGTCCAGCCGGTAAGGTAGATCGCCCGCGCCTGGAAAGTCTTGGGAACGGTTACGGGCTTGTCCAACACAGGGTGGAGGGGGATGCCGGGTATCTGAATATTTTGCCCGGGTTTGAGCCCGCCGCTCTTCAAGCCGTTCGCCTGGCGAATGGCAGTCTCCAGCTCGGTCCGCCGCATGTAATCGGTCTGTGAAAGAAAATGCCAGGCGATGGAGGTAACGCTTTCGCCGCTTTTGACAATGTATGGAATAGTCTTGGTGCCGGGTGGCGCCGAAAATAGCGCCGGCGCGATAGAACTCGAGGGCGCAGAAGTTGTTTGTTTGGAATTAGGCTGAGAGGTTGACGATGCCGGTGAAGCGCTGCGAGAAGTTGGCCGCAACCGGTCCCTCACAGGACGCGAGTTGATCGAGAATGGTTGCGGAAATCCGCTCGCCGGAATTGCGGGTTGGCCGGCGTTCAAGAAAAGTCCAGCGGCAAAGAAACAATAAAGGAAAAGACCAAAGAGAGGAAGGAATTGTGCAACGCGGCCCGCGTGATCGTGAGTCATCGAAGATTGTATCGGTATATCCCCAACAAAGTTTAGCACACCTTCCAGCCCCCATGCTGTTCACTTAGCCCCCTATCCCACTGGAGCCTGATTTCCACGCGCTGTAGGGGGCGACCACCAGGGTCGCCCCTTCGAGATCTCCCCTTATGTGAACAGCATTGCTTTTAGCCCAGATAATTCACGAAAGTCTTGCTCGGTGACCGTCAGGGCGCGAATAAACCGGGCCAAGTGCTTTGCACGGATTCTGATCCCGCCCCGCAAATGGAGGACCGGTGGCGAACGCTGTGAGGCAGAAGGGTGGGAGTGGAGGAGGAAAAAGTTCAGAAGTGCCGGTGGCCAGCGGCGTGGAGCCGGTGGCCATCCGGTAATGTGGATGATTAGGCTTCAATCCGGCTAGGGGTCCGGTCGTAGCGGCGGAACAGGAAAGCCGCGAGGATGAGTCCGGTTCCAAACAAAGCGAGGGTGGTAGGTTCCGGCGTTTGGTTCACGCTTAAGGAGCCCAGCAGGACGTTGCCCGAACTTCCCGCACTGATGCCAAGGTAAGGCGAGCCCTTCACCAGGCTCACCGGAAACTGAATTTGATCCAGCGTTCCGTTGGTAACGATCTCCGTACCCAGCGTGCCCAAGCCGCTCGAAAGCCAGACGTCATAGTTCTCACCTTTCTGCACGCTGCCGAGCGTGAGGAATCCGGTGTTGTACTGCGCGAGGAGTTGTGACAGGTTGAGTTGAATGAAACTTGTCCCTCCAATTTCGTCGTTGGAAAGACCATTGATTCCCAGCCCTTTCTCATCGCCGCCACTATTTTTCCCGTAAAGATCCGTAGGGTTCCCGGGGGAGGAGAAGCCGTAAGCAGTCAACGTAATTCCATCGACCGTATAAGTCTGCGATGTGCCCAGAATGCCCGCTGGTGAGTTGAAGTTCCAAGTAATCTGAGTGGGGTTGTTGCCGGCCCAAACAGTGGTGGCCATAAACATCACAGCGCCCACAATTGCTGCCATTGATTTGAAACGCATGAGTTGATCCTTTCTCAAAATCCGTCCGCTTGATCTGGCGGTTGCCGCGCCAGCTTGTCCGGCCTCGGAGGCCCGATTGCTTGCGCCTTAGTGCCTTCAACCGGCGTCGGCTATGTCTACAGCACGAAGAGGGCCAATCAAACTTCCAGACGCGCTAAGGCCGTGAAATGAGAGGGTTGTCACGTTTAGTTGTTAATCAAGGCGTACATAATTTAAATGGAAAAACGATGGACAAACAGAGTAAACATTTTCACTATTGGTCATTATTCATTCATCTGTTAATAATCCCCGTTGGGATCATTGCAGCCGGCCAGGGGGCAGCATCCAACCTGCGGAATTTGGCGGCAGGGATGCCGACGCTACGCCGGCCGTTCTCTCCAGTTGTCTCGTGGATGCCCCGTGAGATGTTGCCCCGCCCGTGGCCGGACTACTCTCGAACGATCTCCCGCTCTGCGTCTCCGAATCTCAAGATGGCTAATATTGCCAGAAAAGCCGTGACCACAAGGGGGCCGAGCACTAATCCCAAGAGTCCGAAATATCGCACGCCACCGACCACTCCCAGGAAAATCCAGAAGGGGTGAATCTCTGATTGTCTTCGCATGAGCAAAGGCTTCACCAAGTTATCGACCAGGGCGATCAAGACCACAAACACCGTTAGCAAGCCGGCGCCCTTCCCGGCGTGCGCCGTCACCACGTAGTAAATGACCACTGGGAACCAAACCAATGCCGTGCCGATGACCGGAATCAGGGAAAGAAACGCCATGACCGCCCCCCACAAGAGCGAGGCGGGAATTCCGAAGAGGAGAAAAACCAGGCCGCCGAGAGTTCCGAGCAGGAGGGCAGAAGCCAAGTTGGATTCCAGGCTCGCCAGGATGGTTTCTTTGAACCGGGTCAGAATTTGGTCATCGTGGCCACGAGTGAGGCCACATAGCCAGCGAACTTCATCCATAACTTGCGGTCCGTGCAGGAAAAGAAAATAGAGGGTAATAAGAACGGCAAAAAAGCTGAAGATTGAACTGGTGAACTCGGCGAACAGACCGGTGCTCTTCGCCACCAGAAAGGCGCTCATCAGCTTCACGGCTCGCAACACCAAGTCCGCAGGATTGAGGGGTGGCAGACCCAACGCGCTCAGCTTGGATTGAGCCCAGACGAAGATTAAATTGTTCCGCAAAGTCTCCAGCTCCCCGCGTGGCGCGGCGGTGATTTTAACGGCCAGCGTGTGGTACGCGATCACCGATTCACCCGCCAGCATTACCAGCAGGACCACAACGGGAACCACCAGCAGCAAGGTGGTCAGCAGGCAGGTCAGGGCGCTTGCCAGCCTGGGGCGCCGCATTCTACGCTCCATGCCCTGGAAAACCGGAAATAGTGCCGTGGCGAGGATCGATGCCCAAATCAGAGCGGCCAGGAAAGGCCGCAGGATGTTCAGCAGATAATAAACGACGAGCAGGACAAAAACGCCGAGAATCACGCGGCTGACCACGCGCTGAGTCACGGACAAGGGCTTCAAGTCGAACCCGCCGGTGGGAGGTCCGGCGGCGGACGGTTTCAAATTGGGGTCAGCGGAAGACATAAAAAGCTAGTCACAACTGACGAGTGAAGGGCGACAAGCAAAAGAATTGCCCACAATCAGCTTTCAGCCGCCAGCTATCAGCCAAATCTGAAAGCTGATCGCTGACAGCCGCCGGCTAATTCAGCCCAGCCGTTTATGAGCCAGCACCGCGGCTCCAAGCGCCCCGGATTTGTCGCCGAGCGCGCCGGGCAAAACCTTAATTCGCTTCGCGTCCCGTCCGTGCAGGAAATACTCGTAAGCTGTCTGGCGGATGGGCGCCACAAAATCTTCGCCGAACCGCTCGGCGAGGCCGCCGCCAATTACCACGCGCTCCGGATCCAGCAGATTCACCATGTTGGCTACGAGAATGCCGAGGTAGTGTTGGGCGCGCTTGAAGACTTCCGTCATCACAGCATCCTTCTGCTCGATGGCTGCCTGGATCACGCTGCTGGTAATACGGTCCTTTTCTTTCTCCTTGAGAATCTTGGGAACCACGCTCTTCTGCCCGCCCTTGATGGCATCAAGCACATCGCGCTCCATGGCCGTGCGGCTGGCCAACGCTTCCGCGCAACCGCGGTGGCCGCAACTGCACGCCGGACCATCGGCCAGGATCACCGTATGCCCGATTTCACCGGCGCCCCCACGCCCGCCTCCATAAAGTTCGCCATGGATGATGATGCCTCCGCCAATTCCCGTCCCCACAAAAATGCCCACCAGCTCGCTCACTTTCTCGCCCGCGCCCAGCGCGTGCTCACCCACCACGCCCACGTTCACGTCATTGTCCACCAGGATGGGAACGCTCAGTAGCTTCTTTAATTCATCGGCCAGCTTCACGTCTTTCCAGCCCAGGTTGGGCGCTTCCAGCACGATGCCGCGCTTGGTGTCAATGGTGCCGGGAGCGCCAATGCTGACCGCAAAGAGGTCCTTCACCTTAAGGCCTGCCTGTTTCGAGGCTTCTTCCACCACGGAAGCGATCTCATCGATCAGAGGGTCCGCCTTGGCCGTGGCCTTGGTTTTCCTCTTTACGGCAGCAAGAATTTTGTACTTCCCGTCAACGATCAGGGCCTTGATGCTGGTTCCACCCAAATCGATTCCGGCGATTGCCTCCGGTTTTTGACCCATGAACATGCTCCTCTGCTTGAAGATGCCCGGACAGTTTACCCCACATGTTGATAGGGGGAAAGCACGAACCACAGACTGTCGCAGCAAAGTGAGAAGATCCTATTCGAACCAAGTAGAAAGTTCCTGTTGGTATCCGACACCCTGATTGGATGAGACCACCGGAGATGGTGGTGTTGAGCAGGCAAGATCGAGATCGTTTGAAGGTTTTACATGAAGCCGAACGAGGCCATCTGACGCAGCGCGAAGCGGGGGAGCACCGGGGGCTGGGTGAGCGTTGGGTGCGGCGGAGTTGTTGGGGGGGTGGGTGCCATGGGACACCTCCGAACACGACTGGCGGGAAGGCCGGGGGGAGGCGGTCCAGACGCTCCCTCAGCGGCTGATCTGCCGCACGCCTTCGATCAGCCGCTCGACTTCGTCCGGCGTCGTATAACATGCGCAGCCGACGCGCACCAACCCCTCTTCACCCAGGCCAAGCCGCTCGACCACAGTCGCAGCGTAGAAATTGCCATGGGAAACAAAGACACCACGATCCGCCAGCTTCCGAGTGACATCGCTCGAAGCCACGCCCTCAACCGTGAAGGAAATGGTGGGGGTGCGGGACGAAGACGGAGGGGGGCCGTAGACTCGCACGCCTTGAATCCCGGACAAACCCTCCCACAGCCGCTCGATCAGCGCCTGGCCGTTCGCGTGGAAAGAATCGAATGCCGATTGCAACCGGGCGCGGCGGGTCTGGCCGTGGCCAAAAGAAGCCAGGAAATCAACAGCCGCGGCTGCTCCAGCCATACCCTCATGGTTCTGGGTTCCGGTCTCGGCTCGCTCCGGAGAAGTCTCCGGGGCAGGAGCCAGCTTGGGGAATTCAGCGGCTTCCATCCGGTCCTTCTTGCCAAAGAGGACGCCGGCGTGTGGGCCGTAAAATTTATAAGCCGAGCAAGCCAGAAAATCGCACTCGATCTTCTGCACATCCACTAAAACGTGGGGCGCATAGTGAACCGCGTCCACAAACAGCAGCGCCCCAACGCTCCGCGCCAATTCCGCCGCCTTGCGAACGTCGTTGACGGTCCCGAGGGCATTCGAGGCAGCTCCCAGCGCCACCACCTTGCAATGCCGCGTCAATTGACGCTCAAAATCCTTCCAATCAATCTGGCCTGTCTCCGGGATCATGCGCGCAACCTTCACCGTTAATCCGCGCTCGCGTTCCAGCGCCCTCCACGGCGCAACGTTGGCATGATGATCGAGTTCCGTCAGCAGGATTTCATCCCCTTGGCCCAAGCCGCGCCCAAGTGCCCGCGCCAGATGAAAAGTCAAAGTGGTCATATTGGCGCCGAAGGCAACTTCCGCAGGGCTGGCATTCAAGAAGTCAGCCAAGGCTTTCCGTGCTTCTTCGATCGTTCGATCGGTCTCCGCGCTGGTGGGATAACCCCAATGAGTGTTGGCGTTGTGGTGGTAAAGATAGTCCGACATGGCTTCAACCACCGCGCGCGGAACCTGCGTTCCGCCCGGGCCGTCGAAATAGGCCACAGGGTTGCCTCCATGACGGCGATTGAGCGCGGGAAAATGCTCGCGAATATCTTCCAGGGTCACTGCGGTGGTGCGCGGCGTGGGAGCGTTGCTCATGGTTTCAGATCCTCTTCCTGGTTAGGTGTGCTCATAGGGCAGCCCAGTCGAGTGTTAGTGCAGGGTTTCGTAAGTTCGATCACGCATTCTCGCACCCCCTCACCCGGCGCTGCGCGCCACCCTCTCCCCGCAAGCGGTGAGAGGGTGAAGGGTTGTTACAGAACATAGCTAAAGATACGTCACTTGAATTGCGAATGGTGGTACCTAGCCGCGAATTGGCAATTATAGTCCCAGGCGTCCTTATGGCCCTCATTCATTCCACCCGAATTCGTATTTGCGGATTTGGAAGGATTCCAAGCACAGAAATTATCCGTGAATCAAGGCGGTGCGCCAAATCGTTGAGACCCTCGAAGCATAAACCTCAAAAGAACTAATAAAGCTGCTTGCCTATTCCGCAAAGACCATTTACCTTAGCCGCTCTGCGATTTTCTAGCCATCGCGCTAAAATGAAGAACACCGTCTCCAAACCAAGCCGGATTCGCTGGGCGCTCGTGGTCTGGGTGGCGTTGATGGGCGCAGTCAGCTATCTCGACCGCGTCAACATTTCCATCGCGGGCAGGTCCATCGCTCAACAATTTCACCTCACCAATCCCCAACTGGGGTTGGTCTTTGGCGCCTTCGCGCTGGGATATGCCCTGTTCCAGACCGCCGGCGGTTGGGTCGCGGACCGTTGGGGTCCGCGCCGCATTCTAACCCTCGGCGCCATCTGGTGGGCGATCTTCACGGCTCTCACCGCGGCCGTGCCGTCGGGGGTGGCAGGGGCCTTTGCGATCCTCTTGCTGGTGCGATTCCTGCTGGGCGCCGGCGAATCCGTCATGTACCCCGGCTCAAACCGCTGGGTCGCTTCCTGGATACCCACGGCCGAGCGCGGGCTCGCCAACGGGATCATCTTTGCCGGGGTTGGAGCCGGCGCCGCACTCGCTCCGCCCCTGATTGCGGCCATCATGATCCGCTATGGATGGCGCGCTTCCTTCACGATCTGCGCGGCGGCCGGTTTGGCAGCCGGAGCCGCATGGTATGGCCTCGCCCGGGACAATCCAGAGGGCCATCCCTGGGTGAAGGAAGCCGAGCTGCGCTCGATCCGTGATGGGATCGAAATCGGGATCGGGCAGGATGGCCGCCGCATCCCGTGGCGAGCACTGTTTTCAAGCCGCGACGTGTGGGCGCTCACCTTCAGTTACGGATGCTATGGCTACACCGCCTACATCTTCTTCGCCTGGTTCTTCATCTACCTCACCGCCGTTCGCGGCCTGACCCTGAAATCCGGATCGTATTACACCATGCTACCTTTCATCGCCATGTCGATTTGCTCGGCGCTCGGTGGATTGGCAAGCGACGCCATCCGCCGGAGGTTTGGAGCCCGCTGGGGGCGCTGCGGCATGGGGTTCATCGGGCTTCTGGGAGCAGCAATCTTCGTGGCCGTGGGTTCTTCCGCAGCGAGCCCGGCAGCGGCCAGCTTTATTTTGGCCGGAGGCGCCGGCTCGCTTTATCTGGCGCAAAGCTCCTATTGGGCCTTGTCGGCTGACCTGGGCGGCCCTTCTTCGGGTTTTCTTTCCGGTTTCATAAACATGGGCGCTCAATCGGCCAGCGCCGTCAGCGCATCTCTCACCCCGTTGATTGCCGCTCGCTTCGGCTGGCAGGCATCTTTCAATGTGGCGGCGCTGTTTTGCGCTCTCGGAGCCCTGGCTTGGCTGGCGGTGAATCCACGCCGCGCCCTGCGCGGACCTTGAATCACCGGTAGTGGTGCATTCTCGCGGCTGTAGCGGCGGTCTCTGACCGCCGAATCTTATTTTCCAACAGCTTCCGGCGGTCAGAGACCGCCGCTACAGCAAACTGGCCCACTACCCAATCGCTCATTCCATTCACGCGCGAGGCAAGTCCGGTTTACACTGGAGCAGAGAGCCTTCAGCGATCGGCTTGCAGCAGTCAAATTGCATCCGTGCATCGCTCTTGTTGACCGCTGAAGGCTGGATGCTGGCTACCGTGAGGAGATCAAGATGCCAATGCTGCATGAAATTGACCCCGGTCCCAAATGTCCGGATATTGTCAGGATGGTGGTGGAGATTCCCAAGAACTCTCGCAACAAGTATGAATTTGACACCAAGCTGGGTGTGTTCCGGTTAGACCGAACCCTCTACTCGCCCATGCACTACCCCGGCGACTATGGATTTATTCCCGGCACCGTGGCCAGCGACGGCGACCCCATGGACGTCCTGGTGATCAGCGGCGAGGGAACGTTCACCGGGTGCTTGATGGAGGTGAGGCCCGTGGGCATGTTGGAGATGGCAGACGAAAAAGGCCATGACGAAAAAATCCTGGGTGTGCCGGAGATGAACCCGCGCTACGATCAGATTCATACCGTCGATCAAATTTTTCCTCATGTTCGCCGGGAAATTGAGCACTTCTTTGACATCTACAAGGAGCTCGAAGGAAAACACACGGAGATCAAAGGCTGGCTCGGTCCCATCGAAGCGCGGCGCAACATTGCCGCTTGTCGCCAGCGATTTGTAGACCTCCATGCCAAGGGAAAAGCTCCGGACAGCAAGTGAAGGTGTCGAACCAGTGCGTGGACAATGCGGCGCCGCCCTCTGAACGCCCTGCACCGGAAAAACTTTGCGCCACGGCAGAATGCGCTGCACCGGGGCTGTGAGCCGTGCGCCTAACCCTCCAGGAGCAATCCCGCTGGGTCTTCCACCAACTCCTTAATGCGCACCAGGAACTGAACAGCTTCTGAACCATCCACAATGCGGTGGTCATAACTGAGCGCCACGTACATCATGGGGCGAATGACGATCTGGCCGCCCACGGACACCGGCCGCTCCTGCACTTTGTGCAAACCCAGGATTCCCACCTGGGGCGGATTCAAAATCGGAGTGGAAAGCAATGAGCCAAACACTCCCCCGTTCGAAATCGTGAAGGTTCCGCCGCGAATGTCGGCAAGGGAAAGCGTCCCATCCTGTGCCTTGCGCGCAAAATTCTTGATACCAATTTCAATTTCAGCAAAGGACATGCGGTCCGTGTCGCGCAGCACCGGCACCACCAGGCCTTCAGGGGCGCCCACTGCCACGCCGATGTCATAATAGTGCTTCAAGACGATTTCATCACCCTGTACTTCGGCGTTGAGGCGCGGGAACTTCCGCAGCGCGGCAACCGCCGCCTTCACAAAGAAAGAGGAGATGCCGAGCCCCACGCCGTAGCGCTCCTTGAACTGATCCTTGTGGCGCTTGCGAAGCTCCATGACGGCGGCCATGTCAACTTCGTTGAAGGTGGTGAGCATGGCGGCGGTATGTTGCGCCTCCACCAACCGGTGGGCAATGGTCATGCGGCGGCGCGACATGCGCATCCGTTCTTCACGCCGTTCCCCGCCCATCGGCTTCTCAGCCGGGACTCCGGCTGCTGAAGCCGGCGTTTGCAAGATAGACGGGGCGGGTTGCACGCCCACTGTGGAAGCGACCGCAAGGCTCTCCACATCCTCGCGCGTGACGCGATGGCCGTTTTCTTTCACAGGAACCTGGCCCAGGTCTACACCGCGTTCACGAGCCAGACGCCGCGCGGACGGAGTGGCAACGGCTTCCGCCGAAGCCTGCGAGACCTCAACTTTGCCCGGACCGTGCGCAGAATCAACCGCCGCGGTCCTTGACGCAGGATCTTCCACTGTCGTTGGCGAAGGTGGCGGGGCACCGGAACCGGCCGCCTTGGCCGGCCCGGAGGCACGCGCAGGGGAGGCCCCCTTAACGTTCGATGCGACTTCTTCGATCAGACCCAGCACATCGCCGATCTTGACGTCCTCACCTTCCTTGCGTTCGATGCGAGCAAGGATTCCGCCACGCTCCGCGCCCACTTCAAGGTCCACCTTGTCCGTTTCCAATTCCACCAGCACCTCGCCCGCCGTCACGGGTTCGCCTTCACTCTTGTGCCAATGGCCCACCGTGGCTTCAATCACCGATTCTCCCAGCTCGGGGACCAGAATTCTTGTTGCCATAGGTGAACCTCTCCTCAAAAAACGGCTCGTGAGCGTGAAACGCGGCGGTCCCTATCCCTTAACAGGGGCTCTTCACGAGCTTTTCCTGGACGGCCGTCGCATAAACCTTTGTGGGTTATCCAGTCTAATGCCAATACTGTTCACTTATGGTGGAGGCGGCGCTCGTCCCCTGCGATCTTCTGTTGCGGCGTTGTCCTCAGCGCCGGAATCCGCCGGTGAGGACACCGGCGCTACAGCAAGGTTCGCTAAGTGAACAGCATTGACCCTAATGCGTTTCCATCGTTTGCAGCAGAAGGCTTTCCTCCGCCTCAATATGAGTGAGGTTGAAAGCCTGGCTGATGATAATCTCCTGATTGATGGCATGGCGGCTGGATGAACCCTCCGCCGGGCTCGAATTGCGGGGACGGCCCAAGTAGTGCAAAGGCCAGCGCCCCGCAATCAGCCGCGCAAGTTGCAGTCGCAGAAACTCCCACGCGCCCATGTTGCGCGGCTCCTCCTGTACCCAAACCACTTCAGCCAGCGACGGATAAGAGTCCAACAACAACTTTAAGTCGGATTCCGGAAAAGGATACGGTTCCTCGATGCGGGCAATGGCCACCGCCGGCTCCTCCGCGCGCCGCTTGCTGGACACCAGGTCGATGTAAATCTTCCCACTGCACAAAATCAGCCGGCGAATCTCACCCGCGCGCGCCCCCCCCGCTTCGTCCTCGATGACGCGCTGGAAAGAACCCTCGGCAAGCTCGCGGGGAGTTGAGGCCGTCAAGGGATGGCGAAGGAGACTCTTGGGAGTCAGGATCACGAGCGGCAGTGGGTCCGTCTTGAGCAGTAGCGCCTGCAAACGCATCAGATGAAAATATTGGGCGGCAGTCGTGCAATTGGCGATGCGAAGGTTGGTGGCGGCGGCAAGCTGCAAAAACCGTTCCAGGCGAGCGCCCGAATGGTCCGGCCCCTGCCCTTCATAGCCGTGCGGCAGCAACATGACCAGCGACGGCGTCAAGCCCCACTTGGCGCGCGCCGACGAGATGAATTCATCAATCACGGTTTGCGCGCCATTAATGAAGTCTCCATACTGCGCCTCCCACACCACCAGGCGCTGCGGCGACTGCACGTTGTATCCGTACTCGAAGCCCAGAGCCGCATTTTCGCTGAGCGGACTGTTGCAAATTTCAAAGGACGCGCGCGCCTGTGGCAACGACTGCAAAGGCGTATGCGTATTGCCGTTGTTAACGTCATGGAAGACCGCGTGTCGCTGACTGAAGGTGCCGCGCTCCACATCCTGTCCGGTGACCCGGATGGGGATTCCTTCCTCCAGAATTGTGGCCCAGGCCAACTCTTCGGCCGCGGCCCAGTCGATGGTCCGCGCGTCCGGTTCCTCAAACACCCTGAGCCTCTTTTCCCTAACCCTTTCGATCTTGCGATGCAGCACAAAGCCCGGCGGGATTCGCAAGAGTTCAGAATTGAGCTGCAGCAACCGCTCCAGCGGCACCTCGGTGCGAGTATCTCTGGCGGCTCCCGGAGGCGGCGGCGCGGGGCGGGGTTCCACCAGTTGCCGCTCCGCCTCAAGGGAATCATAAATTTGGCGCAGCCGCCCCGAATGCTTGTCCACCAGTTGTTCAGCGATCCCATCCTGGATCACGCCCCGGTCAAGCAACACTTTGGCCCAAATTTGCCGCACCGTCGGGTGCTCTTGAATCTTTTTGTACATGAGGGGTTGAGTAAACGAGGGCTCGTCACCTTCATTGTGTCCGTGGCGCCGATAGCCGATGAGGTCAATCACAAAATCCTTCTTGAAATGCTCTCGATAAGTAAAGGCCAGACGCGCCGCTTCGATACACGCCTCGGGATTGTCAGCATTCACATGCACGATCGGCACGCGAAAGCCCCGCGCCAGGTCGCTGGCGTAAAGCGTGCTGCGGCCTTCCTCCGGACAGGTGGTAAAGCCGATCTCATTGTTAGCGATGATGTGAACGGTGCCGCCCGTCTCATAGCCCTTCAGGTGAAACATATTGAGCGTCTCGGCCACCACGCCCTGTCCCATAAAGGCCGCGTCCCCGTGAATCAGAATGGGCAGGGTGCGCGTTGGCTCGAAGTGCGGGGCGCCGCCGTGATCCGTGCGCGTGCCCGCCGCCCTCGCCATCCCTTCCACGACGGGATTCACCGCTTCGAGGTGGCTGGGATTGGGCGCCAGAGAGATCATCAGCTCATGGGAGCCGTGGTTGCGAATGGCGTGATGAGCTCCGGAATGGTATTTCACGTCACCCGTCCAGCCCAAATCCTCGCGAAATTTGCCTCCCTTTACCGGGTCCTTGAATTCCGCCAGAATCTGCTCGTAGGGTTTGTCGAGGACGTGGGCGAGGACGTTCAGCCGCGCGCGGTGAGCCATGCCGATCAGAATATTGCTGAAGCGCCCATCGGAAGCAGCGTGGATGATCTCATCGAGCATCGGGATCAGGATGCCGATTCCCTGAATCGAGAAGCGTGTCTTGCCGGGAAACGTGCGGTCCAGAAATTGCTCAAAACAGCCCTCTTGGGTGATGCGGTCGAGCAGTGCAATCTCATCAATGGGAGCAGTGGGAGGACGAAATGTGCCGGACTCCGCAGCGGACTTCAGCCATTCACGCTCCTCGGGATCGCGAAGATGGGCATAATCGTAGCCCGTCGCAGCACAATAGACTCTGCGAAGGGATTGGATAACCTCCAACGCATTGCGGGCTCCGTTGGCAATAGGGCCGGTGATAATACCGGCCGGCAGGTGGCGAAGGTCGTCCTCGGTGACGCCGTGATTCTCAGGAATCAAGGATGGATCCCCGTGGGGTGCCGAACCGAGCGGATCAAGATACGCGTCCAAGTTCCCGAACTTGCGGATGGACTCTGCCAGATTCACCGCGCCTACAATCTTTTCAACCGGCAAGGCGCTTCCCGAGGCAGCGTAGGCTTCACCGTTTTTTGAGGATCCAGTTCCAGAAAACGTTGCAGCAGGCCTGGTGATTCCTTCCGGCGGCCCCCAACGCTCAAACGCAGCCCGGGTCACGGCATCGACGGACGCTGGGTTCCTGTGGAATTTTTCATAAAGCTCCACAACGTATCCGGTGTTGATTCCTTGGAACTCGCTCCACTCGTTCATAAGCTTATCCTACACGATGCGAAGCCCGCGATGAAGCCCCACGACGGTTAGCCTGGATTTCTCACCAGATTTTCCGTTGCGGCAGCGAACCGGGTGAGAAATAGGTTCTTAGGGTTCGTTCCAAACCTCGATCCTTTGTTTTCATACACTCTTAGGGTTCGTTCCGAAAATTTCGGTGGCGCTCGCCACTCCCGCCACCTCTGGGAAGCCTTCTGCCGGGCGCAAGCCGTTATGGAGTCTATACCATTTTAACCAATGGCAGGGTGCATGGATGGAAAAAGAGCTTTGTATCGATGCGATACATTGTATATAGGGGACAGGCGGCCCCTGCCTGGCATGGCAAGGCGTGTGCCGCTTGGTTGGGGTGGAAATGTGCCACCGCCATTTCCCCCTCACCCCATCCCTCTCCCCGCTTGCGGGGAGAGGGAGGACCGCGCAGCGGTGGGTGAGGGGCTGACATTCAAGAGGTTCTCCGCCATACTCGGTACTCATAAGGCTGGCTCCGCTCTCTGGCGCAAGTTCTTATCAACAAAAGGCTTATGCCAGAAAAGACAGCCTTTTTCAATTTGTTAATGAGAAATGCGGGCTAGTGGCGCCGTTTGGTTGCTAAAGCAGCGGTGTCCCCAGTGCCACCATTGACTCTATTGAGTTTCGGCGGTGGGGACATCCCGGATGCGGGAGGAACGGTTCGCTGGGGAACTGCGGTTTCGAAAAGCTCAGGCTCGCGAGGATTTGAGCCGCCCGCCGGCCGTCGAGAAATACTTCATCAAGCCACATTAAATCATTAACTTGCAGCGAGAAGCACCTTGGCATTGCAACCAAACATCAAGGTATCGCTTTAGGTCTGTTAAGCTGCTTCTGGTCTTCATCTCCCGCCCCGGGCTTGGAATGCCCGCAATTTCAAATCTGGCGTCGGGGCGTTTTGCAAGCATTTCCCGGTCCCTCGAACTCTGCACGAGCGTTGTCATGCTGAGTGATGAAGTCCTCTCCGCGTTGGAGGCCGACGATTGTGAATTCGCTACGGGCATCATGTGATATTCTGGTTGTTTAAGGAGCCATCAAGGAGAAAATGAGTCAAACGAATCATACCCAAGAAGTGGAAACGATTGAGCGAAGAGAATGGCTGGAGTCATTGGACTATGTGATGCAGGAGGGAGGCCCGCAGCGGGTTGAGAATCTGCTTCAAACTCTGCGGTTCCACGCTCTGCGCGACGGAGTCAAGCTTCCCTACACCGCCAATACTCCTTACGTCAATACGATCCCGGTGTCTGAGCAACCCCCGTTTCCGGGCAGCCAGGAAATCGAAAGACGAATCAAGAGCATCATCCGATGGAATGCGATGGCGATGGTGGTCCGGGCGAACCATGCCGAGGAGGGAATCGGCGGGCACATTTCCACTTACGCCTCTGCCGCGACCCTTTACGAAGTGGGCTTCAACCATTTCTTCCGCGCCCGGGGCAAGGACCGCATCGGCGACATTGTTTACTTTCAGGGGCATGCCTCGCCGGGCATGTATTCCCGTGCCTTCCTGGAAGGCCGCTTGACCGCGAGCCAGCTTGAGAATTTCCGGCGCGAACTGAAGGAAGGCGGGGGGCTCTCTTCCTATCCCCATCCGTGGCTCATGCCCGAATTCTGGGAGTTCCCCACCGTTTCCATGGGACTTGGTCCCATTATGTCGATTTACCAGGCTCATTTCTGCCACTATTTGCAGGATCGCGGCCTGAAGGAGTTAGGCGACAGTAAGGTCTGGGCGTTCCTGGGCGACGGTGAGACCGACGAACCGGAGACCCTGGGCGCGATTTCCCTGGCGGCTCGCGAAAAGCTGGACAACCTGATCTTCGTGGTGAACTGCAACTTGCAGCGGCTGGATGGCCCGGTGCGCGGCAACGGCAGCATCATCCAGGAATTGGAAGCCGGATTTCGAGGCGCCGGATGGAACGCGATTAAGGTGATTTGGGGCAGTGATTGGGATCCCCTGTTTGAAAAAGACAATGATGGACTGCTGATCAAGCGGATGGGTGAGATTGTGGACGGGCAATGGCAGAAGTATTCCGTGGAATCCGGCAAATACTTCCGGGAGCACTTCTTCGGAACCGACCCCCGGCTGCTGGCCATGGTGAAGAACTATTCGGACGACCAGTTGGGCCGCATGAGGCTGGGAGGACACGATCCCAAGAAGATCTACGCGGCATATAAGGCTGCGGTTGAGCACAAGGGATCACCCACCGTGATTCTGGCCCGGACTATCAAGGGTTACGGCCTGGGTGAAAGCGGCGAAGGCAGAAACATTACCCACCAGCAGAAGAAGCTGAATGACGAGGAAGTCAACAACTTCCGCGCGCGGTTCGGCATTCCCATTTCGGACCACGAAGTAGCGGAGGCCGCCTTTTACAAGCCGGCTGAAAACAGCACAGAGATGCAATATCTGCATCAGCGCCGCCAGGAACTGGGCGGCTACATTCCCTCACGAGCGGTGCTGGCTCCGGCAATCAAGCCGCCCGCCGAAAGCCTTTTTGAGGAATTCTACGAAGGCACCAGTGGCCGTGGCGTCTCCACCACGATGGGTTTTGTCCGTATTCTGGCAAAGCTGCTGAAGGACAAAGAGTTGGGCAAGCTGATTGTGCCCATTGTTCCGGATGAGGCGCGAACTTTCGGCATGGAGGCGCTATTCCGCCAAGTGGGAATCTACTCCCATGCCGGACAACTTTACGAGCCGGTGGACCGGGACACGCTGCTCTATTACAAAGAGGCTCAGAACGGCCAGATTATGGAGGAAGGCATCACCGAGGCCGGATCGATTTCCTCCTTCATCGCTGCAGGCAGCGCCTACGCCATTCACGGAATCAACACCATCCCATTTTTTATTTACTACTCGATGTTTGGACTGCAAAGGGTGGGAGACCTGGTTTGGGCCGCTGGAGATTCCCGCTGCCGGGGATTCATGGTGGGTGGAACGGCGGGCCGTACCACGCTTGCCGGTGAAGGATTGCAACACCAGGATGGCAACAGCCACCTTCTGGCTTATCCCGTCCCCAATCTAGTGGCTTATGATCCGGCCTTCGCTTTCGAACTCGCCGTGATCATCCGCGATGGCATTCGCCGCATGTACGAGGAAAGGGAAAGCGTTTTCTACTACTTGACGGTGATGAATGAGCAATATCCCATGCCGGCCATGCCCCAAGGTGCCAAGGAAGGAATTCTGAAGGGGATGTACTTGTTCAGAGCCTCCGCCAAGAAGGGCGCCAAGCTGCGTGCCCAACTGTTGGGCAGCGGCGCTATCCTGAACGAAGCTCTGAAGGCGCAACTGCTCCTTGAAGAGAAGTACGGCGTGGCGGCGGATGTATGGAGCGTAACGAGCTATAAAGAACTTTATCGCGATGGCCATGCGGTGGATCGCTGGAATATGCTGCATCCCGGCGAGAAACCGCGTATTCCTTATGTAACCGAATGTCTGGCCAACACCGAAGGCGTGGTGGTGGCAGCCTCGGATTACGTCAAGGCTCTTCCCGATTCAATCAGCCGCTGGGCGCCGCGGCCCATTGCTGCGCTAGGGACCGATGGTTTCGGACGAAGTGAAGGGCGCAAGTCCCTGCGTGATTTCTTCGAGGTCGATTCCAGATTTATTACCGTGGCGGCGCTTTCCTCGCTGGCGCGCGAAGAGAAGGTGAAGGTTGAATTGGTGGAAAGAGCCATCAAGGACCTCGAAATCAATCCCGAAAAATCTAATCCCATGAACTCGTAAAGGGCAGACAAGCTGATGGCAACTGAATTCAGAATTCCGGAGCTCGGTGAAAATATCAAGTCGGGCGACTTGGTGAAGATTCTGGTTAAAGTCGGGGACTCCATTGAAGTCGATCAACCGGTAATCGAGCTGGAGACGGACAAGGCCACCGTGGAAGTTCCCTCGCCGGTGAGCGGCGTCATTCAGCAAATCAACGTCAAAGAGGGCGAAAGGGTCAACGTTGGCCAATTGGTCTTGACCGTGAATGGCGCGGGGGAAACTGCCAAACCGGCTGAAAAGGCGTCCGCGGAACAGGGGCCGGGGAAAGATGCATCCTTCGCCAAGAAAGAGACAGCAAAACAGGAAGCCGCTGGTTCTGAAGACACTCGGCCCCTTGAAGCAAAACAGGGTGAAGCCCCTAGAATGACTTCTATTCAGGCTCAGGCCCACCCCGTTGCGGCCGGTGCAACAGAGACTTCGCCAGCACGGCCTTCCCGCGCCCCCGTCGAGCCTGAGGCCGATTCCGAGACTGAAGGCGGCGTTCCCGTGCCGGCTGCGCCCTCGGTGCGGAGGATGGCGAGGGAATTGGGCGTGGATGTGCGGCAGGTGCACGGATCGGGTCCGGGAGGCAGGATCAGTGCCGAGGATGTAGCTCTCTTCGCAAAGAGCATTATCACGGGAGTGTCGGGTAGGCTCGGCATGGCCTCTCCTCCGCTCCCGGATTTCTCCCGTTGGGGCGCCGTCGAGCGGCACAAGATGTCGAATATCCGCCGCAGCACCGCGGAGCATCTGAGCCGGGCATGGAACTCGATTCCTCACGTTACCCAACATGACGAGACGGATGTCACCCACCTGAAAGAATTGCGCAAACAGTTTGGGTCCCTGGCAGAGGCCTGCGGTGGCAAGCTGACCGTGACCTCGGTGGCGCTGAAGGTGGTGGCATCGGCGTTGCGCGTGTTCCCGCAGTTTGCAGCGAGCGTCGATCCCGCAGCAAACGAAGTGGTTTACAAGAAGTATTGCCACATCGGGGTGGCAGTGGACACGGACCGGGGTTTGCTCGTTCCGGTGGTCCGGGACGTGGACCGCAAGAACATCCTTCAGCTTTCCTCAGAGCTTTCCAAGCTGGCCGCCAAGGCAAGGGACAAGAAATTGGCCTTGGAAGAGATGGAAGGCGGCGTCTTCACCATTACCAACCTCGGCGGAATCGGCGGCACGGCGTTCACGCCCATCGTCAATCTTCCTGAAGTGGCGATCCTCGGAATGTCACGCGCCTCGATCAAACCAAGCTACCGGGACGGCAAGTTTGAGCCGCGGCTGATGCTGCCGCTCTCACTATCCTACGATCACCGGTTGATTGATGGGGCGGATGCCGCGAGGTTCCTGCGCTGGGTGGCTGAGGCGCTGGAGCAACCGTTTCTTCTGCCCCTGCAGGGTTGACCCATCTATTCCGTCTCTCATTTCATTGCAAAAGACGGTAGTGGTGCAGTTTGCTGTAGCGGCGGTCTCTGACCGCCGGAAGCTGTTGAAAAATGAAATTCGGCGGTCAGAGACCGCCGCTACAGCAGCGAAAATGCACCACTACCCAAAAGACCGAAGGAGCGAGGCGAAGAGCAGAAACATGAGTGAAACTTCAAATTCCACTGAACTCGTCGTGATTGGGGCGGGACCCGGTGGTTACGCGGCAGCGTTCCTGGGAGCGGACCTGGGCATGAAGGTTACGCTGATCGGAACGGACAAGAACCCCGGCGGCGTGTGTCTTTACTGCGGATGCATTCCTTCCAAGGCTTTACTGCACGTGGCCAAATTGCTCCATGAGACCAAGCAGGCGGCCGATTGGGGCATTCGCTTCGCCGAGCCTAAGATTGAGTTGGACAAGCTTCGCGGCTGGAAACAGTCCGTGGTGAATAAACTCACCGGCGGCTTGGGCACCTTGAGCAAACAGCGCTCGGTCCGCTACGTTCAGGGCAAGGCCGCATTCCTGGATTCGCAGACCCTCAACCTCCAGCGCAGCGAAGGCGGCGAGGAGAAACTTGCATTCGGCCACGCCATCATCGCGACCGGATCGAGGCCCGCCAAGGTCCCGGGGCTTTCGCTCGAGAGCAGCCGGATTCTGGACTCCACCTCCGGGCTCGATTTGCCCGACATCCCAAAGACTCTCCTGGTGATTGGCGGCGGCTACATTGGCCTGGAGCTGGGGACGGTTTATGCATCATTGGGCACGAAGGTCACTGTGGTCGAGATGACCGGAGGCCTGCTGCCCGGCGCCGATCGCGACCTGGTCCTGCCTCTCTCGAAACGCCTGGAGAAGATTTTCGACTCCATTTTGCTGAACACTAAAGTTACGGCCATGACCGAAGAGGCCAAAGGCATTCGCATCAAGCTGGAGGGCGAGGGCGCGAAAAATCCGGAAATGGTGTTTGAGAAAGTACTCGTTTCCGTTGGCCGGAAACCCAATTCCGATATTCCCGGACTGGACAAGACCGGCATAAGAGTGAATGCCAAGGGCTTCATCCAGGTTAACCCGCAGCGGCAGACGGATGACTCAAAGATTTATGCCATCGGTGACGTGGCCGGTGAGCCGATGCTGGCGCACAAAGCCACCCATGAGGGGAGAACCGCGGTCGAGGCGATTGCCGGACATAAGGTAGCTTTTGAACCGCGCGCTATCCCGGCCGTGGTCTTCACTGACCCGGAAATCGCCTGGTGTGGCTTGACGGAGACCCAGGCCCAGGCCGAGAACCGCAAAGTGGCAATCGCGCGTTTTCCCTGGGCGGCGTCGGGCCGCGCGGCCACGCTGGACCGCAATGATGGCGTGACGAAGCTGGTGATCGATCCTGCGACGGAACGGATTCTGGGGGTTGGGATCGCCGGACCAGGAGCGGGCGAACTGATTGCCGAAGGTGTACTGGCCGTGGAGATGGCCGCGCTCGCCACCGACTTGGCCTTGACCATTCACCCGCACCCGACGCTCTCTGAAACCGTGATGAACGCCGCCGAGATCTTTTTTGGCACGGCCACCGATTTCTACCGGCCCAAAAAAGTCTGACCCGGCGCCCCATCTATTCATTCCACCGGATGCACCGGCAATCCGAAGGGTTTGAGCTGCTGCTGAATCACGCTCTGTTCGCCCACCGCCACGATCGTCTGCCGCGAAGCCGGAAAGTATTTGCGCCCGGCCTGGTCCACTTCCGCAAAGGTCACCGTTTGAATTTTTGAACTCTCTTCGCCCAATTCCTGCGGCGGCAACCCGACCACCCAAAGCGATGCGAGCCTCTCCGCAACGGCTTCCTGCAATTGATATTCGATGGCCCGAATGCCCGTCAAGTAACGTTTGGCTCGGGTCAGTTCTTCGGGCGTGGGGCTGGTGGTGGCCATGCGGTTCATCTGATACAGAATCTCATTCAGGCTCGCGCCCGTCACCGCATTGCGCACGCTGGCACGGGTTTCCAGCACCCCTGCTTCGCTGCGTTCCTGGATGTCCGCACCGGGCGAATAGGTGTAGCCTTTGTCCTCGCGAATGTCGTTCACCAGGCGTGAACCGAACATCCCGCCATAAATGGCGTCGGCTACTTCGGCCGCTTCAAAGTCCGCGGAAGATTCCAGAGGGCCGAATGCGCCCAACCGGAATGCGGTCTGGACGGATCCCTTGCGAGGGACCAGGAAGACGCCGTGAGGATTGTTCTGCACGGGTTGCGGGACGGAAGCAGCGGGCGACCCCGCGGGCGTCGTCCAGCCGCCCAGCGCCTTTTGAACTGCGTTGGCCATCGGACCCGGATCGAAATCGCCCACCGCGACCAGGATTGTCCGGTCCGGCCTGAAGCGCATTGCGTAGGCGCGGCGCAATTGGTCCGGCGTCGTAGCGGCAAGCGAAGCTTGCGTTAACGAAGTAACGCTGTAGGGATGGTTGTCGAACATCTCCCTGGCCAGAGCGCGGTTGGCAAGAAAAGAGGGCTCCGCTTCCGACGCGCGCAGGGAATCCGCCTCATTACGCTTGGCAAGCGCAACTTCACTATTCGGAAACGTGGCGTTCTCCAGAACGTCACTGAGAGTTTCGAGAGTGGACGAGGCCCACGACGCAAGAACGCTGATCATCGACTCAGTAAAATCAGCGTGGGCGTCGCCGGTCAAATCACCACCGTCCGCTTGAAATGCCTCCGCAATCTGGCGGGCGTTTTTGCTTTGAGTGCCTTGGTCGATGGTATCCATCAAAAGCTTTGACAACCCCGGGCGGTCCTTTGGATCGGAGGCCATGCCGCCTCTCACGGCAACCGCAAACGAGACCTTGGGAAATCCAGCCCGCGAAACCATCCATAAGGTCAGCCCGTTTGCCAGACGCTTCTGGACAACTTGTGGCCCGCGAAACGGAACCAACGGGCCGTAAGCCGGCAGGTTTTTTGGCAGAGGCTGCGTCTTTTCCTGCGTCCATGCGGCTGGAAGAATCATCAGCCCGGCAAGGACGAACACCGTGGCGCGTATCAGCTTCATGGCCGGCCTCCCTTCGCATCATTCACCGTCTTTCCCATCAGCGTCTCGGGGACGCGGCTGATGATGGTGCGGTTGGTATCCACCAAGTATTTTCGACAGAAGGTCATGATCTGGTCCGAAGTGACCTGAGCGATTTCGTCCGGAATTTTGTTGACCCGGCCGGGATCGCCGTCGAGAAGGGTGAAGTGCGATATCACTGAAGCCCGCTCCACGGGAATCTCAAGCTCAGCATACCAGTCGGATCGCATCTTGGCGCGAATGCGTTGAAGCTCAGCTTGTGAGGCGCCGTGGGCGGCCAGGTTCTGAATCACTCCGTCGTAAGCGGTCAGCACATCGCGCTCAGAAACTTTGGGGGGATAAACAATGAATGAAGTCATCAGGGTGGGACCACCGTATTCGAATGGCGTGCCCAGCGGCCAGTTAACACCGCCATCCACCTCCAGCGCCACCTTCTTCCGCTTCACCAATGCCTGATAGAGCAACGAGGCCTGCCCGTTTTGAAGCATCTCCCCCACCACGGCGCCCACGATGGCGTCCGGAGAAGTGCGTGGGGGCATGCGATAACCGACGGCGAGGGCAGGAACCCGCGCCAGCTTGTCCTCCTCCACAGAACACCTTTCCGCCTTCTGCGGGGCTTCTTCCACATCCGGCTTCGCCGGGACGGCCCTCCTGGGAATCGAGTCAAAATACTGCTGCGCTTTCTGGAACACTTCCTCCGGCGTCACATCACCCACCACGGCCAGCACGGCATTATTGGGGGCATGATAGGTTTCAAAGAATTTCCTCACGTCACCGATGTTGGCCGCGTCGAGATCCTTGAAATCACCGTAGAAGTTATGGGCGTTTGGATACCGGTTGAACGCTTTCTGTGGAAGATCGAGCCAGTAAAAGCTGCCGTAAGGCTGGTTCAAGACGTTATCGCGGACTTCTTCCTCCACCACGTTGCGCTGATTATTCAAATTCGCTACCGAAAAATCCAATCCTTTCAGCCGGTCCGCTTCGAGCCACAGCGCAGGGTTGAGAGCGGAGACGGGAGCGCTCTCAATATATTCAGTGAAGTCGAACCGCGTATCGCCATTGGTAAAACCTCCGCCGCCCTCAACCACCCGGTCAAAAATACCTTTGCGCGCCTCCGGCGTGCCCTCAAACATCATGTGCTCGAAGAGGTGGGCGAAACCGGTGCGGCCCTTCGGTTCAAGCCGAAAACCAATGCCGTAAGCGATGCACAAGCCAAATGTCGGGGCGGAATCGTCCCGCGACACCACCACCGTCAAGCCGTTGTCGAGCGTCTTCACGGCCAGAGGGACCTTCCACTCCGGAGGCGTGGCAGGCGCCGCGACCAGCAACGAGCTAAAAACCAATGGTAGAAGCAATGCGTTGAGTTTCTTCATTCATGCTCCTGGCGGAAAATGATCGCCAATCCCTTTGAGACACGTCTCAAACATAAATTCGACGCCAAAAGTTGTCAAGAAATCACGCCGGCCGGTAGTGACTCAATTTGCTCCTTCATCGTCATTCCCGCGAAAGCGGGAATCCACTCCGAATATCGTAGTAGCGTTCCGAACTCGTGCAAAAAAAGGATTGTACGGAGCATGGATCCCCGCCTTCGCGGGGATGACGGTGGCGAACAATGTCACAAAACATCAAACTGAGTCACCACCCGCCGGCCTGAGGGGTTTGCGTCGCGGATCGCGGCTCCCATTCCCGTTACACGGCCAATAAGTATTTTGACCTGCGCGTATAATTCCACTAAAATAATCGATTTATACGGCTTGCCAGTAGACCCCGTGGCGGGAGACGAATTCCGGGACTTCAGCAGCTAAGGCAATGTCTCGCAATTCAGGGGCTCGACCGGCTTGGCCCAAGCCAAAAACCGCAAGGTTCTGAAATGCTGCACGCTGAGTTATGCCTTACGGCTCAGACCTGCAGATCGTTCTCGTTAGCCCGGCTTGCAAGATTGGGAACAAACCTCGAACCGGCCGGGAGCGCGTCAAAGAGTGGAATATGCTGAAATTTCAAACCGCTGGCGAGTCGCACGGCCAGGGTCTGATCGCCATTGTCTCCGGCCTGCCGGCAGGTTTGCGCGTGGATTCTGCCTTCGTCAACCGCGAATTGAAGCGCCGCATGGGTGGCTATGGCCGCGGAGGCCGGATGAAAATCGAGTCGGACACGGCGCAATTCATTTCCGGCGTCCGGCACGGAGAAACCATTGGATCTCCCATTGCCTTGGTCATCGAAAATCGCGACTGGGCAAATTGGAAGGATGCGATGGCGGTGGAGGACCAGCCCGAATCGCGCGCCAAGTATAAGCCACTCTCGCCGCCCCGGCCTGGCCACGCCGACCTGGCCGGCTGCTTGAAGTACAACTTCAAGGACGCGCGCTACGTGCTGGAGCGCGCGAGCGCCCGGGAAACGGCGGCGAGGGTGGGCGCAGGGTCGCTGGCCAAACTGTTTTTGGGAGCGATGGGAGTGCAAGTGGCCAGCCACGTGGTGGCGGTGGGAAGTGTGACGCTGGGTCCGGCGCCGGTGCCCTTTCAGGCCATCCTCGCACTGCAAAGCAAGGAAGAAATCGTCATGAGCTGTGTGGATGAGGAAGTTGAAGCGAAGATGAAAGAGGAAGTTGACCGGGCCACCGAGAACCGCGATACGGTGGGCGGCATCTTTGAAGTTCGCGCTGCGGGCGTTCCGCCCGGCCTCGGCTCCTGCGCGCAATGGGATGAGAGGCTGGACGGGCAGCTTGCCCAGGCGATCATGTCCATTCAAGCGGTAAAAGGCGTGGAGATCGGCGAGGCTTATATGAACGCCCTGCGCCCCGGCTCCGCCGTGCAGGATGAGATCGGTTACGACCGCAACACCTCCCATTTCACGCGCAAATCGAACCGCGCGGGTGGCCTGGAAGGCGGCATGACCAACGGCGAAGAAATTGTGGTTCGCGGCTATTTGAAGCCCATCTCCACGCTGCGGCGGCCGCTCGAATCCGTAGATTTCGGGACGCGTGAACCCGTGAAAGCGGCATACGAGCGCTCGGATGTGTGCGTGGTCCCGGCCGCCGGCGTGGTGGGCGAAGCCATGATAGCATTGACGCTCGCTCGCGCCATGCTTGAGAAGTTTGGCGGCGATTCCATGATGGAGACGCGGCGCAATCTTGCAGGCTACCGTGAACAAGTGAGGCAATTTTAGCGAGGCTCCGCCTCAGACCGGCTGGTCGTGACCCCCTCACCCGTCCCGCTACGCGGGCCACCCTCTCCCCCAATTCGAGGGAGAGGGATTGGAGGTAAGGGGCTCGGGCGGCGGCTGCAACGCTCAAGCCCGCCGGTATAAATTAAGACTATGATCTATCCCATTGTGAAATACGGTGAACCCGTTCTCGAAACATCCTCCGCAGACATCACGGCATTCGATGCAGAACTCGAAAAGCTGGTTAGTGACATGTTTGAAACCATGTATGCGGCCCGAGGCGTGGGCTTGGCGGCGCCGCAAATCGGAATCGGCAAGCGGCTGTGCGTCATCGACGTCACCACCGGCGAGGACCCAAGGTCGCGGCTGGTGCTGGCGAATCCTGTCATTCTCTCCAACGAAGGGAACCAGACCGACGAGGAGGGTTGCCTGAGTCTGCCCAACCTCCGGGCGTCCACCCCGCGCCCTATGAAAGCCAAAGTGCGCGCCCAGGACGTTCATGGCACGGAATTCGAAATGTCCGGCGAGGGGTTGCTGGCGCGTGCTTTCTGCCACGAAATCGATCACTTGAAAGGCACACTTTTCATTCAACATCTCAGCAAACTGAAACGGGATTCAATTCGGCGCAAGGTGCGGAAAATGGTGAAGGCCGGAGAATGGTGAGCGGGCTTTGAAGGCGCGGCTCACCTCCCATTGGAATGCGGACTGGTTTCCGGCGACGGCAGGCGCCTGCGACGCTATCACCTCAAACTATCTTTGCTAATACTGATCATGCGGATCATTTTTTGCGGCACTCCTCAGTTCGCGGTTCCCACCCTCGAGCAGTTGATCGAAGAGAAATTTGAAATTGGCCTGGTGGTAACGAACCCCGACGAACCCCAGGGCCGGGGCTACCAGATGAAAGCATCTCCAGTAAAGGAGGCCGCAGCCAGAGCTGGACTGAAAGTCTTCCAGCCCGCCAAACTCAAGGATCCGTCCGTTCAGGAAGTCATCACCAGCGTCCACCCTGAAGCCATTATCGTGGTGGCTTACGGCCATATTATTCCCGGCTGGATGATTGATCTCCCACCCTTCGGCGCTATCAACCTTCACGCTTCATTGCTGCCCAAGTATCGCGGCGCCGCCCCCATTCCGTGGTCGATTGTCCGGGGCGAGAGCGTTACTGGAGTGACGACCATGAAGATCGGGCGTGGCCTGGACACCGGTCCCATCCTGCTCCAAGAGGAAATAGCCATCGGCCCTGGCGACACTTCGGAAACGCTGGTCGAGCAGCTCAGCGTCATCGGCGCCAGCTTGATGATGAAAACGCTCCGGCGGATTGAATCGGCAAATATCGAACCCAGGCCGCAGGATGAGAGCGTGGCGACTTATGCCCCCATCCTCAGAAAGGAAGATGGGCGAATCGAGTGGAAAAAGTCAGCGGATGAAATCTGGAAGCTGGTGCGTGGCATGCGGCCCTGGCCTACCGCCTTCACCACGTTCCGGGGTCGCGGGTTACAAATCTGGGCAGTGGCTCCGGCAGCGGAGGTGGTCGATTCTTCTGTGCCATCGGGCACCTTGCGCACCGAACCCAAGCGGCTACTGGTGGCCTGCGGCGATTCTTCGTGGCTCGAAATTCAGGAACTTCAGCTTGAGGGGCGCAGGCGCATGGGAGCAACTGAATTCCTGAACGGGGTGCGGCTCCGCCCGGATGACAAACTGGGAGGACCGTGAGCCTGGAATGTGCAATTTCTTTACGGGGCGAGCGGCGGCGCTCCGTGGCATAGGACCCATGCTGTTCACTTAGGGCCCATTGGAGAATAAACGCACACGGTTGAACCAGAGACCCTCACCCACCGCTGCGCGGTCCCCCCTCTCCCCGCAAGCGGGGAGAGGGCAGTTCATCCGCATTCGTCATGGGGCTTAGGGCAGATTAGACGGTGTTAGGCTGTTCCTGATATCGTTGATGGAGATTGGCTGGTTTCGGGCCAAAGCTTGGGCGAAGAGAGAGAGGTGATTTATGAAACTCATGAATCTTGATATCCGTCGCTTCGCGCATGACACGTTCCGCATTGCCGGGACCAAGGTGATTTACATCGATCCGTTTCAGGTAAAGGACCGCGACCGGGCAGAAATCCTGCTTCTGACTCACGACCATTTCGACCATTGCAGCCCCGAGGATTGTGAGAAGGTCCTTACTCCGCAGACCACCATTGTGGCCAGCGTGCGCTGCAAGGACGGGTTGAAGAACATCAAGGCCAAAACGATCCACCTTGTCGAACCCGGTCAAAAGACGACTGTAGATGAAGTGCAAATCGAAGCGGTCGCAGCCTACAACATCAACAAATTCCGCGAACCGGGCCAGCCGTTTCACCCTCAAGGCGGCGGCGGTTGCGGCTTCGTGATTCAGATAGACGGCACCAAGGTCTACCACGCGGGCGATACCGACTGCATCCCGGAGATGAGCTCCATCCGTTGCGATATTGCGCTGCTCCCGGTATCCGGAACTTACGTGATGACAGCGGAGGAAGCGGCAGACGCGGCTCGCGCTGTCAATCCAAAGACCGCCATCCCCATGCATTACGGCGCAATCGTCGGCACACAGGCGGATGCGGAGAAATTCAAATCTCTGGTGAAAAATTGCCAGGTTGAGATCCTCGGATGAAACGACGCTCTTCCGGCCGGTTCTCGATTGCGCGCCTGGCCATTGCCGCTGGATGTACGTGGCTCATTACGCTGGTTATGTTGCCCGGTCAGACGGCGAAATTCCCTCCGGCAGAGCCTGTCCTCAGCGCCTCACCGCTTGGCATCGACCGCGGCGCGGCGGGAGTATGGCAGAGCCTGCTGAAATTGCACACGAGCGCCAGCCTTATCCTGATCACCGCGCACCCGGACGACGAAGACGGCGGGATGCTTGCATACGAATCCCGCGGCCAGGGCGCGCGGGTGATGCAGTTGACGTTGAACCGGGGCGAGGGCGGAATGAACATGATGTCCTCCGACTACTGGGATGCGCTGGGGATTCTGCGCACCGAAGAACTGCTCGCCGAAGACCGCTACACCGGAGTGAGCCAGTATTGGACGCGGGCGGCTGATTTCGGGTTTTCGAAATCGAAGGAAGAGTCGCTGGCCAAGTGGGGATATGACCGCGTGTTCTACGATGTGGTCCGGGTTATTCGCATGACCCGCCCGCTGGTGGTAACTTCCGTTTGGGTTGGCGGGCCGACGGACGGCCATGGCCATCACGAGCTAGCGGGCCAATTTGCCCAGCAGGTGTTCAATGCGGCGGGCGATCCAAAAGTTTTCCCGGACCAAATCCAACAGGGCCTCAAGCCGTGGAAACCGCTGAAGATGTACGCGCGAGTCCCGCGCTTTGCCATCACTTCCAAGGGCATCTACGACTACGCCACACGCCGCTTGGAACCGGTGCGGTTCGAGGATTACATCCACAAAACCTGGATCAACGGCCTTCTTTCGACGAACGTTCAGATTCCCGAAGGACAATACGATCCGGTGTTGGGTGATTCTTTCATCCAGATCGCCGCGCAGGGACTGGCCTTGCAAAAAACCCAGAATGGGGGGGTGGGGATTCCGCCCGCCGGCCCATTCTTAAGCCCGTACCATCGATTCGGTTCGCGCGTTGCTTCGAAGGAGCACGAGCAGTCCTTCTTTGATGGAATTGATACGTCTCTGTCGGGAATCGCCAGCCTCGCGCCGCAGGACCAAGCTGAACCACTGCGCCAAAGCTTGAGCGCCATCAACCAATCAGTGGAAGCGGCGATGGACGGCTTTTCCGCATTGCATCCCGGACGCATCGCTCCTCAGTTGGCATTGGGTCTGAAGGCGCTGAATGAGTTGATCGCTCAGGTCAACGCCGGAAATCTGCCTGCGGATGCGAAAGACGAAATCCTTTACGAGTTGCAGATTAAGCGCGTGCAATTCAACACGGCGATCACTCGAGCCTTGGGGCTTTCTTTGCTTGCTACGGTAGCTCCTGAGCACGAATCGAAAAGCTTCTTCGCGGCTCTGATGCCTCAACCGGCCGCATTCAATGTGGCCACGCCGGGCCAGCAATTTGCAGTGAATGTCCATGTGGCCGATCAAGGAACGACGCCGGTTGCCATCAAGGATATTCACTTGACATGGCCAAGCGGTGAAACCTGGCAAGTGAATCCGCAGTGCAGCCCCGGCGTGAGTCTCGCGGGCAGCACGGTGGCGGATCAGCGCTTCGCCGTCACGGTGGCGCCAAATGCGGCTTCGACGCGCCCTTATTTCAGCCGTCCCAATATCGAGCAGGCTTACTACGATATCAACGATCCCACATATCTAAATCACTCATTTGCGCCCTACCCGCTGACAGGGTGGGTAGATTACATCTATCACGGGGTTACGATCCATCAAGGCCAGGTGGTGCAGACGGTGCATCGTGTGGAACGGCTTGGGCCGGTCCTGAATCCGCTTGCTGTTGGACCGGCCATCTCCATCGCGATCTCTCCCCGCGCGGGGATTCTGCCGCTTGGAACCAAGACCTTCGGCATTACTGCCACCGTCCGCAGCGAAATCACCGCCAAAGCCAGCGGTACACTGCGCCTGAAATTGCCGCCGGGTTGGAGCGCTTCTCCACAGCAAGCCGCATTCTCCATTCCGGCATCCGGTCAGGAGCAGAGCGTCACGTTCCGGGTCACGTGCCCGAATCTTCAGGAAAAGTCTTATAAGGTCACGGCGCTCGCGGGGTTCGATGGGCGCACCTATTCAGAAGGCTTTCGGGCCGTGGGTTACCCGGGTCTCCGGCCCTACAATGAATACAAGGCTGCGGTTTATCGCACGACTGGCGTGAACGTGAAAGTGGCGCCGAACCTGAAAATCGGCTATGTCATGGGAAGCGGCGACGAAGTACCTGAATCGCTCGGCAGCCTGAATTTGAAAGCTCAATTGCTAACAGCGCAGGACTTGGCGGCTGGAGCTCTGAGCCAATATGATGTAATTCTGCTTGGAATCCGCGCCTATGCCGTCCGTGACGATTTGAGACTCCACAATGACCGGCTGCTTGAATACGTGAAGAATGGCGGGGTGGTGGTCGTCGAGTTCAACACTCCGGAGTACAACCACAACTATGGTCCTTATCCTTATGACCTATCCAACAACCCTGAAGTGGTGGTGGATGAGACCTCGATAGTGAAGATTCTGGAGCCGTCAAATCCGTTGATGACGTGGCCGAACAAAATCACACCGGCGGACTTTAATGGGTGGTATGAAGAGCGGGGACATGGGTTCATGAAGTCGTGGGATTCCCACTATCAAGCCCTGCTTGAAACCCACGATCCGGGCCAGGACCCGCAAAAAGGGGGATTGCTGGTGGCAAGGTATGGTCAAGGGGCCTATGTCTACTGCGCCTACGCGCTCTACCGGCAATTGCCGGAAGGCGTGCCCGGGGCATTTCGCCTTCTTGCGAATCTAGTCAGCTTGCCGAAGAATCCCGGGATCAGCGCCCTGCCGTAACGCTTGCATCCTTGCCGGCAAATGCCGCCGGGACGCCAACGCACCTAACACTTGAAGTCAACCACCGCCAGCCGCGCTATTCCAACGGCGCCCAAGCCATGCCGTCCACTCCATGACCTGTTTCGATCAATTTTTCAACCTTCCAGTTTCCCAGATCAATCACGGCCACTTCGTGGCTCGAGTCACAAGAAACAAATGCGACTTTGCCATCGGGCCGGAGGAGAATTTCCTGCGGCGCTTTGGGAACGGGAATCGTCCTTTCGAACTTCATCGATTTCAGGTCAATCACAGCAATCTGATCGCGTGAAGGCAGCGTGGCCAGCAGCCATTTTCCGTCCAGCGTGACTCGCGTCCCAAAGGCGATATCCGGTATCGCAATCCAGGAATGGACTTGGTTCGTCTGCGTGTCAATCACAGCGATGCGTGGAGAAGTTTGATCCGCCGTGAAGACGAAATGATCATCCGGAGTGATCGAGATTCGCTGGACGTGGCCCGAGACCTTAATCACCTTGATCGGCTTCCGCGCTTTCAGATCGAGCGCCGTGACCGTGCCGGGGCCGACGTTGGCGGTGTAGCCTCTGCGGCCGTCGTTCGAGATGATGAACATGTGGGATTCCGGCTGCTCCGTTGAAATCGAGCCCACCACCTTGCGGGTGGCAGGGTTAATGATATAGATGGCGTGCGCAAGCTCGGCGGTGACATAAAGCATTCCGTCAGGACCTATCACCGGACAATGTGGCCGGACCGCCTTGCCGAGGTCCATTTCCCCCACGCGCTCGTGCTGGGTCACATCCATAATGGCGATCGAATGGCCGCTTGAACCCGGCTGGCCCACGCCGGAATTGCCGTAAATCGGGACGAAAGCGAGACGGCCGTCGGGCGAAGCTGCGACTTCATGTCCGGTGACTCCGCCGTCGGGAATGACGGCCACTTGCTTGTCCTCTTTCAGGTCCACAATGCCGAGCGAGTGGTCCGCCTTGTTGCAGACCAGGAGATAACCATTGGCCGGCGCCGAGGGCGCGGATGGAACGCCAACCGGGACGACCGGCACGATCAAGCCTAAAGCCCAAAGCCAAGCGAAATGACCATTGAACGAAATCATGAGAGGAGCCTCCGATGAGATCATAGAAATCGTCTTGCATCCGCACGATCACTGGACAACGCGCCCGCCCATAGCGCCGGCATCTTGCCGCTGTGACGATGGCGCACCATCTTCAACTCAATTGCCAAACCCTACAGTCGCCTGACCGCCTCAGGCTGGCTTACACCTCGCTTCGCGCCGCCTCACACTCCTCGCACGGGCACAAATCGCGAAGGTAGGAAAACGCATAAATGCCGGTAGAATGGCCGTCATTCCAGAAAATCTGCAAAGCATAGCGCCCCAGAACCTCCGCCCGTTCCGGGCGCAGCGCCGTGGTGAACAGGGGCAAACCCGCGGGGGCGGTTTTCTTGGACGCGGGATGGGCATCCGTGCAAGTGGCGCAAGGGCATTGGTCCCGCAAATCCCGGTAACGGTACGAGCTGCTGTGGCCGTCGGACCATTCAATCCGCAGCGTATCATCACCGGCATCGAGCTTAATCTTGCGAGGAATGATTGCCACTTTTTTGAGTCCTCAAACCCAGGACGGCGTTGACCCCACCGGAGCCACCGGCTTTCTGCGATCCGCCGTCAGAAAGAAGACCAAGCCGATACAGGCTGACCGCTGAAAGGTGATCGCTTACTCGATCGTGATCTCTTCTTCCGCCGCGGCCAGCAATTTTTTAACCTCGCCTGCCACGGCTTTGGCCACTTCGCCAAATACCTTCCCTTGCGGCGTTGTGGCGTCCAGCGCCACCGGCCTGCCGCTGTCGCTTTTGGCTCGGATGGCCGTATCCAAAGGAATTTCACCCAGAAACGGGAAGCCCAATTTTTGTGCCGCCGCGCGGGCGCCACCGTGCCCGAAGATATCCTCGCGCTTTCCACAGTGCGGGCAGATGAAGTAACTCATATTTTCGACAATGCCGAGCACCGGGACGTTCAACTTTTGGAACATGCTGATGGCTTTCGAAGCGACGTGAAGAGCCAGATCCTGAGGCGTGGAAACAATCACTGCGCCCGTCAGCGGAATCGTCTGGCACAGGCTCAACTGAATGTCTCCGGTGCCGGGTGGCATGTCGATGACAAGATAATCCAGCTCGCCCCAGCGCACGTCTCCCAAAAACTGCTGAACCGTCTTGTGAAGCATCGGTCCGCGCCAGATCACGGCATCATCTTTGGGCAAAAAATAACCCATGGAAATCAGCTTGATTCCATATTCCACGGGGGGAGCGATTTTGCCCTCGACCACTGCGGGCTCCTGTCGCCCGCCCATCAGGATCGGAACGCTCGGCCCGTAGACATCCGTATCCATCAAGCCCACCTTCGCCCCCTGCAGGTGAAGGGCGATGGCAAGATTTGCGGCCACGGTGGATTTGCCCACCCCTCCCTTGCCGCTGCCCACGGCCACCGTGCTTTTGACGTTGGGAATCAAGTTGGATTTGGGGCTGCGCGCCGGGGCTTGTGCGGGAGCAACGCGCACTTGAACGTCGGCCACACCCAGCGCTGCCACAGCCTCTTTTGCGCTTCGCACGATCTGGCCATTTGCCGGATCGTGGGGATTTTGCAATTGCAACGTAAATGTAACGCGCTGATCGCCGACTTCAACGTCCTTGACCAAACCCAGGGCAACAATGTCCTTCGAGTGGGCTGAGTCCCGCACGGCGCTCAATGCCTTCATAACATCTTGTGGATGAATCCTGGTACTCATAAATGGAGCTTGACCTTTCACGGGCCAAACACCCGAGGTGTGGCCTCATTCAAATTGTGCTGCGAAGTGCGAACGGCTTCGCCCAAAGCCTTGATACGCTTCTGAACTCCAATCCGGCGTCAGAGACCGCCTCAACAGCGGCGCAACGCGGTTTTACTTGGGCTGTTCCGTGAGTCTCGCAATGGAGTGCAGCAGATCGTACTTGGTAAGAATTTCAAATCGCCCCTCGCCGAAATCCACGAAAACCGCCGGGCAGTCCCGGGTAATGCAGGATGTAATCTGCTCGATGGTCGAGCCGGGCGTAAGCACTGGGAAGCTTTCGCTCATGACCTCCGCCACCAGCATTTTTTTCAGGTCACTGCCTTCCAGGGCGAGGTTCAAAATCTCGTCCTCGTAAAGCGCACCTACCGGCATCCCACTATCAAAGACCGGCAGTTGCGAAAAGTCCTCGGCTTGCATCCTCGCCAGCGCCGCGGCGACCGAATCCGTAGGCGCTACGATCACCAGATCCCGCCGCTGCCCGGCGTCGATTTTAGCTTGAACAATCTCCTCCGCCATCAATGGAACGGGAGATTCCAGATAACGGTTATCCTTCATCCATTCGTTGTTGTAGACCTTGCTCAGGTAGCGCATCCCTGTATCTGGAATGAAAATGACCATGACTTCACTTTCGGTGAGTGTGGGGAACACTTTGGCGGCTGCGCCCAGCGCCGTTCCGGCCGATCCCCCGCCGAAGATGCCTTCCATGCGGGCGAGTTTCCGCGCCCATTGGAAGGACTCCTTGTCCGTCACACGAATGACATCGTCCAGAAGGCTGAAATCGAGCGTGCTCGGGAAAAAATCTTCACCGATGCCTTCCACTTTGTAGGTTTCTCCCTTGACGACCTTGCCGGTGTGAAAGAAATCATAAAGGATCGATCCGGCAGGATCGGCGCCGATGATTTTCACCTTCTGATTCTTCTCCTTGAGGAAGCGCGCGATACCGCTGAGGGTTCCACCCGTCCCCATGCCCGCCACGAAGTGGGTGATGCGGCCTTCCGTATCCTCCCAAATTTCAGGACCCGTGGTGCGGTAATGAACCTCGGGATTTGTCGGATTGTGATACTGGTCTGGATGGTAGGCGTTCGGCGTATCGCGGGTGATCTTATCGGCCATGGAAACATAACTGCGAGGGTCTTCCGGTGGCACCGCCGTGGGACATACCACCACTTCCGCGCCGAGCGCTTTCAGCAAATCGATCTTCTCTTTGGACTGTTTGTCCGTAATCGTAAAGATCGTTTTGTAACCTCGTACTACCGAGACCAGCGCCAATCCCATTCCGGTGTTGCCGGAGGTCGCCTCAACAATGGTTCCACCCGGCTTCAGCAGACCTTTGCGCTCGGCGTCATCCACCATGGCGATGCCGACGCGGTCCTTCACGCTGCCGCCAGGATTCAGGAAGTCACATTTCACGTAGACTTCGCCCTTGGCGCGCTTGGGAATGCGGTTCAGGCGGATCAGGGGGGTACGGCCGACGGCTTCCAGGATGTTGTTATAGCGCATGATTTAACCAGGCTAAGGATGTCGTGCTCAATGATTATACTCGAATGGCCCCCATCGCGCTGGGAGCAATTCACATTGATTTCTTATATCGCAGCCTAATGGGCAACTGATCCATTTCGGACCCAATACATCGCCTCACCCCTGCCCTCTCCCTGCAAGCGGGGAGAGGGTGACGCGAAGCGGCGGGTGAGGGGTGCCGGTTGGAAGATGGAACAGTTATTTCTGAACGGGCCCTGACCGGAATTCCCAGCCCTCGGCGTGAACCCGGGGTTCCCGGCCAACTTCCCGCCACCGGTGAAAGCAGTTGTAGTAAGATGGCCTTGACAACACAAGCTGGCGCACGAGCGGGGATAAATGGGCGCGCATGGGGAGGAGCATGATGGATCTTCGAGGAAAAAAAGTGGCGGTCCTGGTGGCCGAGCAATACCAGGACCTTGAGGTCTGGTATCCGCTGCTGCGCTTCCGGGAAGACGGGGCGAAAACCGAGGCGGTGGGCGCCGAAGCCGGGAAGACCTACTGCAGCAAGAAAGGATATCCGGTGATTGCCGATGAATCGCTTGCCGATGTCAACGCCTCAAGCTATGATGCCGTGGTCATTCCGGGTGGCTGGGCGCCGGATTCCTTGCGGCAGGACGAGCGGGTGCTGAAACTGATCCGCGACATGGACGCTGCCGGCAAAGTGGTGGCTTCCATCTGCCACGGTGGCTGGGTGCTGGCTTCGGCCGGGATCATCCAGGGAAGAAGGGCCACTGGATTCAAAGCCATTAAGGATGACTTGATCAACGCCGGCGCCAAGTATGCAGACGAAGAAGTGATTGTGGATGGGAACCTGATCACATCCCGCGTTCCAACGGACCTTCCCGCGTTCTGCCGGGAAATTGCCAAGGCCCTGGGTGCGCAACCCATGGCTCGGAAGGCCGGGAAATGGTGAACGGCGGGTTGGTTTCGCCTGAATCTCTGGGGGAAAACTCTTAACCGCACATTCTCGTTTGACAAGGAGACATTATGCCGTTCCGGGTGTATCGCCGCATTCCGCTGGTTGTAACCTTGATTTTGGCAATAGGGCTTGCCGTATCGCCTTTGCCAGCACAATCATCCAAGAAGCAATTGCTTTACTTTACCCTGTCCGCCGGCTTCAAGCATGAGAGCATTCCGCTCTCCGAGCAAATCGTGAAGCAGATCGGCGACAAGTCCGGGGCGTTTGAGACCACGGTGAGCCAGGACGTCTCCGTTTTTACTCCTGAAAACCTGAAGAAGTATTCCGCCGTGATGTTTTATACCACGGGTGAACTGCCCATGAGCGATGCCCAAAAAAAAGCATTCATCCATTTCGTCAAATCCGGCCACGGGTTCATCGGCGTTCACAGCGCCACGGACACGTTCTATATGTGGCCTGATTATTTGCAACTGATTGGCGGATATTTCAACGATCACCCGTGGCACCAGCAAGTGACGGTGGACGTGGCCGACACCTCCAGTCCTCTGGTGAAGTTCCTCGGCAAGTCTTTCCAGCTTACCGACGAGATTTACCAGATCAGTGATTTCCAATACCAGACTTCGCACGTGCTGCTTCGATTGGATCCATCTTCCGTCGATCTAAATAAGAATGGCGTTCGCCGGCGTTTCTATGGCTGGCCGCTGGCCTGGACCCGCCGCGACGGCAAAGGCCGCGTCTTTTACTGCGGCCTGGGCCACGAAGATTCCACGTGGAATGATCCCAGATTCCAAGAGCTGGTGCTGAACGGCATTCGTTGGGCGATGGGTGGTTCCAAGTAGCCTGGCGCCAGCGTTCCCTGGAAGCCAATACCGGGCAATGGCCCGGCAAGGCGGTAGTGGTACATTTTCGCTGTTGTAGCGGCGGTCTCTGACCGCCGCTACAGCAAACTGGCCCAATACCCACAAACCGGTCAGCTTGAAATCTTCCCGCCGCGTTGAGCATCATATGTGTAAAACACAACTGAGGAAATGAACGTATGGGTTTGCTGAACCTCTTAAAGCCAATCAATCGAGATCAGTGGTTCTTGTGCCATGAGTGTTTGATGCAAAGTGGCAACGATTCCACGAAGTCTATATTTCATTCGAGAGCGCCGAAGGTCTTAATCCTAAACCGGCCACTGCAAAAGTGTCCACGCTGCGGAAGCGTCAATACCAAGTCGTTCCAGGAGCTTAAAGACGAGCACAAGGACTCCACGCTTTTCGGGCTTGAGCGCATCGTTAAGAAACATCCAAGAGCCCAGTTTGAGTTTGAGAAGGCAAGCTGAGGCAAGGGTGTGAACCTTTCCGTTTGGGGGAGGCTGCGGCAGTGAATTTCCCCCGGCGTCTCTCAATCCCCGCGAGGGTTAAGGTGAGGGATCCAGCCCGGTGGGTGTAGATTTCACCTGTTCCAGCCTGTTGAGAATGGCTTCGCGCAGGGCTTGCCCAGCCTCGGAAGAAAGCTTCTTGCCTTGTGAGGTCAGATAGAAAGCGTCGATGGCTTTCTGCCCTTCGGTGTCTATCAAAGCGATGTGAATGTCATGGCCCTGGTCGGCAATCAATGAGCTGACGTGATAGAGCAATCCGGGAAAATCCTGGGTAACCAGCTCCAGCAAGGTGCTGTGTGAGGAGCTCGCCGGGTCAAAGGTGATTCGGGTCGGAATCCTTACTTTGGGGTGGAGAGCCGCGTGGCTTCCCAACCTTGAACTCAGCAGAGTATCGAGCTCCAAGTTCCCCGTTAAGACTTCAAGCAACTGATTTTCCAGTTTCGCTTTTTCCGCCGGATTCAACTCCAGCGTCCTGAAAAGATCGGAAAAACGAAACGTATCCACAATAATTCCGTCGCAATTTGCGAAAGCTTCTACCTTCAGGATATTCATTCCCCAAGCCATCAGAAACCCTGCCAGAGTTGAGAAAATGCCGGGTTGGTCAGCCGCGATGAGGGTCAATTCATACCAGGATTCCCGTCTGCGAACCGAGACGTGAAGTGGCTTTTCCTTCTTTGGGCTGACTGCCCTGGAAAAGTGCGCGGCAATCTCCTCCGAAGTGTGCGTTTGCAGGTAGCGCCTGGGAAATCCATTCAGAAAATGTGAAATATCTTGCGGATTGGCGGAAGGGCCAAGGTGGGCGGCGATTTTCTGGACTTCGGCGCTTGCCGGTCCAGCCACTTCGAGCCGTTCCTCGTCAACACTGCGCGCCAGATAATTCGTGCAGTGGACGTGGAATTGCCACAACGCCTCCGCCTTCCAGGGGGTCATGGCTTCAGGATTCACGGCTTGAATGTCCGCGTAAGTGACCAGGCAAAGCATCTTCAACCGTTCCACCGTTCCCATTTTTTCCGAGAACCAACGAACGGTTTGAGGATCGAAGGTATCGAGGCGGCGGATGGCCGACGACATTTCGAGATGATGGGCCACCAGGAACTCAACCGTTTCCCGTTCCTCCTCGTTCAATCCCAGCCGCCGGGCGGTCTGTTCGGCCGCCACGATGCTGCCCGGCAAATGCTCTTCCGCCTCCATGCCCTTGCCAATATCATGGACCAGCAACGCCAGGGTCACGAGGTCCGGCCTTTCAATCTCAAAAAGCAATTCCGCAAACTTCTTTCGCCAGCTCCCCATCGAGCCGGGCAAAGGCTCCTGCTGGCTTGATCGGGCCACGGCGCGAAGATCCGCCAGGCACTGGATGGTCCTCAGCGTGTGTTCATCCACTGTATAGCGATGGTAGTAGTCACGGATCACCAGCGCATCAATCAGGCGGAAGTGGAGAATTAATTTTGCGATCACGCCTTGCTGGTGCATGGCCCGCAGGGCGCGGTCAGAGTGGGGCAGGCTCAGGACCGGCCTCAAGTGGGACCAGCACCCCAGCGGGAACTTATCTTTGGAATCGGAGGGCTTGGCCCTCTGGTTTTCATCCAAAGAGCGGAGATTTTCCTCCACCCATCGTCCCGCTTCGGGACTCAACTCCAGGTCGTGCCGGGCCACCATTTCAAAGAGCTGGAAGAGCAAAGCGGGATCGCCGCCGGTGAGGGGGGACCGGCGGGGAAAGATGCGGCCGCGAACCACCGAAAAGTCGGTGTTTGAAACACGCGACTTCCAGTCCTGATAAAGGCCATAGAGGGAAGTTCGCGCCGATTGTGATCCCTCCATCATCCGGGTGGCAAGGGCGTCAACGCTCCGAGCCTTCCGGAAATAGTGCCGCATCCAATCCGCGGCATCGGCGCAGAGTTCGCCTCGCATCCCCATGGCTTTTGCCGCGGCCAATTCCTGCAGCTCATAGGTCAGAAGGTTGTCGTCGCGGCTGCGAAAGCCATGCAGGAAGCAGCGCACATCACACAGAAACCGGAAACCGTCCCTGGCCGCTTCCCGCATGGCCGCTGGCCAGCCCAATTCCGGATCATCCCAAGCGCCTTTTTCTTCCAAGTTAGCAATCTGCGAGAGCCAGCGCGCCACTTGAACGTCGCGGAGACCGCCGGGAGCGTCTTTAACATTGGGCTCAAGATGGAAGATGGTTCCACCGTGCTTTTGATGTCGCCGGACAGTGAAATCTTCGAGCCTTGCCACAATCGCTTGCCGTTCTCGCGCGACCAGATGTGGGATGGCCCGCTGCCGCAGATTCTCGAACACCTCCCATCCTCCGGCTAGATAGCGTGCATCGAGCAAGGAGATGGTGAATTCAAATTGGTCTGGCTGAAACTGGTAGCAATCCGCCAGCGTCCGGTTGCTGTGCCCGATGCGAAGACGCAAGTCCCAAAGCGCCTGCAGCATGGCGCTGACAGTGTCCCGCTTCAAAGAGGGAGAGCGGTTATCCGAGGAAAGGAAGAGCAGATCGACATCTGAATGAGGGAAGAGCTCCTGTCGCCCATAGCCTCCTACCGCCACCAGGCAGAAATTTCTCGGGGCGAGCAAGTCCCGGGAAAGAAATTCACGGAAGGTTTGCTGGACCAGGACATCCACCAGCGCCGTCCGTGCCAGGACATATTGTCCGCCGTCCTTACTCGATTCAAATTCCGCCCAGATCCGAGCCCGCTCCGCAGCGTAAAACCGGGGCAGGTCCGCGTAGGAGAGATATGAAAGTTCTGTCGCCGAGTATCCCGGAATAGAACTTGCCGGTTGCATGAATGAATTCGGCATCTGGTCCTTCGAAGTGCAGGACTAGAGCGCAAGGTCGCCCCTTTCTTCGTTGCGGATTCGTATGGCTTCCTCAACGTTATAGACGAAAATCTTGCCGTCCCCAATCTTTCCGGTTTTCGCGGCTTGCAGCAGAGTGTCCAGTACTTGCTCCAAGCGGTCATCGGGCAAAACGATTTCGATTTTGATCTTCGGCAGCAGGTCAACGGTGTATTCGTTACCACGATAGATTTCCGTGTGGCCCTTTTGCCGGCCGTGCCCGCGCACTTCGGAAACTGTCATGCCATCGATGCCAATCTCCTGAAGCGCGTCCTTCACGGGCGTCAACCGGGAGGTCTGGATGATCGCTTCGACTTTTTTCATGAAGTTAACCTCACGGCCTTCCCCCTTCGACCCTTTCGGAGGCGGCCAGCGATGGATGTGTGGACTTACCTGCCAACTATGCCTCCAAATTGTAAGCTTCCTCACCATGCAACGACAAATCCAGCCCCTGAACCTCCTGCTCGGGGCTGACGCGAAGCCCGATAACCGAGTCCACAATCTTCAGGATAATGAGCGTCCCAACAATCGCCAACCCCCAAGCAATCCCAACCCCTACCATTTGGTTCAGGAGCTGGTGGGCGTTGCCATCGACCATCCCCACCGCCAAGGCGTGGCCTTTGTTGTCCTGGAAAATCGGATTGATGACGCTCGTCGCAAAAACGCCGGTGAGGAGCGCTCCAACGGTTCCGCCGATGCCGTGAACGCCGAAGGCATCCAGCGAATCATCGTAGCCGAATAGGGGTTTCACTTTCACCACCATGAAGTAACAAACGGCCCCGGCAATCAGTCCAATTACCAGCGCCGGCATGGGCGCTACAAAACCCGAAGCGGGAGTGATCGCGACCAACCCGGCGACGGCTCCGGAGACGGCTCCCAGGACGCTGGGCTTCCCGGTCCGCAGCCACTCCGCCACCAACCAGCCGATGGTGGCGCCGGCCGCGCCCAAATGGGTGGCCACGAAGGCGCTGGTCGCCAAAGTCCCTGCATTTAAGGCACTTCCGGCATTGAAGCCGAACCAACCTACCCATAGCAGGCACGCTCCAATCACGCTTAGCACCACATTATGGGGAGGCATCGGTTCGTGGGGATATCCGACGCGCTTTCCCAAGTACAATGCGCAGACCAGCGCCGAAACCCCGGAAGTGATGTGGACCACGGTGCCGCCGGCAAAATCCAAGGTGGGTACGGCGCCGCCGAGAGAGGCATTCAGAAATCCTCCTTTTCCCCACACCATATGAGCCATGGGATCATAAACCAGGATGGTCCACAGCGTCATAAACAGAACCATGGCGCTGAACTTCATTCTTTCTGCAAAGGCGCCGGTAATCAAGGCCGGAGTGATGATGGCGAACATCATCTGGAAGATCATAAAAGTCTGCTGCGGAATGGTGGCGGCGTAATCCGGATCAGGCGTCAAGCCCACGTGCCGCAAAAAGCTATATCCCATTCCGCCGATGAAATGGTTTCCCGAATGGAAGCACAGACTATAGCCAAATAGGGCCCAAAGCACCGTCACCAGAGCCATCAACGCAAAGCTCTGCATCATGGTGCTGAGAACGTTTTTCTTTCTCACCAAGCCGCCGTAAAACAGCGCCAGACCGGGTCCGATCATCAGCAATACGAGCGCGGACGAAACCAGCATCCAGGCGTTGTCTCCGGCGCTTTTGGCGTTCGCAACTGCCTTCTCAAGCTCTTGCGTTTTTTCCTGAAGCGCCGCGAGCGCGGCTCCCGCGCTGTTTGGGGCTGGAGCGGGCACAACGGACTGCGCCCATGCGGTTCCCGCCAGTGATAAGACCAGGATCATATAGAGGGCGGTTCGCCGCACTGTCCGGCAACTCATCGGCTGCATTCTCCCTTCGATCGCAAATCACGTTCATCCGATTCGTAGAGCCTAGTCTGGATTATAGAAAGGCTCTTGGAAAACAGCCAATCAAATGACTTTATCGCCCGCATAACCAAATGTTTCCGTGCAGACCATGGCCCTGCCGACAAGCCCCGGCTATCCATTTTCAAAAAGGGCGCCGCACAATCGTCCCGGTCACCGTTCGGAAAGGCCTTCATAGAATTCTGCCGGGCGTGAATGTCGCGGCCAGCCAGGCGGTCACAGACCGCCGCACCAGCCACGAGCCCGCCCGTTTACAGCGGGCACCCTCTCCCCGCAAGCGGGAAGAGGGCCAAATAGCGACGTAGCGAGTCGGGCGGCATCTCCCCCTCTCCCCGCCTGCGGGGAGAGGGCTGGGGTGAGGGGAAAGGCGACAGCGCCGCCACAAACAGCAGGAGAAACACCCTAACTGAACAGTATTGGGGCTAACTCTAATGAAATAGTTTGTAATGCCGATGACACAAGATGTTAGAATTTGGGCCACGGGAGCGCCCACACCGCGGGTGAAGAGGGTGGCGCATGGCTGGGAAGTGCTCGCCAGGTTTCGAAGAGGTTGGATTGGTGCAAGGTCCCGATCTTTTCAATTTGCTGGAGGCAGGATGAGAGCCTACGTACTCATTAACGTCAGACCCGGAAAAGTCCGGGACGTTGTCAGCTCAGTGGCCAGCCTTCAAGGGGTGATGCACGCTGACGCATGTTGGGGATTGCCCGACGTCTTTGCTTACGTCGAGACTCCGGACGAGAATAGCCTGCACGCTCTGGTCATGGAAAAGATTCAAAGGCTGGAGGGAGTGGACCGCACGGAAACCCACATTGCGGTGGGCTGAGGCGCCGGGTCATGCGCGTTGGGCGCAACGCGCCGCTGGCGGGTTCGGGGTTTCGAAGCCTGCGGCAAGAAACGGGGCGGGCATTCAAGGCTCACCCACGGTTACTGGGAAATGCAACCTTCTGCGGGTCTGGGTAGTGGGTCAGGTTGCTGTAGCGGCGGTCTCTGACCGCCGGGCTTTATTCTTCAACAGTTTCCGGCGGTCAGAGACCGCCGCTACAGCAGTGAAAATGCACCACTACCAGGGTCTGCATTCTATGCATCAAGAGGCGGCGTTACTGCCAGGTGCGCCGGCGGGTCTCGCGACTTCCACCCGGTTCCGTCCCATGCCTTTGGCACGGTAGAGAGCTTCGTCTGCCATGCGGAGCAGAGAGGCGGCATCCATCAGGCCTAATTCCGCCGTGGTGGCCACGCCAAGACTTAACGTGACGGCGATCCGAAGATCATCGGAGATCGCCACCGGATTCCCGGATACCGCCACCCGGAGGCTTTCCGCCCGGCGGCTGGCCACAGCCGCATCGCAGCCAGGAAGCACCGTCAAGAATTCCTCTCCGCCATAACGGCCCACCGCATCGTAGGAACGGACCTCGGCCCGTAACTGGGAGCCGACTTTCCGCAACACTTCGTCGCCCGCAAGGTGCCCGTAATTGTCATTGACGCTCTTGAAATGGTCCAGGTCAGTCAGGATGATCGCCAAGGGCATTGCAACACGCCGGGAACGGTCCAGTTCCTTGTCCAGGAACTCTAGGATGCCGGCACGGTTCAAAACCCGGGTGAGGGCATCATGCGTGGCCTGCTCGCGAAGCGCTTCGCGAGCCCGGACCAGTTCCGCCTGCAATTCCAGAATCCGCCTGCCGGCCCTCACCCTCGCTTTCAGTTCGTGCAAGTCAAAGGGCTTCACCAAATAGTCGTCAGCCCCCATGTCGAGGCCCCGGACGATATCTTCTTTGCGGTCTTTGGCAGTCAAAAGAATGGCGTAAATATAAGCGCCTTGTTCTTCTTTCCTGAGCTCCCGGATCACATCGGGCCCGTCCATTCCGGGCATCATCCAATCCAGGATCACCAAGCGCGGAGAGTCCGCGCAGCGGAGCATTTCGAGGGCTTCCAACCCGTCCCCGGTTTTGGCAACCTCATATCCCCACTTCACCAAGGAGGCTTCGAGCAGCCGAGCCGAGACCGGATCATCTTCTGCAATGAGAACTCTCATACTTCGATTCATTCACCCCAGGGCTGGACGACTCCGAAGCATCACCCCAAGCACGACGGACTGGTCCTCGAATAAAACTTAGTGAATCATCCCACCGCGCAACAACCGCTTTTTAGTTTCAACCGTATTGTACACCCCTAGGGTACACCAGCAGTATGGGAATACAGTTTCCAGCTTCCAAAGCCCGCTGGTGGATGAACTCTGCAATTTCATTTACGGTCTCAGGCGGCCTCGTTAGAAGTTAGTTGACCAGCCCGCGGGTTTATTGTTACAGTTCAAAATCTGCCTTCAGGTCAGGCATCTTCATTGAGCCGCACGGCCGGTTCGTTCCGTAATTCTTACGAATCATACTTTCCGATTCGATCCTTAATTCACAGGGAGAAACAGAAATGGCCAAGAAATCAGGCGGTACCATTGGAATTCTAACGGGAGGCGGCGATTGCCCGGGATTGAACGCCGTGATCCGCGCCGTCGTACGCCGGGCGAATATGCTGGATTACCAGATAGTGGGCATCAAGAACGGCTGGTTGGGGTTGGTGAAGGGCATGACCGAGTCACTCGACTTGATGGCCGTTTCCGGCATCTTGCCGAGGGGCGGCACCATCCTCGGCACATCGCGCACCAATCCTTACAAGGACGATTCCGACCGGAAAAAGGTTTTTGAAAACTTGAAGAAATTCAAGATTGATTTCTTGATCGCCGTGGGCGGCGAGGACACGCTGGGTGTCGCCAAGAGACTTGATGCGGATGGAATCAAAGTGGTCGGCATTCCGAAAACGATTGACAATGACATTGAAGGGACCGACCAGACCTTCGGATTTGACACGGCGGTTTCGATCGTTACCGAGGCCATTGACCGTCTCCATTCGACCGCTGAATCACACCAGCGCGTGATGGTGGTGGAAGTGATGGGCCGGCACACCGGATGGATTGCCACGGCGGGTGGACTGGCGGGCGGGGCGGATTGCATTCTGATCCCGGAAAAGCCCATGACCATCGAGGAGATTTGTGAGGTCGTACAAAAACGGCATTCGCGGGGCCGGTTGTTCTCCATTGTGGTGGTGGCCGAAGGATTTAAGCTCCAAGGGTTTGAGCACGCGGTGACCAAAGATCAAAAACTGGACGCTTTCGGCCATGCCCACCTGGGCGGCATCGGAGAGGTGATTGCCCAGCAGATTGAAGAACGGACCGGATTCGAAACGCGCGTCACCGTCCTCGGCCACGTGCAACGGGGCGGCTCGCCGACGGCATTTGACAGGATACTCGGCACGCGTTACGGAGTTCATGCGGTGGATCTGATTCATCAGGGAAAATTCGGCAACATGGTTTCCTTGAAGGGAAACAAGATCACCGAGATCCCCCTTGCGAAGGCCATGAAGAAGCTCAAGCTGGTGGACAAGGACCTGATCGCAACCGCGGAAATCTTCTATGGGTAGCGCGTCCGCCACCTGAAGGCAAACCATCATTCCTGCGCCAGCAGGAACCCTACCTCTGCTTGGGGGTAGAGGTATCTGAGCTTTCTAGCGCGAAGAAAAGAATATCGTTCAATCAATCAGGCCAATACTTGGATTGGGACGTGGTAGGCCGGGAGAAACCAGGTGAATCCCAGGTTGCGGCGGGGGCGGAAACTCAATCGCCCGCGATTGCAGATCTTGATCGGACGCCTTTGTGAATAATGGCTTGGATCTCCACCGCAAAAGGTCCAATTGAGTTATCCGGCAGGCAAACGAGGAAGGCACGAAGGGCCAGCAGGCTTTCTTTGGTGATTACATCAAAATCATGATAATAGACGTCCAATCGCTGCCAGCAATCGCCGGAAGGGGAATTCCCGCCACGCTCTCCCTGGTAGCACTCTCTGTTGAACTCTGCGGTCAACGTCTCAACGGCACGGCGCAAAACCCTGAGTTGGAGTTGAAACCTCAAACGGGGACGGAACACGAATTGGCTGAGCAATTCGTGCATCCGAACGTAATCCGCCATGGTGCGGGACATAAAATGGGATGAGGACATTCTCCGGATCGGGAATACCATTTGAATGTCTGGGAGATGGTCGTTCAATAAGTTGAGCAGGACCATCATCACCCCCGCCAATCGCTCCCATTCGCTGCAAGCGAGCCGGGCAAGTCTCCACGCCACCTCCTGGTTTCCGATATTCTTTTCGTCCATCGCGTCATTTAAGGAAACGCCAAGAATTCCAGTGCGGGCTTCAATCTCCCGGGCTAAAGGATCGAAGGTCAACTCCCGGTTCCGGTCAAGGGGAATCATGCCACAATATTGGGAGAGTGCGGGGTCACCGAGGCGCAGAATTCTACGCAAGACCGTCCCCACAACGATCAGTGTGAAGGATCCTAAGACCCAATGCATGGTGTCGATAATAATGCAATGAGTAAATTGAAGCAAGAATAAAAAAGTTTCCGTCTGTGCGCCTTTGTGGGTTGCTCCAACCGGAAGCGCAGCGCCTGACGGGGAGAAGTTTCGGAGCCGGGACGCAAATGCCGGGACGGCCCCGCCCTTTGCCTGTTCCGTTGTAAAGAAAACGGATGGTCAACCGAGGTAGTGGCACATTTTCGCTGGTGCGGCGGTCAGAGACCGCCGCACCAGCAAACTGACCCGCCACCTCAACCCGCGTCTTCTATTCAACAACGGGCAAGTTGTGGTAACCTGAAAAACTGAAAGGCCGGGGCAAAACCCTGATTCATCCCCAACGATGATGCTGATTTTCCCTTCGCTGATGGCATTGAACTTTGCGAGGCTCGGTGAAGACCTGGACCAAGTTCAAAAAGCTGGAGCGTCTACGCTTCACGTGGACGTGATGGATGGCCACTACGGGAAGGAAGTCACCGTGGGCTTGCCGGTGGTAGAAAGCCTGGCCAAATCCTGCCCCTTGGGGATCGACGTGCGGCTTGCCGTGGAACGGCCGGAACGATACGCGGGAGAGTTTGTGAAAGCGGGCGCGCGGCGGGTGGCGGTCCACCCGGATTCGACAAACCACCTTTTCCGGACACTGCGCAGCATCCGCGAGCATGGAGCGGAAGCGGGAGCGGCGTTGTCACCCGGGATTCCGCTGGCCGTGCTGGACGATGTGAGGAGCGAACTCGACTTTGTCTCGCTCGTTTGTGCGGAGTGGAACCGGCGGCAAGAAAGGTTTCTTCCCCAGTCCATCCAAAAAATCAGGTTTGCATCTAACCTTAAATCCGAGTCTGGCGGTAGAATCAAGATTCAGGTTGAAGGCGGGATCGAGATCGCGCACATTGGGGAACTGGCTGCTAACGGTGTGGACGTCATTGTGGCGGGGCCAGCCGCTCTCGCCGGCGCTCCAACGGGGGAGCGGGTTATGGCGCTGATCCACGAGGCTGAGAACGTCCATAAGATAATTGTTGATCTTCAGGCTCCACAGGATTCATGAGAACGTCAATCGACCATCGCACTCACTGTCGTCTACAGCTTTCAAAAGTGTGGCAGATACTCCTTTTAACATTGGGGTGTGGCCTGCTGCCGGGGTGTCTTTTCCACCGCCACCGGAATACCGGCATGGCCGGTCCGGTAAATCCCGGGGATCAACCCGATAAGATCCTTTTTGAGAAAGCCGCCAATGAAATTAACCACGGACGTTTCGACGTGGGCCGTCTGACCCTGCAAACCCTCATCAACACCTACCCGGACAGCGAATTCCTTTCCAAGGCCAAATTGGAGATCGCGGATTCCTACTACCGGCAGGGCGGTGTTTCCGGACTGACCCAGGCGGAAGCCGAATACAAGGACTTCATCACTTTCTTCCCCACCGCGCCGGAAGCTCCCATGGCGGAGTACCGGGCCGGCATGGCGCACTTCCGGCTGATGGGAAAAGAGGACCGCGACACGCTCGAAGCGGACCAGGCAGAGGCTGAGTTCAAGGTTTTCCTGCAGAAGTATCCGGACAGCGCCCTGATGCCCACGGTCAAGGCGAGGCTGCGCGAGGTGCAAGAAATTCTGGCGGAGAGCGATTACGAAGTCGCCAAGTTTTACTACATGAGAGGAGCAAGTAAGGCGTCCGAATCCCGATTCGAAGAGATTCTGAATAAATATCCCAACTTTAGCGAGGGCGACCATGCGTTGTGGTACCTGGCCCAGTCTCTGGAACGATTAAAGAGAGGGAACGAGGCCATGCCTTATTATGCGCGGATTCTTACCGATTTTCCGCTCAGTTCCCATGCGGATGATGCGAAGGAAAAGCTCGCTGCTGCCCATGTGCCAATTCCAAGGGCCAGCCAAGCCATCTTGGCCCGGGCCCAGGCAGACGAAGACCGCCACATCAATCACGGCATCGCCCATCGTATGGGTGGCGCCTTCACCAGCACGCCCGATTTTTCCGCCACGCTGCGCGGGCCTGTTTATATTGGCGGCGTTAAGCCTCCGGCGGTGGAAATGGCCAAAGAGCGGCCTGCCAGCACGGTAGGAAATTTGAGCGCCCAGACCGTGGGTGAAGGAAGCCTGAACTCCGGCAGCGCAGCCGACCCAAAATCCAAGGGCTCTAACCCAACCGGGCCCGCGCTGGCCAAGGCGTCGTCTCCCACCGCTGTCGCTCGGGCCAATGGGTCTGCGAGCAAGTCCCCCGGCGCGGCGCCGTCGAGCGAAGGCAAGACCGCGACCGGCGCAGACCCGGCAAAAGCTGGAAATCAGAATACCCAGAATGCTTCTGATACCTCATCAACTCAGAAGAAGAAAAAGAAAAAAGGCCACCTGCACTTTCTGAAAAAACTATTTCCCTTCTGATAAGTCACGCCGGGTTAGGGTTATGGCATCCGGCATGTGCATGTAAAAGACATCAATCAATTTTCTACTCGCCCTACTCGCCAGCTCCATCCAAAAGCTCTCGAAAATCAGTTACTATGTCGCATGAGGAAGCAACCGGCTTTGTTTCCGCTGCTGGAATTCCTGTGAAGGAAGACCTTCCGCAATTTTGGCCGCCGGTGGGTGCCGTTGAAGAAAGCTGCAATTTCGAGCTTCCCCAATCGTACTGAATGATTGGAACGGCCGAAGATACCGCATGGGTGTGCAACTCGAATCCATTCTCCGGCGGGCTCGGGCCGGCGACCCGGAGGCTTTTGCAAGCCTCTACCGGCTGTTTTCCCGCAAGGTGCTGGGCTTGTGCCGGCACCTGCTGGGGAATCAGGATGAAGCGGAGGATGCCACGAGTGAGGTATTTTTGAAGGCCCAGAAAGCCATGGACAGTTATCGCAGCGAAATGCCCTTCCCCACCTGGCTCTATAGCATTGCAAGCCACTACTGCGTGGATTTGCTGCGGCGGCGGGGGCTGGAGAGCCGAATTTTCTCAACGGCCGAGCCGGTGGAGTGGGAACATCCCTCCCAAGGGCCGTCGCCGCTCGGAGAAGTGCTGAGCGCGGAGCGGCGCGAAACGGTCAAGCGAGCGGTTGCGGCGCTTCCGCAGCGTTACCGCATTCCACTGGCTCTCCGCTATTACAGCGACCTGACCTATGACCAGATTGCGGAGACAATCGACATACCACGAAGCAACGTTGCGACACTCATTTTCAGAGGCAAGAAAGAGCTGCGCCGCATTCTGGCGCGGGCCGGCGAGGAGGGCCAGTCATGAACTGCTTTACGGACCTCACCTATTCCATTTACCTTGATCATGAACTCTCCGCCGAGGAGTGCCGCACGATTGACGCTCATCTGGCCATCTGCCCTTCATGCCGCGCTCAAGTGGAGCGCTTGCGCCTGGAAAACCAGGTGATCGCTGAAGCCCTGGAGGTGGGCGCCGAAGGATTGGCAACCGTTCCTGGCAATGGTTACTCGGGTTTTCCGCTCGCCTGGGTCTTGCCGGTGATGATGGGAGGAGTTATCGCATTGAGCTGGACGGTTCAATGGATTTCCGGTAATTTTCCCGCATCCGCAGACTGGTTCAACCCCTTCAACCGCACCGCAATCCTCAATTTCTTTCTCAGCTTTGCGTTTTTCCTTTCTGTGGAAAGCCAGGCTATTCTCCATTGGTTCGGACTCGCCGTGACCAGCCTTGCAGTGGGACTCCTCGTGGCCGGCGGCATTTACTTGCTGCTCCGGCGATGGCCGCTTCACTTTGCGCTGCTAGGAGCGGTGATGATGTTTGTGGGTCCGGGTAAACCGGCCTATGCCATTGAGACTCGCAACAGCGGGCAAACCGTGACGGTTCCGCCTAGTGAAACCGTGGCTGACAGCCTGGAGGCGGGTGCGCAATACGTGGAGATCGCCGGCAGGGTCAATGGCAACCTGATCGCTCACGGCCAAAAAATCACCATCAGCGGCACCGTCACCGGAGACGTCATTACGTCGTCGCAGACGCTCGACATTGAAGGGACAGTCCAGGGCAACGTTTTCGCATGGGCGCAATTTGTGACAGTGCATGGAAAGGTCGGCCAGTCAGTACACGTCTTCGCTGAGTCGTTGGAGATAGCCGACGGCGGGCAAGTGGGCGGGGATGTAATCGCTTTTTGTCAAACCCTGAACGTCAACGGCGATGTGAAGGGAGGCGTCGCAGTAGGCGCCGCAAATGTCATGTTGCGGGGCAATGTGGACCATGGTGTTTACGCCTCCGCCGGACAGGTGAGGGTTGCGAGCTCTGCCCACATTGGTCAGAACCTGGTGGCCAGGGTGCATCGAACCCGCGATTTCAGTCTGGACCCGGGGGCCGTGGTCGGGGGCAAAACGGAAGTCAAATTGAGCGGCAACCGGGTCAGCCGGTTCCTGACCCTTCGCTACTACCTCTGGCGCGCCGTTGAACTTTGCGCTGTGTGGCTGACGGGACTTGTGCTTTTTTGGCTCTTCCCTTCCCTGTTCACAGGGAAAATGGAAAACTCATCCGATCTGCTCAAAGCCATGGGCTGGGGCTTCGTGTTGCTGGTGGTCACCCCGGTTGCTGCGGTGATGGCGGCGCTCACTGTGGTCGGATTGCCCCTCGCCATCATGGCTCTTATATTATGGATTCTTGGCTTGTTTCTGGTGAAGATCTTCCTGGCCCCTGTCATCGGCAATCGGTTGATGGGGACGATTCCTGGCGCCAAGGTGCCATTTGCGGTTCCCCTTCTGCTCGGTCTGGTGGTTATCTTCGTCGCCGTGGCATTGCCCTACATTGGCAAGTGGGACAGCCTCCTGGTTGCACTGACCGGCTTCGGACTGGTTTTGAGCGCCGCCCGGGACACGTGGCGCCGCAGGCGGCAATTGTCCGCGTAGGGGGCTCCGTTCGGCCGTTGATAAGCTCGCCAGGCCGGCCTCGTTGTGTTGTGTCTTCCATCCATTGTCCGGACTTTGAAAAAAGTCTATGATGGCCAAGACGTGATGATCCATCAATCCGGGCCGGCGAATAAGAAACAGGCAATTGACTGTGAACAGGAACGCCAACTGGTCATGGCCGCGCAACGCGGCGACCCTGAGGCATTCCGTGAACTCCACGACGCATATCGCCCGCGAATATACAACCTGGTGGCTTACTCCATCGGCGATCCGCTACAAACCCAGGACCTACTGCAGACGATTTTCCTGAAGGTTTTCCGGGGGCTCCACGGCTTTCGCTTCCAGTCCAGCCTTTCAACCTGGATTTACCGAATTGCCCACAACGAATGTCAGAATGTCCACCGGTCGCGGCGCGCTTCGCACGTACCTTTGGAAGCGATCCTCGGGAGCAGCGACGAAATTGATACGAAGCCCATTTCGCACGACCAGCACGCGCGCCAGGAGCGGGAGATCATCCTGCAGCAGGCCGTGATGCAGTTGTCTTTCAAGTTGAGCGAAGTAGTTGTGCTCAAGTATGTGGAGGGCCTTTCCTACGAAGAGATCGGCCGGGTACTCCGCTGCGCGCCTGGCACGGTGGCATCCCGGTTGAGCCGGGCCTTGACAGAGCTCGAAGAGCGCCTGCGGCCATTCAGAAGTTTTTTGTAGATGTCAGGAGGTGTCCGCCATGAGTTGCTGGCATTTTAGTCTGCGCAGAAAGCTCTTGCCTTATATCGAGGGAGAGCTTCGGGAAAAGGACGTGAGGCAGTTGGAACGGCACCTGCTCGACTGCGGCTGGTGCCGGGAGCTACTGTTGCACCTTCGCGACGGGCACCACATGGCGCAGAGACTGCCGCGCCAGGCGATGGGCAACGATCACCCTTCGGAGTTTCGAGCGATGATGGCTGACGCTGGGGAGGAAGCTCGAAGCCCTTGGCGGCGGGTTCCGGCGTGGCATGACTGGCTTGAACGGTTTGCGACCCCGCCCGTGTTGGGATTGCTTGCCGTGGTTCTGGTGGCACAGTGTGCCCTCCTGGTGGTCTCAAACCGGGACGTCCTGTTCGGGCAACGGTCTGGCGCCGCAGCCACCACCGGCGCTCTGGACTTGCATGACTTCCACCGGCTCGATATCGCCAACCTCAAATTCAATACGGAACCCCGCATCGCGACCCAAGGATACGTTACGGACGTCCACACCGACGCGGAAGAAGGGACCGTCGCTTTCAAGCTGGTTGAGAGTTCGAACGCGGCGGGGCCGTTTGTGGTCTGCGAAATCATGAGCCCCATCAAGATGGCTGCTCCGCGCGACGGAAGTTATGTTCGGGTCTACGGCGTATCGCGCTTCGACGCCCAAGCCGGCCGCAAGTGGTACGAAGTCAACCCTGTGCTGGATATCGCCGTCCTGAAGCGCTGACAGTGGAGGCGATGAGTCACCGTTCAGCGCCTGCGCTCATCCGTTCCCCCCGCAACCGCCAACTTATGGCAGCACGATCGCGCTGGATGAAGACTTCGAAAACTGCTTCAGGTCAAACTGGCCGCGGATAAAATCCAGAAAGGCGCGGCCCTTGGGCCGTCCGTTGGAGCGGATCACGGAAGTTTGAGCGAGGAAGACCAAGCAATCACGAAGCTCGAAGTCCCGCGTTCTGGAAATCACTCCATCTCTCGTCTCTTCTTTCTTAAACTCTGCGATTGCACCCTTCATCCGGTCATAAAGCTCCCGCTGGATTCGGTATTGCGGAGCCCTCTCAAAATAGATCCCGGAGGCCAACGTCCGGTAAGTTTCGGCAAGCGCCTGGAGCGAACCTTGAGCGTCCGAGTCCACAAGCGCCGGATTTTCAGTGGCAAAACGTCCGATCGCAAAGAAGAGGTCAAGGATAAAGCTCTGATGACTCCCGATAAGAGTCTGCGAGGGCCGCTCTTCCGGGAATGGCACTTCGCTCCAGTTGATTTCCTTCTTGTCCTCGCCGAACTGCCGGCTCGCCATCAAATGAACGCAATCCGAAGGGCAATCGATGGTCACCTCCCGCTCGCGGCCGCAGCAGGTTGTGCAAATGGTCTCAGCCTTTGCCGGGCACAGCCGCTTGGCCTTGTGCTTATTGCAGATCGGACAAATCACTTCTTTCTTACTCCCCGTTTCGGCGTGTCCCCAGCGAAAGTATTCAGCCGGCCTTCACTTTCTTCAACTCCTCAATCAGCGGTGGAACAATTTCGAACAAATCACCGACAATGCCATAGGTGGCGACCTCAAAGATTGGCGCTTCCTTGTCCTTGTTCACCGCCACCACCGTGCGGGCGCCTTTCATGCCCACCTGATGCTGAATGGCGCCGGAGATGCCAAGCGCCAAATAAAGCTTCGGCGCCACCGTCTGGCCGGAGCTTCCCACCTGGCGGTCCATCGGCAGCCAGCCGCTATCGCAGATGGGGCGTGACGCGCCCATCTCCGCGCCCAGGGCCTCCGCCAGCCGCTTGGCCAGATCAAGATTCTCCGGCGCCTTGATGCCCCGGCCCACCGCCACAATCAGTTCCGCCTGCGTCAAGTCCACGGCTTGCTTCGCTTCGCGGAAACGCTCGCCGGGCTGGGTTCGAATGGCGGCAGGGTCCGGCGCGGCGGCTAGGGGTGAAATGGGCGCCGGACTGGCGCCGCGTTTCACCGCATCCTCGCGGAAGGAACCTGCCTGGAACGTGACCAGCCGTGGCGCTTCGTCCGCCAGCGCCACGTCGGCGTTGAATTTTCCCTGGAACACTTGCCGGACAAAAATCATCCGGCCATCTTCGCGGCGGTAACCCAGGCAATCGCTCGCCAGCCCTCGATTCAGCATCGCCGCAAGTTTCGGCGCGAAATCGCGCACCTGATATGTGTGGCTGAAGATGACCCAATCCGGCTTGCGATCCTCGATCACCTTCCGCAAAGCCAGGGCGTAACCTTCCGGCGTGTATTCGGCCAGGCCCGGGCCATCCACCGCCAACACTTCTTGCACGGCGGCCGCCGATAGCTCCGCCGCGAGCGCCGCGACATTTTCTCCCAAGATCACCACGGACACCGCGGCTTCCGTCTCACCCCACATCTGCTGTGCCGCGGCAATCGCTTCCCACGTGGGGCGGACAATCTTCCCGCCCTGATGCTCCGCGAAAACCAATATCGATCCAGCCATTTTTAGCCGCGATCATCCGCGGACTCAACCTTGAAATGAAGATTTTCAATAATGCCTTGCACGTTTCCGAACGGTCATCGAGTAAAACTTCGTGAATAATCCGGGTTAGCCCCAATACTGCTCAGTTAAGGCGAGTCTCATGATGTTGATGTCAGAGGCGTCGCCTGGCCCCTCACCCCGGCCCTCTCCCCGCAGGCGGGGAGAGGGGGAACCGCGCAGCGGTGGGTGAGGGGATATGGTTCACCAGTGTGCATCATTCTCGAACGGACCTTAAGTGAACAGTATTGGGGTCAACCCCCACGGGGTTTCGAACTTCACAGCACTCGCGCCTCATTCTTCAGCTTGTCCACCAGCTTCACTGCAATTTCCCTGGCGCTGCCTTCCAGATATTCTGTCTTCGACTGTTTGATGGGCGGGTAGATTTTCAGGATGCTCAAGCCGGGCTTGATCTCCTGCGGGCTGATGCCAAGACCGGCAAGCGAAACCTTGCGAATCGGCTTGTTCTTCGCCGCCATAATCCCTTTCAGAGTCGCGTAACGCGGTTTGTTGATGCCGGATTGGATGGTCAACACGGCAGGCAGCGGCATCTCAATCCATTGGAACCATCCCGCTTCCAGTTCGCGTTTCACTCGCATCCGGCCGCCGTTCACCTCGATCTGCATGATGATGGTCGAGTGCGGCAAGCCCAAGAATTCGGCCAGCATCACGCCCGTCTGGGCAAATCCCAGATCGTCCGATTGCAAGCCGGTCACGATCAGGTCCGGATTCTCCGGCTGCAAAGCTGCCGCAAAGACCTTGGCGATCCCGTTGGCGTCCAAACCCTCGAACGCGGCGTCCTCCAGGTGCAAAGCGCGGTCCGCGCCCTTGGCCAATGCTTCCTTGATCGCCTGCGTGGCGCGCGCCGGCCCCAACGAGCAAATCACCACTTCACCACCTTGCGCTTCCTTCAGCCGCAGCGCTTCCTCCAGGGCATAAATGTCCGGCTCATTCACTTCATAATTGATGTCGGTTTCCTGGATCCAGGTCCCCGCGGCGTTGATCCGCAACACCGAGTCACGCGAGGGAACCTGCTTCAGGCATACGGCAATTTTCATGGGTGTCATTGCATCGCGGGAAATCCCGGTACCATCAGGGCACGGTTTTAACCGTGCCGGCTTAGCGCCGGAACTTTTCTCTTTTGTCTCGCATCCCGAACGGTCCGTTACAACGGACCGTTCGGGATGCGAGACAAAAGACGATCGAAACACGGTTCGTCGGCACGGTTAAAACCGTGCCCTGACGGTCCCCGGTCGAAAGTCCACGAATAACCCGGTTTCCATGGCGGCAAGCGGAAAAAGACGAGCACCGCAGCCGCTCACGGCTCAAAGGCTTTTAACAAAAGGGCCGCGTTGGTCCCTCCGAACCCGAAGGAATTGGAGAGCGCGTACCGGATTGCGGCGGGTCTCGCCACGTTCGGAACGTAATCCAAATCGCAATCCGGATCAGGATTTTGGTAATTAATTGTGGGCGGAAGAATCTGATCGCGAAGGGCCAGCGTGGTAAGTCCTGCTTCCAGGCCTCCGGCGCCACCCAGCAGATGACCGGTCATCGATTTCGTCGAGCTGACCGCCAGCTTTTGGGCGTGATCGCCAAACACCTTCTTGATGGCCAGGGTTTCCAGGCGGTCGTTATACTGCGTGGAAGTGCCATGGGCGTTGATATAATCCACCTGCTCCGGCAGAACCTTGGCGTCAGTCAGGGTGTTTTGCATCACCCGGGCGCCGCCGCTGGCGTCTTCTGAGGGCGCCGTAATGTGATAGGCGTCGCCGGACATGCCGTAGCCCACAATCTCCGCCAGGATATTGGCGTTGCGGCGCTGAGCAAAGCCCAGTTCCTCAAGAATGATGATTCCAGCGCCCTCACCGATTACGAATCCGTCGCGGTCGCGGTCAAAAGGCCGGCTGGCTTCTTCCGGCGCGTCATTGCGCGTGGAAAGGGCGCGCATCGCCCCGAATCCGCCCACCCCCATCGGCGTAATGGCGGCTTCGGTTCCGCCGCAGATCATCACGTCCGCGTCGCAGCGGCTGATGATGCGAAATGAATCGCCCACAGCGTGGGCGCTGGACGAGCACGCCGTGCACGTGGCGGAATTCGGTCCTCGCGCCCCCCAACGGATCGAAATGAAACCCGAGGCCATATTGACAATGGTGGCGGGAATGAAAAAAGGGGAAATTCTTCGCGGCCCGCCCTGCATCAGGGCCGTGTGCTCGCGCTCAATGACGTCAAAGCCCCCAATGCCGGACCCGATGTAAACGCCAACCCGGTCCGCCACCTCCGCCGTCACCTTGAGCCCCGACTGCTCCATCGCGAATTGCGAAGCGGCCAGGGCAAACTGAATAAACAGACCCATCTTCTTCAGTTCTTTCTTGGCGATGAACTGAAGCGGGTCGAACCCCTTAACTTCCGCCGCAATCGTCGTAGAAAAGCCGGTCGTACCAAAATGGGTGATGGGCGCCACACCACTCTTGCCCGCCAGGATGTTCTTCCAGCTTTCCTCCGTCCCCACGCCCAATGCGGTCACCAATCCCACGCCCGTAACCACAACCCTTCGTGCCAAGCCTCGTTCCTCCTTCGCAAGCTGCGTCCGGGGTCTCAGTTCGTGGCCGGCTTGACGTGGGCCTGAATGTAATCCACGGAGTCTTTGACCGTTTGGATTTTCTCCGCGTCCTCGTCCGGAATCTCAATTCCAAAAGACTCCTCGAAGGTCATCACCAATTCCACAATGTCCAGGGAATCGGCCCCCAGATCATCGATGATGTGGGCGCTTGGAGTCACCTCCTGCTCATCCACACCCAGTTGTTCCACAATGAGTTGCTTCACTTTTTCTTCGATGGAAGCCATCCGTCCATCCTCCTCGGATTTTAGGGTCTGCCATTCCAGCAATAACCAGCCAACGATAACAAGAAAAAACTTCGTCCGGTCCGCTTCTTCCAAAGTGTTTGTCGCGGCCCGGCGAAACCATTAAGATAGCATGATTTTGGCGCGAAGGACTTGACCTTCAGCGAAAGGTAGTGGGTTAGTTTGCTGTAGCGGCGGTCTCTGACCGCCGGAAACGGTTCAAGAATAAAGTTCAGCGGTCAGAGACCGCCGCTACAGCCGCAAAAATAGTCCACTACCCAGCGAACTGAATCCCGCGTGGCGCCGTTCGGCCTATGCCATAAACATGCCGCCGTTGACGTTCAGGCAATGCCCCGTGATGTAACTCGCTTCATCCGTCACCAGGAAGCGCACCGCCAGCGCCACATCGCGGTCCGTCCCCATGCGGTTCAGCGGCACCATGCTCAAGATCCGGTTCTTTATGGCATCGGGCAGATGGGCCGTCATGGCCGTGTCAATGAATCCCGGCGCCACTGCATTCACCGTAATATTGCGGCTGCCCACTTCCGCCGCCACCGCCTTCGTCAGGCCGATCAGGCCGGCTTTGGAGGCAATATAATTGGACTGCCCGGCGTTCCCCGCTTGGGCTACCACCGAGGTAATATTCACAATTCGTCCCGACCGTTGCCGCACCATGCCGGGAAGAACGGCGCGGATACAATGGAACGCTCCATCCAGGTTGGTGCGCAGGACGGTATCCCAGTCTTCCACCTTCATGCGCATCAGCAGGTTATCCTTGGTAATCCCGGCGTTGTTCACTAATACTTCGATTCTTTCCCAGGCTTCGAGGATACGGGCGAAGCCTTCCTTTACAGATTCGGGTTGGGCCACGTCCAGGCTCATCACCAGGGACTTCACTCCAAACTGTTCCACTTCCTGAGCGACGGCGGCCAATTTATCAGCATTGCGGCTGGCCAGAGCCACGTCGGCGCCGGCTTCAGCCAGAGCCAGCGCGCAGGCCCGCCCGATGCCTTGGGACGCGCCGGTGATCACCGCCTTTTTCCCTCGCAGGCTTCTCGAATCAGTTGCCAACGGTTTCGAGCCCTCCCAACGTTTCCTCCAGCGAAGCCGGACTGTCAACCCGCCAGCACAGAGCTCCGCGGTCAATCTGGCGCATCAGACCGGAGAGAACTTTTCCGGGGCCCACTTCGACGAAACGATCAGCGCCCTCAGCGCGCAACCGGCGCATCGACTCTTCCCAGCGCACCGGCGATGATACTTGCCGCTTCAACCCGTCGCGGACTTCGTGGGCAAAACGCACGGGACGGGCGTCTACGTTGTTCACCAAGGGGCAGGCCGGGTCGCAAAGGGAGACGGCGTCCAATTCCGGCGTCAGGCGGTCCGCCGCGGGCTTCATCAGAGAACTATGGAACGGCGCGCTCACATTCAGTATCAAGGCCCGCTTGGCGCCCCGCTGCTTGGCGATTTCAACAGCCCTTGCCACAGCACCGGCATGACCCGCAATCACCACCTGGCCGGGAGCGTTGAGATTGGCAGCGGAGACCACTTCCCCTTGCGCGGCTTCGGCGCACACCTCATCCACCACCGAACGGTCCAGCCCCAACAATGCTGCCATCGATCCCTCACCCACCGGCACCGCTTCCTGCATGGTCTGGCCGCGCTTGCGTACCAACCGCACCGCATCCTCAAGCTGGATCGAGCCGGCCGCCACCAACGCCGAATATTCGCCCAGGCTGTGTCCGGCAACAAAGTCCGGCCGCACTCCCTTTCCTGCCAGAACTTCCGCCGCCGCCACCGAAACCACAAGGATCGCAGGTTGCGTATTGGCCGTGAGCTGTAACTCCTCCGCCGGTCCTTCAAAGCAGAGCCGGGAAATTGAAAATCCCAGAGCCTGGTCCGCCCGCTCAAACACTCTCTGTGCAACGGGAAAGGCTTCCGCCAATTCGCGGCCCATGCCGGCGTATTGCGATCCCTGACCGGGAAACAGGAATGCTATGCCGCTCAAATTCCGAATTCCACCTTTGTCTCTCCAGATAAGCCTGGCGTGGTGTTCACGGAAGAAATGGCCAACACGGATGGTTCATCATCTTGCTGGCGAGTCCATTACCAGCGCATTAAAATCGATCCCCAGGTTACACCCGCGCCAAACGCCGACATCAGAATCACATCACCTTTCTTGATACGGCCGCTGCGCGCGCACTCGTCCAGGCAAATGGGGATTGAAGCCGAGGAAGTGTTGCCCACGTGGCTGATGTTGGAATAAACCTTTTCCGCCGGCAAGCCCAGCCGCTCCCGCACGGCATCTGTGATTCGCTGGTTGGCCTGATGAGGAATGAACAGGTCAAGTTGTTCCGGACACATGTTGCCTTGTTCAAGAACCCGCCTTGAAACTTCCTCCAGGCTGCGCACGGCCACCTTGAAGAGCTCATTTCCCCGCATCTTGATGTAATGGCCGCGCTCGGTCACAGTCTCGCAGGAAGCCGGACTGATCGTCCCGCCCGCCGGGATAAAAAGCTGATCGGCAAATTGTCCGTCCGTGTGCATTTCCGAAGCCAGAATGCCCGAAGGTGGTTCGACCGCTCCCAGCACTCCCGCCGCCACTCCATCGCCAAAGATGACGCAAGTGGCGCGGTCCTTATAATCCAAATAGCGCGAGAGCAGCTCCGCGCCCACAACCAGGGCATATTTCGCCCGGCCGGTGATGATGAATTGCTCCACCACCGTCATGCCGAAGAGGAAACCCGAGCAGGCCGCCGCCAGGTCAAACGAGCAAACCGGCCTTGCTCTCAGACCCCGCTGGATGAAAGCGGCGGTTGAAGGCAAGGGCATATCCGGGGAGATGGTGGAGCAGATGATCAAGTCAAGATCCGTGGGTTTAATTCCGGCCATATCCAGGGCCTTTTGCGCTGCTAGGATGGATAAAGTGGAGGTGGTTTCGTCTGGAGCGGCCTGGCGTCTCTCTTTGATCCCGGTCCGTTCGGTGATCCACTTGTCGCTGGTCTCCACCATCTTTTCAAGGTCTGCATTGGTGATCACCTTGTCCGGCAATGCCACGCCCGTTCCGATGATTCCCGCGTGAGCCATACTGCTCCTTCATTTGAATCTGGTTGGAATCGGGCGCAAAAGCCCGTTCCCTTCCGGGGCTACGATCTTCTTAATCCGGATTACTCGCAAACCTCTATGGAAAACCGCCAGGGCGGGGCCTTAACCGCAATACTGTTCAGTTAAGGCGACTCTCATGATGTTGATGTCAGAGGCGTCGCCTGGCCTCTCACCCCGGCCCTCTCCCCGCAAGCGGGGAGAGGGGGAACCGCGCAGCGGTGGGTGAGGGGCTCTGGCTCACCCGTGTGCATCATTCTCGAACGGACCTTAAGTGAACAGTATTGGGGTTAACCGTCGCCTGACAGTCCCCAAGTAACACTTCATGAACAATCCGGCTTATTCAGAGGTCACGGCCCGTGCCGTCCTGCCAAGCTCCTGCTGAATCTTTTCGTTCACGCAGCCTTCCGCAAATTCGGCGGCGACGCGAATGGCGTTTTTGATGGCGTTGGCATTCGATCCCCCATGAGCGATCAGGCAAACGCCGCGTACGCCCAGCAAGGGCGCGCCCCCATATTCGGAATAGTCCACTCTCTTCTTGAATTCCTTAAAAGCCTTGCGGGAAAGGACATATCCTACCTTGGAACTGAGGGTCTTTGAAAGGGATTCCTTCAATAACGAGGTGATAGCCTCCACCAACCCTTCGCTGATCTTCAGCCCCACGTTGCCAATGAATCCGTCGCAGACGATCACATCCACTCGGCCGTTATAAAGGTCACAGCCTTCCACATTGCCCACGAAATTCAAGGGTAGACGCTTGAGGAGGGGGAACGCTTCGCGTGTCAGCTCATTGCCTTTGTGATCTTCGCTGCCGATGGACAGCAAGCCAACGCGGGGACGGGCTTGACCGAAAATGACCCGGTAGTAGATTTCCCCCATCACCGCGAACTGCTCCAGGTGGACGGGTTTCGAATCGACGTTGGCGCCCACGTCCAGCATGACCGCGGCGCGCCCCTTGGAAGTTGGGAAAACCTGCGCCAGCGCCGGACGGTCCACCCCTTCCAGAGCGCCCAGCACGATTTTCGCCGTGGTCATTACCGCGCCGGTGTTGCCGGCGCTCACCATACCGTCCGCTTTTCCTTCGCGCACCAACCGGGCCACAACCCGAATCGAGGAATCCCGCTTGCGCCGGAACGACTTCGCGGCGTCGTCTTCCATGGTCACCGATTCACTGGCGTGCACCAGCTCAATGGGCAGGCCTCTGGTGTTGCGCCGCTCCAGTTCCCGCTTTAGCACCTCAACCGGGCCCACCAACAGAATCTGGGCCAGCCGCTCGCGGGCTGCTTGAATAGCCCCCTCCACCTCCGGCAAAGGAGCAAGATCCGTCCCCATCGCGTCAACGGCGATTCGTTGCATGGCGTCTTCGCAAAAGCCGCTCGATGCTTATCGAGGCTGGAAATCCTTTCCCCGCAAGCGGGGAGAGGGTGGCGCACAGCGCCGGGTGAGGGGTGCGAGAACACGTGAGCGAACTTACAAAACGCTGCACTCAGCCCCTTATACTGCAATCCCGCTCAGGTGGCAACCCTGGAGCTAAGTCTTCTCTTCAGCCAGGATCACTTCCCGCCCGCGATAATAGCCGCAATGCGGACAAGCCTGGTGTGGCAGCTTGGACTCGTGGCAGTGAGGGCACTCGGCAATGGCAGGATTGGCCAGCCGGTCGTGTGAACGGCGCCGATTGCGCCTTGCCTTGGAATGTCTTCGTTTTGGGTTTGGCATCGCACTCTCTCTCTTTGAATTACCGGAAGCCGTTCGGCGCCGTCAAACTCGCCCTTGCAGACTGGGCTGTTACCACAGCCCAGGGTGGAAGAAAAATTTTGTCCGAATGCCGGTTTTCCCTTTCTCAGAACATGGGTTGCGAACCGCTTGCCGCAATAGAGACCGTGGCTTGAATTCTTCACCCCTTCGCGCTCGACTTGGGCATTAGCCCAGCAAACGGCGAATCGTGCTGCGATACCTCACATTGGCACGTCGCCAGGTTTTTATTCACCCCGCACGCCGGACAGAGGCCCTGGCATTCGGCCCCGCAAAGCATCTTCATGGGCAACGACAGAAGAACCTGCTCCCGGATCAAATCCTCCAAATCGACTCCATCGCCCTGGTAAAACCCTACGTCCAACTCATCGCCCGAGACTTCAATCTCCTCGTTCCGGGCAATCGTGGAAACGGGCCGGTAATAAAGGTCAAAATCGCTTTCGACCGGAAAATCAAACTGCACCGCGCAGCGGTCACATTCCGATTCCAAGCGGGTACGGAGTTGACCGCGCACATGAATATCCTCGCCCACGAGATCAGCAAGTGCTTTAATATCAAGTGCTTCGATTTGCCGGAAATCGCTGCTCTGATAGTCCTGTTCCCCTGCTTCAAAGGTCTTGTCGACCCGGAGGGGATGGAACGCCAGTTCTTCTCGGGTAATGAGCACGGCGGAGAACCAGACCTGAATAGTTAGCTTAAAGTGACGCTGTCATTCTTGTCAAGGAAACCCCAACGTTGGTAGTGGTACATTTTCGCTGCTGTAACGGCGGTCTCTGACCGCCGAACTTTATTCTTCAACAGTTTCCGGCGGTCAGAGACCGCCGCTACATCAAATGCCCGTCGCCACTTATGCCCTCTTGTATAACTGCCTCAGAAATGTGACCTTCCAATACCTTTCAGTTATCAACCGTTATCAGGTCACGCCAGCTTCAAATAGCTGGTGTAGGTTTCGCCCTGAACCTTGTAGAAAGGCTCAAAGCGCGCCTCTTGGGGTGGCTTTTGAACCTCAAAGGTCATGGCCTGATGTGGAACCGGCTTGATTCCTCCTTCCGAATCAAGACTTTGGCGCGGAAGCGTTACTTCCGGATTCATGACCACCATCATCAGCGGACCATGCATCAGGGCCACCATTTTGGGATGCTGTTCATCCACGGGCTCGAGGCGGAAGCTGAAAGGAAATGTAACTTGAATTGTATCATTGTTTTGCCAGCGGCGATGGATGGCGGCAAAAGTTCCGTGACCGGCCGGGACTGAGACTGCCTTGCCATTCACGGCAAGCTGGGCGGGCTTCTGCAACCAGCCGGGAATTCGCACAAACACTGTAAACTCCATCGGCTGAGCAACTTCCATCCTGATTTCGCTCGAATCAGCTTCCGGATAGTGGGTGGTTTGGGTCAACCGCACCGGCGCTCCTTGGAATTTCCAAGCGACTTGCGAAGGAGTGAATAGGTTTACGTAAATGCCTTCGGGTGATCCGAAGTAGGCGCTGACCGCGTAATCCGCAACCACTTGCGGCAGCGTTCCGGAACAACAAGGCCACAAGTCCGGGAAGTATCCCTTTTGGGTGGTGGGATGATAATCCGAGTAGTAGAAGTAGTGTCCGTCACCCTTCGGGTCCTTGGCGCCGAGCACGGTGTTGTAGAGCACCCGCTCCAGACTATCACCGTAACGGGCATCTCCCGTAAAACTCATCAGATAGCGGGCGAGCTTGAAGTGCGCGTAAGAGCCGCAAGGGGTTTCGAAGTGAGCATGGGTGGAGTCGATGCTCGCTCCAAGCAACCCCTGGTTGGGCTTCACGAACGCTTCGTTCGGACCCCATCCGCCCGAAGCGAATTGCTGAGTTTTTTCAATCATTTCCCAAGCATTCTGGATGGCTTCAAGGTACTTGGGCTCGCCCAGGACCTGATATGCTTTCGCCGCCGAGCTTAAACAGTTCATATGGCTATAAGCGTGAAGGCCGGGCAGGACGTTGACGCCCCGGGAAAGCGGATCAAAATAACTGCCATCCATCAGATACTGTTGAGCAAGTTTCCGGAAGTATGGATCGCCCGTCACTTCGTGGGTGAGAAAGAGATTTTCCGGCAAGGTGTACGACTCGTCGTAGGGCGACTGGATGGGATCTTCATTCCGTTCCAGGGCACGGGGTGGCAGGTAGCGGACGGCGCCGCGCACCACCCGAAGCAGTAGATCCCGCGCGGAACTCACTCCCGCGTAGCGATAGGCATCCAGCAGGCCAATTTCATGTTTATCAATGATATACGCCGGAAACATGGTGGAGGCCTTTAAGTTCGCGTAAGAATATCCATCCGGCGACACGGTGGCTGCAAAGCCGTCCACCAGTTCCCTCACTTTGGTCCGCGTGGCGGCGTCTCCGGTGGCAGCCGCAAATCGCGACAGCCCGGAGACGTACTGGCCAAAGCAATGCCCCGGAGCAAAGCCATCCGCCCCATACCAGCCACGCATCGGCTCGCCCGGATCGGAGAGATTGGCCCGGTGCCGGTAAATCTTCAGAAGGTGATCATTGTCCAGTGCCAAGTATGCTTGGTGAACGCGATCAAATTGTTCCTTGAGCGGGCCGCCCGTGAGCTTCACGTCCGAATAATTGAGCTGCACCAGCTTTTGCCGTGCTGGTAGAGAATCAGCCCGGCTGGTGAAAGTCCGCCCAACAGACATCGCGGCGGCTCCCACTGCAACAGTTTCCAGGAATGACCTTCGATTCACACTCATGTGATTGCTCATGGCATTTTACCCTCAGGGGATGGCGCGCATCATTATTGCCGCTTCTCCTTGCTCAACAGTGACTGCGCCAGCGCCAGGTTGCGCGGTGCGGCGGCATTGTCGGGATCAATTTGTAGCGCTCGCCGGGAATAAGTTTCAGCCTCCGCCAACTTCCCCGCGCGCGCCAGCACCGTCCCCAGATTATTGCACGAATCAATGTCCTTGGGATTCAATTGCAACACCTCGCGCAGATCTTGAATGGCATCGGGCAAACTTCCCTTTGCATATTCTTCGCCAGCGCGGCCACGGAGCGCGTCCGCCAGGTGGCGGCGAGCCAGGGCGTCATCCGGCTGCAAGCGGAAAACCTCCCGAAATTGGTCCATCGCTCCGTCGTCATCGCCACTAGCCAAAAGACAAACGCCCAGATTGTAATGCGGATCAGAATAGCTGGGCCAGAGGCTAATGGCGTGGCGAAAATGACGAATCGCTTCCACCAGCTTTCATTGAGCCTCAAGCGCCGTGGCGCTAGTCGGCTCGGCACGGAGCGACCATCTGGCGGGCGTGGCGGCGGGCGTCTTCGTATGTGAGCAAACTAAAGGGGCCTGATTCGCCAGGACTGTGACAGACGGCACAATATTTGAAGAGAATCGGGGCAATGTCACGATTGAAGGTGACGTGATTCCGGTTCGACGCGGCACCCGATTGCTGGCTCGCGCCACGGCACTGCACGCTCAGAAGTAACAGGGAGATACACAAGAGGGGAACGGCGCAGGGAAATGTGCGGCTCAGGCAATCGCTCTTCTGCCTTTGTTTCATGTCACGTTCGATTTTCTTCGGGCGGCGTCCGCCACCCGCCCGTGCCAATCTTGTCTCAAAGCTGCCAATCAGGGATGATACCGCCAAAAAGCTCTCCCCCAAAAATATAAGGGGTAGAGCGAAGCGGCAACTTAGCCCGGATTATTCACGATGTTTTACTCGGTTTTACTCGAGCCCCTCACCCACCGCTGCGCGGTTCCCCCTCTCCCCGCGAGTGGGGAGAGGGCTGTTGAATGGGCTTACGTTTAGGACGGATCGTCCCCCTCTCCCCGCGAGTGGGGAGAGGGCTGTTGAATGGGCTTACGTTTAGGACGGATCGTCCCCCTCTCCCCGCGAGTGGGGAGAGGGCTGTTGAATGGGCTTACGCTTAGGACGGATCGTCCCCCTCTCCCCGCGAGTGGGGAGAGGGCTGTT